>CAWGYK010000001.1:0-250783 GCA_963826835.1 uncultured Acidimicrobiaceae bacterium
CGGGACGACGGCGACGTTGCTGGGCAGCGAGTCGGCCGCCCGACGCGACGTCGACCCGTCGCGCAGCCGCACCTGGCGCATCGCCAACCGATCCTGTCGCAACGGCGTCGGAGAGCCGACCGCCTACAAGCTCCTCCCGGGCTCGACGCCCACGCTGCTGGCCGATCCCACCTCGAGCGTCGGGCGCCGGGCCGCCTTCGCCTCACACAACCTGTGGGTGACGCCGTTCGACCCCGAGGAGCGTCGCGCCGCGGGCGACTACCCCAACCAGCACGGCGGCGGCGCGGGGTTGCCCACCTGGACGGCGGCGAACCGTCCGCTCGTCGACACCGACGTCGTGCTCTGGCACTCCTTCGGCGTCACCCACATCCCCCGGCCCGAGGACTGGCCGGTCATGCCGGTCGAGTACACGGGGTTCACGCTGATCCCGTTCGGTTTCTTCGATCGTAACCCGGCGCTCGACGTGCCGCCCGCGGCCGACCACTGTCATGACTGAGCGGGGGGGACCGGGCCGCCACCCCCAGGAGTACCACCCGCCCGTCGAGGAGTACCTCGAGACGATGCTGTCCCTGGCCGAGGAGGGGGTACCGGTCATTCAGGCCCGCATCGCCGAGCGGCTCGGCCGGTCCGCCCCGTCGGTCTCGGAGATGCTGGAGCGGCTGATCGAGGACGGGTACGTCACCCGGGACGGCCGGCGGCTCTCGCTGACCGAGAGCGGGCGCGCCCTGGCCGAGAAGGTCGTGCGCAAGCACCGGCTGGCCGAGCGGCTCCTGGTCGACGTCATCGGCCTGGAGTGGCACAAGGTGCACCGCGAGGCGGGCCGCTGGGAGCACGTGATCTCCGACGACGTCGAGGCCCGCCTGGTGGAACTGCTGGGCGACCCCGCCACCTGCCCGCACGGCAACCCGATCCCGGGGTCGCACTCGCCGGCGCCGTCGGTGCCGGTGCGCCCGCTGGCCGAGGTCATCGCGGGCGAGCGGGTACGCCTCTTCCGCATCAGCGAGGAGGTCGAGCTGAACCTCGGCTCGCTGACCCTGCTTGACGAGGGCGGATTCATCCCCGGGGCGGTGGCCCGGGTGGGCGAGCGCGACCCCGAGGGCAACCTGGAGGTGACGGTGGAGGGCGCCGCCGGGGCCATTCGGGTCTCGCCCGACCTGTCCGACCGGCTCTACGTCGGGACGCCGTGACCCTGCGGCTCGAGGCCGACGCCGTCTTCACGGTGGACGCGACCGAGCGGGTGCTGGCACCCGGCGCCGTCGAGATCGACGACGGCCTCATCTCCTGGGTCGGTGACCCGTGGCAGGAACCACCCGCGTCCGGGACGGAGGTCCGGCGGCTCGGCGGCCTGCTGATGCCGGGGCTGGTGAACTGCCACGGCCACTCGCCCATGGCCCTGGTGCGCAGTGCGGGGGACGGGCTCCCGCTCCATCGCTGGCTGCGCGAGTCGGTCTGGCCGCGCGAGGCGCTGCTCGAGGACCAGGACGTGTACTGGGGCATGGCGCTCGGCGCGGTCGAGCTGCTGTGCAACGGCACCACCACGACGTGTGAGCAGTACCGCCATCCGGTGCCCGTGGTGGACGCCGTGCGCGACGCCGGCATCCGCACGCTCTACACACCGGCCATCTTCGACGTGCCCGACGCCGGTCCGGGGAGCAGCTGGGAGGCGCTCCTGGGCGGCGCCTGCGACCTGTTCGATGCCATGGCGGGGAAGGACGAGCGGATCCAGGTGGGCTTCGGGCCCCACGCCGTCTACACGGTGCCGCCCGAGGGGTTGCGGACCATCGCCGCCGAGGCGCGCTGCGCGCGATGCCCTGGTGCAGATCCACCTGTCCGAGACCGCAGCCGAGTGCGAGGAGGTGCAGGCGCGCTACGGCATGAGCGCGCCGGCGCTGCTGGCGGCCGAGGGGGTCCTCGAGGGACGGGTGCTGGCGGCGCACGCCGTGTGGCTCGACGACGCCGACCTCGGGCTGCTGGCCGAGCACGACGTGGCGGTGGCGCACTGCCCGGGCTCCAACGGGAAGCTGGGGTCGGGCATCGCCCCGCTGTGCGAGCTCCTCCGTCGGGGGGTCCGGGTCGGTCTGGGCACCGACGGACCGGCGTCCAACGACGACCTGCACCTGTGGGACGAGCTCCGCCTGGCTGCGCTGCTGGCCCGCGCCACCGCGGCGGATCCCGACGTGGTGAGCTCCGCCGCCGCGCTGCGGCTGGCCACCCGGGGCGGCGGGGAAGCCCTCGGCCTCCCGGTGGGCGCACTCGAGGTAGGGCGGCCGGCCGACGTCATCCGGTTGCGCACCGACGACGCCCGCTTCACCCCGTCGGTGAACGACGCCGAGCTGCTGGGCCACCTGGTCTGGGCGGGGGCGGGCTATCTGGTGACCGACGTCTGGGTGGGTGGGGCGCAGGTGGTCGAGGAAGGGCGCTGCACCACCATCGACGGTGACCGTGCCCGCGCCGAGGTGGGCCAGCGCGCCCGCCGACTGCTCGGCTCGTAGGCTTCCCCCCTATGTCCGGCTTCGTCGACCAGGCCCAACTGCACGCGCGCGCCGGCGACGGGGGGGCGGGGGCGGTCTCGTGGCGCCGCGAGGCGCACGTGGACCGTGGCGGGCCCGACGGCGGCGACGGGGGGCACGGCGGGGACGTGTGGCTCGTGGCCTCGGTGAACGAGTCGTCGCTGCTCGGCTTCCGGGACCACCCCTTCCGCCGGGCGACCGACGGCGTGCACGGCTCGGGCTCCAAGAAGCACGGCGCCCGCGGCAAGGACCTGGTGGTGCCCGTGCCGGTCGGCACCGTCGTGCGGGACCGTTCCGGCGCCGTGGTGTGCGACCTCGACTCCGACGGCGTGCGGTTCATGGTGGCCGAGGGGGGCCAGGGCGGCCGGGGGAACGCACGCTTCCTCTCCAACCGCCGCCGGGCTCCCGCCTTCGCCGAGCAGGCGGAGAAGGGGCAGGAGTTCTGGTTGGACATGGAGCTCAAGCTCATGGCCGACGTCGCCCTGGTCGGGTTCCCCAATGCCGGGAAGTCGACGCTGATCTCGACGGTGTCCGCGGCCAAGCCCAAGATCGCGGCGTATCCCTTCACCACGCTGGAGCCGCATCTCGGCGTCGTCCGGGTGGGCGGACTGCGCGACGGCACCGAGTTCGTCGTGGCCGACATCCCCGGTCTGGTGGAGGGCGCGGCGGAGGGCAAGGGACTCGGGATCCAGTTCCTGCGCCACATCGAGCGCGCCCGCGTGCTGGTAGTGCTCCTCGACCTCGGCGCGCCCGCGGCCGGGGGTGTGTCGCCTGCGGAGCAGCGGCGCGTCCTGCTCTCCGAGCTGGGCTCGTACCGGCCCGAGCTCCTGGAGCGCCCCCGGATCGTGGTGGGCAGCAAGGCCGACGTGGGCGACGACCACGAGGACGTCTGCGACATGGTGCTCTCGGCGGCATCCGGATCCGGCGTCGGCGCGCTGGTGGCACGCCTCGCCCCGCTGGTACAGGAGGCGCGGGCGGAGGCGGCCGTCGCCGCCTCGAGCGAGATCATCGTGCACCGGCCCCTCCCCGAGGGCGTCGCGGTGCAGCGGGCGGGGACGGGCGCCTGGGTGGTGCAAGGGCGGGCGGCGGAGCGCGCCGTGGCGCTCTCCGACCTCAACGACGAGGGGGCGCAGGCCGAGGTGGTGCGGCGACTGCGTCGCCTCGGGGTGGACCGCGCCCTGGCACGGGCGGGTGCCCGCGAGGGGGACGAGATCACGGTCGGAGCCATGACCTTCACGTGGGGCGAGGAGCAGTGATCGCCGTCGTCAAGGTGGGCTCGTCCTCGGTGACGACCGAGACGGTGACGCGGCTCTGCGGGGAGCTGGCCGCGGCGCGCAACGCCGGGCACGGGGTGGTGGTGGTCACCTCCGGTGCGATCTCGGCCGGCTGGGACGCTCTCGACCGCGGGCGGCAGCGGCCCTCGGACCCCGCCGTGCTGCAGGCCGTGTCCGCGGTGGGCCAGCACCGGCTCATGCGCCTGTGGCAGGACGGCCTGGAGCCGCACGGCCTGCTGGCCGGCCAGGTCCTGCTCGCCCCGCTCGACTTCGTGCACCGCACCCAGTACCTCCACGCGCGGGGGACGCTGCGGCACCTGGCCGACCTCGGCGTCGTGCCGGTGGTCAACGAGAACGACGCCGTCGCCGACGAGGAGATCCGCTTCGGCGACAACGACCGGCTCGCCGCCCTGGTGGCCCACCTGGTGGGCGCGCAGCTCCTGGTCCTGTTGACCGACGCGCCGGGCCTGTTGACGGCCGATCCGCGGCGCGACACCGAGGCGTCGCTCATTGAAGAGGTCGTCGAGATCGATCAACAGCTCGAGCGCCTGGCCGGCGGACCCGGGAGCACCCTGGGCAGCGGCGGCATGGCCTCGAAGCTGGCGGCGGCCAAGATCGCCACCTGGTCGGGGGTGCGGACGGTGATCGCCGACGCCGGGCGACCGGGCGTGCTGGCCGCGGCGCTGGCCGGCGAGGCCGGCGTGGGCACGGTGTTCCGGGCCCGGGAGAGCCGGCTCTCGGCCCGCAAGCTCTGGATCGCCTTCGCCCTCGGTTCGGCGGGCAGCCTCACGGTGGACGAGGGGGCGCAGGCGGCACTGACCGGTCGCGGGCGCTCGCTGCTGGCCGCCGGCGTCACCGGGGTGACGGGTGGCTTCCGGCCCGACGATGCGGTCGAGGTCGCGGGGCCCGACGGGGTCGTCTTCGCCAAGGGCCTGGTCCGGGTGCACGCGGAGCGGGCGGACGAGTGGATGGGGCGGCGCAGCCAGGTCGTCGTCCATCGGGACGACCTCGTCCTTGTAACCTGACCCGATGACTTCGCCCGCGTTGGAGCAGCTCGCGGGCCGCGTCCGCTCGGCCGCCCGGGTGGTGGCGCGGGCGCCGAGCTCGGTGCGCGACGATGCGCTCTGCCTGGCGGCCGACCTCCTCGAGCAGGAGGCCCCGGCGCTGGTGGAGGCCAACCGGGCGGACCTCGAACGGGCCGAGGCGGCCGGCATGGCGGAGGCCGCCCGTGACCGGCTGCGCCTGACCCCCGAACGCGTGGGGGGCATGGCGGGCGGCCTGCGCAAGGTCGCGGGCCTGCCCGACCCGGTCGGTGAGGTGATCGAGGGCTGGGTGCGGCCCAACGGGCTGCGCGTCTCGCGGGTGCGGGTTCCCCTCGGCGTGGTCGGTGTCATTTACGAGAACCGGCCCAACGTCACGAGCGACGCCGCCGGGCTCTGCCTCAAGGCCGGCAACGCAGCCTTCCTGCGCGGTTCCTCGTCGGCCATCGAGTCGAACCGGGCCGTCGTGGCGTTGCTGCGCCAGGCCGCGGTCAAGGCCGGGCTGCCCGAGGACGCCGTCGCCCTGGTGGAGGACACCTCGCACGAGACGGCGGTCGCCTTCATGCGGCTGCGCGGCTTCATCGACTGCCTGATCCCGCGCGGTGGGCAGGCGCTCATCGCGTCGCTGATCGAGCACGCCACCGTGCCCTATGTCCTCGACGGGGACGGGAACTGCCACATCTACATCGACGGCGCCGCCGACCTGGCCATGGCGCACGAGCTGACGGTCAACGCCAAGACCCACCGGTTCGGCGTCTGCAACGCGGTGGAGACGATCCTGGTGCACGCGGACGTGGCGGCCGACTTCCTGCCCCGGCTGGCGGCCTCCCTGGCCACGGCGGGGGTGGAGATCCGGGCGGACGAGCGCGTGCGGGCGCACGTGCCCGACGCGGTGCCGGCGCTGGAGGACGACTTCGCCACCGAGTTCCTGGGACCGGTGGTGGCGATCGGGATGGTCGACCATGTGGGGGACGCGATCGAGCACATCGCGCGGTACAGCTCGGGTCACTCCGAGGCGATCGTCACCTCCGACGTGGCCACGGCCGACCGCTTCGTGGCCGAGGTCGACGGGGCGGCGGTGCTGGTGAACGCGTCGACGAGGTTCGTCGACGGCGAGGAGCTCGGGCTCGGCGCCGAGGTGGGGATCTCCACCCAGAAGCTGCATGCCCGCGGACCGATGGGAGTGAAGGAGCTGACGACGTTGAAGTGGATCGTGCGTGGTGACGGGCAGGTGCGTCGGTGAGCGAGGCGAGTGCGGCACTGGGTCTGCCGGACAGCGGTCCCCCCCGGTTCGAGTCCCTGGACGCGGTGCGGGGCGGCCTGGCCCAGGTCGGCTACCTGGCCGACGAGTCGATCAGCGGCGTGGTGTACCTGGCCGACCGTCTGGCCAAGCCGGTGCTCGTCGAGGGCCCGGCCGGGACCGGCAAGACGCAGCTGGCCAAGTCGGTGGCGGAGCTCACCGGGGCGAGGCTCATCCGCCTGCAGTGCTACGAGGGGCTCGACGAGTCCAAGGCGCTCTACGAGTGGAACTACCGCAAGCAGCTGTTGCGGATCCAGGCGGGCGAGCACGGCAAGGCCGAGGAGGAGGGGCCGAGCTGGTCCGAGCTCGAGGAGGACATCTTCTCGGAGGACTTCCTCCTGACCCGGCCTCTGCTCGAGGCCATCCGGGCCACCGAGCCGGTGGTGCTACTGGTCGACGAGGTCGACCGCGTGGAGCTCGAGACCGAGGCCCTGCTGCTCGAGATCCTCTCCGAGTACCAGGTGTCGATCCCCGAGCTCGGCACGGTGCGGGCCACCCAGCTGCCCATGGTGTTCCTCACGTCCAACAACACCCGAGAGCTCTCCGAGGCGCTCAAGCGCCGCTGCCTCTACCTGCACATCGACTACCCGGACCTCGAGCGCGAGCGCGAGATCGTGCGGACCAAGGTGCCGGGCATCACCGAGGAGCTGGCCGACCAGGTGGCGCGCATCGTGCGCTCCCTGCGCACCCTCGAGCTGCGCAAGGCGCCGTCGGTCTCCGAGACCATCGACTGGGCCCGCACCCTCGTGCTGCTCGGCGTGCAGACCATCGACGCCGCCGGTGCCAAGGAGACGCTGCACATCCTGCTGAAGTACCAAGTCGACATTGAGCGGGCTTCCAAGGAGCTGCTGTCGGCCTCCCCGGGCTGAGGCCGTGCTCGACCTCCTGTCCGGGTTCGTCACCGAGCTGCGCCGCTCCGGGCTGCCCGTCTCCCTCACCGAGCACCTCGATGCGGCCGAGGCGGTCAAGCACATCCCGTTGGAGGACCGCGAGGCACTGAAGTACGCGCTGGCCGCCACGCTGGTGAAGTCGTCCTCGCACTGGCGGGCCTTCGAGACGGCCTTCGAGGTGTTCTTCGCCGTGCGGACCGGCGGATCCGGCGGTGCCGAGGGCGAGGAGGAGGGCGCCGACGGCGACGAGCTCGACGGCGAGCAGTCCGGGCCGGGCGCCGCGCCGGGGCAGCGGCGCTCGTGGCAGAGCGGCGGCGGGGGCGAGGGCATGACGCCCGAGGAGCTGGCCGAGATGCTCTTCAAGTCGCTGCTGTCGGCCGACGCCGGCCTCATGAACATGGTGGCCCGCAACGCCGTGGACCGCTACGCCGGCATGGAGCCCGGACGCCCGGTCGGCGGGACCTACTACCTCTACCGCACGCTGCGG
This sequence comes from uncultured Acidimicrobiaceae bacterium, assembly GCA_963826835.1. Lineage (GTDB taxonomy): Bacteria > Actinomycetota > Acidimicrobiia > Acidimicrobiales > RAAP-2 > Bog-473. The sequence goes on from CAWGYK010000001.1 coordinate 7,502, forward strand.
AACCTCGATCTCGATGCCGTCCTGGAGCGGTTGATGGCGCAGGCCCAGGCGGGAGCCGCCGGGGGCTCCCTGACGGATCTGGAGGAGCGCCTGGCCGCCGACGAGTTCAAGGCCCGTATTGAGAAGTTCCGCCGTTCCGTCGAGACCGAGATCCGGCGCCGGCTCGTCGAGGACCGCGGCGCCGAGGCGCTGGCGCGCTCGGTGCGCAAGCCCCTGCCCGAGGACATCGACGTCATGCACGCCACCCGCGAGGAGCTGGCCATGCTGCACCGGGTCCTCCAGCCGCTGTCGCGCAAGCTGGCCGTGCGGCTGGCCCGCAAGCGCCGCCACGGCCGCAAGGGCCCGCTCGACTTCCGCGCCACCATGCGGCGCTCGCTCTCCACCGGCGGCGTGCCCATTGAGCCGCGCTTCCGCCATCCGCGGCCGGCCAAGCCCGAGATCTTCGTGATCGCGGATATTTCGGGATCGGTGGCGAGCTTCGCACGCTTCACCCTGCACCTCGTGTACGCAATTTCGTCGCAGTTCTCCAAGGTGCGCAGCTTCGTCTTCGTGGACGGGATCGACGAGGTGACGCGGTTCTTCGAGGGCGTGGTCGACCCGGCCGAGGCGGTGGCCCGCATCAACCTCGAGGCCGACGTCATCTGGGTGGACGGGCACTCCGACTACGGGCACGCGTTGACCGAGTTCCACCGGCGCTGGGGCGACCAGGTGACCTCGCGCTCGAGCGTCATGATCCTCGGCGACGCCCGCAACAACTACCACGCGGCACAGTCGTGGGTCGTCGAGGACCTGCAGGCGCGGGCGCGCCACGTCTACTGGCTCAACCCCGAGCCGCGCGACTACTGGGGCTCGGGCGACTCCATCGTGGGGGAGTACGGCGCCCACTGCGACGACGTGGTGGAGTGCCGGACGCTGCGCCAGCTGGAGCACTTTGTCGGAAACCTGGCGTGAGCGGGGTCGATGGGGGTGACGAGGTCGGCGAAGGTGACAGCGGCGGCGACCCGCACGCCCACGAGGGGGTGCTACGGATCTTCCGCCCGGAAGCGGGTGCGGCGCGGATCGTGCTCGTGCGCCATGGCGAGGCAGAGTGCAACCTCAACCGCATCGTCGGAGGGCGGACGGGCTGCACGGGGCTGACCGACATGGGCCGCAGTCAGGTCGCCGCGCTGGCGGACCGCCTCTACGAGAGCGGCGAGCTGCGCGAGGCGACGGCGCTGTACTCCTCGGTGTTGCCCCGGGCCATCGAGACGGCGGAGCGGCTGCGGCCCGTGGTGGGGCCGGGACCGACGGCGCTGGGCCCGGTACAAGAGCGTGCCGATCTCTCCGAGCTGGATCCCGGAGAAGCCGACGGCCTGGCGTGGAACGACGTGGTCGAGAAGTTCGCGGTGCCCGACTGGGACGTCGATCCCACCGTCCCGATCGCACCGGGCGGCGAGAGCTGGTCGAGCTTCGTGGCGCGGGCATCGGGTGCCGTGCGGGAGCTGCTGCGCCAGCACCCGGGGGAGCTGGTGGTGGCCGCCGTCCACGCGGGGGTGATCGAGGCGACGATGATCGATTTCCTGGGGGTGCCCCCGGAGGTCTACCGACGGGGGTGGGTACGCATAGTGCACGCGTCCATGACCGAGTGGGAGTGGGTGCCTTCCGCCGACCGTTTCGTCCTGCTGCGCTTCAACGACTCCTGCGGGGTGCCGCGGCGTCGCGAGGGCGGATCAGGTGTCGCCGAGGAAGGTGCGAGCCAGAGCCTCCGGAGCGCAGGCCAGCCAGGCATCCTCGATCGCCTCACGCAGCGGCTTTTTGGTGACCGTCCCTAGCTGCACGAGAATGGCGGCAAAGCCGTCGAAGTGCGGGATGGTGAAGAACCCCTTGGTGCCGGTGGCCAGCACGGCCTCCTTGTCGGCGACATCGGCCGTGCGCAGGGCCAGGATCGGGCCGCCCGGCGGAGGCGTGTCGCCGAAGCGTTTGAGGTCGGCCTTGGAGAACGGGCGTTCCCAGGCGAAGGCCTTGCCGCCCACGAACCAGGTCCGGTTCCCGTGCCGCAAACCCTCGGTCACGTCGGGCAGTGCCGAGACAATCCGCTCGACGTCCTCGAACGCGGCCATCCCGGCACGCTACCGCTGGCCTCGGCGGGCATGGACGCCGGCCCGCGCCGGCTGCACGACCGCCTCGCCGCATATATGGAGCCTGCGAGGTGCCGGCGCACTTCGTGGACTTCTGGAGGGGGCTTTTTGGCGGGGTGGCCGGTGGAACGGGGCGGGGCGGCCGGACCCCGCTACGCTGAACGCTCCGGCGAAAAGGGGACGAAGCTATGTACAACCTCATCGTGGTCGGCACCGACGGCTCACCGACCGCCGACAGGGCCGTCCAGTCCGCGGCCGACCTGGCGCGCGCACTGGGGTCGAAACTGCACGTCGTCACGGCGGTCAAGGCGCCCCGGCCCGGCATGGCGGCGGCCAGCGGTGCGCCGCTGGTCGACCCCGGCATCGGCCAGGCCCTGGCCGCGGAGGTGGCCCAGAGCGTCGGCGAGTCGGCGGTGCAGAAGTTCGGCGAGGGCCTGGAGGTGACGGCCCACGCGGCACAGGGCAACCCCGACGACGTGATCCTGAGCACGGCGGTGGACGTCGGGGCCGACCTGATCGTCGTGGGGAGCAAGGGCATGCGGGGCGCCCGGCGTTACCTGGGCAGTGTGCCCAACTCGGTGGCGCACGGCGCGCACTGCGCTGTGCTGGTGATCAAGACCGACTGAGGCCGCCTCGGCGCCCTCGGCCGGGCTCGGCTTGGCTCAGCCGAGCTCTTGGATGCGGACCACGTTGCCCGCAGGATCGCGGAAGGCGCAGTCGCGGATCCCGTAGGGTTGTTCGGTCGGCTCCTGGACGACCTCGGCGCTGCTCGCCTGGAGCCGCTCGAAGGTCCCGTCGAGGTCCTTGGTGGCCAGCAGGATCCAGCCGTAGGTGCCCTTGGCCATCATCTCGGCGATCATGCGGCGCTCGTCGTCGGTGAGACCGGGGTCGGTGGCCGGCGGGGCCAGCAGGATCGACGTGCTCGGCTGATCCGGTGGGCCGACCGTGATCCAGCGCATCTTGCCGCTGCCGACATCGGTGCGGACCTCGAAGCCCAGGCCGTCGCGAAAGAAGGCCAGGGAAGCCTCCGGATCATCGTGCGGGAGGAAGCTCGAGTGAATGGTGACGTCCATGGCGGTCATGATAAATGAGGGTCCGTGAGCGGTGCTTCTCGATTCCTGATCGGTCTCGTCACCTGCTTCGCCAGGCACGGGGGCAGCCCCGCCGCGTCACGCGCCGTCCGGCGCCGGTAGGTGCTGGGCGGCATCCCGACCAGCTCGGAGAAACGGGTGCTGAAGGTGCCCAGGGATGAGCAGCCGACGGCGAAACACACCTCGGTGACGCTGAGGTCGCCGCGGCGGAGCAGCGCCATCGCTCGCTCGATGCGCCGGGTCATCAGGTAGCCGTAGGGCGACTCGCCGTAGGCCCGCTTGAACTCCCGGCTGAAATGCCCGGCCGACATGTGCGAGCCGCGGGCGAGCGCCTCGACGTCGAGCGGCTGCGCGTACTCGCGGTCGATCCGGTCGCGAACGCGGCGCAGCCAGACGAGGTCGCGCAGGCGCTGCGCCGGGACGGGTCCACTGGTCACGGCGCGAGCTTGCCAGGTCGCGCCGTCCTCGGGGCCCCCGTCCCTCGCACGACGGGCGGCGGCCTGGCACAGTGGTGCCGTGCGGACGAACTATTTCGAGGGGCGGATCGCCGAGCACTACGACGCCGACTCGGCCGCGATGTTCGACCCCGCCTACGTCGGTGCCACCGTCGATTTCCTGGCTGCGTTGGCCGGCGACGGGGCCGCGCTCGAGCTCGGCATCGGGACCGGGCGGATCGCGCTGCCGCTGGCGGAGCGCGGCGTGCCCGTGTGCGGGATCGACCTGTCGCACGACATGGTGGCGCAGCTGCAGGCGAAGCCGGGGGCGGCGGGGATCGAGGTGACGGTGGGCGACTTCGCCACGACCGTGGTGGAGAGGACCTTCCGGCTGGCCTACCTCGTGTACAACACGATCGAGAACCTGACGACGCAGGAAGACCAGGTGGCGTGCTTCGTGAACGCGGGCCGCCACCTCGAGCCGGGCGGGTGCTTCGTCGTCGAGGTGGCGGTGCCACCGCTGCGCCGGTTGCCGCCGGGGGAGACGACGATGGCCTTCACCGTCACACCGGACCGGCTCGGCTTCGACACGATCGACGTGGCCCATCAACTGGGCGTCTCCCACCACTACTGGGTCGCCGACGGCCGGGCCGAGACGTTCTCCATGCCCTACCGCTATGTGTGGCCGGCCGAGCTCGATCTCATGGCGCGCCTCGCGGGGATGGTGCTGCGCGAGCGCTGGGGCAGCTGGACGCGGCGCCCCTTCACCAGCGAGAGCGTGCAGCACGTATCGGTGTGGGAAAAGCCCTCCACGCCCGTGACCTGAACGACGGCGTGCTCCTCGTTCTGATCACCGGCCTGCCGGCCACCGGTAAGTCGACCATGGCCCGGGTGGCCGGGGAGGCACTGGGGGCGCCCGTCCTCGGTCACGACTGGGCGATGAGCGGCCTGCGCCCCTATCCCGAGCTCCAGGACGTGCTCGGCAGCATGGGACTGCGCGGGCACCGCGGCGTCGGGTGGTCGCTGCTGTGGGCCCTGGCGCGTTCCCAGCTCCGGCTCGGCTCCTCCGTCGTGCTCGACGGCGTGGCCCGAGTTCCCGAGGTGGAGGGGACCCGCCTCGTGGCGACGGAGGAGGGGGCATCGAGCCTGGTGGTGCTGACGACGTGTGGCGATGCCCCGCTGCACCGCTCCCGCGTCGAGGGCCGGCAGCGTCAGATCCCGAACTGGTACGAGCTGGACTGGGACCACGTGGCGCAGGCGAGGGAGGCCTGGGTGCCACCGGGTGGTGTCGATCTCGTCCTCGAGGCGGGGGACCCTTTGGAGCAGAACGCCGACCGGTTGCGGGCCGTCGTCAGTGCAGGGCGATGAGGCCGGCGGGGGTCGGCGTGAACCCGCAAACGCCGACGTAGAAGTCCCCCAGGTCGTCCTCGAAGTCGACATGGAGCCATTCACATCCTGCCGAGCGGCTCTCCCGCACGGCAACCTCGAGCAGTCCGCGGCCGATGCCGTGACGACGCAGCGGCGTCTCCACGAGCGTGTCCAGCACGAAGGCATGGACCCCCCCGTCCCAGGCGACGTTGACGAATCCGACCAGGTACCCGGTGTCGATGTCGTACGCGCAGACCCAACCCAGGCTGTGGCACTCGACCTGACGCTGCCAGTCGATGTCGACGACGGCGTGGTCGAAGCCGGCCGCGTGCAGCGCGTTCACGTCCGCATTGGCGAAGGGGCCGCGCCACTCGTAGTGCAGGTCCATCAGGCTCAGGACCTACACCCGCGTGCCGGCGCTAGCAGGCGTAGTCGTCGTCGTACTGCGTGCTGTCGTACTGGACGATCTCGGGCGGTCCGGGCAACTGGGCACCGTGGTTGGTCACCCAGTCCTGATAGTCGGCGCAGGAGCCGGGGCCGCTGGGCGACGGCAGGTAATCGGCCATCCAGTAGGGGACCGACGGCGTGTAGTCGCCGACGATGCTGTTCCAGACGCCGGGGCTGGCGTAAATGCCGACGTCGGGGATCCCCTCGGTCTCGTGCAGCGCGTTGAGGGCGCCCTGCACGAATTGAGCATTTTCTGTCAGGTCCCCGGACCAGTTGGCGTCTGCCGACTCGACGTCGAGCCACCAGGGAGTCGCCGTGGAGCCGGCGCCGGCTTGCGCGGCGAACGTGTAGGCGGACAGGCCGGCTTGATAGCCGGCATTGCAGGAAGGGTCCTCGAGGCAACCCGGCTCGTTCGTGGTCGATGTCCCATAGCCCATGTAAACGTAGAGATTGAGCCCTCCGCCCGCCCAGGCCGCCTCGCCAGCGAAGCAAGGGTTCGGGTCGGCCAATGAAGGTCCGCTTACCTGGCCGACCTGCACGATCCCGATCTGGTGATCACCTGTCGGGAAGTTCCCACACTGGGCGAAGCTGACGTCGTAGCCGTACGCGCCCGACGGGTACGTCCCTCCCACGAAGGCGCCATTCCCCGGGGCCTCCGCCATGCCGACGATCGGTCGGAACAGGTCCGGCGGCGCGGACCCGTCATAGTCGGCCGAGCCGAAATTCGACACCAGTCCCGCGGTGTCGGTGAACCAGTAGCCGTTGTCGCTCGGCGTCGCCGCCGCGGCCACGATCGGGTTCTTGAGCGGCAAGCCGCCGAGTGAGCCGTAGAACGGGGCCGTCCCGAAGCTGAAGATGCCGCCGTCCGACGCCACGAGGAAGTAACCCGCCCCGGCCGGCCCGGTGATCATGCCGACGATCGGCTTGTTCAGCACCAGGCTGCCGGTGCTCCCATGGAAGGTGGCGTCGCCGTAGCTGAAGATCCCCCCGTCGGAGGCCACCAGCCAATAGCCGCCCCCGTCGGCAGTGGCCGCCATGCCGACCACCGGCTTGTTGAGCACGATGCCGCCGGTGCTGCCGTAGAACTGTGCCGTGCCGAAACTGAAGATTCCCCCGTCGGAGGCCACCAGCCAGTAGCCGCCGCCACCGGGCACCGCGGCCATCCCCACGATGGGCTTGTTCAGGACCAGGCTCCCGGTGCTCCCGTAGAACTGGGCGTCGCCGTAGCTGAAGACACCCCCGTCGGAGGCCACCAGCCAGTAGCCGCCCGCGTCGGGGGTGGCGGCCATGCCGACGATCGGCTTGTTGAGCACCGTGCCGCCGGTGGAGCCGTAGTACGAGGCCCCGCCGAAGCTGAAGATCCCGCCGTCCGACGCCACCAGCCAGTAGGCCGGTGTCGGGCTGGCGGCGGCCGCGGCCGGCGGTGCGGACGTGGTGACGGCGGTGGTCAACACGGCCAACAGCGGCAGCGCCGTCACGAGGACGGCGAGGAGGAGGCGGCGGATCAAGTTCTGAGGAATTCCGCCACGCGGAACGCTAAGTCGAGCGACTGGCGGGCGTTCAGCCGGGGGTCGCACGTCGTCGTGTAGCGGGCATCGAGGTCGACCTCGAGGATCTCCTCGGCGCCACCGAGGCACTCGGTGACGTCGTCGCCGGTGAGCTCCACATGGAGCCCGCCCGGCCAGGTGCCCTCGTCGCGGTGGACGTCGAAGAAGGAGCGCAGCTCGGCCAGGATGTCGTCGAAGCGCCTGGTCTTGCGGCCGCCCTCGCTGGTGAACGTGTTGCCGTGCATGGGGTCGCAGGCCCACACGACGGCATGGCCCTCCGCCTCCACCGCCCGCACCAGGTCCGGGAGCAGCTCGCCGCTCCTCTCCGCGCCGAGGCGGGTGATGAGGGTGAGGCGGCCCGGCAGGCGGTCGGGGTTCAACCGGTCGCAGATGGCCACGACCTCGGCGGGGCTGCAATCCGGTCCCACCTTGGCCCCGACCGGGTTGTTGATCCCCGACAGGAACTCGATGTGGGCGCCGTCGAGCTGGCGCGTCCGGTCGCCGACCCAGACCATGTGAGCCGAGCAGTCGTACCAGTCACCGGTGAGGGAGTCGACGCGGGTGAGGCATTCCTCGTAGGGCAGGATCAGCGCCTCGTGGCTCGTCCAGAAGTCGACCTGGTGCAGGCCCTCCTCCGCGCCGAGGTCGATGCCGCAGGCCGCCATGAAGCGCAGGGCGCGGTCGATCTCCGACGCGATGCTCTCGTAGCGCTGGCCCTCCGTGGACGACGCGACGAACTGCTGGTTCCACAGGTGCACCTGGGACAGGTCGGCGAAGCCGCCCTTGGTGAACGCCCGCAGGAGGTTGAGCGTCGACGCCGATTGCTGGTAGGCGGCCACCAGTCGCGCGGGATCGGGGCGGCGGGCCTCCACTTCGAACGCCTCGTCGTTGACCATGTGGCCGCGGAAGGACTGGAGCTCCACCTCGCCCACTCGCTCGGTGCCGGCGGTGCGCGGCTTGGCGAACTGCCCGGCGATGCGGCCGACCTTCACCACCGGCACACCGGCGGCGTAGGTGAGCGCGACCGCCATCTGCAGGATGATCTTGAGCTTGTCCCGGATGGAGTCGGCGGTGAACTCGGCGAACGACTCGGCGCAGTCGCCGGCCTGCAGGAGGAAGGCCTCGCCGTTGGCCACGTGCGCCAGATCCGTCGTCAGGTGGCGCGCCTCGCCCGCGAAGACGAGGGGCGGGACCGTGGCCAGGCGTGCCTCCGCCTTCTTGAGCGCGTCGGCGTCGGGCCAATCCGGCTGTTGCGCCGCCGGGAACTTGCGCCAGGACGCGGGGCTCCAAGAGGAGGTCTCGGGCGGGCTCGTCACCGCTACAGGTTAACGCCGTAGGATCGCCGCCCGTGGCCGCCTTCCGCTTCGCCCTGCAGGCGTCGAACGCCGCATCCCCGGCTGCATGGCGCGACCTGGCGCGGAAAGCCGAGGACCTGGGCTACTCGACGCTCTACGTGCCGGACCACCTGGACGACCAGTGGGCCCCCATGGTGGCGGTGACGGTCGCGGCGGAGGCCACGACCACGCTGCGCGTCGGCACCCTCGTCCTCGACAACGACTTCCGCCATCCGGTCGTCCTGGCCAAGGAGGCGGCGACGCTCGACATCGTCACCGGTGGTCGCTTCGAGTTCGGCATCGGCGCCGGCTGGATGACAACGGACTACGAGCAGTCGGGCATCACCATGGAGAAGCCGTCGGTGCGCGTCGCCCGTCTCGCCGAGAGCCTCGCCATCCTGCGCGCCATGTGGCGCGACGGCAGTGCCACCTTCACCGGCGCGCACTACAGCGTGACCGACGCCGCCGGGACCCCGGTGCCGGTGACGCCCGGCGGCCCGCCGCTGGTCATCGGCGGCGGCGGCAAGCGGATCCTCACGCTGGCCGGGCAGTACGCCGACATCGTGAGCGTCGTGCCGAGCCTGGCCGCGGGCCACATCGGCCCCGAGGTGGCGGCGGAGGCGGTCGTGGAGAAGTACACCGACCGGGTGCGCTGGGCCCGGGAGGCGGCGGGGGACCGCGCCGGCGAGCTCGAGCTCCAGTGCTGGACCGTTGCCGTGCAGGTGGTCCCCAATCCCGACGAGGTCATCGCGTCACTGGCGCCGCTCTTCGATCTGACGCCGGACCAACTGAGGTCCGCACCGCTGGCCCTGATCGGCACCGTGGGGGAGATCACCGAGATGCTGCGGGCCCGCCGTGAGGAGCTCGGCTTCAGCTACATCGTCGTGCACGAGGCGGAGATGGCCACGCTGGCGCCGGTGATCGCCGAACTTGCCGGCACCTGATCCCCCCACCCGCGTCGGCATCTTCGGAGGCACCTTCGACCCGCCCCACGCCGGGCACGTGGCCGCGGCGCGGGCGGTCGTCGACCGACTCGCCCTCGACCGCCTGCTCCTCGTGGTCGCCAACGACCCGTGGCAGAAGTCGGGCCGGCGCACGATCTCCCCTGCGGCGGACCGCTACGCGCTGACCGAGGCCCTGGCGGGGGAGATCCCGGGAGCCGAGGCCAGCCGGCTCGAGATCGACCGCGGCGGCCCGAGCTACTCGGTCGACACGGCCGAGGAGATCCTCGCCACGGCGGGCGGGCGCCCGGTCGATCTGTTCCTGGTCGTCGGCGCCGACCTCGTGCCCGAGTTGGCCTCCTGGCACCGCCACGAGGACCTGCAGCGCCTGGTCACCCTGGCCGTGGTTTCCCGCCCGACGGGGCCCGTCCCGGCCATCGCCCCAGGCTGGCGGGCCGAATGGGTCGAGGGCCCCCAGGTCCCGGTCTCGAGCTCGCAGGTCCGTGACCTGCTGGCGGCGGGCCGGCCGGTCGACGCCCTGATGCCCGAGACGGTCATCCGTTGCATCCGCCGCCGCAATCTGTACGCTGTGCCCTGAATGAGCGCCATGCCGGCCGGGTGGACGGAGCTGTCGGACAGTCCCCGCGTGGGTGTGATCCCCGCACGAGTGCAGCCCCGGGCGGACCGTCGGGCCGAGCTCAAGGTGGCCCGACGCTCCCGCCAGCGTTGGACGGTTGCCGCGTGCTCCCTCCTCGCCGCCGCGTTCGGGCTGACCGTGGGGATCTTGGACGTGCTCCATTGACGCCAGGGTTGGACGTGCACGTCCAGCTGCCGCCGGCTGCGGCCACCGCCGCCGAGTCGGCTGACGCCAAGCTTGGCCACGAGACGGTGGTGCTCGGGATGACCGAGCTCTTCGGCGTGGTCGATGCGTTCGTCATCACCAGCGCGCAGAACACGCGGCATGTGCGCACCCTGGTCGAGGAGATCGAGCGGGGGGTCAAGGAGGCGCACGGCGTGGCACCCGTCCGCGTCGAGGGCCTGCAAGATGCGACCTGGGTGCTGATGGACTACGGCGACTTCATCGCGCATGTCTTCCTGCAGGAGACCCGCGAGTACTACGACCTCGAGCACCTCTGGTCGGGCGCCCCCCGGCTGCCCTGGCGCCGCGACGTCGAGCACGCCGGCTGACCCGAGGCTGACCCGGGTCCGCTCAGGCCGCCCCGCCGAGGAAGTCGATGAGGTAGACCGGGTCGCTCACCTGTGAGCCGTTGGCGATCGGGACGCTGGTGCGCTGGCCGTCGATCTCGAAGAGGACGCCGGTGGTGGGGCCGTTCTCGGCCACAACGGTGGCCACGATCTGCGCCACGGCCAGCTCCGTGTTGTTGCCGGTGATCATGCCGAAAGCGGTGTTCATGTTCACGGTCACGATGCCGCTCTGCGGTGGGAGCACGGACAGCAGCGCCACGTCGCTCGGGATCGCAGTGGTGATGCCCTGGGCGGCCTCGGAGCTGGAGGGGCCGGCCAGCATGGCCCGGATGACGGCGTCGAGCGGCGCCGGGGCCGCCACGTAGCGCACGGCGGACGTGAGCTGGTCGCTGGGGTTGAGCAGGAAGACGTTGACCGGGATGTAGGACGTCGGCTTCGGCTGGGTGGTCGTCGTCGTGGTGGGCGGGTGGGGGTTGAGGAGCCCGAAGGGCACCTTGGAGGGCGGCATCGTGCTGGGCGAACTCTGGGTGGGGATGGCGCAGCCGGTGGCGACGACGGCGAGCGCCGCCAGCACGAGTGCGGGCAGGCGGCGCTTCACGCCCCGACCCCGTCGTCCCCGTCGTCCCCCTCGGGGTCGTGCCCATTGGACAGCACGGGGAGCGTGAGGACGAAGCGCGCGCCGCCCTCGGGGGCGGATTCGACCCGGACCGCACCGTGCATGACCCGCATGTGCTCGGCCACCAGCGCCAGGCCCAGCCCGGTGCCCGTCCCGGTGCCCCGCTTCCCCGACGCCGACCCGCGGTAGAAGCGCTCGAAGATCTTGCTGCGCTCCCGCAGGTCGATGCCGGGCCCCGCATCGTCGATCGTGACCTCCACGTGCGCATCGTCGCCGGGGGCGATGCCGACCGCGGTCGCCCCGCCGCCGTAGTGGTCGGCGTTCTCCATCAGGTTGACCATGACCCGTTCGAAGCGGCGTTTGTCCACGCCCACCCGCCAGGTCTCGACCGCGGGTTCGACGCGTACCTCCGGGGGCGCGGCGTCGGCGTGACGTTCCATGTGCCCGAAACCAGTCTCCACCGAGCGCTGCACCAGCTCCGAGACGCTCACCTCCTCGAGGAACACGTCCACCGAGCCCGCGTCGGCGCGCGACATCTCGAGAAGGTCCGCCACCATCCGCTGGAAGCGTCGCAGGTCGTCGCTCAGGTTCTGGAGCGCCCGCTGCGAGCGGGCGGAGAGCCCGTCCTTGTCGGCCTCGAGGACCTCGAGGGAGGCGGCCAGCGTGGTGAGGGGGGAGCGGAGCTCGTGGCTGACGTCGGAGTTGAAGCGGGCCTCGCGCTCGATGCGCACCTGCAGCTGGTCGACCATGGCGTTGAAGGAATTGGTGAGGCCCTCGAGGTCGGGGTCGGCCGCGTCGGCGTCGAGGCGCGTGTCGAGCTCCCCGCCGGCGATGGCGCCCGCGGCCCGGGACACGTCGGCCAGCGGGCGCAGCGAGCGGGTGCTGGCGAAGCGGCCGAGCCCCGTGCCGAGGAGGGTGGTGATGATGCCGGCGACGACGAGCGTCAACCCCAGGACGCGCAGTGTGTGGTCGAGGTCGGACAGGTCGAACACCTCGAAGTAGTCGGCATGGACGGAGGGGATCGGCACCCCGATCACGATCTCCGCCGTCCCGTCCGGGGTGCGGTAGGTCTGCGTCGCCGCCCTGCCGTCGAGGACGACGGTGCGGAGCTGGTGGGGGATGGAGGAGGCGTTGACCGACAGCGAGGACGCGTAGGCCTTGGACCGGTGGTAGAGCACGGAGTGCGCGTCGGTCCCCGCGTCGATGTTGGTGAGAAGCCCGACGTAGCCGGTGGTCCCGGACTCGAGCGAGGTGCGGATCACCACCGCGTTGGCGAAGGCCTGGTGCTGGGCCGCTGACTCGCGCCCGGCCAGCAAGAAGTGACGGGTGGTGAAATAGGACAGCCCACCCATCATGATGGAGAGGATCAGCGCTCCGAGGCCGAAGAGGGCCGTGATCCGGGCGCCGATGCCCAGCTTCACCTCAGGGCACCAGCTTGTAGCCCATGCCCCTCACGGTGAGTATGTGCTGGGGCACCGCGGGATCCACCTCGACCTTGGTGCGCAGGCGCCGGATGTGGACGTCGACCAGCCGGCCGTCGCCGAAGTAGTCGTAGCCCCAGACCCGGTCGAGCAGCTGCTCGCGGCTCAGCACCTTGTTGGGGCTGGCCGCCAGCTCGCACAGCAGGCGGAACTCGGTCCGCGTGCAGTGCACCTCGTCGCCGTTGAGCCGCCGGAGCACGCCCTGCTCGGGGAGGAGCTGGAGCTCGCCGAAGGTGAGCGCTCCCGGCTCCTCCTCCGCCGGCCTGGCCCGGCGCAGGAGGGCGCGGATGCGGGCCGCCAGCTCCTTGGCGACGAAGGGCTTCGTGACGTAGTCGTCCGCCCCCGCCTCCAGCCCGGCCACCACGTCGTGGGTGTCCGCCCGGGCCGTCACGATGATGATGGGCACGGCGCTGCTGCGCCGCAGGGCGCGGCAGCACTCGAAGCCGTCCATGCCCGGCAGCATGAGGTCGATCAGCGCCACGTCGGGCGGCGCCTCGGCGAACATGTCGAGGCCCTCCTCGCCGCTGGCGGCGTCCCTTACCTCGTAGCCCTCTCCCTCCAGGGCGAGGCGCATCGAGGACCTGATCCGCTCATCGTCCTCGACGACCAGAATGCGCCCGCTCATTGGCCTCCAGCTCAGCTGATCCAGATCTGGGTCGGCCAGACCGAGCCCCCAATCATGCCGTACGCAGGTGTCCCCTGCGGCGTGGTCGGGTTGTTGAAGTTCTGCACCGTCGGGTTGCCGATCACGGCCCACACCGCCCGGTCGGTCCACAGGTAGGGGAGATCCAGGGCCAGGCGCTTGTTCACCGTCTTGTAGGCCGCCTCGCGGACGTCGGCGTCGGTGCTGGCCCGGCCGGCCAGCAGTGCCTGTTCGATCACCGGGTCGGCGTTGCGCGCCATGTTGATGGAGAGGGCCCCCGAGCTGACCGTGGTGGTGCTCCAGAAGATGTAGTTGAGGTCGGGCTCGACCGCCCCGAACTGCCGCCAGCCCAGGGCCTGGTACTTGCCGGCCAGGGCGTTGTTGATGGTGTCGTTCTGCTGCACGATGTTCGTGGTGACCTTGAAGCCCACCTGCCCCCATGCCTGCTCCAGGTACTGGGCGGCCCGGATGGCGGCCGGGGAGTTGGTCGACCCGTACGAGAACGAGATGGGCCCGCCGTTGGTCTTGGCGGCCGCCGAGACCAACTTGGCCGCCTGGCTCGGGTTGTAGGCCGGGTACGGCGTGGGCGCGTAGTAGGGCGAGCCGGGGACGAAGAGGCCGTTGCTCACCGGGAGGACGCCCTCGTCGATCACCTTGGCATACTGCGTGCGGTTGATGGCCATGGCGGCGGCGCGGCGGATGTTGGGGTTGTTGAACGGCGCAGCGAGGCAGTTGAGTTGGACGCAGTTCATGTCGGGCTCCCCGGCGACGTGCGTGCTGTCGTCGATGTAGGAGTAGCTCTTGTTCCCCCGGTACTGGGTGATGATCTGGGGGGTGTCGGTGATCATCAGGTCGATGGTGCCCGACTTGAGCGCCTCCGAGCGGGCCTCCTCGTCGGGGATCGGCTTGAAGGTGATCTCGGACAGGTAGGGCATGCCCTTGCGCCAGTAATTGGGGTTGGCCGTGGCGGTGAAATGGTCGTTGGGGATCCACTCCTTGAACATGAAGGGACCGGTGCCGACCGGGTGCGACGTGCCGTTGGGGTTGGACAGCATGGACGGCGCGGCGATGTAGGCGATCTGCCCGCCGATGCCGCCGGCCAGGTAGTAGGGGAACGGGACCCAGGGGTCCTTGAAGGTGATGGTCACCGCCAGCGGGCTGGTCTGGGTGATGGAGACCAGGGTGGGGCTGAGCACGACGCCGGTGAGGAGCGACTTGGCCTGGGCCTGGAAGTTCGTCAGCAGCGCAGCACCGTTGCACGGGGTGCCGTCGTGGAAGGCGAGGTTGGGCCGCAGCGTGACGGTCCACGAGGTGTAGGCGGCGTTGGGCACGACGGACTCCGCCAGGTAGGGGGCCCAGTCACCGCTGAGCGTGATGATCGTGAGCGGGTCGAAGACGGTGCGGGCGTACATCACGCCGACCTCGTCGAAGCGGGCCTGGGTCGGGTCGAAGCCCGACTCCTCGGCGTCCACCCCGAACACCAGGGAGCCCCCGTGCTTGGGGGTCTTCGTGCTGACACCGTTGCGGCCGGGTCCGTTGGTGGTGGCGCCGGCGATGCCGTCCAGACCCAGTCCCAGGGCACCCGCGCCCGCCACTCCGGCGGCGGCGGCGGCGCCACCTGCGAGCAGTGAGCGACGATCGAATCTCGAGACCATCGGTCCTCCATTTCACCGAACCCAGCGGACCCCCCGAAGGTTCCGCGGCGACGTTAGTGCCCAGGGTCCCCTGGGTGGGGGCGGTACCGTTGTCCGCATGGCGGCCGACTGGGATCTACCGGGGTTTTCCGCCTGGCTGGGCGGCCGCGCCGCCGCGACCCGGACGGCCTACGCCGGCGACCTGCGGGCCTTCAGCGAGTGGATGGCCCGCAGCGACGTGAAGGGCCCCGAAGGCGTCGACCGCATGCACCTGCGCCGCTATCTGGCCTCACTCGGCACGCGGAAGCTGGCCCGCGCCACCATCGCCCGGAAGGCGGCTGCGCTGCGCTGCTACTTCGCCTGGCAGGTCCGGCAGGGTCGCCTCGGCTCCGACCCGGCCCGATCGCTGCGCGCGCCGTCGGGAGGCGGGCGCCTGCCCCGCGTCCTCTCAGGGGGTGAGGTGAACGCACTGCTCGATGCGCCCGCCGGGTCCGCCCTGGACCGCCGCGACCTGGCCGTGCTCGAGCTGCTCTACGCCGCCGGGCTGCGTGTCTCGGAACTGTGCGGGCTCGACCGGGGTGACATCGACCTGCGTGGCCGTACGGTCACGGTCCTCGGCAAGGGCGGCAAGCAGCGGCGGGTGCCGGTGCACGACGCCGCCGTCGCCGCGTTGCGGGCATGGTTCGAGGACGGGCGCGGCGACATGGCCGGCCCCCCGGAGGCTGCCTTCGTGAACCGGCGGGGGGCACGGCTCGGGCCCAGGGACGTGCGCCGCATCCTGGACCGGCGCTCGGCCTCGCCCACCCACCCCCACGCCCTGCGGCACACCTACGCCACCCATCTGCTCGACGGCGGGGCGGACCTGCGGGTCGTCCAGGAGCTCCTGGGGCACGCCAGCCTGGCCACCACGCAGGTGTACACCCACGTCAGCAAGGAGCGGCTGCGCGCCGTCTACGGGGAGACCCATCCCCGGGCCTGAGGCGCGGGGGAGCTGAAGGCCCGCTGAGCGGCTAGCATGGTCCGGCCCACCAGGGGGTGGGCGGCAACACCGACCAACATCACCTGCGCGCGTTCCACGGTCGCCGCCCCCGGGCGGCGCGGCGCCAGGGGAGCAACCGACTGGAGGACTTTCTTTATGGCCGTCGTTTCCATGCGACAGCTTCTGGAGGCCGGGGTGCATTTCGGCCATCAGACGCGCCGATGGAACCCGAAGATGAAGCGCTTCATTCTTGGTGAGCGCAACGGGATCTATCTCATCGATCTGCGCAAGACGCTGACCGGCGTCGAGTCCGCCTACTCGTTCGTGCGGGATCTCGTGGCGGACGGCGGCACGATCCTGTTCGTGGGGACGAAGAAGCAGACCCAGGGCCCCGTGGCCGAGTACGCCGAGGCCTGTGGCATGCCCTACGTCAACCAGCGTTGGCTCGGCGGCATGCTGACCAACTTCGCGACGGTCTCGGGCCGGGTGAAGCGCATGCAGGAACTGCGCGCCATGCAGGCGGCGGGCGACTTCGAGGGCATGCCCAAGCGGGAGGCGCTCCAGCACACCCGCGAGCTCGAGAAGCTGAGCCGGAACCTCGGCGGCATCGCCGATCTCGACCGGCTGCCCAGCGCGGTGTTCGTGATCGACACCAAGAAGGAGCACATCGCCGTGACCGAGGCCCGCAAGCTCGGGCTCCCCGTCGTGGCCGTCGTCGACACCAACTGCGACCCCGACGTGATCGACTACGTCATCCCCGGCAACGACGACGCCATCCGCTCGGGCTCGCTGATGTGCCGCGTGATCGCCGACGCCGTGGTGGAGGGACGCTTCATCGCCGAGCACCGCCGCAAGATGGCGCCACCCGCGCCCGAGGAGAGCGGCCCGTCCTCGGCGCCCCGCCCCCGCCGCCAGGCCGCCGCGGCCGCAGCCCCGGCCGCTCCGGCTCCAGCCCCAGCCCCGGCGCCGGCACCCGCCCCGGAGCCGGTGGAGGTGGCCTGACCGTGGCCAGCTACAGCGCCAAGGACGTGTCGACGCTGCGCCAGATGACCGGCGCCGGCATCCTCGACTGCCGGAACGCGCTCGAGGAGACCGGGGGAGACCTCGAGGAAGCAGCCAAACTGTTGCGCATGAAGGGACTGGCCGGCGCGGCCAAGCGGAGCGACCGCGAGGCCTCGGAGGGTGCCGTCGCCGTGTCTCGTGCCGGTGACGCCGCCGCGGTCGTCGAGCTGCGGTGCGAGACCGACTTCGTGGCCAAGGCCGCCGAGTTCGTGGCCCTGGCCGAGGAGCTGGCGGCGCTGGTGGCGGCCAAGGGCGAGGAGGCCGCGTCCGATCTCGAGGACGCCATCGACGGGCTACGGGCCACCCTCAAGGAGAACATCTCGGTCGGGCGGGTACGCCGCCTCGTGGCCGAGCCCGGCCAGGTGCTCGACACCTACCTGCACCAGCAGGCGGGGCGCGGCGTCAACGGCGTGGTCGTCGTGATCGAGGGCGGTACCGACGAGCTGGCCCACGACATCGCCGTGCACATCGCGTTCACCAAGCCGACCTACCTGAGCCGCGACGAGGTCCCCGAGGCCGACGTCGCGGCCGAGCGCGCCACCGTGGCGGAGATCTCGCGCAACGAGGGCAAGCCCGAGGCGGCCATGGACAAGATCGTCGAGGGTCGCATGACGGGCTGGTTCAAGGAGCGCGTCCTGCTCGACCAGTCCTACGTGCGGGACGAGAAGCAGACGATCGCGGCCATGCTCGGCTCGGCCCGCATCGTGTCGTTCGCGCAGGTCGTCATCGGCGCCTGAGCGCTGCGGATCGTGGGAGAACCGCGCCGGATCGTGCTCAAGATGTCGGGGGAGGCTCTCGCCTCCGCCGCGTCGGACGAGACCATCGATGCGGCCACCGTCGAGCGCATGGCCAAGGAGATGGCACGTGCCATGGAGGGCGGGGGGCTCGAGCTCGCGGTCGTGGTCGGCGGCGGCAACATCTGGCGCGGCACGACGGGGGCGAGCGGGGGCATGGACCGCGCCACCTCCGACACCATGGGGATGCTCGGGACCGTCATCAACGCACTCGCCCTCCAGGACGCGCTCGAGCAGCAGGACCAGCCCACCCGGGTGCTGAGCGCGCTCTCCATGGCCGAGGTGGCCGAGCCCTACATCCGGCGCCGGGCCATCCGGCACCTGGAGAAGGGCCGCATCGTCGTCTTCGCGGCCGGCATGGGGAACCCGTTCTTCACCACCGACACCCCGGCGGCCCTCCGGGCGGCCGAGATCGGTGCCGAGTTGCTCTGCAAGGGCACCCACTCGGGCGTGGACGGCGTCTACTCGGCTGACCCCAAGCTCGATCCGACCGCCACCCGCTACGACGAGATCTCCTTCATGGAGGTCATCAACCGGGACCTGCGGGTGATGGATCTCACCGCCATCACCTTCTGCAAGGACAACAACCTGCCGATCCGCGTCTTCGACCTCATGATCCCGGGCAACATCCCACGTGCGCTCAGCGGCGAGCAGATCGGTACGCTGGTCCGCTGATGGACGATGATCTCGCCGCCCTGGTCAAGGAGGACACCAGGGACAAGATGGCCAAGGCCATCGACCACGTGCGCCACGAGATGAGCAACGTGCGCACCGGCCGTGCCTCCTCGGCGCTCCTCGAGCCGCTGATGGTGGACTACTACGGCACGCCCACGCCGCTGCGGCAACTCGCCGGGTTCAGCGTCCCTGACGCCATGCTCCTGGTGATCTCGCCCTACGACAAGGGGTCGCTGGGTGCGATCGAGAAGGCCATCATGGCGTCTGACCTGGGAATCAATCCCACCAACGACGGCACCGTGATCAGATTGGCCTTTCCGCCGTTGACAGAAGAGCGGCGCAAGGAGCTGGTGAAGGTCGTTCGCCACAAGGCCGAGGAGGGGAAGGTGGCCGTGCGCAACCTGCGGAGAGCGGGGCGGCACGAGCTCGATGCGCTCCAGAAGGACGGGGATCTCTCCACCGACGAGCTGGAGCGAGTAGAGAAGGAACTGGAGAAGATCACCCACGACCAGGTTGCGCAGATCGACCAGCTGCTCGCCCACAAAGAGCAAGAGTTGCTCCAGGTCTGAGGAGCCGACCCATGCCCGACGACACCGACGACGACGGAGATTTTGAGGACGGCCTCGAGGTCCTGGGCGACCCCGGCGCGGAGGGGATCGACGAGGACCCGCCGAGCTACCACTCGGGGCGCGTGCGCATCATCGGCGCCGAGCCGGCGGGTGACACGGTGCGAGAGGTGACGGGACCCGTCGTCGACGAGCACCCCGAGCTGCCGCACTGGAACGACGCGCCCACCGGGCAGGTCCCGGCCATCCTCGACACCAGCACCGGCGAGGAGCCCGCGGTGGCCCCGCCGATGTGGCGGGAGGAGGAGACGGACTGGGAGGCCCAGGAGGAGGTCTTCGAGCCCGCCATGCTCTCCGACGACCTTCCGGCCGTCGGCGCGCTCCTGGGCGAGCAGCGCGACGAGGGCGACGTCGAGCGTCAGCCCTGGCACTTCGAGTCCGACGACACCCTGGTGATCCCGCCCGAGCCCGGCTCCGAGCCCGAGGCCGAGCCCGAGGCCGAGGCCGAGCCCATCTCGAGGTACCGGTCCGAGGTCTCGGTGTACGAGCTGGACGACGAGTCGCTCCGCGAGCCGTTGCCCCAATCGCGCCACGCGGCGCGGGACGAGCCTCCCGACGAGTCCGGGTTCGAGCCGGCCGAGGTCGCCCCGCGTGTGGCGTCGTCGGCCACCGCGGCCGCGTCGGCGGTGGCCGCCTCGCGTCTCACCCCGCCGCAGCCGCCCGAGCAGAAGGCGCGCGCACCGCGCACGTCCCGGAGCAACACCAACGTGCGCACCGGCAACGTCAACACGGGGGGGACGTCGGGCCGCGACATGCGGGTGGCCATCGGCTCGGGCATCCTGCTCGGAGCGATCGCACTGATCTGCTTCGCCGCCGGCACGGTGGCGTCCATGGTCATCGTCTGCGTCGTCGTGCTGCTGGCGACCGCCGAGGCCTACGCCGCGTTCCGGCGGGCCCAGTACCATCCCGCCACCCTGCTCGGGCTCGTCGCCGTCCTGTCCCTGCTGATCGAGACGTACAACAAGGGCGTCGCCGCCTTGCCGCTCGTGCTGGTGCTGCTCGTCGCGGGCGCCTTCATCTGGTACCTGGCCCGCGTCGAACCGGGGGCCGAGCCGGTGTCGGGCATCGCCTCCACGGTCTTCGTCTTCGTCTGGGTGGGCGCGTTCGGTTCGTTCGCCGCCCTCCTGCTCAATCCCAACCTGTTCCCCGACCGCCACGGGATCGCCTTCCTCCTCGCCGCCATCATCGTGACGGTGGCCGACGACGTGGCTTCGTTGCTGGTCGGCGCGGCCATGGGGCGCCACCAGCTGGCTCCCTCCGTCAGCCCCAACAAGAGCTGGGAGGGGCTGATCGGCGGTGCCGTCGCCGCCGTCCTCGTCTCCATCGTCGTGGTCCACTTCATCCATCCCTGGACATTGAGCAAGGCCGCGATCTACGGGGTGGTCGTCGCCGTGGTCGCGCCATTGGGCGACCTGAGCCAGTCGATGATCAAGCGACACCTGGGCATCAAGGACATGGGCCGGTTGCTGCCGGGCCACGGTGGCATCCTCGATCGGGTGGACGGGCTGCTCTTCGTCGTCCCCGCCACGTACTTCGTGGTCAAGGCGATGCACCTCGGGTGAGCTGAGCACGGGTGCGCACGGTCAGCCTGATGGGCTCCACGGGGTCCGTCGGTACCCAGGCGCTGGACGTCATCCGCAAGGAGCCCGAGCGCTTCCGCGTGCACGCGCTGGCGGCACAGAGCTCGGTGGAAGAGCTGGTGGCCCAGGTGGCCGAGTTCCGTCCCACCTTGGTGGTGATCGGCGACCCGGCCCGCTACGGCGAGGTGCGGGAGGCGGTGCCGGCGGGGACCGAGGTCCTGGTGGGCGAGGAGGGCCTGGTGGCGGCGGCCCGCAGTGCCGACGTGGTGCTCAACGCGGTGGTGGGTTTCGCCGGCCTGCCGGTGACCATGGCCGCGCTCGAGGCCGGGAAGCGCCTGGCGCTGGCCAACAAGGAGTCCCTGATCGCCGGCGCACCCGTCGTGCAGAAGGCACGGCGCACGCCGGGGGCCGAGATCGTCCCGGTCGACTCCGAGCACTGCGCCCTGCACCAGTGCCTGGCTGCGGTGCATGCCACAACCGACGTGGCCCGGCTGCTCCTCACCGCGTCGGGCGGCCCGTTCCGCGGCTGGCCGGCCGAGCGGCTGGGCGCCGTCACTGTCGCCGACGCCCTCGCCCATCCCACGTGGTCGATGGGACCGAAGATCACCATCGACTCGTCCACCCTCATGAACAAGGGCCTCGAGGTGATCGAGGCCCACGAGCTCTTCGGCATCGGGTACGACCGGATCGACATCGTCGTGCACCCGCAGTCGATCGTGCACTCCATGGTGGAACTGCGGGACGGCTCGACGTTGGCCCAACTGTCCAACCCCGACATGCGGCTCCCCATCGGGTACGCCCTCGGTTGGCCCGACCGCGTGGCGACGCCCTTCGGGGCGCTCGATTGGACGAGGGCGCAGACGCTCACCTTCGAGCCGCCCGACCGCTCCGTCTTCCCCTGCATCGACCTGGCCTACGAGGCGGGCCGGCGCGGCGGATCCGCCCCGGCCTGGCTCAGCGCGGCCAACGAGGTTGCCGTCGCGGCCTTCCTGGGCAATGCGCTGCCCTGGAGCGGCATCGGCGAGGTGGTGGCCGAGACCATGGCGGGGTGGGTGGACGACCCCGTGGACCAGGTCGAGGCCGTGCTGGCCGCCGATGCCGACGCCCGGGCCAAGGCCCGCCTGGCCCTGGACCGACGTCTCGCCCTGGGTGGCGGCCGGTAGCGTTGGAGCTGCGATGACGCTCACCGAGAAGGAGGCGCCGGCGGCGCAGCCGCCCCTCGAGCCGGACCCGGCGCCCGAAGGCAACCCGACCCGCGTGCTCCAGCTCGTGGTGGCCCTCGTCCTGATCACGGTCGCCTTCGTGGCCCTCGGATGGGGCTACCTGCTGCTCTTCATCGTCATCCTCTTCGCGATCGTGATGCTGCACGAGTTCGGCCACTTCGTCACGGCCAAGCACGCCGGCATGAAGGTGACGGAGTACTTCGTCGGATTCGGCCCCCGGCTGTGGTCCGTGCGGCGGGGTGAGACCGAGTACGGGGTGAAGGCCATCCCCGCCGGCGGGTACGTGCGCATCGTCGGGTTCACCTCCACCGAGGACGTGCCCGAGGAGGACGAGGCACGGGCCTACCGGCAGCAGCCGTTCCACCAACGCATCATCGTGGCGTCGGCGGGGTCGGCCATGCACCTCCTCATCGCGTTCGTCCTGGCCCTCGTGCTGGTGCTCACCTTCGGGCAGACCACGAACAACTACAAGGTCGGCGCGCTCGAGCACTGGCCCGGCAGGACGACGCCGGCGGCGCTCGCAGGGCTGCGGGTCGGGGACACGATCGTCTCCATCAACGGCAAGACCTTCACCAATCCCAACTCCATGACCGACGTCGTCAGGCGGTCCACCGGTACCCCGCTGACCATTGGTGTCGAGCGCGACGGCAAGCTCATCCACCTGACGGCCACGCCCGAGAACGGCAAGGGGATCAAGGTGGACGGCCAGCGGCTGGCCAACCGGGGCTATCTCGGCGTCGACATCGAGACGGCCACGAAGTCCGTGGGCACGCTGGCCGTGCCGGGCGCCGCCCTCTCCACCATGTGGAACGTCACCCATCAGGAGGTCACCGGCCTCGGGCAGACGTTCTCCTTCAGCGGCTTGGACTCGATCTTCCACCAGGTGACCAACGCCAAGGCAGCCCAGTCCGCGGTGAACAACCCCGGCTCGGCGCCGCGCCCCGTGTCCATCGTCGGGATCGCCAACCTGGGCGCGCAGTCGGAGCAGGCGGGGCTGGCCTCCGTGCTGATCCTGCTCATCGCCATCAACATCGTCTTCGCGATCTTGAACATGCTCCCGATGATCCCTCTCGACGGCGGGCACGTGGCGGTGGCGACCTATGAGTGGATCCGCACCAGGCGGGGCCAGCCCTACTACCGGGCCGACATCACCAAGCTGTTCCCCGTCGCCGCGCTGTTCATCGCCTTCCTGCTCGTCTTCGTCTTCGCCGGCATCTATCTCGATATCACCCACCCCCTCCAGATACCGCACTGATCGCCGTGGAGCTCTCCTCCTCACTCCTGTCGCCCCGCCGTCCGACGCGCCGCATCACGCTGGGCGGCGTGCCCATCGGTGACGGCGCGCCGGTGACGGTGCAGTCGATGACGACGACGAAGACGGCTGACGTCGACGGCACACTGGCCCAGATCTACGCGCTGGCGGCAGCCGGCGCGGACATCGTGCGGTGCACCTGCAACGAGGAGGCGGCGGCCGAAGGCCTGGCCCACATCGTGCCGCGCTCGCCGGTGCCGATCGTGGCCGACATCCACTTCCACCACGAGATGGCGCTGGCCGCGCTGGAGGCCGGCGTGCAGGGGCTGCGCCTCAACCCGGGCAACCTGCGCAAGGAGGCCGAGATCAAACAGGTGGCGGCCGAGGCCCGTGACCGCGGCGTCCCCATCCGCATCGGGGTCAACGCGGGGTCGCTGCACCCCGACCTCTACAAGAAGTACGGCGGCGCCACCCCCGAGGCACTGGTGGAGTCGGCCCGCAACGAGCTCGCCTTCTTCGAGGAGGTCGACTTCACCGACGTGAAGATCTCCGTGAAGGCCTCCTCGGTCGCCCTGATGATCGCCGCCTACCGGCTGGCCTCGGAGACCTTCGACCACCCGCTGCACCTCGGCGTCACCGAGGCAGGCCCGCCACCGGCCGGCCTCGTCAAGGGCACCGCCGGCATCGGCGCCCTCCTGGCGGAGGGGATCGGCGACACCATCCGCTTCTCGCTCACCGCCGACCCGGTCGAGGAGGCCCGCGCCGGGCGCCAGCTCCTCGAGTCGCTGGGACTGCGCGAGCGCAAGGGCCTCGATCTCATCGCCTGCCCCTCCTGTGGTCGGGCCCAGGTCGACGTCATCGCGGTGGCCAAGGAGGCCCAGGAGGCGCTCGAGAAGCTGAACCTGCCCATCCAGGTGGCCGTGATGGGTTGTGTCGTCAACGGCCCGGGTGAGGCGCGCGAGGCCGACATCGGCATCGCGGCGGGAAAGCAGAAGGGCCACCTGTTCATCCGGGGCAAGATCATCCGTGTCGTGCCCGAGGCGGACATGGTCCAGGCCCTCGTCGACGAAGCCGAGCGCTTGGTGGCCGAGGGCGTCGAGGCGCGCATCGCGGCGGCGGACTCGAGCGCCGAGGCGGAGGCGGAGGCCGACCGGCGCGCGCTCCTCGACTCGACCGGTTCGGACCCCAACCACACCTCGGAGAAGATCGAGATCATCAGGCGCCACACCGACCAGTAGCCTGCGCACCCATGGCGAAGGGTGCGATCGTGACGCGGGAGGAGGACTTCCCGCGCTGGTACCAAGAGGTGATCGCCGGCGCCGAGATGGCCGACAACGGCCCCGCCCGCGGCACCATGGTCATCCGGCCGTGGGGGTACGGGATCTGGGAGCTCATGCAGGCCGAGCTCGACCGGCGCATCAAGGAGGCCGGCGCCGAGAACGCGTACTTCCCGCTCTTCATCCCCGAGTCCTTCTTGAAGCTCGAGGCCGAGCACGTCGAAGGCTTCGCGCCCGAGCTGGCCGTCGTCACCCACGGCGGCGGCAAGGAGCTCGAGGAGCCGCTGGTCGTCCGCCCCACCAGCGAGACGGTGATCAACAGCTTCTTCTCCAAGTGGGTGCAGAGCCACCGGGACCTCCCGCTGCTGATCAACCAGTGGGCCAACGTCGTCCGCTGGGAGCTGCGTCCCCGGCTCTTCCTGCGCACCAGCGAGTTCCTCTGGCAGGAGGGCCACACGGCGCACGCCACCGAGGCCGATGCGCTGGCCTACGCGCTGCGGATCCTCAACGACGTGTACCGCTCCACCATGGTCGACGTGCTGAGCATGCCCGTGCTCACCGGCCACAAGACGGCGCGCGAGCGCTTCGCCGGCGCCACCCGGACCTGGACCTGTGAGGGCATGATGGGCGACGGCAAGGCGCTCCAGATGGGCACCAGCCACGAGTTGGGGCAGAACTTCGCCCGCGCCTTCGACATCACGTTCACCAACGCGTCGGGCACCCTCGAGTACGTGTGGCAGACCTCCTGGGGGGTCTCCACCCGTCTGGTCGGTGCGCTCGTCATGGGGCACGGCGACGATTTCGGGCTGCGGCTCCCGCCGGCGCTGGCCCCGGCCCAGGTGGTCGTGCTCGTGGTCAAGGACAGCCCCGAGGTGGGTGCCGCCGCGGAAGCGCTGGCCGGCGAGCTGACGGCGGCGGGCCACCGGGTCCGCCTCGACGCCCGCACCGACACCAGCTTCGGCCGGCGCAGCGTGGCCTGGGAGCTCAAGGGGGTCCCCGTGCGGGTCGAGGTGGGCCCTCGCGACCTGGCCGAGGGGAACGTCACCGTGGTGACTCGCCACCGGCGGGAGAAGCAGAACGTCGCCGTCGGGGCCGTCCCCGGCGTCGTGGCCGGCATCCTGGCCGCGGCCGGGCCCGAACTGCTGGCCGAGGCGACCGAGGCCCGGGAGGCCCGCACCGCGGACGCGGCGGGGCTCGAGGAGGCCATTGAGGCGGGGTCGGTCGGCTTCGCCCGGGTCCGCCTCGGGGCGCTCGGGCCCGACGGCGAGGACCGTCTGGCGCAGCACGCCCTCAGCATCCGCTGCCTGCAGCGGCCCGACGGCTCGCTGGCCGAGCCCGGGGACCCCGAGGACGAGCTCATGGCCGTCGTCGCCCGGTCCTATTAAAAAGCGTGCGCAGATCGAGACCCGACGCACCGCCCTTCTCGGGCGTCCGGCTCAGAGTGGCGAGGCCAGCACCGAGCCGGTTCCTGCTTCCTTGCCCACGCTGACGCGGACCGTTGCGGGAGCAGTTTCACCACCAGGGATCTGGTGGCCAGCGCTGCTCTCTCCACAGGCATTGTCGACCCGGCCCCCTGCTTGGGGGTCCGGGGCCTGAGATGCCGAGACCCGCTCGGCGTTCGCCCAGGCGGCGAGGTTGGTGGCCGCGTTGAGGTCCCGGTCGCTGACCAAACCGCACGAGGCACACCTGAAGGTCCGGTCCTTGAGTGTCATGTCGCTCCAGAGCCAACCACAGGCCGAGCAGGTCTTGGTCGAGGGGTAGAACCGCGGCGCCACACAGAGATCACTGCCGAACCAGGCGGACTTGTAGGTGACCATCTGGGCGAAGCGCCCCCACGAGGCGTCGGCTATTTGCCGGGCCAGGTGCGGGTCGCGGACCAGGTTGGCGACCGCCAGGTCCTCGAGGCACAGCGCGTCGTGGGTCTTGACGAGCTCGCTCGAGAGGCGGTGGCAGAAGTCATGGCGTTGGTCGGCCACCTTGGCGTGGATCAGCTGGAGTCGTACACGGGCCTTCCCCCTGTTCTGCGAGCCGAGTTGGCGACGCGAGAGCGCCCGGCTAGCCCGGCGGAGCGCGCGAGAGAACGTTCCAGAGGCTGTGGGGCGCTCACCTTGGCCACCTCATTGCCGTCCGCGGTGGCAGCGACGACGTAGGAGCTCAGTCCGCGGTCGATGCCGACGAAGCCCTGGGGGCTCCGTCCTGGCCTGCGGCGACGCTGAGCGTGCAAGTCGGGGGCTTCGACGCTGAGTGTGATCACGAAGCGCATACGGTGCTCAGTCACGGTGGCCGCACAGATCCGGGCCCGGGGCAACCCGGAGGCGTCGGGGCGCAGCAGACGCCGCAGCGCCCGGGTGTCCTCGCGCAACGCCACGAAGCCGATGAATGGCAAGGTGACCGAACGCGCTCCCTCCTCGCCGACGCGAATGGAGGGGGTGCCAGAGGACGAGACCTTGCTGCGCAGCCGGAAGGTCCCCGGAGCCCGGCCCTTCTTCTTGGCCCGGGGGAAGCCGACGCGGGCGCCCTTGCGTTCGCCTCTCCTGGAGGCCGAGAAGGCGGCCAGACCCCGGCCGAGGTCGATGGCTGCCTCCTCGAAGACCAGGGCGCAGACCTCTTTGCGCCAAGAGAGCCCGACATCGACCAGTTCGACGCACCCCTGCGAGTCGACCGCGAAGCGCCGGCCCGCCGCCCCGGTCTTCTTCCAGGCGTTGAACCAGTTGATGAGCGAGTACCCGCTCCAGGGCACCACGGTCTCCGGGTCGATGCGCTTGGCCGCCAGGGAGCCACCACGGCCCGGCGGCACTCGTTGTAGGCGAAGCGGCGCGCCCCCATATGGCGACGGAAGGCCGCGGCGTCTTCGGCATCGGGCTCTGCGGTGAAGCGAAAGGTGGTGTTCCGGGCCACGGTTCCGACCATAAGGATCCGCTGTGACAGCGCCGGAGCTACGGAAGGCTCGTAGGCCGCCTTTGGCGCTCCGGACCAGCGCCCATCGGCTGACCCACTCGGTCCTGGAATTGCTATAATCCCTCTTGCTGTCCATTTTTGAAGATCAGTACCTCGTTGAAGCGTGGGCTGCGGCCCACGCTTTCGCTTTGCGGGGGCAGACGACCAGACGATGACGACCACGAGAGGAGGTGACGGCGATGAGCGGGAAGACGACCGACCTGGCGGATGCGCTGTCACCCGTCCTCGAGGCGCGGGGCCTGGACCTGGTCGACGTGGAGCTGCGCGGGGCCCAGCTGACGGTCTTCGTCGACCGCGAGGGGGGCATCGGTCTCGACGAGCTGGGTGAGGCCACCCGCGACGTCTCGGCCGCCCTGGACGACATCGACCCTTTGCCGGGCCGCTACACGCTGTCGGTCTCCAGTCCCGGGCTCGAGCGGCGCCTGCGCACGCCGGCGCACTTCGCCCGGGCGCTGGGGGAGAAGGTCACCGTGCGGATCGACTCGGGCACGGCGGAGGTCCGGCGCGTCACCGGGACACTGGAGAGGGCCGACGACACGGCGTGCACCCTGACCGGCCCCGAGGTGCCCGACGGGGAGATGCGGATCGCCTACGACCAGATCGAGCGGGCACGGACGGTGTTCGAGTGGGGGCCGGAGCCCCGGAGAGCGAAGAGTGAGAGGGTGAAGCGGCAATGAGCAAGACCAACTTCGAGTTCCTCGACGCGCTGGGTCAGATCGCGCGCGACAAGGGAATCTCGGTCGAGACGCTGCTCGACGCCCTGGCCAACGCGCTGGTGGCGGCGTACAAGCGCCGGCCCGACGCCGCCGAGGAGGCCGTGGTCACCATCGACCCGGACTCGGGGGAGATACGCGTCTACGGCCAGGAGCTGAACGAGGAGGGCGAGGTCGTCCGCGAGTGGGACGACACGCCCGACGACTTCGGGCGTATCGCCGCGCAGACGGCCAAGCAGGTGATCCTCCAGCGGATCCGCGAGGTCGAGCGGGACATGAAGTACGAGGAGTACGCGGGCCGCGAGGGAGACATCGTCACCGGCATCGTCCAGCAGACCGACAACCGCTACACGCTGCTGGACCTGGGCAAGGTCGAGGCCCTGCTGCCCCAGGCCGAGCAGGTCTCCTACGAGCGCTACGAGCACGGGGCGCGCCTCAAGGCGTACATCGTCGAGGTCCGCAAGACGACCAAGGGCCCCCAGATCGTCGTCAGCCGTACCCACCCCGGGCTGATCAAGCGGCTCTTCGAGCTCGAGGTGCCCGAGATCGGTTCCGGCGTGGTGGAGATCAAGGCGGCGGCGCGCGAGCCGGGTCACCGCACCAAGATCGCGGTGTGGTCGAACGATCCCAACGTGGACCCGGTCGGGGCCTGCGTCGGCGCCCGCGGCTCGCGGGTGCGCATGGTGACCAACGAGCTGCGCGGTGAGCGTGTCGACGTCGTCCCCTTCTCGGACGACCCGGTCGAGCTGATTCAGAACGCGCTGGCCCCGGCACGCGTGCGCGAGGTGCGCCTCGACGAGGAGACCGGCACCGCCACGGTGATCGTGAGCGACTTCCAGCTCTCGCTGGCCATCGGCAAGGAGGGCCAGAACGCCCGTTTGGCGGCGCGGCTCACCGGTTGGCGCATCGACATCAAGAGCGAGACCCAGCTGGCCGAGGAAGAGGCCGGCTACGGCGACCAGGACTGGGCCGAGGGCGAGTGGGTCGAGGACGAGGGCGGCGAGTTGGTCTGGAAGCCCGCCGAGGGCGGCGAGGCCATGTCGGCCGAGGAGTGGTCGCATCAGGCCGAGGACGCCAGCGAGGCCCCCGCCGCCGGGCCCGGGGCGGCCGACGGGGAGGCCGAGGCGCCAGCCGAGGCGCCAACAAGCGCCGAAGCGGAGCCCGAGCCCGCTGCGGCCGAGGCCACCGCGGAGTCAGTCGCGGCGGCCGAGGTGTCGGGGGAGGCCGAGGCATAGCGCCGACACGGACCTGCGTCGGTTGCCGGAGAGCCCTGCCGGCCGACCAGCTGATCCGAATCGTCCGGCTGCCGGGCGGGGCCCTGTCGCTGGACAGGCACGGTGCGGGACGCGGGGCCTGGCTGTGCCGGGGTTCGTGGGGGTGCCTCGATGATGCGGTACGCCGGCACGGCTTCGAACGGGCCTTCGCGGCGCCCGTCGATGCAGGCGACCTGCAGCAGTTGCGTATGCACCTCGGTGAGGCGTGGGGGAGCCCGGCACCCGATGTGCGAGGATAGGGGGCTGGGTTGACGCCGCGCCCCGAGAGAAACCAAGGACAAAGAGAACCACTTGCCGAAGAAGATCCGCGTCTATGAGCTGGCCAAAGAGCTAGGCCTCACCAACAAGGAAGGGCTGGAGCTGGCCCTTTCCCTGGGCATCGGGGTCAAGAGCCACTCGTCCTCCATCGAGGACGCGCAAGCCGACCGCGTCCGCCGCAAGGCCGACGCCGAGGGCCTGCGCCGTCCGGTCCAGCCCGAGGAGCCCGCGCCGGCCAAGAAGGCGGCGAAGGCCACCAAGGCGGCGAAGTCGGCCGCGCCCGCACCGGCGCGGGACGACGGCGACGACAGCGGCGGCGGCGAGGCACCGGCGAGGAAGCCGTTGACCTCCGTATCGAGCAGCTCGGCAGCGGGCAGCGCACCGGTCAAGAAGGCTCCGGCGCGCACGGTGGCCGCCCCGGCCGCCTCCTCCGCCCCGGTCTCCTCCGAGGCACCGGCTCGGTCCTCCCGTCTGATCAGCAGCAGCCGTCCCAGCCCGGCCCCGGCGCCCCCGGTCTCGTCGCCGCCTGCCCAGGCGCCGGCGGCGGCAGCGCACGCCCCGGCCCCGACTCCGGTCACGCAGGCCCCAGCCCCAGCCCCAGCCCCAGCCCCAGCCGCAGCCACGCAAGCCCCGAGCCCGGCTCCGGCCGCGGCCACGCCCGCCCCCGCCCCGGCTGCAGCTGCAGCCGCACCGCCAGCATCGGCACCGTCGGCACAGGCCCCCGCCGCACAGGCTCCGCCTGACACCGCGGCGCCCGATCGCTCGCCGCGCCACCCGTCCACCCCTCAGCCCGTCGGGCAAGCCGGTGCCCCCACCGCCGGGGCAGCGGCCGCCTCTCGGCCCGAGCGGGCGGCCGATCCCGCCCCCGCCCGGCATGGGCGGGCGACGCCCGAGCGCCACGCAGTCCTCCCCCCGACCCGGTGGGGCCTACCCGCCGCGCACCGGTGGGCGCCCCGCGGGTGCCGGCCGGCCCGCCGGCACCGGTGGTCCGTCCGGTGGTGGCTACGGAGGCCGCCCGGCCGGTGCCGGAGGCTTCGGCGGCCGACCCGGAGGTGGCGCACCCACCGGTGCACCGCCGCCAGGTGGACGTGGCGGCATGCCGGGGCGGCGGCCGCCCCAACGCCGGGCACGCCGGCGCCGGCGCAACCTCGAGGAGCTCGAGCCGACGCAGCTCACCACGTACCAGCCCTCGACGGCGCCGGTACCGGACGGCGAGATCATCATCGAGCGCGGCTCGACGGCACGCGACCTCGGGCCCAAGCTCAACCGCAGCGCCGGCGACATCGTCCGCTTCCTGCTCTTGCAGGGCGAGATGGTGATGGCGACGCAGTCGCTCTCCGACGACATGATCGAGCTCTTCGGCGCCGAGATCGGCGCCGAGATCCGCCTCGTCGACCCCGGCGAGGAACAAGAGGCCGAGCTCCTGGCTCGCTACTTCGAGGACGAGGACGAGGAGGACGACTCCGACCAGCGGCCCCGCCCGCCGGTCGTCACCGTCATGGGCCACGTCGATCACGGCAAGACGCTGCTGCTGGACCGCATCCGCTCGACCGACGTCGTTGCGGGGGAGGCCGGCGGCATCACCCAGCACATCGGTGCCTACCAGGTGGTCTGGAACGACCACCGCATCACGTTCATCGACACGCCGGGCCACGCCGCGTTCACCGCCATGCGGGCCCGCGGTGCCGAGGCCACCGACATCGTCATCCTCGTGGTGGCGGCCGACGACGGCGTGATGCCCCAGACGATCGAGGCCATCGACCACGCGAAAGCGGCCGATGTCCCGATCATCGTGGCCGTCAACAAGATGGACCGGCCCGACGCCGACTCGACGCGGGTGCTGCAGCAGCTGTCAGAACGCGAGCTCGTGCCCGAGGCCTGGGGCGGCGACACCATCGTCGTGGAGGTCTCTGCGCTGCAGGGAACCGGCATTGAGAGCCTGCTCGAGCAGATCGTGCTGGTGGCCGAGGTCGAAGAGTTGACCGCACGGGTCGAGGGCGAGGCCCGCGGCGTGGTGCTCGAGGCCAACCTCGAGGCAGGCCGTGGCCCGGTGGCCACCGTCATCGTGGAGCAGGGCACCCTCCGGGTCGGCGACCCCGTCGTGGCCGGCCCGGCCTGGGGGAAGGTCAAGGCGCTGGTCGACGACCGGGGCGACCACATCAAGGAGGCACTGCCGTCGACGCCGGTGCAGGTGCTGGGCTTCTCGGAGCCGCCACACGCCGGTGACGAGGTGCGTGGCGCCAAGGACCTGGCCCGAGCCCGCACGCTTGGTGAGGCAAGGGTCCAGCGTTTCCGGCTGTCGGGCCACAAGCCCGTGGCGGGGGCGGGGGCCAAGCTCGAGGACCTTTTCGAGCAGATCTCGCGGGGCGAGACGGCCACGCTCAACATCGTGCTGAAGGCCGACGTGCAGGGCTCGCTCGAGGCCGTGACGGACTCGCTGAAGCGCCTGGAGCGCGACGACGTGAAGCTGAGCTTCGTCCTGCGCGGCATCGGTGGCATCACCGAGAACGACGTGCAGCTGGCGGCGGCCTCCAACGCCACCATCATCGGGTTCAACGTCCGCCCCGACAAGCGCTCCCGTGAACTGGCCGAGTCGTCGGACGTCGAGATCCGGACCTACGAGATCATCTACAAGCTGCTCGAGGACATCGAGGCGGCCATGCTCGGCCTGCTCTCCCCGGTCTACGAGGAGGTCGTCACGGGCGAGGCAGAGGTGCGCGAAGTCTTCCGGGTGCCCCGCATCGGTGCCGTGGCCGGCTGCTACGTGCGTGACGGCAAGATCACCCGCGGTTCCAAGGTGCGCTTCCTGCGCGAGGGCACCGTCATCTGGAAGGGCGCCATCAACTCGCTGCGCCGCTTCAAGGACGATGTCCGCGAAGTGGCGGCGGGCTTCGAGTGCGGCATCGGGCTCTCGGACTTCCAGGACCTCAAGGACGGCGACATCATTGAGACCTACGACGAGCGCGAGATCGCCAGGACCTGAAGAGCCCTCGAAGTACACGATTTGGGGCTGAGTCGAGTTGAGGAGCTGAAGCTGTGAGACGGCGCACGGCGACATACCCGCGTGCGTTGCGGGTCAACCAGGTGTTGCGGCAGGTGCTGGCCGACGAGCTCGAGCGGCTGGTCGACGCCGACGAGCTCCCCATGGTGACCGTGACCGCGGTCGACGTGGCACCCGACATGCGGACGGCCGTGGTGTACATGGCCACCCTCGACGAGGCGACCGCGGAGGTGCTCGAGGAGCGACGGGTGCATTTGCAGCGCGTCGTGGGCGCGCAGATGACGATGAAGCGCACGCCCCGCCTGACCTTCCGCGCCGACCCCGCCATCGCCGCGGGCTCCCGGGTGGAGGAGCTGCTGCGCGGGCTGCACGAGGGGGAGCCCCCGGCCGACGGGTCGTGAGCGGTGTGCCTTCAGCCGGTGATCGGGTGAGCGTCACCGGCCTGGTGGTCGTCGACAAGGAGGCCGGCTGGACCTCGCACGACGTGGTGGCGCGTTGCCGCCGCATCTTCGGGCAGCGCCGCGTCGGGCACGCCGGCACCCTCGACCCCGACGCCACGGGCGTGCTGCTGGTCGGACTGGGTCGCGCCACGCGGCTGATGCGGTTCCTCACCGCGCAGCCCAAGACGTACACGACCGACATCGTGCTCGGCAGCGCGACGTCGACCCTCGACGCCTCGGGCGAGGTGTTGGCCACCTACGACATGTCGCACGTCACGCCCGCCGCGGTGGCGCAGGCGGCCGCCGAGCTCACGGGCGAGATCGAGCAGGTGCCGCCGATGGTGTCGGCCGTGAAGGTCGGGGGACGGCGCCTGCACGAGCTGGCCCGCCAGGGGATCGAAGTGGAGCGGCCCTCCCGGACGGTGACGGTCTCCCGCTTCGATATCGCACCCGACCCGGAGCGCCCAGGCGTGTACCGGGCCGAGGTGGTGTGCTCGTCGGGTACCTACATCCGCGTGCTCGCCCACGACCTGGGACGCCTGCTCGGCGGCGGGGCGCACGTGGCCGACCTCCGGCGCACCGGCATCGGCTCCTTCGGCGAGTCCGAGATGCGGCCCCTGGACGCCCTCGGACCGGATGCGGTCCTGACGCCCGCCCAGGCCATGCGCGACCTCGACTCCGTCACCGTCGAGAGCGCCGCCGCCGCCTCCATCCGCACGGGCCTGCCCCTCGACCGGGTGCCGCTCGGGGCGCTCGGCGAGGGCCCCTGGGCCATGCTCGACGAGGCGGGGGAGCTGCTGGCCGTCTACGAGGCGACCGACAGCGACCGCATCCGGCCGGCCGTGGTGCTGGCCGGGCAGTGACGGCCTCCGGACTACCCTCGGGTCCCGATGCCGCCCGGTGAGGGAACCGCTGTCACGATCGGGGCCTACGACGGGGTCCATCTGGGGCACCGCGCGCTCCTGCGCGACCTCTCGACGCGGGCCGCGGCGGCCGACCTCTCCACCGTGGTCGTCACCTTCGACCGCCATCCGGCGGCGGTGGTGCGCCCGGAGTCCGCACCCAAGCAGCTGACCGGCCTGGAGCAGAAGCTGGAGCTGCTGGCCGACTGCGGCGTCGACCGCACCGTCGTCGTGCCCTTCGACAAGGCCCGGGCCGACGAGTCGGCCGAGGACTTCGTCAAGGAGGTCCTGGTCGACCAGCTGTCGGCCCGCCTGGTCGTGGTGGGGGAGGACTTCCACTTCGGGCACGGGCGCCGGGGCAACGTCGAGCTGCTGCGCCGGCTCGGTGCCCAGTACGGGTTCGAGGTGGCCGGCGTCGGCCTCACCGGCGACGGGCGCGAGGCGGTGTCCTCGACCCGCATCCGGGCGCTGCTGGCCGGGGGCGACGTGGAAGAGGCGGCCCAGCTCCTCGGCCGGCCCCACGAGGTGCGCGGCCCGGTGGTGCGGGGCGACGGGCGGGGTGGCCCCGAGCTGGGCTTCCCGACCGCCAACCTGGCCGTGGCCGACGATATTGCGCTGCCCGCCGACGGTGTGTACGCCGGGCATTTCCGGCGGGCTGACGGTTCGCTGTACCAGGCGGCCATCTCGGTCGGACGCCGGCCCACCTTCTACGAGCCGGGCACGGCGCCGGTGCTGGTGGAGGCCTATCTCCTGCACTTCGATGGCGACCTCTACGGGGAGGCGGCCCGGGTCTCCTTCGCCCACCGCCTGCGCGAGGAGCAGCGTTTCGATTCCATCGAGGCCCTGGTGGCCCAGATGCGGGCCGACGTGGAGGCGACCGAGCGGGTCCTCGCCGCGGCCGATTTGCCCTGATCACCCCTGATCAGCGGGCGGCTGCTACCATGGATGGCGGCTGGGGCAGGTTCCCGCCACACTCCAACGAGCGCTTCGAGGTTCTTCCTACATGCCCGACACGCAGGCCACCATCTCCGAGTACCGGTTGCACGACAGTGACACCGGCTCTCCCGAGGTGCAGATAGCCCTGTTGTCGGGCCGGATCAACCACCTGACGGAGCACCTGAAGGAGCACAAGGGGGACCACCACACCCGGCGCGGCCTGATGAAGCTCATTGGCCAGCGCCGGCGGCTGCTCGACTACGTCCGCAAGAACGACGTCGAGCGCTACCGCACCATCATCGGCCGACTCGGCATCAGAAGGTAGCGGCAGCACCCACAGAACCGGGCGTCTTCAGCCACCTGGCTGCCAGTCGCCGATCACTTCGGGTGCGAGGTGTTCGACCACTGGGAACCAGCAACGAAGATGCCCCCGAGACACGAGGAGCATCATGGCTGACGCCATTTCCGTGTCGGGCCCGATCAGCGGGACCGACCGAACCATGTCATTCGAGGCGGGCAAACTCGCCCAGCTCGCCGACGGGGCCGTCGTGGCCCGCATCGGGGACACCGTCCTGTTGGCCACGGCCACCGCGGCCCGATCGGTACGGGAGGGGACGGACTTCTTCCCCCTGACCGTCGACATCGAGGAGCGGGCGTACGCCGCCGGCAAGATCCCCGGCTCGTTCTTCCGCCGGGAGGGCAAGAGCTCGGACCAGGCCATCCTGACCTGCCGGCTCATCGACCGTCCCCTCCGGCCCTCCTTCCCCGAGGGGTTCCGCAACGAGGTGCACGTCGTCGGCACGATCATCGGCGCCGACCAGGTGAACCCGCATGACGTGCTCGCCATCAACGCGTCGTCGGCGGCGCTGATGCTCTCGGGCATCCCCTTCGACGGCCCCATCGGCGCCGTGCGCGTCGCCTACACGACCGAGGGCGAGTGGATCCCGCACCCGACGTTCGAGGAGGGCGAGGAGTCGACCTTCGAGCTCGTCGTGGCCGGCCGTGCCCTCACCGAGGACGCCGACAGCGAAATCGCCATCATGATGGTCGAGGCGGGCGGGACCGAGAAGTCGTGGTCCTACTACGACGCCGGCGCACCCAAGGTCACCGAAGAGGTGCTGGCGTCGGGTCTGGAGGCGGCCAAGACGTGGATCCGCGAGTCCATCAACCTGCAGCGCGAGCTGGTGGCGGCATACACGGCGGTGCGGGGCCCGATCGAGACGATCGAGTTCTCGGTCTTCACCGACTACCAGGACGACGTCTGGGCCCGGGTGGAAGCGGTCGGGACCGGCCCCATCGCCAAGGCCAACCTGGTCCGGAGCAAGGCCGAGCGCAACGCCGCGCTCGACGCCGCCGGAGCGGAGATCCGTGCCGCTCTCGGTGACGAGTTCGCCGACCGGGGCGGCGAGGTCAAGGGCGCCATACGCTCGCTGACCAAGAAGCTGGTGCGCAAGAGCATCGTCGAAGAGGGTGTGCGCGTGGACGGCCGTGGCATAGCGGACATCCGGCCCCTCTCGGCCGAGATCGACCTGCTCCCGACCGCGCACGGCTCGGCGCTCTTCCAGCGCGGTGAGACCCAGGTGCTGAACGTCACGACGCTGGGCATGCCCCGCATGAACCAGTTGCTCGACACGATCACCCCGGTCGACCACAAGCGCTACATGCACCACTACAACTTCCCACCCTTCTCCACCGGCGAGACCGGCTTCATGCGCGGTCCGAAGCGCCGGGAAATCGGACACGGACTGTTGGCCGAACGGGCGCTTCTGCCGGTCGTGCCGCCGGTCGAGGACTTCTCCTACACCCTGCGTGTGGTGTCCGACGTGCTGGCCTCCAACGGGTCCACCTCCATGGCCTCGGTCTGTGGTTCGACGCTGTCGCTGATGGCCGCCGGGGTTCCGCTCCGGGCCCCCGTGGCGGGCATCGCCATGGGCCTCGTCTACGACGAGGGCAAATACGTGACGCTGACCGACATCTTGGGTTCCGAGGACGCGTTCGGCGACATGGACTTCAAGGTGGCGGGCACGGCCGACGCCGTGACGGCGCTCCAGCTGGACACGAAGATCGCCGGCCTCCCGGCCGACGTGCTGGCCCGGGCGCTCCTGCAGGCCAAGGAAGCCCGGTTGCTGATCCTCGACGTCATGGCCGGCGCCATCGCCGAGCCGCGTGACCACGTGGCCGAGAGCGCGCCGAAGATCGTCTCCATGGAGATCCCGATCGACAAGATCGGTGAGGTCATCGGCCCGAAGGGCAAGGTCATCAACACCCTGCAGCAGGAGACCGGCGCGGACATCGCGGTCGACGACGACGGCGTGGTCGGCACGGTGACGATCGGTGCCAAGGACGGCAACGCGGTCGAAGAGGCCCGCCGTCGCATCTCGCTGATCCTCGACCCGCCCACAGCCGATGTCGGAGCCGTCTACGCGGGCAAGGTGGTCAACATCACCAAGTTCGGCGCCTTCGTGAACGTGCTGCCGGGCCGGGACGGTCTGCTGCACATCTCGAAGCTGTCCTCGCTGGCCGGCGGCAAGCGCATCAACAACGTGGAAGACGTGCTGACGCTGGGGCAGGGGGTCGAGGTTCGGGTCGACGACATCGACCCCCAGGGCAAGGTGTCGCTGTCGTTGGCGGCGGAGCCCGAGCGGACTTCGCACTCCGGCGGTGGTGCCTCAGCGAACGGTGACGCTGCGCCATCGACTCCGTCGTCCTCGTCCTCGTCCCCGTCGTCCTCGTCCCCGTCGTCCGCGCCGTCGTCTTCGTCGTCCTCGTCGGCCGCTCCGTCGTTCGAGGACGCCTTCGAGGCCGAGCTGGTGGCGGACCTGGGCGACCTCGGCCCGGGTGCGGCAGAGGCCGCCAGCGACCGCGGCGACCGCGGTGACCGGGGCGGCGACCGCCGCCCCTCGCGCGGGCGCTCCCGCCGTCGTTGATCCAGACGTCCGTCCTGCCGTGCGGCATCCGCCTGGTCACCGAGACCATGGCGGATGTGCGCTCGGTGGCAGTCGCCTACTGGGTCGGCACCGGCTCTCGTGACGAGCCCGGCGAACTCGCCGGGGCATCGCACTTCTTGGAGCACCTCCTCTTCAAGGGCACGGAGCGGCGTTCGGCCGCGTCCATCGCCGAGGAACTCGACGAGGTCGGCGGAGACTGCAACGCGTTCACCACGAAGGAGTACACGACCTTCTACGTGCGGTTGCTCTCCGAGCATCTGGGGCTCGGGCTCGACATCCTGAGTGACATCATGTGGAACCCGGCGTTGCGCTCCGACGACATCGAGGCCGAGCGCACCGTCATCCTCGACGAGATCCTGATGCACGCCGACGAGCCGGCCGACCTGGCCGCCGAACGCTGGCAGTCCGCCCTCTTCCCCGAGCACCCCCTCGGGCGCGACACCCTTGGGACGGCGTCGTCGGTGCAACGCATCACCCGAGAGGACATACGCACCTTCTTCGAGCAGCACTACCGCCCAACCAACATGGTCGTGTCCGTGGCCGGCGACTGTGCCCACGAGGCAGTGGCGGCCGACCTGGAGCGTCGCTTCGCCGGGACCCCAGGGGGCGAGGTGCCCACCCGCACCCCGCCGGGGCCCGACACGGTCGCGCTCGACGTGGTCCGCCGCTCGACCGAGCAGGCGCACCTCGTCTACGGCATGCGCTCGGTGTCACGCTTCGACGAGAAACGCTGGGCCCTGGCCGTGTTGAACCATGTGCTGGGAGGCGGGTTGTCGAGTCGGCTCTTCCAGAAGGTGCGCGAGCAGCGCGGGTTGGCGTACTCGGTGTGGTCGGAGCGGGCCGCCCACGCGGACAGCGGCTCACTGGCTGTGGTGGTCGGGACGGCGCCCGAGCACGTCGACGAGGTCTTGCGCATCGTCACCGAGGAGCTCGATCTGCTGGCCAGCGACGGAGTGACCGACCGTGAGCTGGCGGTGGCCAAGGGCAGCCTGCGCGCCGAGATGCTCCTTTCGGGGGAGGACTCCGGAGCCCGCATGAGCCGCATCGGCGCGTCGGCGCTGCTGCACGGCGAGGTGCTCTCGGTCGATCAGATCCTCGAGCGCATTGAGGGGATCGAGCTCGCGCACGTGCTCGAGGTGGCGACGGAGCTGGTGCAGACCCCGCGCACGTTGAGCGCCGTCGGGCCCTTCGACCCGCACGACTTCGAGTCCCACCTCCCCGCCATGGCCGCCCGGTAGCCTGCAGGCCATGCAGAAGGTCGGTGTGGTCGGTGCCGGCGGCCGCATGGGCCAGGAGGTCTGCCGCGCCGTGGCGGAGGCGGCGGACATGGAGCTGGTGGCCGCCGTCGATCCCGGGCACGTCGGAGCGGACGCCTGCGGCCGGACCATCCTGGGCGAGGTCAATGCGCTCTCCGACCTCGGGGCCGAGGTGGTGGTCGACTTCACCATCGCGGAGGCGGTGCGGCACAATGTGACGCACTATGCCCACCTGGGCATCCACGCCGTCATCGGGACGAGCGGACTGTCCGAGGCCGACGTGGCCGACATGGAGAAGCTCTTCTCGGGGAGCGGCGCCAACGCCGTCGTGGTGCCCAACTTCGCCATCGGCGCGGTGCTCCTGATGCACCTGTGCCGCATCGCGGCGCCGCACATGGACGGCGTTGAGGTCATTGAGCTGCACCACGACGCCAAGCGCGACGCACCCTCGGGGACCGCCATGCATACCGCCACGGCAATCGCGGCGGCCCGACGGGACGCCGGCAGTGGCCCGCTCCCGCCCGACCCCACCACCGATGTCGTGCTGGGCGGCGCGCGCGGCGCCGAAGCCTCCGGCGGCGTCCGGGTCCACTCGGTGCGACTCCCCGGCCTGGTGGCGCACGAGGAGGTCATCTTCGGTGCGCCGGGCCAGAGCCTGACCATTCGCCACGACTCCTACGACCGTCGCTCGTTCATGCCCGGCGTGCTCCTGGCCGTGCGCGCCGTGGCGGGCCGTCCCGGAGTCACCGTGGGCCTCGAGGCGTTGCTGGGGCTGTGAACCCCGACGTCCGGGAGCGCCTCCTGCAGGCGACCTACGACTGCGTCGCTCGCTGGGGCCTGGCCAAGACGACCGTCGAGGACGCCGCCCGCGAGGCCGGCGTCTCACGGGCGACGGTCTACCGCTACTTCCCCGGCGGCCGCGACGAGCTGCTCTCCGCGGTGGTCGGGTGGGAGTTCTCCCGTTTCTTCCTGCGGCTCTACCAGGAGGTCTCCGACGCCGACACGCTGGAAGAGGTCATGGAGCGCGGGCTCATGTTCGCCCATCGCGCCCTGGCGGAGCACGAGGTGCTGCAGCGCATCCTGGTCACGGAGCCCGACATCCTCCTGCCGCGGCTGTCGACGGAGGCGGACCAGACACACACCCTCGTGGCCGCGTTCTTGGTGCCCTACCTCGTGCGCCACGGGATGGCAGAGGGCACGGACCTCGACGCGGCGGCAGATTTCCTGGCCCGCATGGTGCTCTCCTACATCAGCTCCCCGGGCCGCTGGGACCTGAACGACCCGGAGCAGGTCGCGCTCCTCGTCCGGTCCGAGCTGCTGGCCGGGATCCGATGAGCGACCCGCAACGGCAACCGCAGCCGGCCCCGCCGCCGCCCTGCTACCGCCATCCCGATCGGGCGGCGTCGGTGCTCTGCGCCCATTGTGACCGACCGATCTGTACGGACTGCATGGTGGAGGCACCCGTTGGTTGGCAGTGCCCGTCGTGCACCTCGGAGGGGGCGAAGCGCTCCCGGCACGTGCCGGCGTTCACCCACACCAGCAGGGGTCGGACGGGAGCGGTCGGCTCGACCAATCCGACGCCGATCGTGCTCATCATCATCGCCATCAACGTGGTGGTGTTCTTCCTCGAAGGGTTCGGCACCAAGGCCAGCGTCGTCGACCGCTACGCCATGTATCCCGACGGGGTGCACTTCGAGCACCAGTACTACCGGGCCTTCACCGCCATGTGGCTGCACGCCAGCTTCACGCACATCTTCTTCAACATGATCACCCTGCTCATCGTCGGTCCCGCCCTCGAGGTGCTCCTCGGCAAGGCGCGTTTCGTCGTCTTGTACCTGTTGGCCGGGCTCGGGGGGAGCGTCGGCTCCTACCTCCTCGGTCCGCACAACGAGATCGGCATCGGGGCCTCGGGCGCGATCATGGGCGTCCTGGGCGCCTATGTCGTGGTGGGCAGACGCCGCGGGCTGCCGGTCGCGCCCGTGGTCGGGCTGATCGCCATCAATTTCCTCATCGGGTTCACCGGTGACATCGACTGGCGGGCCCACCTCGGAGGCCTGGCCACGGGGTGCGTCCTCGGCTTCGTCTACGACTACGCGGGCGGACTCCGGGACGAGACCACCGCTCTCGTTCTCACGGTCGGGGGGAGCGTGGCCGTCCTGGCCCTGTTGGCCCTGCTCATCACCGCCATCGCCCCGGGCCACGTGAATCTCAGTTGAGCCGGTTGACTCTCTCGTGGTTGACAGTGAGACAAATATCGCCATACTGTGTCACCAATGGGCGGAGTCGCGACACGACGTGAACCTGTAACAACCGGCGCACCGACGGGAGTGCGGGACAGCGTCGTGCGGCACCTCGGAGCGGACGACCGCTCGTCGACCCGGATCCGTCTCGTCGACGGAGCGCTGCGCTGCCTGGCTCGACAGGGGATCGCCAAGACCACGGTGGACGACATCGCCCGCGCCGCCGGACTGTCCCGCGCCACCGCCTACCGGTCCTTCCCGCGGGGCAGGGAGGGGATCCTCGCCGCCGTGGTCGAGACGGAGGTGGCCCGGCTCTT
This sequence comes from uncultured Acidimicrobiaceae bacterium, assembly GCA_963826835.1. Classification (GTDB taxonomy): domain Bacteria; phylum Actinomycetota; class Acidimicrobiia; order Acidimicrobiales; family RAAP-2; genus Bog-473. Next base: position 49,072 of record CAWGYK010000001.1, read on the forward strand.
CTCGTCCCTGGCGGTGGCCATGGGCGAGGCGGGCGACCTGGAAGACGTGCTGGTGGCCGGAATGGTCGAGTCCGCCCGCTGGCTCCGCTGGCACGAGCCGCTGACCTACCTCCTGGAGCACGAGCCCGGAGCCGTCCTGCCCTACGTCACCTTCGCCGGGTTCGACCAGGTCATGCGGGTGGCGAGCGACCTGGCCGCACCGTTCTTCGCCCGGTGGCTCGAGCCTGAGCAGGCCTCCCGGGCCGCCGAGTGGGCCGTGCGCATCGTGATGGCCTACTGCTCGGACCCCTCCCCGCACGCCGACCTCACCGACCCGGCCGACACGCGGGCCCTGGTCCGCATGTTCGTGCTGCCCGGCATCCTCGCCCTGCGCGTCGACGCGGCGTGCACAACTTCGCGTTCCAACTCCAACCGAGCAACCAGTTCCACCTGACCACCACCAAGGGGGCGGCACACATGACCACACTCGACGAGAACGCCGAGCAGCTGAGGACCAACCTCGACCTGATCGGCCGCGAGAGCATCAACGACCTCGAGGCCGTGATGAGCGTCGTCGGCAAGTACGACGTCGAAGGGTTCCATCGTGTCCCCGACAACTGCCCGGCCGAGTTCACGTGGGACTACGAGAAGGGGGCCAAGCCCCAGCTCGACAAGCTCTACGAGAAGGCCAAGAAGGCGCAGTGGAACGGTCAGACCGACCTGGACTGGTCGATCGAGGTCGACCAGGAGCGCGTGGTCATCGCCAACGCCGAGGCCAACCCGGCCCAGGTGCAGTGGGACGAGGCCGCGCTCGCCGGCACCGTCCTCGAGAAGTGGGACGAGAAGCGCTTCGTGCAGTTCGGGGTCGAGAACCAGAACTGGCTCCTGTCCCAGTTCATGCACGGTGAGCAGGGTGCGCTGCTGTGCACGGCCAAGATCGTGGAGACCGTCCCGTGGATCGATGCCAAGTACTACGCCGCCACCCAGGTCATGGACGAGGCCCGCCACGTCGAGGTCTTCTCCAAGTACCTCGACGAGAAGCTCTCGGGTCACTACCCGATGAACGCCCACCTCGGGCTGCTGCTGGACGACATCGTCGCGGACTCCCGTTGGGACATGACCTACCTCGGCATGCAGATCATGGTCGAGGGCCTTGCCCTGGCCGCCTTCGGCTTCATCCACATGATGACGACCGAGCCGCTGCTCAAGAAGCTGCTGCGTTACGTCATGGCCGACGAGGCCCGCCACGTGGCCTTCGGGGTGCTGAGCCTGCAGGAGTACTACAAGGAGCTGAGCGCGGCCGAGCTCCGGGAGCGCCAGGAGTTCGCCTTCGAGGCGGCCATCCGCATGAAGGACCGCATGGCCATGCAGGAGGTATGGGAGCGCATGGAGGTGCCGACGGCCGACGTGATCAAGATCATGCAGGCCGGACCCGAGCGCGACGACTTCCAGATCCTGCTGTTCTCCAAGATCGTTCCCAACCTCAAGAAGCTCGGACTGCTCGATGCGGCCGACGGCTGGCTCCGCACCAAGTTCACGGAGATGGGCGCGATCGCCTTCGAGAACCTCACCGACTCCACGCAGGAGGAGGACGCGTTCGCCGACGGCTCGCCGGCGGAGCGCCAGGTCGCCTGAGCATCACGCATCGCTGGTAGCGTGAAGGGGCGATGAGCCCCGTGCAGCACGACTCGCCCCGCTTCGGGCGGGTGGTCACCGCCATGGTGACCCCGTTCGACGACGACGGGGCGCTCGATCTGCCCGCCGCCGTGGAGCTGGCCCGCTGGCTGGCCACGCACGGCAGCGAGGGTCTGGTGCTCAGCGGTTCCACGGGCGAGAGCTCGGTGTTGACGGACGAGGAGAAGATCGCCCTCTGGCGCGCCGTGGCCGGGGCCGTCACCATTCCGGTCATCGCCGGCACCGGCTCCAACGACACGGCGCACTCGGTCGCCATGACGAAGCAGGCCACGGAGTGCGGCGTGGACGGTGTGCTGGTGGTGACGCCGTACTACAACCGTCCCTCGCAGGGCGGCCTCTACGAGCATTTCCGGGCCGTGGCCGAGGCGGCCGCCGACCTCCCCGTGGTGCTCTACGACATCCCCGTCCGTGCCGGCCGGCGCATCGCGACGGCGACCATGCTCCGCCTGGCCCGAGACGTGCCGGCCATCGTGGCGCTCAAGGACGCAGCCGGCGACCCGCCGAGCACGGCACACCTCGCCGCGCAGGCACCGCCCGGCTTCGAGATCTACAGCGGCGACGACGTCATGACACTGCCCCTGATGTCGGTGGGTGCGGTCGGGATCATCAGCGTGGCCGCGCACTGGATCGGGCCGCAGTTCCGCAAGGTCGTCGACGCCTTCCTGGCCGGCGACCTTGCCACCGCCATCGCGGGGAACGCCGAGCTGCTGGACTCCTTCGACTTCGAGTCCACACCGGAGTTCCCCAATCCGCTGCCTGCCAAGGCCATGCTCCGGGCCCTGGGCCTGCGTGTGGGCCAGTGCCGTCTGCCGATGGGGGCGTCCACCCCGGAGCTCGACGCCCAGGCGCAGAAGATCCTGGCCGCCGTCGGCCCGCCGTCGGCCTCGGACGCCCCGCTTGGCTGAGCGCGGCAACAAGCCGAAGTCCAGGCCGAAGCCCGTCCGGGTGGTCTTCCTGGGCGGACTCGGCGAGATCGGACGCAACTGCGCCTGCATCGAGGTGGAGGGGCGCATCATCATCCTCGACTGCGGGATCATGTTCCCCGATCCCGACATGCCCGGCATCGACCTGGTCCTGCCCGAGTTCACGTACCTCTACGACCGCAAGGACCGGGTCGACGCGATCGTGCTCACGCACGGCCACGAGGACCATACGGGCGGCCTGGCCTTCCTGTTGCGCGAGGTCAACGCGCCCATCTACGGCTCCGAGCTGACGGTCGGCCTGGCCCGCCACCGCGTCGAGGAGGCGGGCCTGGCGGGCAATACCAAGTTCATCCCGGTGGCGGACGGCGAGCGCGTCACGATCGGTGCCTGCGACGTCGAGTTCATCCCCGTGACGCACTCGGTGCCCGAGGCGATGGCCATCGCGTTCCACACGCCACAGGGCGTGATCCTCCACTCGGGGGACTTCAAGCTCGATTTGCAACCGGTCGACGGCCGCCGTACCGACATGTCACGCATGGGGGAGCTCGCCCGCACCGAGGGGATCCGCCTCCTCCTGTCGGACTCCACCAACGCCGAGGAGCCCGGTTTCACCGAGTCGGAGTCCACGGTGGGCGTGACGCTACGCCGGGTCTTCGCGTCCCAGGCCGGGAAACGCATCGTGGTGGCCTGTTTCGCCAGTCACATGCACCGCGTGCAGCAGATCATCGACGCCGCGGTGGCCAACGGGCGCAAGGTGGCCACCCTCGGGCGGTCCATGGGGAAAAACGTCGAGCTCGGATCTCGGCTGGGGATCATCAGCATCCCCGACGGGGTGCAGATCGACATCGAACACGTGGACAGCGTGCCTCCCGGTGAGATGTGCGTGATCTCGACGGGGTCACAGGGGGAGCCGATGTCAGCCTTGTCGCTCATGGCCACGGGGGAGAACAAGTGGCTCCGCATCGGCGAGGACGACGTCGTCATCATCAGCGCGCATCCGATCCCAGGCAACGAGTGGTCGGTGGGACAGGTCATCGACGATCTCTACCGCCGAGGCGCGGAAGTCGTGCACTCGGGTTCCGAGGCGGTCCACGTCAGCGGGCATGCCCGTCAGGGGGAGCTGCGCACGCTGATCTCGGTGACCGAACCGGAGTGCTTCGTGCCCGTGCACGGCGAGTTCCGCCACATGGTGCACCATGCCCGTCTGGCCCTTTCCATGGGTCTCGACCCGGCAAAGGTCATCCTGTGCGAGGACGGCGACGTGATTCAGCTCGACGCCAAGGGGATCTCCCGGGACGGACACGTGCCGGGCGGGTACGTCTACGTCGACGGGACCGTGGGCGACATCGAGCACGGCGTGCTGCGCGATCGCAAGAAGCTGTCCGAGGAGGGCGTGGTCATGGCCGTGGTCACGGTTGACCACCAGCAGGGCAAGCTCAGTTGCCCCCCGGTGATCGAGACCAGAGGCTGGGTGTACGCGCCCGAGGCCGAGGAGCTCCTCGAGGAAGCGAGCGAGGTGGTCGCGGCGGCGGTGACGCAGGCATTGCGCGACGGAGCCCACGACATCGAGGTGCTCAGCCGCCACACCCGCAAGGCGCTGGGCAAGTTCGTCGGCGAGCGCACGAAGCGTCGCCCGATGATCGTGCCCGTCGTGCTCATGGTCTGAGGGCCGGGGACCAAACTCCGCCGTGCCCACCCGCCGGGCTCTAGGATCGGGCCCGAGGAAAACGGGGGACCGTCATGTTCGAGCAGTTGGTGAGCGGCCTGGGCGCCTGGAGTTTCGTTGTGTGGACGATCGTGCTCCTGATCTGTGGCGCGGCCGTCCTCTGGATGGTCACGACCCTGGTCGCGCAGAACCGGAAGAACCCCATCGTCCAGCCGGTGCGCATCCGGCACGACGAATAGCACCCGGGGCGTGCCGGTTGTCGGCTCGCCCCTGTCTTCGGGTTCCTCCTTTCGCCGCTCCTCGTCCAACCCGGGGGAGGAACGGTCCGCGCTCACTTGCCGCCTGCGCGTCAATCCTCGACGTGGGTCCACGGCGGATTCGATCGTCCCGTCTGGTGGCTCACGACGGCGATGACGACGACGATGGCCAACGCGATGACCAGCGGAAGGGCGACGCGCACATGGAGGACGAGGGCCGCTCCGGCCAGCGCCCCGAGGAACATGGCGGCGACCGAGATGAGGCGCCGGCCCGACTTGGATCCCTTGCCACCCCCGAGCGCGCTGTCCGCGCCGATCCCGGTCACCGTCAGTGTCAGCACGGTGGTGGTCAGGTCGGGGACGGCCAACCGGCGCACGCTCGAGTTCTGAACGCCCATGGCGAGACTGAGCGTGACGATCAGCCCATAGCGGACACCGGAACCGAAGGGGTGCGAGCCCACCAGGGCGAGGATCACCGAAGCCGCCAGGAAGACCGACTGGATACCCGCGGCCACCGCCAGGTGATGGCCCCGGTGATGGCCGAACCGGGCCACAACGCGTCCGCCCAGGACCGATCCCACCCCGAACGACACCAACGCCGCGAGCGACGCCGCAATGGAGAAGCCTTGGGCTCCCGCCACGGCGAACCCCAAGAAGACCACGTTGCCCGTCATGTTGGCGACGAAAACATGACCCAGCAGCAGGTAACTGAACGAATCGACGAGCCCGGTGAGCACCGTCAGGCCGACCAGGAGCGGCGGCAGCGGACCAAAACGACCGGTCCGGCTGGGCGCCAATGTCTCCCAGACCTCGGTGAGAAACGTGTTCATGTTCGGGACCTCCTCGTCGTCGGTGCGGAATCGTGCTCGGCAGGCTTGCCTTCCGTCAATGGGTTGCCCCTCACGCTGGACTCGAGCCCGTCCCGACCAAGGTGAAGGGCGGGCCTCCGGGCTGGACGTGCACGGGTGCCGGGAGCAAGACCGGCCTCGCCGACAGCGACCGGTGCTCCGAGAGCCTTCCCCCGGTCGGTGGCACGTCCTTCGGGTGGAGCGTGGACTGACACGACCGCGGGAGGCGCGCACCACCCGGTTCACGCGGTAACCGGAACACTAGGGTCGGCGGCATGAACTTCTGGGTGACGTACCCGCTCCTCCCGCATCCGTACAACCCCGAACTGACGACCAAGGCCGCGCTGACCCGGTTCTGCGAGGTGGCGGAAGCAGCGGGGTTCGCCGGGATCGGCTTCACCGACCACCCCGCCCCGACCCACAAGTGGCTGAAGGCCGGCGGTCACGATGCCCTCGACCCGTTCACCGCTCTCTCGTTCTGCGCCGCGGTGACCGACAGGCTCCGCCTCATCCCCAACATCGTCGTGCTTCCGTACCGCAATCCGTTCCTGGTGGCCAAGGCGGCGGCCACTCTCGATGCGCTCTCCGGCGGACGCTTCACCCTGGCCGTCGCCACCGGCTACATGCGAGGCGAGTACCAGGCGTTGGGGGTGGACTTCGATCAGCGCAACGCCCTCTTCGACGAAGCGATCGAGGTCATCCGCGGCGTCTGGAGCCAGGACGAGTTCGCCTACGAGGGGATGACCTTCACCGCCAAGGGTCAGAGCGCCAATCCCAAGCCGACACCGCATCCTCCGATCTGGATCGGCGGCAACAGCCACCTCTCGCGCCGGCGCGTCGCCCGCTACGGCGACGGGTGGAGCCCCTTCCCCGCCCCCAGGGTCCTGGCGACCACCGCGAAGACGCGGCCGCTCGAGTCGCTGGACGATTTCCGTCCCATGCTCGACGAGCTGTGGCAATTCATGGAGGAGGCGGGACGGGACCCCGCCGAGATCGACGTCTCGTTCGGATCCAACGCCGGCGGGGATCCGGGCACGGACGCCTTCGACCCCGAGGCCCAGTTGGCCGCGACGGAGGAACTGGCTGCGCTCGGCGTCACATGGTGTGGCGTCGGGGTCCCCGGCGACTCCTTGGCCCATGCGCTCGAGACCCTCGAACGATTCGGCAAGTCCGTCATCCGCTGAACCGCAGGTCCACGCCACGCCCCAAAGCCGGGCGCCCGCCGCGAGTCGGTTCTATATTGACCGTGTCCGAGGTGACGAACAGGGGGAGCCATGAACGACCAGAGGTTCGAGCGCGTCGGCGCGCTGAGCGGCCTTGCCTTCGTGGTGCTGGCCGTGCTCTCCGGGTTCATCTATCCCCAACAGCCGCGCGTCGATGCGGGTCCGGCCAAAACGCTGCAATGGGTCCACGACCACCACACCGCGCTCCAAGCGGGCATGATCTTCGACTTCTTCGCCGCCGGCGTCCTGCTCTGGTTCGTCGGCTACCTCCATCGCGTGCTGCGCCGGGCCGAGGGCGACGTCGAGGCGCTGTCGCCGATCGTCTTCGGGGCTGGCATCGGTGTGGCCGTCACGACGGCGATGGCGGCGCTGCCGACGGTCGTGCTCGCGTTCATGGACGCCCAGCCGGGGGGCCTCAGCGACCTGTCGCTCGTGCGCATGCTGGGCGACCTCAACACGATCTTCTTCTCGGTCACCTCGATCATGACCGCGGTCTTCTTCGTCGCGCTGGGCTGGGCCATGGTCCGCGGCGAGCTGGCGACGCGCTGGCTCGGCTGGGTCGCCCTCGTCGTCGCCGTCTTCAACGCCATCGCGGTCTGGATCGGCGTCACCTTCAGCAGCTACCACGGCAGGGCCTGGCTGATCATCGGTTGGGGCGCCTACATCGGCTTCCTGGTCGTCATGGTGATCCTCAGCGTCTCCCTCCTCCGCCACCGCACCGCCCCAGCCGAGCACACCTAGCGCCGACCCGGATCCGGGTGGCATTTGGGATCTTCCGGGGACCGTTCCTCGATATGGCACCTGCTGCCCCGGCCCGTTCCGGCGGGCCCACGTCGACCCGCCGGACTCGCCCGCTCTCGAGGAACTTCGGGGGCGACGCCCGCTCCGCCCAGCTGGCGGAGAGCATCGGGCGGCATCAGCGCGTCATCTCCGAGCACGAAGGAGCCATGCTCCGCGATATCGCCGAGTTCGATCGGACGGAGGCCTGGCGGGGCGACGGCTCCCTGTCCATGCGCGACTGGCTGGTCGCCCACTGCCACGTGGGGCGCGCCCGGGCCCGGACCCTGGTCGAGGCGGCGTCGAGGGTGGAGCAGCTCCCGGCGCTCTCCCGCGCGTTGTCCGACGGCCGCCTGACGCTCGACGTGTTCGCCCCCCTGGCCACCGTGGCCACACCCGAGACCGACGTCGACCTGGCGGAGGCGTCGGAGCATTGGACACCCCAGCAGGCCCGGGAACTGGTGGCCGAAGTCCGAGGCGTGACGGACGCCGACGCGGCGACCAAGTTCCGGCGTCGCTTCGTGCGCTTCGACGACGCACGTTGCATGCTCTGGGCCCAGCTCACGGGCGACGCGTACGCCCTGGTGAAGTCGGCTGTGCTGGGCCGGGCTCGCCGCCACGACCACCCAAGTGCGACCGATCCCGATTACGTGCGGTTCGAGAGCCGTTGCGCCGACGCGCTGCTCGACATCTGCATCGAGCAAGGTCGACGCCAGGCAACGAGCCCATCTGCACCGGTCCACGGCAGCGGGCGGACCACCATGATCGTGCACACCGACCTCGAGCGACTCCTCTACGGCGACGGGTACGGCCATGCTTCCGTCCAGGGCGTCGGCCCGGTGTCGGCCGAGGTGGCACGCCGGCTGGCCTGCAATGCCGACATCACGCTCTCCTTCGATGGGCCTGACGGCTGCAGCCTCGACCAGAAGCCGCTGCAACGAGACCCGAGCGAGGCACAGCGGATCGAGATCTGGCGCCGGGACAACGGCTGCCGTTTCCCCGGCTGCGGTCGCCGGAACGTGACCGACGTGCATCACGTGGTCTGGGCGTCCAACCAAGGCCCAACGGCCATGTCGAACCTCGTCACCCTCTGCGTGGCCCACCACAGCCGGGTGCACGAGCTCGGTTGGAAGATGGACGGTGACGCCCAGGCCGAGATCCGCTTCGTCAGCCCCCACGGAAGGGTGTTCGTGTCCTCACCCTCGCCGACGTGGCGCCGGCCGCGGAAATGAGCATCCGGGCCTGAGAGGCTGAAGCCCCGGAGCCCGTCATCGGGGCCCGGGTGTGGGGCGAGCTCTCAGCCCTTGACGGCCCGCACGATCTCGTCGGTCACCGTGTCCGGGTCCTCCAGCGGAAGCATGTGCCCCCTGTTCTGCAGGGTGACCAGGCGCGCCCCCGGAACGGTCGCCACGATCTGCTCTGCCTTCTTCGGCAGCGTCAGCGCGTCGCGCGTCCCCACCATGACGGTCGTCGGCACGTCGATCGTCGCGATGCCCTCCAGGAGGTCCATCGCCGCCAGCGAGCTCAAGAAGTCACCGCGCACGGTGCCGTGGCAGTTCCCGAAGAGCTCACGGGTCAGATCCATGTGGGACCGGACCGGACCGTCACCGAAGGCGAAGCGCACGAACACGTGCCCGTTCTTGGCCAGCATCGCCCGCGTGACGACTGGTGACGCCACCATGGCTCGGGCCATGCGCGCACCCTGCGCGGAGCGATCGCCCACACTCGTCGCTGCGGTTGCCACGAGCACCGTCGCCTTGGCCCGCTCCTTCAGCACGGCGGGTCGGTGCGTGGCGAGCGACATGATCGTCATGCCACCCATGGAGTGCCCCGCGAGCACCGCGTCGCGGGGATCGGTCGCATCGAGGACTACCGCCAGGTCGTGCGCCAGCGTCTCGATGGCCAGGGGGGCGGTTCCCCTCGTGCTCGCCCCATGGCCGCGCTGGTCGTAGAGCACCACGCGGTAGCCCTGCTCGCGGAGCCGGCGCGCGACGGGAAGCCAGATCTCGTGACTGCAGCCCCAGCAGTGAGGCAGCACGACCACCGGAGCATCCGGGCCCTCACCGGGGAGGTCCCAGACGGCCAACTCCGCGCCGTCGGGCGTCCGTACGACCCGATGGTCCGGGCGGGCGACGCCCTCGCCCCAGCCGAGCGAGAGGCTTCCCTCGTCGGCGCTCGAACCTCGCGCCCCCGGCGCGGCGAGGCGCTTGTATGCCGCACCGGCCGCCGCACCAGCGGCGAGCGTCGCCCCCACGACGAGGAGGCGGCGGGCCCAGGGCCGCGACCGCGACCCGGGCCGGGGCTCGACACTGGACGCTGGGGCGGGTCCGGGGACAGGTGGTGTCATGACCGGAGCGTATTCGGCGCATAGGCACCAAGGCGATCCCACCAGCTCGGATCGACCCGGAGGACGAGAACAGGGATTCACCGATAGACAGGCACCCCGGCACCGACCGGTTGGTGGTGGACCAGGCTGTCACCCTCCCCGTCGCCCTGGTCCCGGGCTGAACCCGGACCGGCCTCGATAGAATCGTCTTTCCGTCTTTCCGTCTTTCCCACAGAGGCGAAGAGAAGGAGAGAGGAGGGACGAGGAGACATGTCGGGTCACTCGAAGTGGGCGACCACCAAATACCGCAAGGGCGCCCAGGACAAGGCCCGCGCCAAGGTCTTCGCCAAGTGCATCCGCCTCGTCGAGGTCGCGGCCCGCGACGGGGGTGGGGACCTCGAGGCCAACGCCACCCTGCGGACCGCCTACCAGAAGGCGAGGGCGGCCAGCGTCCCGCTCGACACGATCGAGAAGGCGATCAAGCGGGGCACGGGCGACCTCGAGGGCGTGCGCTACGAGGCCATCAACTACGAGGGCTACGGTCCCGGCGGCGTGGCCATCATGGTCGAGACGTTGAGCGACAACCGCAACCGCACCGGCGCCGAGATGCGCAACCTCTTCAGCCGCAACGGCGGCAACATGGCCGAGCCCGGTGCGGTCGGCTGGCAGTTCGAGCGCAAGGGCATCGTGACCGTCAGCCTCGACAACGACGAGGACAAGGTCATGGAGATCGCCATGGAGGGCGGCGCCGAGGACATGTCGAGCAACGGCGCGGCCTGGGTCGTCACCAGCGCGCCGGCCGACCTCGAGTCGGTGCGCCAGGCCCTCGACAGCGCCGGCATCACGCCCGAGTCGGTCGACCTCAGCCTCGAGCCCACCACCCTCGTCCCCGTCCCCGACGAGGGGGAGGCGAAGAAGGTGCTGCGCCTGCTCGAGGCCATCGACGACCACGACGACGTGCAGGCCGTCCACTCCAACGCCGACATCTCCGATGAGGTCCTGGCCGCTTTCGAAGGCTGACACTCCGGGCCTCACCCGAATCCGCCCCCTGTGCAACACCCCCGGCTATCCTACGAACGCATGTTCGCATTGGGTATCGACCCCGGGCTCTCACGGTGCGGGTACGGGCTGGTGGCCCGCTCCGACGGCACGTCCACCCTGCGGGCGCACGCGGCGGGGGTCGTGGAGACCGATCCCGAGGCGCCCCTGGCCGAGCGCCTGCTGATCCTGCACACCGAGTTGCGGGCACTGGTGGAGGAACTGCGGCCCCAGGCGGTCGTGGTCGAGCGGGTCTTCTTCCAGGTGAACGCCAGGACCGCCATGTCGGTGGGCCAGGCCAGCGGGCTGGCGCTCCTCGTGGCGGCCGAGGCGGGCTGCGAGGTCGCCCAGTACACCGCCAACGAGGTGAAGCTCTGCCTCGTCGGCTACGGCGCCGCCACGAAGGACCAGGTGCAGCGCATGGTGGCCCAGGTGCTCGGGCTGCCCACGGTCGACGGCCCGCCCGATGTCGCCGACGCGCTCGCGTTGGCGGTCTGTCACCTGACCACCGTGCCGTTGCGCCGGGCCATGGATGCCGCACTCGTGAAGGAGGGAACAGCGTGATCGGACTGCTTCGAGGATCGATGGTGGTGCGGACCGGTGAGGGCGAGGTGATCGTCGACGTCGGGGGCGTGGGCTACCGGGTGGCGGTCACGCCGGCCACGGCGGCCGCGCTGGCGCGGGCCGGTAGCGGAGCCGAGGCGACGCTCTTCGTGCACACCCACGTGCGCGAGGACGCCATCGTCCTCTACGGCTTCGTGCACGACGACGAGCGGCGCTGCTTCGAGGTGCTGCTGGGCTCGCACGGGGTCGGCCCGGCGCTGGCGCTCGGGATCATGGCGGCTCTGTCGCCGGCGGCACTGTCGACGGCGGTGCTCGAGGAGGATCTCGAAACCTTGTGCACGGTGCCGGGGGTCGGGCGCAAGACGGCGGCCCGGCTGCTCATCGAATTGAAGAGCCGGCTCGATCTGCCGGACCTGTCGTTGCCCGATGGCGCGGCGTCGGTGGGAGCGGGTGCGGGGGCGGGGGCGGGCCGCGAGCCCAGCCGCACCTCCCGGGCCGAGGCGCGGGCGGCGCTGAGTGAGCTCGGCTACGCCCCCGACGAGATCCGCGGCGCGCTCGACGGCCTACGCGACGATGTCGGGGTGGAAGAGATGCTCCGCCTCGCGCTGCGCGAGCTGGCCAGCCGGTGAACGGGTGAGTCCGCGCGCCCGCCGGGAGCTCCTGGCCATGGACCCCGAGCCCGAATCGGGCGGTGAGGACGAGGCCGGGCGGCGGGTCGTCGATCCGGCGGCGTCGGACGGTGCCGAGGAGCTCGAGGAGGTCGGGCTCCGGCCCCGCGCGCTGGCGGAGTTCCTCGGACAGCCCCAGCTGGTCGAACATCTGGGGATCGTGCTCCAGGCGGCGCGCCAGCGGCGCCAGCCGGTCGACCACATCCTCTTCGCCGGGCCGCCGGGCTTGGGCAAGACGTCGTTGGCGGGCATCGTCGCCGCCGAGATGGGCGCGGGGTTCCGCATCACCGCCGGTCCCGTGCTGACCCGGGCCGGCGACCTGGCGGCGCTGCTCACCGACCTGCAGGACGGTGACGTGCTCTTCATCGACGAGATCCACCGCCTGCACCGATCCGTCGAGGAGATGCTCTATTCGGCGATGGAGGACGGGCGGCTGGACATCCTCATCGGCAAGGGGCCCACCGCGCGCTCCATCCGCCTGGAGCTCCCGCGCTTCACGCTGGTGGGGGCCACGACGCGGACCGGGCTGGTGGCCGGACCGCTGCGGGACCGCTTCGGCTTCGTGGGCCGGCTCGACCTCTACGACCCGGCCGACCTGCGCGCCATCGTGGAGCGGTCGGCGCGGATCCTGAAGGTGCGCATCGATGCCGAGGGCGCCATCCGGATCTCGGAGCGTTCCCGGGGCACGCCGCGGGTGGCCAACCGGCTCCTCCGTCGGGTGCGGGACTTCGCCGAGGTGCGCGGCGAGGGCTTCATCGACGGCACCATCGCCAGCGACGGCCTCGAGCTCTTCGGGGTGGACGAGCTGGGGCTGGACAAGGTCGACCGCGCCATCCTGGGCACGCTGTGCGGCCGCTTCGGCGGCCAGCCGGTGGGCCTGACCACGCTGGCGCAGTGCGTCGGCGAGGAGACCGACACGATCGAGGACGCGTACGAGCCCTTTCTGTTGCAGAGCGGGCTGATCCAGCGCACGGCGCGGGGACGGGTGGCGACGCAGCGGGCCTGGACGCACCTGGGCTTGGAGCGGCCTGCTTCGGCTGCCGACGCAATGAACACGCCTCCGCTCTTCTGACGGGGCCTCCGTGGTGCGCCGTGGGCGCGTCAATTCACGTTTCTTGCGCCGTTTCACGGAGCGATGGGCTACCGTTGCGGGGACGCACCACAAGACGGAGGCGAGGTGACCAGATGGCAGGAATGACGACAGGCTCGACTCGCTCGGCGCTGCTCGCACCCTCCTTCGTGGACCCCGCTGCCGCTGGTGCGCTCGGGGGGAGGTCCCGGATGGCCGGGCCCACTCTCCGCCCCACTGGCGACTGACGCCGGCCAGGCCACACCAGAGGCACCAGAGGCTCCTGTCACAGCAGCCACGGTTGCCACGGCGGTCCCGCCCGCCGCACCGGGCTGACCGCCCGGACGCAATCCGAGGTCCAGCGCGCAGCACCAAGTGCGCCCCTGCCCTCGGCCCACTCGAATCACCTCCCAACTGGAGACACCCATGGGTGAACGCACCCTCTTCCCCAACGCATCGACCAAGGACACCCTGGCCTACTGCTGGCGCCAGATGCAGCCCGACCGCGCCGCGTTCACGGGCGCCTGCACCGCCATCGTGCTCGGCACCCTGGCCAACAGCGTGGCGGCACCGCTTCTCTTCGCGGCGCTGTTGAGCCGCATCGCGCGGCTCGGTCCGCACGAGGGTCTCTGGGAGTCCTTCGGCCCCCTGCTGGTGGCCTACGCCTTCGTCCTGGCGGCCGCCACGCTGTGTGGGCGCATCGGAGGCTGGATGAACTGGGGCGCAACGCTGCGCTCGTTCGGCCGTGCCATCACGAGCGGCTACGACCACCTGATCGGGCTCAGCCACGCCTGGCACACCGACAGGCCCTCGGGTGAGGTCATCGCCACGCTCGAGACGTCGACATGGGCCTTCGCGGACATGATCGACGCCATGGTGTGGGGCATCCTCCGCATCAGTGTCACGACGGTCGGGGCCATCGTGGTCCTCGGGATCGTGGCCTGGCCCGTCGCGGTCGTCATGGCCGGGCTGGTCGGGGTGTTCGCCTTCGTGCTGCATTGTCGCATGGGCCGGGTCGTGGCGTCGGAGAAGGAGTTCTCCGACGCCCACTCCCGGGCGACCGGGGTGATCGCCGACACCATCGCCAACCTGACCACGGTGCGGTCCCAGGCCGCCGAGGACCGGGAGAAGGATCACGTCGGCGCGCTGGTCGCGGACTCGCTGAGCGCGGACCTGCGGGCGCGCCGCGTCTTCACCACGACGCGCATCCAGATGGAGTCGGCGATGGCCTTCTTCAACTGGGCCTCCATCGTGGTCGGGGTCGTGCTCGCGTTGCACCACGTGGTGGCGGCGGGGGCGGTGTACCTGATCCTGTTCTATGCCACCTTCGTGGGCACCAGCCTGGAGGAGTCCTTCGAGTTCATCCGCCTGATCTCGCGCGCCATCGGTCGCTGCGCGAAGTTCGCCGGCATCGCGGCCACCCGACCCGACATCGTCGACGTCCCGGGCGCGCCCGAGATGGCGGTGCCGCACGGGCGGGTCGAGTTCCGGGATTTGCAGTTCGCCTACCGGGCCGGGGCCCCGTTGTTCGAGGGGCTCAACCTGCGCATCGAACCGGGAGAACACGTCGGCCTGGTCGGTCCCTCGGGCTCGGGCAAGACAACCCTCACCAAACTCATGCTGCGCTATGCCGATCGCGACGGGGGAGTGATCGAGATCGACGGTCAGGACATCGCGTGCGTCACGCAGCACTCCCTGCGCCGCCACATCGCCTACGTGCCCCAAGACCCGCAGATGCTCCACCGCACCATCGCCGAGAACATCTGTTACGGCATGGAGCCGGTGCACGGGGTCGACATGGATCTCGTGCGCGCCGTCGGCCGCGCCGCCTACGTGGACGAGTTCGTGGAGCGCCTCCCCGACGGGTACGAGACCCTGGTGGGCGAGCGCGGCATGAAACTGTCCGGCGGCCAGCGCCAGCGCGTGGCCATCGCGCAGGCCATGGCCAAGGGGGCGAAGGTACTGGTCCTCGACGAGGCCACCTCGGCGCTCGACTCCGAGTCGGAGTCCCTCGTGCAGGAGGCCCTCTGGCATCTCATGGAGGGCACCACCGCACTGGTGGTGGCGCACCGGCTGGCCACCATCGCCCGGTTGGACCGGATCGTGGTGCTCGACCGCGGAAGGGTCGTGGAGCAGGGCACACACGCCGAGCTCCTCTCGGCCGGCCGCGCCGGCGTCTACGGACGACTGTGGGCGCACCAGTCGGGAGGTTTCCTGGCTGCCTGAGGGACGGCTCGGGACCCGCCCCGGAGCGTGTTACCCGGTCCGGATGGAGGCGACCGAGGTCCGCAGGGGCAGAAAGACGCGGAAGGTGGTGGACCAGCCGGGCGTGTCGACGATGTCGACGAAGCCCTCGTGGGCCTCGGCCACGGACTTGGCGATGGCCAGGCCCAGGCCGGTGCCCGGCACGCCCATCTCCGTCGAGGACGCGAGCCGGTAGAAGCGCTCGAAGAGCTGGTCCCGCTCGCCCACGGGGATACCCGGTCCTTCGTCGAGGACCTGCACCCTGGCGTAGGAGTCCGCGTTGTCGACGATGACGTGGACCCGGCCACCCCGGGGCGAGAACTTGATCGCGTTGGAGAGCAGGTTCCCCAGGAGCTGGTGCAGCCGGGTGGGATCGCCGAAGATCGGCACCTCGTCGCCGGGGTCGATGGTCAACACGATCCCGGCGACCGTCGCCGACGTCTGGATCGCGTGCACCGCCTCCTCGGCGAGGCGGCTCAGGTCGAGCTCGGTGAAGGCGACGCGCAGGCCTCTCCCGGCGCCGGGGTCGGCCAGGAGGTCCTCGGCGACCCGCTGGAGCTGCTCCGCGTTGCGCTCGATCGTGTGGAGCATGCGCATCTGACTCTCGGTGAGGTCGGACTGGGCGTCGAGCAGGAGCTCGATGAAGCCCCTGATGGACGTGATCGGGGTGCGCAGCTCGTGGGACACCGTGGCCACCACGTCGTCCTTCATCTGGGTCAGCTCACGGAGGCGGTTGTTCTGCTCAATGAGCGACTGCGTCACCTCCTTTTGGATGGCGAAGAGACGCTCCCGGTCGGCGGCGAGCTCCTCGCGCTCGGTGACGTCGATGGCGACCACGACGTAGCCGCCGTTGGTCGGAGCGAGACCGTCGCCCTGGGTCATCCAGCCGCTGGATCGGGCCGCGGTCTCCTCGTCGTTGCCCGCGGCGTCGTCGGCCCACTCCTCGTCGGGGGACAGGTCGGACGTCGGGACGGGGAGGGCCCGCACCCGGACGACGCAGCGGCGCTGCTGGCCGTCCTTGCGGGTGGCGGTCCAGGGGACCTCGGCCGCCGTCTCGGCGTCAATCGGGTCGAGCGCGGTCCGCATGGCGTCGATGGTCTGGCGTCGCTCGTCGATCTGGGCGGGGTCGATGAAGTCGGCGATCGATTGGACGCCGACCACCTCGGCCGCCCGGAAGCCGAGCATCTGCTCGGCCCCCGCCGAGAAGAAGGTCACGGTGCCCGACGGGTCGACGCCCATGATGGCGCTGCCGGTGGCGGCCCGGAGAAGCGTTTCGAGCCGGTCGCGGGCATAGTCGGCCTCGCGGGCGTTGCGGCGGGCGATGCGGGACTGCTGGGCGAGATCGCTCAGGAAGGCACGGTCCCGGGTGACCATCGTGTAGACGGTCGACGCCACCAGCGTGGTGACGGTGGCCATGACGGCGACCTGGCGCCACTCGAGGGTCGGGTACTTGGGCGGGCCCACGATCAGCACCGGCACGAGCAGGGCCAGGTCCATGCAGAACAGACCGACGAGCAGATGGAGACGCCGTCCGTAGAGCGAGAGCCACACGATCGGGAGGAGGTACACGACGACCAGCCCCGAGTCGGAGCCGCCCTGCGCGTCCCGGATGATGGCGATGACCGCGATGTAGCCGATCGGGATGACGAGCCAGGCCCAGTCGGGGAGGCGCTCCCAGGGCAGGAGGAAGGCGGCGGCCACCAGGGCGAAGAACAGGACCCCGGCCACGGAGATCTCCCGGCGGGCCTCGTGGGGGAAGGGGATCAAAGCGATGAGCACCGTGCCGATGGCGACCAGGGCGAACACGGGCAGCCGCACGCGGATCGACCCGGAGAAGCCGATCGGGAGAGCAGGCCCGGGCAGGTGAGGTTCGCGGCGCCCGTCGGCGTCGGGTGCGGACTGGTTCGGCTCGCTCACCGGGTCCGTGAGCGGTACCGGTAGCCGAAACCCCGGACCGTCTCGATGGGGCTGTCGTCCCCCTCGTCCCAGCCGAGCTTGCGACGCAGCCGCAGCACGGCGTACTTGACACGGGACGGGGCCAATCCGCTGGGGTCGTCCCAGGCCAGCTCGATGAGCTGGTCCGAGGAGAGGACCTGTCCCTGGTGCCGGGCCAGGGTTGCCAGCAGGCGGTATTCGGTCGGGGTGAGGACGATCGCCTCGCCGTCGACCGTGACCTCCTGGTGGGCGAAGTCGATGTGGAGCGTTCCGTCGTCGAAGGCGGTCACCGGCTCGTTCCGGGACACCTGGCGCCGGCTGACGGCCTGCAGGCGGGCCAGGAGCTCGACCCGGCTGAACGGCTTGGTGAGGTAGTCGTCCGCGCCGGAATTGAGCCCCCGTACCTTGTCCCGCTCCGTTCCCAGGGCCGTGAGCATCAGGACGGGCACGTCGCTCATGTCCCGGATCCGCTCCAGGACCTGCCAACCGTCCAGGTCGGGGAGGCCCACGTCGAGGATCACGATGTCGGGGTGGCTCTGGTGGAATTGGCGCACGCCGTCGCGGCCCTCGATGGCTTCGGAGACCGAGAAACCCTCGCGTTCGAGCAGGGTCCGCAGGAGTTGGCGGATGTCGGCCTCATCCTCGATGACCAGCACGGAGATATGACCATCTCGCATCAGGCTGCAACTGTACTGGGGAAACGGTCAATCTGAGTGATTCCAAGACGCCCGTACCCGATTGAGAACGTGCTGCTCAGCGGATGAATTGCGGCGCCGATGGACAAAAAGGGACGTCGGGGGGCCAGCAACGGCGGTGGACGAGCTGCCGGGACGGGCGCCGCGGCGACGTCGGGCCGGCGAAACAGGAGAGTTCCAGGTGGCGGGGCGATGCGGATCGCCGCCGGGTCAGTGCGCCGTCGAGGGAGCGAAAGGTGCGCCGGCCCGGGTCGTCGGGTCCCCCGGAATGCTCCGTCCGACGGCCTCATGAGGCCGGCGCACCTCTTCGCTGCTCCTCGTTTCCCCCTCGGTGTTCCCCTCTGAGAATCCGTTCCCCTTCGCCGGACTCTCAGCGGTCGCCCCCCTCCGAACGACCTTCACCGTGAGGTTGCTGTACTGATGAGGAGAACTCTGCACAACCGCTGTCGCAACCGAGGCCACAATTGGGTTGCAGGTCGGTTGCCCCGCGACGGGGTTCGCCAGAAGCGCCGGCCAGGGGCGTTCTGCCCGCCGGGAGGCGAGTGGGGCCCTGTGCGGCGGCCGGACCGGCCCGGGGGTCGACACCGCCGACCGTCCGAGCGGCGGGGCGTGCCTGGCGGCGATCTGGGCCGAGCCGTCGCTGGAGTGCCCGGGAGACGGGGAACCCAGGCACTAGGGTGGCACGTTGCAACCGATTCCGGTCCAAGGATCTCTCATGACACCAACCCCGGCGGTGGCCCACTTCGTTCTGGCCGCCGCGTCCAAGTCCAGCTCCAGCTCACTCCTCACGCTCCTTCCGCTCGTCGCGATCGGGCTGCTGGGCTACTTCTTCTTCATCCGGCCCCAGCAGCGCAAGGCGCAGGCGGCCCGGCAGTCCCAGGGCTCGGGCTTCGACGTGGGAGACGAGGTGCAGACGGTCGGCGGCGTCATCGGCACCGTCCTGGAGGTCCACGGAGACCGCTACACCCTGTTGACGGGTGCCCTGGGCGACGACGGCAACCTCGACGGGCCGCAGCCGACCCGGATCGTCTTCGTCCGCCAGGCCATCGCCAAGAAGATCGAGCCGATCGAGGACGTCCGGATCGACGACGAGCCCGCGGACGAGCCGGAAGTCCAGGACGTCCACGACGGCACGCCGCCGGCGAGCGGCAACGGTGACGGACGCGGCAGCGACATCGACGACGTAGGTGGGGATGGTGCCGCGAGCAGCGGCGACCTCGGTGGGGAGGCAGAAGAGGCGTGAGCCCCAAGTCGGGGGGACGGGCCCAGCGGCGTCAGCGGCGCAACCTGTGGATCAGCGTGCTCGTCGTCGTGGCGATCGCCATCGGTTCCTTCGCGGCCGTGTTCGCCGCCAAGTGGTCACCGCGCCTGGGTCTGGATCTCGCCGGCGGGGTGGCGGTCGTCTACACCGCCGAGGGGCAGCACGTGTCCCAGGCCGACCTGGCTGAGACCGTCAACATCCTGAACCTGCGCGTGAACGGCCTCGGTGTGTCGGGCGCGCAGGTCCAGACGACCGGGAAGAACCAGATCTCCGTCTCCATACCGGGCGTGACGAACGCGCAGCAGGTGCTCAACCAGATCGGGCAGACGGCGCGCATGTACTTCCGCCCCGTCGAGTGCTGGGCCTACCCCGAGGCGACGCCGAAGGGCTCCAAGGCCACGGTGTTGCCCCGAGGCATCGGGACGATCCCCGCCTGTTCGTCGACGTCGGCGCTGACCGCGGCCAACCTGGACGTCCAGCCCAACAGCAACGTGGCGGCCGGCTTCACGTCGAACAGCGTCCCACCGGACCAGCAGTACGAGATCTACCCGTCGACGAGCGTCGACAAGCCGAACTACGCCAACAGCACGGTCCTGCTCCCAGGGATCGGAGGCGCGTGCGACAACGTCGCCGCCGTCCGCTGTGTGCTCGGGCCGGCCGAGATGACCGGTCGCTCCATCGGCAGCGCCCAGGCCACGCAGGACCAGACGGGGCAGTGGGTGGTCGACTACACGCTGGCCGGGTCCGCCGGATCGGCCCTCTGGGACAAGGTGGCCGAGGAGAACTTCCACCTGCCTCTCGGCATCGAGCTCGACGGAGAGGTGTACTCGGCGCCGTTCATCCAGCCCACCCAGTCGAGCTTCACCTCCTTCGACGGCAGGGGCGAGATCTCCGGGAGCCTGACGCAGGCCGATGCCCAGAACCTGGCGCAGGCCATGAACTTCGGCGCGCTGCCGGTGACGTTGAAGGCGGCGACCTCGGAGACGGTCTCGGCCACGCTCGGGCACTCGGCGCTCGTGGCCGGGCTCGGGGCCGGCATCGCCGGGTTGATCCTCGTGCTCCTCTACGTCCTCTTCTACTACCGCGGCCTGGGGCTGGTCGTGATCTCCGGACTGCTGTTCACGGCCATGATGCTGTGGGCCATCATCTCGGCGCTGGGCCATACCTCGGTGGCGCCCAGCTTCGACCTGGCCGGCATCACGGGCCTCATCGTGTCGATCGGCATCACGGTCGACTCCTACATCGTCTATTTCGAGCGATTGAAAGACGAGACCAGATCGGGCCGTTCGGTCCGCACGTCCGTGGACCGCGGCTTCAAGAGCGCGTGGCGGACGGTGTGGGCGGCCGACTTCGTGTCGCTGCTGGCGGCGATCGTCCTCTACCTGGTCGCTGTCGGCAACGTGAAGGGCTTCGCCTTCTTCCTCGGCCTCTCGACGATCATGGACATGGCGGTGACCTGGTTCTACACGCGCCCGCTGGTCATCCTGCTCGGTCAGAGCAAGCGCCTGCAGGGCTCGGGCGCCTTCAGCATCGCGACTGGCCTGGGCGCCGGGCCCCAGACGCAGGGCGTGCCGGTGGGCGCCGCCGCCGCCGCCGGTGGTGGCCCGTGAGCGCCGCCAAAGGTCCCGGCCGCGACGGCAACGGCAGCGGGGACGGCAGCTCGCTCGATGACGTCCCCGAAGAGGAGGTCGAGCGCCTGGAGGACAGCGTCGACACCGGGAGCCTCGACGAAGAGGAGCTCGTCAGCCTCGATGACGCCGCCCGCGCCCTCCTGGCCCAGCCGCGGCGGGGTCACGGCCCGATCGCCCGGCTCTACCGAGGCGAGACGCGCTTCGACTTCGTCGGCAAGAGGCGGATCTGGTTCAGCATCTCGACGGCGATCATCGTGCTCGGGATCATCTCCATCGTCTTGCGGGGTGGCCTGAACCTGGGGATCGAGTTCAAGGGCGGCACCGAGTGGACCATCGCCGCGCCCGGGGTCTCCCAGACCCAGGCGACCAATGCCCTGAAGGGCACCGGGATCATCGACCCCACGGTCGAGCTGCTCGGCACCGGGAGCAAGCAGACGCTCAACGTGCAGTCGGACCTGAACCACCTGTCGCAGGACCAACAGGCGGCGGTGAGCAAGAACGTCGAGAAGGCGATGACCGAGCTGACCGCCGCCCATGCGCCCAGCACGCCGACTACGACCACGACCTCGACCACGGCCAAGCCCACGACGACCACCACGGCCAAGGCGGGCGCGGCCGCGGCGGCCGCGGCCACGACGACGACCACGGCGCCCACCAACACCGTGCCCACGACGCCGGAGGACAAGATCAGCGTCACCACCGTCGGGCCGACGTGGGGGTCCTCCATCACCAACAAGGCGATCGAGGCGCTGATCATCTTCTTCATCGTGGTGGCGATCTACATCAGCATCCGCTTCGAACCGAAGATGGCATTGGCCGCGTTCATCGCCATGATCCACGACGTCCTGGTGGCGATCGGCATCTACTCGATCTTCAACTTCCAGGTCACGCCGGACACCGTGGTCGCCATCCTGACCATTCTCGGCTATTCCCTCTACGACACCGTCGTCGTGTTCGACCGCGTCCGGGACAACACGAAGGGCATCGGCAGCAGCGGCCGCCTGACCTACCCCCAGCTCATCAACCTCTCCATGAACCAGACCCTGGCCCGGTCGATCAACACGTCCATGGTCGCCATCCTCCCGGTGCTCGCCGTGCTACTGATCGGCGCGCAGCTCCTCGGCGCCACCACGCTGCAGTCGTACGGCCTGGCCCTGTTCGTCGGCCTGCTCTCGGGGGCCTACTCGTCGATCTTCATCGCCTCACCCGTGCTCTGCATGATGAAGGAGCGCGAGGACCGCTGGGTCCAGATCGCCAACCGCCTGGCCAAGCGCGGCGACACGCAGAACTGGTACTCGGCCCTCGATGCCGCCACCATGAGCACGCAGATGAGCGTGGCCGCCTCCGGCCAGGTCAACCGGGGTGGCGGTGCCCCGGCCGCGCCGAAGTCCGGCGGCGGCAAGCGCAGCGGGCCGATCCGGCCGGGCTCGGGCAGCCGACCGAGTGGCAGTGGCGGTGGCAGTGGCGGCGGGGGAGGCGGGACCGGGACCGGGACCGCCGTGATGGACCGGCCGAAGGGTTCGTCGGCCTCGACCGCATCGTCGGCGTCAACCGCATCGGCATCGGCATCGGCCGCCACGCCGCCGTCGTCGGCCGCCCCGGCCGATGCGCCGCCGGCCAGCGGGCCGCGCCCGCGCAAGAGCAAGGGCAAGCGCCGGCGCTGATCCGGGTGCCCCGCCGAGGCGCACGCCCGGCGCAGATGCAGCGGAAACCGCGTTCTCGTATTTCCCCAGGCGGGTAGCCTGTATGGATGGTGGCCCTGACGCGGGTGACTCCATCCGACACAGACACAGAGACAGGCACAGACACCGGGACGAGCGCTCGAGCACTCGAGCCCGAGCAGGGACAGGAGCCGGTGCTCCGCGACCTGTTGGCCCCCCTCCTGGCCGAATTCGTCCGCCACCGCCCCGGGGACGACACCTCCATGATCGTGGCGGCGGGACGGACCGCCGCCCGGGCGCACGAGGGGCAATTCCGGCGCTCGGGCGAGCCCTACATCACGCACCCGGTGGCCGTGGCGACCATCGTGGCCGAGCTGGGCCTCGACGAGCAGACCGTGGCCGCCGCCCTGCTGCACGACGCCGTGGAGGACACCGGGCTGACACTCGAGACGATCGAGGAGAACTTCGGGGAGGGGGTGGCCCGCGTCGTCGACGGGGTGACCAAGCTGGACCGGCTCCAGTTCAACTCCAAGGAGGCGCAGCAGGCGGCGACCATCCGCAAGATGCTGGTCGCCATGGCCGACGACTGGCGCGTGCTGCTGATCAAGCTGGCCGACCGGCTGCACAACATGCGCACCCTGGCCGTCATGCCCGAGTGGAAGCAGCGCCGCACCGCGCAGGAGACCTTCGACGTCTACGCGCCGCTGGCCCACCGCCTCGGTGTGCAACAGGTGCGCTGGCAGCTCGAGGACCTCGCCTTCGCCACGCTGCACCCGAAGCGCTACGCGGAGATCGAGCAGATGGTGGCGGCCCGGGCGCCGCAGCGGGAGGAGTATCTCGAGCGGGTCCTCGTCCACGTGCGCCAGCGGCTCGAGGACATGGGCGTGGGCGCCGACGTCACGGGGCGACCGAAGCACCTGTGGTCCATCTACGAGAAGATGGTCGTGCGGGGCAAGGAGTTCGACGACATCAACGATCTCGTCGCCATCCGGGTCGTCGTCGAGTCCGAGAAGGACTGTTGGGCCGCGCTGGGCGCCATCCACGCCATCTGGGCCCCGGTCCACGGACGGTTCAAGGACTACATCAACACGCCCAAATTCAACATGTACCAGTCGCTGCACACGACGGTCATCGGGCTCGACGGCGCGCCGGTCGAGGTGCAGATCCGCACCTCGGAGATGCACCACCGCGCCGAGTACGGCATCGCGGCGCACTGGGGCTACAAGTCCAAGGAGGACCACTCCTCGGAGATGGCCTGGCTCCAGCGCATCGCCGACGTCGACCGCCAGACCGACGACCCCATCGAGTTCCTCGAGGCGCTCAAGCTCGACCTGGAGCAGGACGAGGTCTACGTCTTCACCCCCAAGGGCAAGGTCATCGCGCTGCCGGCCCGCTCCACCCCGGTCGACTTCGCCTACGCCATCCACACCGAAGTCGGCCACCGCTTCATCGGGGCGCGGGTCAACGGTCGCCTGGTGCCGCTCGAGACCCAGCTGAGCTCGGCCGACACGGTCGAGATCATCACCTCGAAGGCGCAGACCGCCGGCCCGTCGCGGGACTGGCTCCAGATCGTCGCCTCCACGCGGGCCCGCAACAAGATCCGGCAGTGGTTCTCCCGGGAGCGCCGCGAGGACGCGATCGAGAACGGCCGGGAGGAGCTGGGGCGGGCGTTGCGGCGGGACGGGCTGCCGCTGCACAAGCTTCTGGGTTCGTCCGCCCTGGCGGAGGTGGCCGAGTCCATGAACCTGGCCGACCTCGATGCGCTCTACGCCTCCATCGGCGAGAACCAGGTCTCGGCCCAGTCGATCGTGCAACGCCTCACCAAGGCGCTGCGGGGCGGCGGCGAGGCCGACGAGCAGCTCCCGACGATCGCGCTCCCGGGCACCAGCCGGCCCCGGCAGGGGCGCCGCACCGGCACCGGCGTCTACGTCGAGGGGCTCGACGACGTCATGATCCATCTGGCCCGCTGCTGCACCCCGGTGCCGGGCGACCAGATCGTGGGCTTCGTGACCCAGGGCCGGGGCGTCTCGGTGCACCGGGCCGACTGCGCCAACGCGGCGGCGCTGGCCGATCGCTCCCGGGAGCGGCTCATGGAGGTCGAGTGGGACCGGGGCAACGACGGCGTCTTCGTGGCGACCATCGAGGTGCAGGCCTTCGACCGCTCCCGCCTCCTGGCCGACGTGTCCCGGGTCGTCTCCGAGCACCACCTCAACATCGTCGCCGCCCGCACCGCCACCACGGCGGACCGGGTCAGCCGGATGGCCTTCGACGTGGAGCTGGCCGACCCGACGCACCTGCACTCACTGATCAGCGCGCTGAAGCATCTCGACGGGGTCTTCGACGCCTATCGTCAGCTGCCTGGCAAGAAAGTCTGACCCCGACCGTGCGGAGCCTTCTGTGACCCCGGGATCCTCCGCGCCCGCGCCCGCGCCCGCATCCGGCTCGGATTCGGGTGAGGCCGCCGCGCCGGTTCCGGGCCGCCCCGACCCGGCGGCTCGCACCCCGAAGGGCATGCACGACGTGCTCTGGCCCGAAACGGCCCGCTGGGAGGAGACGGTCGCCCGCTTCGCCTCGTTGGTCGAGCGGGCCGCCTACGGCTTGACCATCACACCCGTCCTCGAGCACGCCGGCGTCTTCCTGCGCGGGATCGGCGAGGGGAGCGAGGTGGTCGGCAAGGAGATGTACGTCTTCGAGGACCGTGACGGCCAAAGGATGGCGCTGCGCCCCGAGGGGACCGCCCCCATCGCCCGCGCCTTCGTGCAGCACCACCCGGTCCCGCCGTGGAAGGCCTGGTACGTGGCGCCCTCCTTCCGGCACGAGAACCCCCAGCACGGCCGCTACCGTCAGCACCACCAGCTGGGGGTGGAGGCGCTCGGGGCGGAGGATCCCGACCTCGACGTCGAGGTCGTGGCTCTCGCGCACGACTTCTTCGCCGGCCTCGGGCTGCGGCAGGTGACCCTGAAGCTGCACTCCATGGGCGACGGCGTCTGCAAGCCCGGCTACGTCGCGCTCCTCGGAGCGTTCCTGGCCGAGCGGGCCGACCAACTGTGCCCGGCCCACCGGGCCCGGCACCTCGAGAACCCGTTGCGTGTCCTGGACTGCAAGACGGCCGAGTGCCGGGCCGCCACGGCGGACGCCCCCCACTTCCTCGACCACTTGTGCGACCCCTGCGCCGCCCACTTCGCCCGGGTGCGCGCCGGGCTCGACCTGCTCGGTGTCGGCTACACCATCGACCACCGCCTCGTACGGGGCTTCGACTACTACACCCGCACGACGTTCGAGTTCGCCGCCGACGCGCTGGACGCGGCGCAGAACGGCGTCGGGGGCGGGGGCCGCTACGACGGCCTGGTCGAGCTGCTGGGTGGAGATCCCACCCCGGGCATCGGGTTCGGGATCGGGATCGAACGCGTGCTGCTCGCCTGTGACGCCGAGGGCGTCTTCAGCACCGGGTCCGTGGCGGCGGCGCGGCCCCTGCACGCCTACGTCATCGACATCGCCGGAGGGGAGACGGCCGTGGGGCTCACCGCCGAGCTGCGCCGGGCCGGCCTGCGGGCCGACAGGGGCTTCGGCGGCCGCTCCATGAAGTCCCAGATCAAGTCGGCCGACCGCTCCGGCGCGCTGGTCGCGCTGATCGTCGGCGAGCAGGAGGTCGCCGAGGGAACCGTCGTGCTGCGCCCCCTGCGCAGCGGCGACGACCAGCGGACCGTGCCCCGGGCTGCCATTGTTGACGAGCTCAAGAGCTTCCTCGCCAACGCGGCGTTCGCCGAGGGGTCGGACAACGACGTCGACCGGCACCTCCACCCCCATCTGCGCGACCCCGACCCCCACCCCGACGACTCGGACACGGACACCGACACCCCATGACGACCACCGCAGACCACGAGCCGAACCGCCCGACCGCCATGCGCACGCACCTGTGCGGCGTGCTGCGCACGGCCGACGTCGGCACCACCGTCCGCCTGTGCGGCTGGGTGGCCCGCCGGCGCGAGCACGGCGAGCACCTCGCCTTCGTCGACCTGCGCGACCACACCGGGATCATCCAGTGCGTGATCGACCACGCCACCGACGTGCGCTCCGAATGGGTCGTCGCCGTGACCGGCACCGTCCGCCACCGCCCCGAGGGCACCGTCAACCCCGGCATCGGCACCGGTGAGGTGGAGATCGGGGACTGCACCGTCGAGGTCCTCAACGAGGCCGAGCCCCCGCCGTTCTCCGTCGACGACCGCGACGAGTCCGACGAGCCGGTGCGGCTGCGCTACCGCTACGTCGACCTGCGCCGGCCTCGTATGCAGCGCAACCTGCGGCTCCGCGCCCGGGTCAACGCGGCGCTGCGGGCCGCCATGGACCGCCAGGGCTTCGTCGAGATCGAGACGCCGCTGCTGTGGGCGCCCACGCCGGAGGGCTCCCGGGAGTTCTCGGTCCCGGCCCGCCTGCACCACGGCTCCTTCTACGCCCTGCCCCAGAGCCCGCAGTTGGCCAAGCAGCTCCTGATGGTGGGCGGCTTCGACCGCTACTTCCAGATCGCCCGCTGCCTGCGCGACGAGGACCTGCGGGCCGACCGCCAGTTCGAGTTCATGCAGCTCGACATGGAGTGCTCCTTCGCCAGCCAGGACGACGTGATGGCCTTCATCTCCGAAGCCGTCCTCGAGGCCGCCGAGGCCGCCACGGGGCAGCGGCCCCCTCCGATCGAGCGCATCACGTGGGCCCAGTCCCGGGACCGCTTCGGCACCGACAAGCCCGACCTCCGCTTCGGCATGGAGCTGGTGGATCTCACCGCGGTGTTCGAGCACACCGAGGTGAAGGCCTTCTCGGCGCCGACGGTCAAGGCGATCGTCGTCCCCGACGGCGCCACCTTCTCCCGCAAACGCCTCGAGGACGAGCTCACCGTGCAGGCCCAGCGGGCGGGCGCCAAGGGACTGGCGTGGTTCCGCGTCGTCGAGAACGGCCCGTCGCTCGACGGACCCCTGGCGCGCCACCTGTCCGAGCAGGAGGTCGGGAGCGTCCTGGTGCAGACGAAGGCGGAGCCCGGGGACCTCATCCTCGCCGTCGCGGACACCTACGCCACGGCCTGCGAGGTGCTGGGCACGCTGCGCGTGGCGATCGGGGCGCCACCGGTGGCCCAGGGCCCGCATCGATACGTCTGGGTCGTCGACTTCCCCCTGTTCGAGGTCGGCAGCGACGGCACGCCCCAGGCCGCCCACCATCCCTTCACCATGCCCTATCCCGAGGACCTGCCCCTGCTGGCCACGGATCCGCTGGCCGTACGCTCCCAGGCCTACGACCTGGTGCTCAACGGATGGGAGCTGGGATCGGGCAGCGTGCGTATCCACAACCGGGACACGCAGGAGCAGGTGTTCGCCGCGCTGGGCATCGGCGTCGAGGAGGCCGAGTCGCGCTTCGGCTTCCTGCTGGGGGCCTTCCGCTACGGGGCGCCGCCGCACGCCGGGTTCGCCGTCGGGATCGACCGGCTGGTGGCCATCCTGGCCGGCGAGGAGAACATCCGCGAGGTGATCGCGTACCCCAAGACCCAGTCCGGGTCGGACCTGCTCACGGGCGCCCCCACTCCGCTGCCCGCCGCCACCCTGGCCGAGCTGGGCATCCGGGTGGTGGTGCCGCCGACCCCGCCCGGGTGAGCCTCTTCTCCGACGCCGCCGACCGCCGCCTGCGGCGCCAGGCACCCCTGGCCGCCCGCCTCCGCCCCCGCACCCTCGACGAGGTCGTGGGCCAGGAGCACCTCGTCGGCCCCGGCGCCCCCCTGCGCCGGCTGGCCGAGTCGGACCGGGTCAGCTCGTCCATCCTGTGGGGACCCGCCGGCACCGGCAAGACCACCCTGGCCCGGCTCCTGGCCGACACCACGGCCAAGCACCTGACCACGCTCTCGGCCACGGCGGCCGGCGTGAAGGACGTCCGCGAGGCGCTGGCCGAGGCGCAGCACCGCCTGGGCGAGCAGGGCCAGGGGACCATGCTCTTCATCGACGAGGTGCACCGCTTCTCCAAGTCCCAGCAGGACGTCCTCCTGCCCGCCGTCGAGGACGGCCTGGTCGTGCTGATCGGGGCCACCACGGAGAATCCCTTCTTCGAGGTGAACCCGCCCCTGTTGAGCCGGACCTCACTGTGGCGGCTGCACGCCTTGACGCCGGACAACCTGCGCACGCTGATCCGGCGCGGGCTGGAGTTGGAGGGGGCCGATGCCGCCGACGACGCCATCGACGCGGTGGTGGCGGCCTGCGAGGGCGACGCGCGGGCGGCGCTGACGACGGTCGAGGTGGCGGTGGCGCTGGTCCGCGGCGCCGGTGCCGGTGGCGACGGTGGCGCCGACCCGGACGCCCGGGTGGTGCTCACCATGGACGACATGGCGCGGGCCCGTGACGGGCGCCTCTTCCACCAGGGCGCCGACGAGCACTACGACCAGATCAGCGCTTTGATCAAGAGCGTGCGGGGCTCCGACCCCGACGCCGGCCTCTACTGGATGGCCCGCATGATCGAGGCGGGGGAGGACCCCCGCTTCCTGGCCCGCCGCATGGTCATCCTGGCCAGCGAGGACATCGGGCTGGCCGATCCCCAGGCGCTGCTGGTGGCCGAGGCGGCGGCCCGGGCGGTCGAGTACGTGGGCCTGCCCGAGGCGGCGCTGAACCTGGCCGAGGCCGTGATCTACCTGGCCCGGGCGCCCAAGTCCAACGCCGTGGTGGTGGCGCTCGGCCGGGCCCAGGCCGACGTGCGCTCGAGCGTGAGCCAGGAGGTCCCCGTGCACCTGCGCGACGCCCACTACAAGGGCGCCGCCACGCTCGGCCACGGCGAGGGCTACGTCTACCCCCATGACGACCCCTCCGGGGTGGTTCCCCAGCAGTATCGTCCTGACGCGCTCGAGGGTCGGGTGTACTACGAGCCCACGCCCCACGGTGCGGAGGGCACGGGGGCCACGGGCCCGGGCAGGGAGGCCGATTCGTGAAGCGGGGTCAGCGGCGGGGCGCCGGGGTGGCGGCGGCGACCCTGGGGGCGCTTGCCCTCGCGGTGGGAGCGCTGGTCCCCACCGCCCTTGCCGGGTCGGCGGGCGCCGCCCCGCCCGACCGCTCTGTGCTGCCCCAGGCGCCACCGCGCCTGCCCCCGGGCGCCAAGTCGCTCGGCTCCGTCCCGGGCGACCGGGTCCTCGACCTCGACGTGGTCCTGGCCGGGCAGGACCCCTCCGGGCTGTCCGCCGCGGTCGCCGCCGTCTCCACCCCCGGGTCGCCCGACTACCGCCATTACCTGACATCGGCCCAGTTCGCGGCCGCCTACGGCCCCAGTCCCGCCGAGGTGGCCCAGGTCTCCTCCGTCCTGCGCAGCGAGGGGCTGACCGTGGGTGCGCCCGACCCCGGGAGCACGTTGTTGCCGGTGAGCGGCACGGCATCGGTGGTCTCCGCCGCCCTCGGCACGCCGCTCGAGAGCGTCGAGGCTCCCGACGAGTCCGCTGCCCCGGCGATCGTCAACACCGCGTCGCCACAGGTGCCCGCCTCCCTCGACGGCGCCGTGACCGGGGTCGTCGGCCTCGACGGCCTGTTCCAGGAGCACTCCATGCTGCGCCGGGCCCCCACCCGGGTGACGCCGGCGCCGGCCACCTCGCCGGCTGCCTCGGCCCCCGCGGCTCCCACCACCCCCACGTCCACCACCGGTTCCGGTGCGCAGGGCCCGAACGACCTGGCGCACGCCATCTCGCCCCAGGCCTGCCCTGCGGCCCAGGAGGCCGCGTTCGGGGGGACCTACACCTCAACGCAGATGGCCTCGATCTTCGGGCTGGACCAGCTCTTCGCGCAGGGGCGCACCGGCGTCGGGCAGTCCATCGCCATCGTGGAGTTCGAGCAGTACGCGGCGAGCGACTTTGCTGCATTCGCGGCGTGTTACGGGCTGACCAACCCCATCCGCAACGTGGTCGTCGACGGTGGGCCGGGGGGCCCCGCCGACGGCCCGGCCGGCGAGGCGGCCCTCGACACCGAGTTGGCGGCGGTGAACGCACCGTCCGCCTCCCTGGTCGTCTACGAGGCGCCCAACGGGAACGACGCCGCGGCGTTCGACCTCTACAACCGGATCGCCAGTGACGACACCTCCCAGGTCGTGACGACCAGCTGGGGTGACTGCGAGGCCGACATCATGCCCGCCGACCGCCAGACCGAGAACGGGATCTTCCAGCGCATGGCCATGCAGGGGCAGACCGTGATCGCAGCATCCGGCGACGCGGGCTCCGAGGACTGCTATCCCACCGACGGTTCGACTGCCCTCGCCGTCGACGACCCGGGGTCACAGCCCGACGTGGTGAGCGCCGGCGGGACGAGCTTGAACAGCGGGTCGGCCTCCTCCCAGACGGTGTGGAACTGCCAGGGCCCCTGTGGCGGCTCGGCCGGGGCGGGGGGCGGGGGGTACTCCCTCGAGTGGCCCGCCAACCCGGGGCAGCCACCGGCCTCGGGCGCTTCGACCGTTCCCTGCGGGCTGGCGAACTGCCGGGCGGTTCCCGACATTTCGTACCCGGGTGATCCGACGGCCGGGTCGGTGGTCGACTACTGGGGAGGGTCCTGGGGCGGGGTCGGCGGAACCAGCGTGGCCGCGCCCACCAACGCCGGGCTGTTCGTCGACACCAACCAGGGCTGCTTCAGCCAGCTGGGACGGGTGGGGCCGGCCCTCTACGCGGCGCAGCAGGCGAGCGGTGAGAACTTCACCGACATCACGTCGGGGAACAACGACTTCACCGACAGCCACGGCGGGCTCTTCCCGGCCACCGCCGGCTTCGATGCGGCCAGCGGCCTCGGCACCCCCGTCGACCAGAACCTGGCCATCGCCCTGCAGGGGGCCGACGGGTGCCCATCGGTCGACGCCGTGAGCCCGAACACGGGGCCGATAGCGGGGAGCGGCGCCATCACGATCGACGGGGGCGGGTTCGCCAACGCCTCGTCGGTCATGTTCGGGTCGGTGGGCGCAGGCCACATCGTGGCGCAGACCGCCACGACCATCACCGTCGTCCCCCCGAACGCGCTGACCCCCACCTGCGTCGACGTCACCGTGGGCAACTCGCAGGGGATCTCGGCCCGCTCGTCGGCCGACCACTACGGATTCGGCGGGGACCTCAACTGCGGGCAGGGCTACCGGTTCGTGGCTTCGGACGGGGGCATCTTCGACTTCGGGGACGCCGGCTTCTGGGGCAGCGCGGGCAGCCTCCAGCTGAATGCGCCCGTCGTGGGCATGGCCGACACGCCCAGCACGAACGGCTACTGGTTGGTGGCCTCCGACGGCGGCATCTTCACCTACGGCGACGCGCGCTTCTTCGGCTCGATGGGTGGGCAGCACCTCAACCGGCCGATCGTGGGCATGGCCGCCGCGCCCGACGGCGGCGGCTACTGGCTGGTGGCGTCCGACGGCGGCATCTTCAACTTCGGCAGCGCGCGCTTCTTCGGCTCCGCCGGCGGCATGAGGCTCAACAAGCCGATCGTCGGGATGGCCGCCACGCCCGACGGGGGCGGCTACTGGCTGGTGGCCTCCGACGGCGGGATCTTCTCCTACGGCGACGCGCAGTTCTACGGGTCGACGGGCGCCCTCGCGCTGAACTCACCGGTCGTGGGCATGGCGGCTTCGCCGTCCGGCGGCGGCTACTGGTTGGTGGCCTCCGACGGCGGGGTCTTCGACTACGGCACCGCCGGCTTCTTCGGCTCCGCCGGCGCCATCCGCCTCAACCAGCCGGTCGTCGGCCTGGCGGCCACGCCGGACGGCGGCGGGTACTGGCTGGTGGCCTCCGACGGCGGGATCTTCACCTACGGCGACGCGCTCTTCTACGGGTCGACCGGGAGCATCCACCTGAACAAGCCCATCGTGGGGATGTCCTCGGCCTGACCCCGGCCCGGACCGGCCCCGGAACCGTTTTTGCCCCCGGTAAGCTGCAGCGATGGACGCCAACGGACTGCGGGCGGCCTTCACGCGCTACTTCGCCGAGCGGGGCCACATCACCGTTCCCTCCGCCAGCCTCATCCCGCACGACCCCTCGGTCCTGTTCACCATCGCGGGGATGGTGCCCTTCAAGCCCTACTTCCAGGGGGAGGAGCCGGCGCCGTGGCCCCGGGCCACGTCGATCCAGAAGTGCTTCCGCACCCCCGACATCGAGATCATCGGCACCGATACCTACCACTGCACCTTCTTCGAGATGCTCGGGAACTTCAGCTTCGGGGACTACTTCAAGGCCGAGGCGATCCCGATGGCCTGGGAGCTGCTCACGGAGGTCTTCGGCCTCGACGGTGACCGCCTCTGGATCACCGTGCACGACGGCGACGACGAGGCCGAGCAGCTGTGGATCGACAAGGTGGGCGTGCGGCCCGAGCGCATCCAGCGCATGGGCGACGAGGACAACTTCTGGACGATGGGCGACACCGGGCCCTGCGGGCCCGACTCCGAGATCTTCATGGACCTCGGGGCGTCGTACGGCGACGACGGCGGCCCGAAGCACGGCGGCGACGCCCGCTTCGTCGAGATCTGGAACCTCGTCTTCATGCAGTACAGCCGCGACGCTGACGGCACCCTGAGCGAGCTGCCCCGCAAGAACATCGACACCGGGATGGGCCTGGAACGGGTCCTCCCCGTGGTGCAGGGACTTGATTCCGTGTTCGACACCGACCTCTTCCTGCCGATCATCGACGCGGCGGCCTCCGTCCTCGGCACCGCCTACGGGAGGGACGCCGCCACCGACGTCGCGCTGCGCGTGCTCGCCGACCATGGCCGGGCCTTCTCCATGCTCGTGGCGGACGGGGTGCTGCCGGCCAACGAGGGCCGGGGGTACGTGCTGCGCCGGGTCGTGCGCCGCGCCGTCCTGGCCGCCCGTCGCGCCGGGGTGGAGAAGCCCATCTGCCCCACGCTCGTGCAGGCGGCCACCGAGGTGCTGGGCGACGCCTATCCCGCGCTGCGGGAACAGCAGGATCTCATCGTCAACGTGGTGGCACGGGAGGAGGCCGGGTTCGACCGCACCCTGCGCGCCGGGTTGAGTCGCTTGGAAGAGTCGCTCGCCACCGGGGCGAAGGTGCTCCCGGGCGACGTGGCCTTCACCCTGCACGACACCCACGGCTTCCCGGTCGAGCTGACCGAGGAGCTGGCGCGCGACGCCGGGGTGGAGGTGGACCGGGCCGGCTTCGATGCCGCCATGGACGCCCAGCGGGATCGGGCACGCGCCGCGGCCACGTCCTCGCGCGCCGGAGACGAGGCGGCCTACCGGGCGCTGCTCGACGCCGAGGGTCCGACGTTGTTCGTGGGGCGCGGCGCCGAGAACTACGAGGTGCCGGCCCGCGTGGTCGCCGTGCTCGAGGGCGCCGACGTCGCCGACGCCGGCGACGCCGGCGAGCGGGTGGTGGAGATCTTCTTGGACCGGACGCCCTTCTACGCCGAGAGCGGTGGCCAGGTCGGCGACACCGGCACCATCGTGACCGAGTCGGGCATCGCCGAGGTCGACGACACCGTGCTGGCCGTGCCGGGGCTGGTGGCGCACCGGGCCCGGGTCAGCGGCGAGGTGCGGGCGGGGCAGGACGCGCTGGCCACGATCGATGGGCAGCGGAGGGAGGCCATCCGGCGCAACCACACCGCGACGCACCTGCTGCATGCGTCCCTGCGCGCCGTGCTGGGCGACCACGTTCGCCAGCAGGGCTCCCTCGTGTCACCCGACTACCTGCGCTTCGACTTCTCGCACCACGCGCAGCCCACTCCCGAGGAGCTCGACGAGGTCTTCGCGCGGGTCAACGACGCCGTGCTCACCGATGTCCCCGTCGAGACGACCGAGACCTCGCGCGACGAGGCCGAGAAGATGGGTGCCATCGCGTACTTCGGCGACAAGTACGGCGCGTCGGTGCGCGTCGTGCAGGCGGGGCCGGCGTCGCTCGAGTTCTGCGGGGGCACCCACGTCGACTCCCTGGGCCAGATCGGTCCGATCACGCTCCTGTCGGAGGGCTCCACCGGCGCCAACACGCGGCGGATCTTCGCGTTGACCGGGCATGCGTCGCTGCAGCGGGCGCTCGAGCGGGAGCGCCTGGTCCAATCGGCCGCCGAGCTCCTGCGCACGGAGCCCGACGAGCTGCTGGGCGCCATCGGCCGGATGGCCGAGCGCCAGCGCGAGGCAGAGAAGGAGCTGGCGCGTCTGCGCCAGCAGTCGAGCGAGGCCGAGGCCAAGACGTTGGCCGAGGCGGCTGGCGCCGACAGCGGTGTGGTGGTGGCCCGTCGCGACAACGTGGAGCCCGATGCCCTGCGGAACCTGGCCCAGGCCGTCCTGCGCCACGACGGCGTGCGCGCCGTCGTGCTCGGCGGGTCGCCGGACGGCACCAAGGTGGCCATCGCGGCCGCCACCGCCGGCACTCCGGACGCCACCCAGCTGGTGCGCACACTCGGCGCCATGGTGGGCGGCGGGGGCGGGGGTTCGGCCGAGGTGGCGCTGGCGGGCGGGAAGGATCCCTCCCGGATCGAGGCGGCGCTGGCCGAGGCGCAGCGGCTTCTGTCCGCGTGAGCGGCGAGGGGGCCGCACGCGGCCCGGGTCGTGTGGCCGCGCTCGACCTCGGGGCGAGACGGATCGGCGTGGCCTTCAGTGACAGCCGGCGCAGCCTGGCCAGCCCGTGGGGCACGATTCAGCGCAGCGGCGACGCAGAGCGTGACCGCAGTGCCGTGGTCGATGCGGTGCGCGAGGTGGAGGCGTCCACCGTGGTGGTCGGACTCCCCCTGAGCCTCTCGGGGGAGATCGGACCGGCGGCTCGGTCCGCGCTAAACGAGGCCGAGGCACTCCGCGCGCTGCTCGAGCCCCTCGGCGTCACCGTCGAGACGGCGGACGAGCGCTTCACGACCGTGGAGGCCGAACGCTCGCTGCGGGCGGCGGGGCGCACCGGGAAGGCGGCCCGCAAGGTGGTCGACAGCGCGGCGGCGATGGTGCTGCTGCAGGCGTGGCTGGACAACGCGTGAGCGGTCCGACCGGGCCCGGCGACGATCACGACCATGGCGCCGGCGACGGCAGCGACCAGGGTGGGGCCGAGCTCCCCTGGCCGCAGTCCGATCCAGGGGAGGTGCCGCCAGGGGCGGAACGCAACGGAGGCGATGGTCCCGACGCGCCCGAAGGAGACGACGCCGACGGGGGCGGGGGCGAGACCCGCACGGGCCGTCGGGCGGCCCGCTCGGCCCGGGTGCGCCGCCGCCGCCGGATCCTGGCCGCCGTCGGAGGCGGCCTCCTCGTGCTGGTGCTGGCCTTCGTGCTCTGGTACGAGCTGGAGTCGCACGCACTCGGTCCCCCGGGACCGCAGGTGGTCGTCACGGTGCACGAGGGCGAGTCGTCGGACGCCGTGATCGACGCGCTGAGCCAGCAGCACGTGATCGGGAGCTCGTTCGCCTTCCAGATCTCGGAGTTCTTCCACGGCACGCCGAGCGTGCTCCCGGGGAGCTACGCCGTGCACCAGAACCTGTCGTTCTCCGAGGTGCGCGCCATCCTCGCCGCAGGCCCCAACATCTACCCGGTCGACGTCCGCCCCGGTTTCACGCTCTCCGAGGTGGCCCAGCAGGTTGACAGCGTGCCCGGCCACACGGGGGGTGGCTTCGAGAAGACGGCCGCCAGCGGTGTCGTGCACTCCGTCTTCTCGCCGCCGGGTGACGACAACCTCGAGGGGATGCTCGGCACCGGGAACTACCTCATCCTCCCCGGGGAGACCGACACGACGATCCTGACCGACATGGTGCACCGCTTCGACCAGGATGCCCAGGCGGCGGGTCTGAGCACGGCCTCGGCGGCGGCGCTCGGGCTCAGCCCCTACCAGGTGATCACGGCGGCCTCGATCGTGGAGAAGGAGGGGTACTACACCTTCAACATGCCCAAGGTGGCACGGGTCATCTACAACCGCCTGGCCCAGGGCACCCCTCTGCAGATGGACTCGACCGTGCTGTACTCGCTCGGCCAGGACGGTGGACCGGTCACCAGCCAGGACCTGCAGATCCAGTCGCCCTACAACACCTACCTCAACACCGGGCTGACGCCGACGCCCATCTGCATGCCGTCGAGCACGGCCATGTCGGCCGCCGTCCACCCACCGGCCGGCGCCTGGCTGTATTTCACCTTGGTCCAGAAGAACGGCGTGATGGCGTTCTCGGACACCTACGCCGAGCAGCTGGCCAACGAGCAGCTGGCCAAGACCCGTGGCCTGCCCTGAGGCCGAGTCGGGCACCGGGCCAAGGATGACGATGGACCGCGCGCGGGCGGACGCCGGTCCCGAGGCGAGCCTGGTCGGGGTGATCGGCAGCCCGATCGCCCATTCGCTGTCGCCCCTGCTGCACAACGCGGCGTTCGCCGCGCTGGGGCTGCATGCGACCTGGCGCTCGTTCGCCTTCGAGGTGGCGCCTGGTCAGGCCGCGGCAGCGCTCGAGTCGATGCGGCGCACCGGCATCGGCGGCCTGTCGGTGACCATGCCCCACAAGGCGGACGTGGCTGCCCTGGTCGACGAGTGCACCGAGGTGGCGCGCCGGCTCGAGGCCGTCAACTGCATCGTCAATCGGGACGGCCGGCTTCTCGGCACCAATACCGATGGCGAGGGCTTCGTCGCCGCACTGGCCCGCGGCGCGCGGTTCGATCCGGGCGGCAAGCGGTGCCTGGTGCTCGGGGCGGGTGGGGCAGCCCGGGCCGTCGTGCTCGCCCTCGCCGAGGCCGGAGCGAATCGGGTCGCGGTGCTCAACCGGACACCCGATCGGGCGGTGGTGGCCGCCGCGCTGGCCGGCCCGACGGGCTCTGTCGTGCCGGCTGGTGACGGCCCCCTCGCCGAGGCCGTGGCCTCGGCCGATCTGGTGGTCAACGCCACCCCCGTCGGAATGGTCGGGGGCGGTCCCGACTCCTGGCTGGTGGACCCCCGGCTCCTCCACCCTGGCCAGGTCGCCGCCGACCTGATCTACGTCCCCCGTCCGACCCGCTGGCTGGTGGAGGCAGCCGGGGCGGGCGCCGTGGCGCTCGACGGTCTCGGGATGCTGGTCCACCAGGCGGCGGCCCAGCTCGCTCTGTGGACCGGAACGGAGCCGCCGGTCGACGCCATGTGGCAGGCGGCCGAGGCGGTCGATCCGGCCCAGGACTGAGCCCCGGCCGCGGTCAGGGGGTGGGCGTTGCCGTGGTGGTGGGGGAGTCGGTCTCGGCCGGCCAGAGCCGGGCCTTGGCCAGCGCCGTGAGCGTGGCTTCGCGAAGGGCCCGCGTCAACGGGTCGCGCTGGGACGGGATCGTCAGCAGCATCACCCGCATGGTGATCGACGTCGAGTCCGCGGTTTGCAGCCCGACCAGAGTCGGGGGTTCGGTGCAGTGCGCTGCGAACGCGGGATCCGTGGCGACCGCGTGCGCCGCCTCCGTGATCACGCGCCGGACCGTCTCGAGGTCCGCCGCTCGGGCACCGGGCAGCGTGAGGTCGACGATGGCGCGGGCCCAGCCGCGGGAGAGGTTGCCGATCAGGCGGATGTCGCCGTTGGGGATGACGAAGAGAGTGCCGTCGACGCCGCGGAAGCGGGTGAGGCGCATCGTGACGTCCTCGATCACCCCCGTCACGCCGCCGACCAGCACGGAGTCGCCGACGTTGTACTGGTCCTCCATGGTCATGAGGATGCCGGAGAAGTAGTCGCGCACGATCTGTTGGGCACCGAAGCCCAGCGTGGCGCCGATGATCGTCGCGCTGGCCAGGAGCGGCGTCAGGTTGATGCCGAGCATTCCGAGCACGATGGCGCCGGCGACGACGAAGACGAAGAACCGCCAGACGTTCGCCACAACGCCCGACATGGTGGCGACGCGTGCCCCGACCTCGCCGACCCGGATCGGTTGGCCGCCTGGCTGGCCACCCGTTCCAGGACGCGGCGGATCACCCTGGAGCCCAAGCGGGCGACGATGAGCGCCAACACCACCACGATGAGGATGCCCAGTGGCCGGACGATGAGGTCGGTCACCGTGGAGGCGGTGTCGGGACTGACACCGAGCTTGGTCAGCAGGTGGTAGAGCCACCCCCCGCCCTGGTCCACCTGATTGGTGCTGCTGGAGCTGCCCAGGGTGCCCACCAGGGCAGGGAGCGGCGCCAGGGAGGGTGTGGTCACGGCCGGTATTCTGTCCCCGAATCCGCCTTATGACCACACTTGCCCGAACACACGTTGCCTCTCGCCGCAACGTGCCCCCGTTCGACTTCATCCTGCTCATCGCCACGGGGCTGGTCGCGGTCATCGGGGTGGTGATGGTCTACACCGCCACCCGGGGTTTGCTGCTGGCCCACGGAGACGATCCCAAGGAGTTCCTGAAGAAGCAGGGCCTCTTCGTCGTGCTCGGCGTCATCACGATGGTGGTGGTGGCTCTGATCGACTATCGGCGGCTCGAACCCATCGCGACGATCCTGTACTGGCTGATCATCCTCGCGCTCCTGGGGGTGTTCGTGGTCGGGAGCAGTGCGCAGGGTGCCGCCCGCTGGTTCAGCCTCGGGCCCCTCCAGCTGCAGCCGTCCGAATTCGCCGTGCTCGCCCTCATCATCGCCGTGGCGTCGTACTGCGCACGTCGGGCCGACGAGGGGCTGGCCTGGCGCGACGTGTTCAGGCTGCTGATCATGGCGGGCATCCCGATCGTCCTGGTGTTGCTGCAGCCGGACCTGGGGACGGCGATGATCATGGTGATCGTGCTGTTGGTGATGCTGGCCGTGGCCGGGCTGCCGATCAGGATCCTGGTCATGCTGCTGGTGGCCACCGCGCTGGTCGCACTGGTGGCGGTGGAGAGTGGTCTCCTGCACGACTACCAGATCGCCCGTCTCACCACCTTCTTGAATCCCAACTCGCACAGCACGAACCCCTACGTGCAGTCGGCGATCTACAACACCCAGCAGTCCAAGAACGCCATCGGTTCGGGTGGCCTTCTCGGGTCGGGCATCGGGCACGGGGTGGAGACGAACCTCGGCTACGTCCCCGAGCAACAGACCGACTTCATCTTCACGGCCGTGGCCGAGCAGCTGGGGTTCGTGGGCTCGGTCGGGGTGCTGGCCCTGCTGGGCGTCATCGCCTGGAGGGTGCTGCACGCCGCGGTCGTCTCCCGGGACATCTTCGGCCGCTTGGTGTGCAGTGGCCTCTTCGCCTTCATCGCCTTCAGCGTGTTCCAGAACGCCGGCATGACGATGGGGATCATGCCCATCACGGGGATCCCGCTCCCGTTCGTGAGCTACGGCGGCACCGCTGTGCTGGTGTTCTTCGCCGCGGTCGGCCTGGCCCTGAGCGTTGGTGCCCACCGGAGATTCCGATGACCGACGTGCAGCCGGAGGTGACGACCGAGGCCGAGGCGGCCGAGCCGGTCGCCGCCACCGGGGCGACGGACGTGGTCGGGGCGGTTCCGGCCGCGGCGTCCGAGCCGGCCCCGGGTTTCCGGGTGATGGACGTGGAGGACGTCTCCCTCGATCTGCCCACGCAGTACCCGGCCGTCACGCTCGTCGAGTCGCAGTCCCCGATGCGCGCGCTGGTCTTCCCGGTCGGGATGCCCGAGGGGACCGCCATGGCCCAGGCGCTGCGACGCATGGAGTCGCGCCGGCCGATGACGCACGAGCTCTTCATGCAGGTCCTCCAGCGGGTCCGTATCGATGTGATCGCCCTCCGCCTGACCGGCCGCGAGGACGGCAACCTCCTGGCCGAGCTCGACCTGATGACCCCCGGGGGACGCGAGCGGGTCGACTGTCGGCCCTCCGACGGCATCGTGCTGGCACTGCGCATGCCGGTGCCGGCGCCGATCCTGGTCGACGAACGCCTCCTCGATCAGGCCGGCGACGTCGTCCCCTTCGAGGACTCCGCCGCACCGGGGCGGCCCGGATCTGATCAGATCAGGTCATGACGGTCATCAAGATCAACGCCATCACCGTGCCCGAGGACGCCGGCGACGAGCTGGCCCGCCGCTTTGCGGCGCGCGCCGGCGCCGTGGACGACCAGGAGGGCTTCGAGGGCTTCGAGCTCCTGCGGCCGACCGATGACCGGCGCCAGTGGCTCGTGGTCACCCGCTGGCGCGACGAGGAGTCGTTCCGGGCCTGGGTGGCCTCGCCCGCCTTCGCGCACGGCCATGCCGGTGCCGACCGCCCGTCTCCCCACGGAGGACCGGTCTCGGTCGGATCGGAGCTGTGGTCCTACGAGGTGGCGGGAGGGTCGACACCGGGCGAGGACTGAAGAGCGAGCCCGGGCGGCCTCAGCGGGCCGGGACCATGGGACGCTCGCCCGGTCCGGCGGCGGCACCGGCGGCCTGCATGGCGGACTGGGCCACCGCGCCCTCGTCGGAGATGCGCAGCATCAGCGCGATGAGGACGTAGTTGGCCAGCAGGGACGACCCCCCGTAGGCGACGAAGGGGAGCGTGACGCCGGTGAAGGGCAACAGCCGCACCACCCCCGCCATGATGAAGAAGGCCTGGAAGCCCAGAATGAGGGTCAGCCCCGTCGCCATGAGGCGCGAGAAGTCGGAGCGCGCCGTCTGAGCCACCCGGAAGCCGGCGCCGACCAGCAGGATGAAGGCCATGACGACGGCGGCACAGCCGACGAGGCCCATCTCGGTCCCGATGGCGGCGAAGATCATGTCGCTCGTCAGCTCGGGGATGTAGCCCGCGTAGTGGTCGAAGCCCAAGCCGGTCCCGCCGACCCCGCCGGTCCCCATGCTGTACCAGGCCTGGGCCAGCTGGCTGTCGCCGGGCTTCGTGGCCGACGGCCAGGGATTCTGCCATTGCTCCACTCGCAGGTGCACCTGGCCGAAGTATCGTGCCGCGATATAGGCGCCGACGCCGAAGAGCACCAACCCGAGCACCAGGTAACCGACGCGACCTGTGGCCACCCAGAGGAGGCCGATGAAGAGGACGAAGAGGAGGGCGGCGAAACCGATGTCGTCCTCCAACCCGATCACCGCCATGGCCGCCCCCCAGGCCACCAGGATCGGGATGAGGGGTCGGGGATCGAGGTAGAGGCGGTTCCCGACCTGTGCCGTCGGGATCGTCAGCATCTCTTTGTTCTCCGCGAAGTAGGACGCGAAGAAGATGCACAGGAGGATCTTGGAGAACTCGATCGGCTGGAATTCCAGGCTGCCGAAGTGCACCCACAGGCGCGCGCCGTAGATCGGGGAGAAGAACAGCGGCGCGACGAGGAAGATGCCCGCCAGGAGCAACAGCAGGTAGCGGTAGCGCTCGAGGTCGCGTGAGTATCGGACCACGAGCAGGGTCAGGATGTAGAGCAGGACCCCCAGGGCGGCCCATGCCGCCTGACCCTGGGCCTGGCCCGGGTCCCAGCGGGCGATGACCACGTAGCCGATCCCGTTGAGCAGCGCGGCGAGCGGGAGGATCACGGCGTTGGCGTTGGGCGCCAGCCAGCGGTTGGCCATGTGGGCCAGGAGCGCCAGCCCGAGCACAATCCCGAGGAAGGCGCCGATGTTGTCGGGGATCTTGGACTTCTGCCCGAGTGCGGCAATGACGTAGAGCGCGACGATCAGGAGCGAGCCGAAGACGAGCAGGCCCAGCTCGGTCCTCCGCTTGGGCTTGGGGCCGAAGACGTAGCGCGGGAAAGGAGTGGGGCGGGTGGCGGGGGGCACCGGGGCGAATCGTAGTGGTGGGGGGTAGGATCAAGCGTGACATCCCGCCCCGGACGCGCGGCGCCGGTCCCCCACTCATGACCCAGACCCAGCCTCAGCACCAACCCCAGGCGCAGCCGGAGCCCCAGGTCACAGGGGCAGCGCCTCCGGCGGCGACGGAGAAGATCGGGGGCGAGATCGAGCATCACGGTCCGCCCACCTATCAGCAGATCGAGGCCTTCGGGTACCAACGCTTCACCAACCGTGAGCAGTCGCGCCTCGACTTCGGCGCACGCCTCCTCGACCTGGCCGAGGACGACGGCGTGCCGCTCTTGGAGCGGGCCAAGTTCCTCGCCATCTTCTCCGAGCTGCTCGACGAGTTCTACCAAATACGGGTGGCCGCGCTAGAGGACCAGGTGGCCGCCGGCGTGCGCACCCGTTCGGTCGACGGGCTGCGGCCCGGCGAGCAGCTGACCATGATCCGGGGCCGGGTCGAGGAGCTGGTCCGGCGCCAGGACCACGTCTTCTTGGACCGCATCGTGCCCGGACTGGCCGAGGCGGGCATCCGCTTCGCCAGCTGGTCCTCCCTCGACGACGATGACCGACGACACCTCGTCGAGGTCTTCCAGCGTCAGATCTACCCCGTGCTGACCCCGCTGGCCGTCGACCCCGGTCACCCCTTCCCGTACATCTCGAACCTGTCGCTCAACCTCGTCGTCGAGGTGCAGGACCCGGCGTCGGGGGAGGGGCGCATCGCCCGGGTGAAGGTACCGCCGGCGCTGCCCCGCTTCGTGGTGATGCCGGACGGCGAGCGCTTCGTCCCTCTCGAGCAGGTGATCTCGGCCCACCTGGACTCTCTCTTCCCGGGGATGACCATCGGCCACCACCACGCCTTCCGGGTCACCCGCAACGCCGACCTCGCCCTCGAAGAGGACGAGGCGGACGACCTCCTGGTCGCCATCGAGATGGAGCTGCGCCGCCGGCGTTTCGGCAAGGCGCTCCGGCTCGAAGTCGAGGCCGACACCGGCCAGGACCTCGTCGACCTGCTGGCCACCGAGCTCGAGGTGGGGGCCGACGGCGTGTTCCGTGTCAGCGCTCCCCTCGACCTGAGCGGGCTGTGGGGCGTCTACGCCCTCGACCGCCCCGACCTGCACG
The DNA here is from genome assembly GCA_963826835.1 of uncultured Acidimicrobiaceae bacterium. GTDB lineage: Bacteria > Actinomycetota > Acidimicrobiia > Acidimicrobiales > RAAP-2 > Bog-473. The sequence continues at coordinate 92,224 of CAWGYK010000001.1, forward strand.
GCGAGACGTGGACCCCCATGACGCCGCCCCGCCTGGCCCAGGCGGCGCACGACCCGGCGGAGTTCTTCGCCATGCTGCGAGAGCGCGATGTGCTGGTCCACCACCCCTACGACTCCTTTGCCACGTCGGTCGAGGCCTTCGTGGCGCAGGCGGCCGAGGACCCGGCGGTCCTCGGGATCAAGCAGACGCTCTATCGCACCGGCGGCGACAGCCCGATCGTGGCGTCACTGATCAAGGCGGCGGAGAACGGCAAGCAGGTGGCCGCCATCGTCGAGCTGAAGGCCCGCTTCGACGAGGAAGCCAACATCGGATGGGCCCGTGCCCTCGAAGAAGTGGGCGTCCATGTGGTCTACGGGATCGTCGGTCTGAAGACCCACTCCAAGACGGCGCTGGTGTTGCGCCGCGAGGATGACGGGGTGCGCCACTACTGCCATGTGGGCACCGGCAACTACAACTCCAAGACGGCGCGCATCTACGAGGACCTCGGGCTGCTGACCTCGGACGCCGACATCGGCGCCGACGTGGGGGAGCTGTTCAACTACCTCACCGGCTTCTCGCGCCACGCCGACTACCGCCAGATCCTGGTGTCGCCGGTGACGGTCCGGAAGCGCATCATGGCCATGATCGAGGAGCAGGCGGAGGCCGGGCCGGCGGGGCGCATCGTCCTGAAGCTCAACGGCCTCACCGATGCGGCCATGATCGACGCGCTCTACCGGGCGTCGGGGGCCGGAGTCCAGATCGATCTCGCCGTGCGGACGCTGTGCCGACTCCGTCCCGGCATCCCCGAGCTCTCCGAGAACATCCGCGTCCGCTCCATCGTGGGCAGCTTCCTCGAGCACTCGCGGATCTACCGCTTCGGCGGTGCCCCCGCCGATCCCGACGCCGGGCCCGGCGTGCCTCTGAAGATCTTCATCGGCTCGGCCGACCTGATGGGCCGCAACCTGGACCGCCGCATTGAGGTGGTCGTCCCGGTGCGCGACCCCGAGTTGCAGGCCCGGCTCTTCGAGGTGCTCGACCTCGTGTTCGCCGACGAGACCAATGCCTGGGAGTTGGGCTCGGACCGGCGTTGGCGCCGTGTGCCCAACCGCCATGGAGTGAGCTCCCAGGACCGACTGAAGGAGCTGGCGCGGGAGCGGGCCCGCCGGCGCCTCGACTCGGACCTCCGCGTCGGAGAGGGTGACGAGGCCAGGCCTTCCGCGTAGCGAGACCCCGGACGAGTCGGGTCACGATCGGGGCGCAAAGATGCACGAACGCCGCCGGTCGCCGCTACCATCCCGCGCCATGGCGACGAACCCGGTGGCACTGCGCATGGGGGCCATCGCCACGGCCCGGGGCTGGGGCTGGCCCGCCCTGTCGGCCGCGGTCGCCTGTGTCGGGGCGACCACGCTGGCGCTCCTCCACCAGCAGCTGGACCTGAGCATCTACCTGCTCGGCGGCGCGCACGCGTCGGCGAACGACCTCTTCACGGTCACCTCTTCCACCGATCACCTGGGGTTCACGTACCCGCCGTTCTCGGCGTTGCTCTTCTCTCCGTTCGCCCACTTCCCGCTGCGCGCCTGCGAGGTCATCTTCTCGTGGGTGAATCTGGCCGCGCTGTTCGCCCTGATCGTCGTCAGCCTGCGCGCCGTGTGCAGCGCACTCGACAAGCGGACCGTCGTGTGGTGGGGCCTGGCCCTGGTGTTGCCGGTGCTGTTGTTCGACCCGGTGCGCCAGACGTTCCTGCTGGGGCAGGTCAACATCATCCTGGCGCTGATGATCGTGGCCGACCTGACGTTGGACCTCCCGTTGCCGCGCGGCATCCTGGTGGGGTTGGCCGCCGCCATAAAGGTCACGCCGATCATCCTCATCCCGTACCTCTTCCTCACCCGCCAGGGCCGGTCCGGCTTGCGGGCGATCGCCTCGTTCTGTGCCGCGGCGCTGCTGGCCACCGCGTTCAACGGCTCCACCTCGTGGGCCTACTGGACCCACTACATACGCGACCCGCAGCGGGCGGGCATGCTGTCGTGGATCGGCAACCAGGGCGTGCTCGGCGCGACCGAGCGCATCCTCGGGCACACGGTGACGACGCCGACGACTTTCGTGATCGTGCTGAGCGTCAGCGGGCTCGGCCTCCTGATCGCCGCCGGCGCCTACCGCCGCTCCTCCCCGGTCCTGGGGCTGCTCGTCGTGGAGGCCACCGAGTCGCTGGCGAGCCCGGTCTCGTGGTCGCACCACTTCATCTGGATGGTCCTGTTGGTGGCCTGGCTGGCGCTGGCCGAGGACCGGCCCCGCTACGGCGAGTGGTACGCCCTGGGCGTGGCGGTGCTGCTGTGGGCCGCGCCGTACTGGTGGGTCCCGCACGGGCCCGCCGTCACCTTCGCCGGGCGCGGCTGGCTCACCCCGCTCGGCGACACCTACGTCCTCGTCTTCATCGTGCTGCTGGTCGGGGCGGCGGTCCGGGTGGTCCGCCCGACGCTCGTGCGGTCCCTGCGCACCGGGCGGCGGGCCATGGCACCCTCGGGCGCAGGCTCCTAGCTCCGGGCTCCTCTCGCGCTCTCGCGGGGCCGGTCCTCGTCCGGTTCGCAGACGAGGACGAGGGCGTGCGCGCCCGGGTCGAGGCGGCGCTCGGCTGAGGACTCGGCGTGGGTCACCCGCCAGCCCGTCACCACCATGAGCTTCTGGAGGTCGCCGGGCTGGAACGCGGAGCGCCGACGCTCGTCCGTCGCCTGGCGCACCAGGTCGGCAATGGCGCGGACGGCGCGGGCCGGCACGCCCGTTTCGGTCGCCACCGTGCAGGCGGCCACGAGCGCGCTGCCCGGCGCGGCCCGGTCGCGCAGCGTGCGGCACAGCGTGGCCGCGGCCTCCAGGGTCAGCGAGTCGAGGAGCCCCTCGCAGACGAAGAGCGATGCCGCGTGGGCATCGTGCCCCGCCTCCTGGAGGGCGCGGCCGAGGTCCGCGCCACCCTCGAGGAGGTCGAGCCCGACCGACGTCGAGCCCGTCGCGTCAATGCCCAGCGTGTCCAGGCGGCGACCCTTGTCGCCCTGGGTGGCCGGCCGGTCGACCTCGAACCAGTGCAGGCGGCCGCCCCCGAAACGGAGTGGTCGGCCGTCGTAGCCCGAACCGAGCAGGACGACCTGCGTCGTGCCCCGGCCCAGGGCGCGCCCCACCTCGGCGTCGATGACCCTCGTCCGTTGCGCCAGCACCGACGATCGCCCGAACGGGAAGGCCACCGTGCCGGCGCCGGCGCCGGCGCCGGCGACATCGCGTAGGAGGCGGCGCTCCGCGCCGACGTCGCCCTCGGGTGTCGACGGGCGTGTGCGCTCCAAGCGGAGCAGCTGCGCCGCGACCCAGCGGGCGTGGACCGAAGGCCGCCCGGAGCGCATCAGCGGCGTGTGGTCAGGGCGTGATCGCCTTGGCCGTCGCCGTCCCCGGATGTCCGAAGCGCAGCGAGAGGTAGGCGGCTCCGCCGAAGGGGATGGGCAGCCAGAAGTTCACCAGGCGCCAGCTGAGGACCCCGGCCGCGGCGATGCCGCCGGGGACGCCGAAGCCCTTCAACACCGCCACCACGGTCAGCTCGATGACGCCGAGCCCGCTGGGGGTGAGGGGGATGACGGCCAGGATGTTGGCCAGCCCGTAGGCGACCAGGACGTCGATGGGGGAGACGTGGGCCCCGAAGGCCAGCAGGAAGACGTACAGCGAGGTGCAGTCCAGGAGCCAGTTGGCCGCCGCCCAGCCGCCGGCCCGCACCAGGAGCTCGGAGCTGGTGAAGAGGATCTTCATCCGGTCCGCCACCTTCTGGACCAACGAGGTGACGGTCTCGGCCCGCACGAAGGGCAGCCTGTCGGCCACTTTCTTCAGGAAGACGCCGGCTTGCTTCTCCCCCCGGGTGAGGAGGAAGACGACGGTGGCGAAGATCGCCAGCAGGAGCACGCCCAGGATGGCGGCGAACCCGTAGAGCGGGTTGTAGCCCTGCAGCGGGATGGAGATCAGCAGGGCCAGCCAGAAGATCACGTTGAGGACCACGGCCGAGCCGATCCCCTGGGTGGCCAACCCGAAGGCGGCGGTGCTGCCCGACACGTCGGCGTCGGTCAACAGCTTGTAACTGGCCGCGGTCCCGGGCACCTGGCCGCCGGGCAGCGTGTGGCTGATGGCGAGCGCCCACATGTTGATGCGGAAGATGCGCCAGCGGTCGGGTGCGCCGGGGGAGAGCACCGTGTGGGTCAGTTGTGTGTAGGCCACCAGCGCCGCCAGCTCGAAGAGCGCGCCGACGATGAGCCAGAGGACGTTGAGGTGGGTGAGCTGGTGCAACTCCCGGCGAGCGCTGGCGAGCTCGGGCAACAAGATGTACTCGCCGATGAAGAAGAAGAGCAGCAGCATCAGGGTGATCTTCACGTTGCGCGGCAGGAACCTCCGGCGGGCGCGGGGTGTCGGGGGAAGTTGGTCCGGCGCCGCCTGGGGCGGCTCCGCGTCGTCCCCCGGCTCGACCTGGTCCATCGCTTCTCATGCTTGCACGTCCGCCACCTGAGGAACCGCCTCTTGCGAGTCCGGAGATGCCAAGCTGGTTCCCATGCCCCCGGAGGCCCAGGAGACCTGGCGGTCGAAATTCTCGGGGAGCGCCGATCGCCGCGGCATCCCGCTCGGGACGATCGTGGTCTCCGTCGCCACGATCATCCTGCTGTTGGATCTCAACGCGGCGCTGATCCTCGGGCTGTGGGTCCTGCGCACCATCGTCGTCTACGCCATCATCGCCTTCTTCTTCACGCTGCTGCTGACCCCGGCCACACGCTTCCTTCGGCGCCGGGGGTTGTCACACGGCGGCGCCACCGTGTTGGTGTTCCTGGTGGGGGTGCTGGCGCTGGCCGGCCTGGTCTACCTGTTCACCGAGCCGCTCGTCACGGCCGCGGTGCACTTCGGCAAGCAGGTCCCCTCCCTCGTCTCGGAGGCCAAGAAGGGCCACGGGCCGCTGGGCCGCCTGCTCTTCCGCCTGCACCTGCAGAAGTACCTCTCCGAGGGGTCGTCCAAGTTCGCCTCGCAGATCACCAAGGTGCTCAAGCCGGCGACCGCGTTCTCGGTGGGGGCCGCCGCCGTGTCGACGCTCGTCGCCATCGTGACGATCGGCATCCTCACCTTCTTCACCATGCTCGAGGCCCCGCGCATGTGGAGCGGGTTCCTCGGCCTCTTCCAGCCCGCCACGGCGGAGCGCCTCAACCGGGTGGTCGACGAGTCCATTCGCTCGGTGACGGGCTACATGCTGGGCAACGGCGCCACCTCGGTGATCGCCGGGGTGATCGTGGGCATCACCCTCGAGATCCTCGGTGTGCCCTTCGCGCTGCTGCTCGGGGTCTTCGTGGCCCTGGTCGACCTGCTGCCGCTGGTGGGAGGCCTGCTGGCCGGGGTCCCGGTCGTGGTCATCGCCGCCATCCACTCGGTCCCGGCCGGGATCACCATGCTCGTCGTCTTCCTCGTCTACCAGCAGGTCGAGAACCACGTCCTCAACCCAGTCATCATGAGCAGGACGGTCCGGTTGAACCCCTTCTGGGTGCTCATCGCCGTCCTGGTGGGAGCCACGCTGGGCGGGCGGGTCGCCGGCGGCCTGGGCACGTTCGTGGGCGCCCTCGTGGGCATCCCGGTGGGCGGCGCCATCCAGGTGATCGTGCGGGAGCTCCGCCGGGGCCCCGACGCCGTGGGGGCGCCGACCGTGCCGGGGGACCCGGTCGTGGGGGAGCCGGTCGACATCTGAGGGACCGGGCCGCGACGTGGCGGTTGCACCGCCGCCGACCAGGTCGGGAGCGGGACCAGGGCCGGCCGCCGCTCCGACCAGTGAAGGGGCCGACGCGGCAACCTCACCTAGAATGCCGTCATGCGACCGCTGGTGGTCATTCCGACCTACAACGAGTCGGAGAACATCGAGCGGATGCTGCACCGGATCCACGAGTGTCTGCCCGGTGCCGGCGTGCTGGTGGTCGACGACGGGAGTCCCGACGGCACGGCGGACCTGGTGAAGGTCATCGCGGCCGAGCTGTCCGACGTGCATCTGCTGTCCCGCGCCGCCAAGTCCGGGCTGGGGAGCGCCTACCGGGCCGGCTTCGCCTGGGGCCTCGAGCGCGGCTACGACGCGTTCGTCGAGATCGACGCCGACTTCTCCCACGATCCCGCCGCGCTGCCCTCTCTGCTGGCGCCGCTCGCCGAGGGTTTCGACGTCTCCATCGGTTCGCGCTACGTCGAGGGGGGGTCCATCCCCAACTGGGCCTGGCACCGGCACCTGCTGTCGCGCGGCGGCAACATCTACGCGTCGAGCGTGCTCGGACTCGGCGTGGCCGATTCGACCGCGGGCTACCGCGCCTACTCGGCGAGGATCCTGCGCCGGCTCGACCTCGACCGCATCCGCGCCGAAGGGTACGGCTTCCAGATCGAGATGACGTACCGCGCCCGCCAACACGGCGCCGCCATCACCGAGGTGCCCATCAGCTTCGTCGACCGGGCCGCCGGCGAGTCCAAGATGTCATCGGTCATCGTGATCGAGGCGCTCGGGCTGGTGACCTGGTGGGGCCTGGGCCGCGTCGTCCACGGCCTGCGGGGGGTTGTCGCCAGCCGGCGCGAACGGGGTTCGTCGGGGAGCGCCGGCGGAACGGGACCGCATCCCTACGAGAGCGCCGAGGATCCGGTCCGTTCCGCATGAGCAGGGGCCCACTGCGGTGACGATCGAGGCACCCGCGGCCCGCATCCTCGTGGTCGACGACGAGCCGAACATCGCCGAGCTCCTGTCGGCGGCACTGACCTTCGAGGGCTATCAGGTCGGCGTCGCCGCCACCGGCGCCGAGGCACTCGAGCAGGTGCGCAGCTTCCGCCCGCATCTCGTGATGCTAGACGTCATGCTGCCCGACTTCGACGGCAACGAGGTGTGCCGCCGCCTGCGCAACCAGGGCGAGCAGATGCCGATCGTCTTCCTCACGGCGCGGGACACCACCCAGGACAAGGTCGAGGGCCTGAGCATGGGCGACGACTATGTGACGAAGCCCTTCAGCGTCGAGGAGCTGATGGCGCGGGTGGGGGCCATTCTGCGGCGGGCCGGCGAGATGGTGGCGGCCGACACGTCCATCCTGCAGTTCGCCGACCTGACCATGAACGTCGACACGCACGAGGTCTGGCGCGACGAGCTGAGCATCGACCTGACGGCGACAGAGTTCAACCTCCTGCGCTACCTGCTGGAGAACGCGCGGCGGGTCATCTCCAAGTCCGAGCTCCTCGACAACGTCTGGGGCTTCGACTTCCACGGTGACCCGAACATCGTCGAGACCTACATCAGCTACCTGCGCAAGAAGATCGACGACCGCGAGCCCGTGCTCATCCACACGATCCGGCGCGTCGGCTACACCCTCCGCCTGCCCCGGGAAGGATGAGCCTCCAGAAGCGGCTCGTCGCCGTCGTGGCGTTGCTGCTCGTGATCGGCCTCGTGGTGGCCGATGTGGTGACCTACGCGTCGGTGCGGTCCTTCCTCTACGGCCAGGCCGACAACACGCTGGCCCAGAACGAGTCGCTCGGCTTCAACTATCTGACGTTCGCCGCCGCCCGTGGTCTGCCGGTGACCCAGTCCGAGCTCTCGCGTCGCGTCTCCTCCGACGTCTACGTGGTCCTGTTGGACCGCGGCGGCGCCGTCATCCTCACCCGCCCCTCGGGGCCGCCGACCCATCCCGACCCGGCACCCATCTTGACCAAGGACATCCCGGTGCAGCAGGTGCCCGACATCTACAGCCGCGTCCACGTCGGGCGCTACGCCGGCACGTTCCGCCCCGATCCCGACGCGGTGGTGCTGGGCAGCACCGGTGACCCCGACGGCGAGTACCGCACCGTGGCGGTGACGGTCCCGCAGGGGACGCTGGTCACCTCCCTCTCCCTCAACCCGACCAACGACACCCTGGCCTCGCTGCGCAAGGTGGAGCTCATCGCCAGCCTGGCCGTGCTCCTGGCGATGGGCGTCCTGGTCATGGTGGTCGTGCGCCGGGGCCTGCGCCCGCTGCGCCTCATGGCGGGGACGGCCGACGCCATCGCCTCGGGGGACCTGACCCGCCGTGTCCCCGAGGGGCGCCCGGGCACCGAGGTCGGCCGCCTGGGCTCGGCCCTGAACGAGATGCTGGCCCAGATCGAAGGGGCCTTCGCCGAGAAGTCGGCCTCCGAGGAGCGGTTGCGCCAGTTCGTGGCCGACGCCTCCCACGAGCTGCGGACCCCGCTCACCTCGATCAGGGGCTATGCGGAACTGCTGGGGAAGGGCGGGTTCTCCGACGAGGTGAGCCGGCGCAAGGCCCTGAAGCGGATCGAGGAGGAGGCGACCCGGATGGGCGGCCTGGTCGAGGACCTGCTCCTGCTGGCCGAGCTGGACCGGGGCCGACCGCTGCGCGCCGAGCCGGTCGACCTGCACCGCATCTGTGCCGATGCGGTGGGCGACTCGAACGCGGTGGCACACGGGCACCACCTCACGCTGTCGTCCGGCGGGCCGGTCGTGGTGGTCGGCGACGCGGAGCGGCTGGCGCAGGTGGCGCACAACCTCGTGCGCAACGCACTGGCGCACACGCCGCCCGGAACCGACGTCACGGTGTCGACGGGCGTGGCCCAGAAGATGGGGTACATCGAGGTGTCCGACAACGGGCCGGGCATCCCGTCGGGCGAGGAAGGGCGGGTCTTCGACCGTTTCTACCAGAGCGACCCCTCCCGCTCGGCCACGGGGACCGGGCTGGGGCTGGCGATCGTGCGGGCCATCGCGGAGGCCCTGCACGGGTCGGCCGAGGTGGCGCCCACGCCGCGGGGCGGGGCGACCCTGCTGGTCAAGATCCCGCTGGCGGCGACGCACGTGGCGGCGATGGCGGGCCCACCGGCGCCGGTCCGCTCACCGCAGCTGCACTGAGGCGCCCGGCACCACGGCGTCGAGGACGGTCGCCAGCTTGACGTTGGCTTCGGCCGCCTCGGCTTCGGGCTCGGAGTCGGCCACGATGCCCCCGCCCGCCCGCAGCGTGATGGAGGCCCCCTCGGCGTCGAGCCGGGCGCTGCGGATGCCGATCATCCACTCCCCGTCGCCGTCGGCGCCGACCCAGCCGACCGGGCCGGCCCAGGGACCGCGCTCGCCGGCCTCGTGCCGCGCGATGAACGCCAGGGCCTCGTCGCGGGGGGTGCCTCCCACGGCGGGCGTGGGATGGAGCCGCTGCAGGAGCTCGAGCACTCCGACGGGCCGGGCCAGGCGGCCTTCGATCCTCGTGCTGAGGTGGGCCACCGAGCGGAAGGCGGCCACGGAGGGCTCGGCCGGCACGGACATCTCCTGGCAGAACGGGGCGAGGGTGGCGGCGATCTCGTCGACCACGTAGCGGTGCTCCTCTCGGTTCTTGCCCGACCGGGCCAGGTCGCGCTGGGCGTCGGCGTCGGTCCGCGCCGTGGCGCCCCGCGGCACGGTGCCGGCCAGGGGGTGGCTCAGCACGCGCGACCCGTGGCGGGCGACCAGGAGCTCGGGGCTGGCCCCGAAGAAGGAGCCGTCGGGAACGGGCATGGAGAAGACGGTGCAATTCGGCTCGCCTTCCCGCAGCCGGCGCAGGACGGCCGACAACGGCAGCGGCCCGTCGAGGCGGACGGTGACCGGCCGGGACAGCACCACCTTGCGCAGGGCGGCGCCCGGCTCGGCCATGACGGCGACGGCCTCCGCCACCATGGCGGCGTAGCCCGACGAGGTCATGGAAGTGGTCAGCTCGGACGCCGCCGCATCGGCGGCCGCCTCGGCCGAGGTGCCGTACTGCCAGATGACCGCATCGAAGAGCTCGGCGGTGTCGGGCAGCGCGACGTCCGCCGGCCCGACCGCGGTGGCCCAGCGCCGGGTGACGCCGTCGGCGTCGCGCGAGGTCCCCATGGTGAAGCGCGGGATGACGAGATGCCCTGCGAAGGCGTCGGTGAACGGGAGCGCGCCCAGGGCCACGGGCCCCGAGCCGAGACAGCCGATGGCGTCGTCGCACGGGATGGCGGCCAGGGCAGCCGCCGCCTCGGTCGCCGCCACGAGCTGCGCCGTGCCCCAGCCGACCAGGGTCAGCCCGGGGCGGTCGAAGAGCACCGTCGGACTGCCGTCGAACTCCAGCGCGTCGGGCCCGTACTCGAGCGGCACCGTGCGCGCGTGGAGTGGGCCCGTCACGGCACGCCGGCGCGGGTGGCCACCACCAACTGGCTCAGGCCGCCCGCCAGGGGGCGGATCCCGACGGCCGAGAAGCCCGCCGCCCCCACCATGGCGCGCAGCACAGGGGCGGGGGGCAGGTAGGCCACCGACTGGGGCAGGTAGCGGTAGGCCTCCTTGTCGGAGAGCGCGGCCCCGAGGGCCGGCACGGCCCGGGTGAACCACACGTCGTAGCCGGCACGCCACAGCCGCGAGGTGGGGGTGTCCACCTCGAGCACGGCGAGCCGCCCACCGGGCCGGAGCACCCGGGCCGACTCGGCGAGGGTGGCGGCCAGGTCGGTGAAGTTCCGCAGCGCGTAGCCGCAGACGAGACCGTCGAAGGCGCCGTCGGCGAAGGGGAGTCTGCTGCCGTCCGCCTCGACGAGCGGGGTGGCGGCGCCGTTGGCCCCCAGCATGCCCGCGCTCAGGTCGGCGCCGACGACGCGGTAGCCGCGCCGCAGGGCGAGCCGCGAGAGGTCCCCGGTGCCGCAGGCGAGGTCGAGGACGCGGGCGCCGTCGTGGAGGGCCAGTGCGGCCACCGTGCCGCGGCGCCAGGCCTGGTCCAGCCCGAACGTCATCAGGCGGTTGATGAGGTCGTAGCGGGGCGCGATCGTGTCGAACATGGCGCGCACACGCGCCGTCTTCTCGTCCCCGGTGGGCAGCGGCGGCGGTGCCCCGGCCCGACGTCGCGCCATGGTGTCGGCCGGTGTCAGCGGTAGTAGCGGTAGACCACTTGGGCCACGCACGCCGGCTTCGGGGCGTCCTTGACCTCCATCACGAGGTCGTAGGTGACCTGGACACCACCCTCCGTGTCGTCGACGGCGGCGACCGTGACCCCCATGCGGAGCTCCGAGCCGACGGGCACCGGGGAGGGGAAGCGGACCTTGTTGCAGCCGTAGTTCACGCCGAACTTCATCTTGTCGACGCGGAGGATCTTGTTCAGCAGGACCGGCGCCAGGGAGAGGGTCAGGTACCCGTGGGCGATGGGGCCCCCGAACGGGCCCTCCTTGGCGCGCTCGGGGTCGACGTGGATCCACTGGTGGTCGTCGGTCGCCTCGGCGAAGAGGTTGACCCGTTCCTGGGTGATCGCCTGCCATTCCGTGTGGCCGAGCTCCTTGCCGGCGAGCTCGTGGAAGGCGTCGACGCCGTCGACGATGGTGGTCATGGTGCGCTCCTCGCTGGTCAGGGTGTGATTCCGCTGCAGGACGCTACCCGCGTGGGGACACCTCACTACGCTGACGCCGGTGAGCTCCACGCACGAGCACGACCCCGCACCCCCGCACAACCACCGGGACCTGAGGAGCGGTGGTGCCCGGGCCGCTGTCTTCGGGGTCAGCGACGGCCTGGTCACCAACGTCTCGCTGGTCCTGGGCATGGCGGGGGCCAACCCGGGTGGCTCGATCGTGCGCCTGGCCGGGATCGCCGGGCTCATCGCGGGCTCCTTCTCCATGGCGGCCGGCGAGTACGTCTCCATGACGGCCCAGCGCGAGCTGATGGAGCGCGAGCTCGAGGTGGAGCGCCGGGCGCTCCGGCACAGCCCCGAGGGGGAGGCGGCGGAGCTGCGGGGCATGTACGTGAAGCGGGGGATCGACCCGGGCGTGGCCAGCGAGATGGTCAACGAGGTGATGCAGGACCCCGAGCTCGCGCTCGAGACGCACGCCCGCGAGGAGCTCGGGATCTCGACCCAGAGCCTGGGCTCGCCGTGGCAGGCGGCGGCCGCCTCCTTCGTCACCTTCGCCATCGGGGCCTTCATCCCCCTGCTGCCGTGGCTCTTCACCTCGGGGACGACGGCCATCGTGCTGTCGATCGTGCTGGGGGCGGTGGCCTCGCTCGTCGTTGGTGTGGTGCTGGCCCGCTTCACGGAACGGCCGGCCCTCGTCTCCGCCCTGCGCCAACTGGCCGTGACGGTGGTGGCCGCCGGCGTCACCTTCGGCGTGGGCCGAGCCATCGGGACCGGCATCAACTGAGCGGCCCCCGGCGCCCCGCGGGTCAGGCCGCGGGATCGCGCCGGTACGAGCGGTCCACGTGGTCGACCGTGAAGCCGAGCGAGCGGTACAGGGCCACCGCGGCGGCGTTGGAGGCGTCGGTGTAGAGCATCCCCACGGTGATGCCGCGCCGGGTCAGCCACTCCAGCCCGGCCACGGTGAGGGACCGGCCCCAGCCCTGGCCGTGATACCGGGGGTCGACGTCGATGACGTAGATCTCCCCCAGGACGGGCGAACGGTCGCGGTGGACCTTGGTCCAGCAGGCCCCGAGCAGGCCGGGGCCATCCGGGTCGTCCGCCACGAGGAAGCCGTCGAGCTCGACCCAGTCCGCGGCCATGCGCTCACGCAGTTGGGGCACGGACCAGCCGCCCTGCTCGGGGTGCCCCGCGAAGGCCCGGTTGTTGGTGTCCACCCAGGGCCCCTCGTCGCGGCCCGGCACGAAGGCCCGGGTGGCCAAGGGCCGGGTCGCGGCGATGACGTCGGGTGGGAGGGGCAGCGGCACCCGCATCTGGAGCAGGTCGCGCTCGGGGACGAACCCCTCGTCGCGGGCGCGCGCGTCGTCGGCGGATGTGGCCTGCATGATCCAGAGGTGGACCGGGAATCCGAGCGGCGTCTCCCGCAGCGCGCGCCGGACCAGCGCGGACTGGAGGCTCGGCGACTCGGCGGCCGGGTCGACGACCACGTGCAGGACGGTGGAGCCGTCGGCGGCGGGAGAGAGCACCGCGCACGCGACCAGCTGCTCCCCGGGGTCGGCCAGGACCAGGCGCCCCACGTGGGGCGGGTCGGACGGGTGCGTGAGGGCGAGAAGCTGGGGCTCGGGGAGCGCCGGATGGTTGCGCGCCGCTCCGGCCCGTTGGAGGAGCACCGTCAGCGCAGCCCGATCGGGCGCGCGCAGGTCCGCGACGTCCACGACCCGCATGTCCGCCTCGTCAGTGTCCACTGGGCCAACGTAACCCGGTACCGTGAGCCGGTGGCGAAGCCCCGGACCGCCAAGGGTCGCGCCCGCCTGACCCGGGAGCGCCTCGCCGAGGTGTACCCGGGCAGCGCGGCCGAGCTCTGTGCACTGCATTTCGAGGACCCGTTCCAGTTGTTGGTGGCCACCATCCTCTCGGCGCAGAGCACCGACGTGCGGGTAAACCTGGTGACGCCGGCGCTCTTCGCGGCCTATCCGGACGCGCCGTCGCTCGCCGCCGCCAATCCCGAGGACGTCGAGGAGCTCGTTCGCTCGACAGGGTTCTTCCGATCGAAGACCAAGAACATCATCGGCATGGCGACCGCCGTGTCGGAACGCTTCGGGGGAGCGGTGCCATCAACACTCGAGGATCTGGTCACCATCCCGGGGGTGGGTCGCAAGACGGGCAACGTCGTGCGCAGCGTGGCCTTCGGCCTCCCGGGACTCCCCGTCGACACCCACGTCCTGCGCGTCAGCGAGCGTCTGCGGCTCACCGAGGCCTTGCCGGTCGCCGCGCGGAGGGATCCGGTCAAGGTGGAACACGAGTTGAACTCCCTTATCGCACCGGCGGAGCGAGGGGCATTCAGCCTCCGGGTGATTCTGCACGGACGGGACACATGTATTGCCCGCAATCCCCGCTGTGGTGCATGTCTCTTGGCAGATTTCTGCCCTTCGGTCCGGTAATCGGCGCGGCGGCGGGCCATTCACCCCCTTTTTGGGCAATTCGTGTGTGTCGAGATGAAATCGGAATATCCAGGGGCTACCATTGGCCCTGGAACCGGTTCCCGCCACCTGGTTCCAAAAGAGTCGATGCTGGGATCCGCCTCCCGGCCGACTCGCCCAATGCCGGCCTTCGGGCCGGCATTGGTGTTTCCGGCCCAGTTCGGACGGGGTGAGGGCCCGTTGGTAGTACTCAGGGTGCTACCCTTGCACCATGGTCACGAAGCGCTCCGTCTCGCTGGACGACGAGGTGGCGTCGTCGGTCGAGGAGGCGGCGAAGCAGGACGGCGTCTCCTTCAGCGCATGGTTGTCGTCGGCCGCCGAGAAGCAGTTGCGGGTGCGCCAGGGGCTGCGGGGCGTGGCGGCCTGGGAGGGGGAGACGGGCTCTCTCAGCGCCGAGGAGCTGGCCGCGGGTGAGGCGCTCCTGGCCCGCCTGCGCTCCGGGGTGTCCGGGGTGGCCTCGCGCGTCCGACGCCGGTGAGCACGGCCCGTCGCGAGGGGCTCGTCTACGGGTTGGGCGCGCTGCATGCGGCGGCCCGCGGTGACCGCATGATGTGGGCGCTGCACCGCGCCGCGCTGTCCAACGGCATCGTGCCGGTGGTCCCCGCGGTGACGGTGGCCGAGGGGTACCGGACCGAGGCGCGCAGTGACCGGATCGGCGAGCTGCTCGCCGGAACCGAGGTCGAGCCGTTCAGTGGCGACGCGGCGCGGCGCTCAGGCGAGATCGCGGCGCGCTGTGACACGTCGGACCTCAGCGTCGTGGCGGTGGTCGAGGTGGCCGAGCGGCGCAATTGCGCGGTGGTGGCGCAGCGCCAGACGGTGTTGCGGACGGCGGCGTCGCTCCTGGGCCACGAGCTCGTGCTCTACGCGGTCTGAGCGGACCCGCCGCCCGCTCAGCGGCCCGGCCCCGGCCCCTGCCCCTGGCCGAAGCGCCGGAGCCGGCGCAGCGCACCCCCGAGGGAGCGTTCGACGGCGATGAGCTCGTGCGCCATGTCCTCGTCGCCGCTGGCCAGCGCGCTCTCCGCCAGGGCGGTCACCCGCTCGTGCAGCTCGGTGAGCGTGGAGGACAGGGAGGAGATCTCGGCGGCGGAGGACATCCCACGATGATGGCCGATCCGGCGCGGCCCCGGGGTCCGGGCCGGGCGCCCCGCGACGCGGCGTGCCATGGTCGTCGGTGGAGGACCATCACCTCCACGGTGGCGTTCCGGTGGCCCGCACGGGAAGGGCCCGCCGGGCCCGCCGGTAGCCTTGTGGCCCCATGCCCCTCCGTGTGCTGGACCTGCGCGGCACGCCGCCGCCGTACGACGCGGCCCTGCCGCGCCCGGACGCACCCGGCGCCGACGTGCACGACGTCGTGGCCGGGATCCTGCGCGAGGTGCGGACCCGCGGCGACGAGTCGCTGGTTCGCTTCACGGCCCAACTGGACAAGGTCGACGTGTCCGACGGGCTCCGGGTCCCCCCGGACGAGATCGAGAAGGCCCGCGCCGACGCCGATCCCGACCTGTGGCGTGCCCTCGAGGTGGCCTACGGGCGCATCCTGGCCTCCCACGCGCACGAGGGGACGCCGCCGGGCGACCTGGTCGAGGGCGGCATCACCGTCGCTCACCTGACGCGGCCGGTGGAGCGCGCCGGCCTCTACGCGCCCGGTGGGCGGGCGCGCTACCCCTCGACCGTCCTCATGTGTGCCGCGCCGGCCCGGGTGGCGGGCGTGGGCAGCATCGCGCTGTGCGTGCCGCCCGCCTCCGACGGCAGGATCGACACGGCGACCCTGTGCGCCGCCTCCATCGCAGGCGTGGACGAGGTCTACCGGGTGGGCGGGGCCCAGGCCATCGCCGCCATGGCCTACGGGACGCCCAGCCTCCCGGCCGTCGACGTCATCGCCGGTCCGGGCAACGCGTACGTGGCCGAGGCGAAGCGCCAGCTCTCGGGCGTAGTGGGAGTGGCGTCGGCCTTCGCCGGCCCCTCGGAGATCGTTGTGGTGGCGGGCCCGGACGCCCCCGCCGCCTTCGCGGCGATCGACCTGGTCGTGCAGGCCGAGCACGGGCCCGACGGGCTGGCCTGGCTGGTGACGTGGGACGCCGACCTGGCGGAGGAGATCGCGGCCGAGGTGGACCGGATCGTGGCGGTGTCGAGCCGCCGGGCCGACCTGCAGGCGACCCTGGCCGCGGCCGGGATCGTCTGCCTCGTCGACGGCCCGGAGCAGGCGCTGGCGGTCGCCAACGCGGTTGCGCCCGAGCACCTGCAGCTCATGGTGCCCGAGGAGGAGGGCCTGGCCCTGCTCGGTCTCGTGCAGAACGCCGGGGCCGTCTTCATCGGGATGTGGTCACCGGCGAGCATGGGCGACTACATCGCCGGCCCCAACCACGTCCTGCCGACCAACCGGACGGCGCGCTTCGCCTCGGCTCTGCGCGCCGACGACTTCCGCAAGCACCTGCACGCCGTCCGGGTGACGCCCGACGCCCTGCGCACCCTCGGCCCGTTGGCGGTCACGCTGGCCGAGACCGAGGGGTTGGAGGCCCACGCCGACTCGGTGCGGCGTCGCCTGGACGCCCTCGACGGGCCGGGTGTGTCGTGAGCGCCGTCCCGCCCGTGCGGCCCGACCTCGCGCTGTCCGAGGGCTACCACTCACCCCAGGTCGAGGCCGAGGTGCGCCTGAACACGAACGAGTCGCCCTTCGCACCCCCCGACGCCTGGCGCGAGGAGGTGCTGGCGGCCCTGCGAGAGGTCTCGTTCCACCGCTACCCCGACCGACCTGCCACCGAGCTGCGCCAAGCCGTGGCCGACCTGCACGGCGTCACACCGGCCGAGGTGTTCTGCGCCAACGGCTCGAACGAGGTCCTCCAGTGCCTCCTCCTGGCCTTCGGGGGACCGGGCCGCCGCGCCCTGGTGTTCGAGCCGACGTACGCGCTGCACGCGCACATCGCGCGCATCACCGGGACCGAGGTCGTCGAGGGCGCCCGTGACGACGACTTCCAGATCGACACCCGTCACGCCCGGGACCTGCTGGCGCGGGCGCGCCCGGACGTGACGTTCCTCTGCTCGCCCAACAACCCCACCGGACGGGCGGAGCCACCCGCCACGGTCTCCGTCGTCTGTGAAGCGGCGCCCGGGCTCGTCATCGTCGACGAGGCGTACGGGCAATTCTCCCCGTGGTCGGCGCTGACGCTGCGCGGCGACGCACAACCCGGGCTGGTCGTGACGCGCACCTTTTCCAAGACGTGGGCCATGGCCGGCGCACGGCTGGGGTACCTGGTGGCCGACCCGGCCGTCGTGGCGGCATGCGAGGCGGTCGTCCTGCCGTACCACCTGTCCGCGCAGACGCAGGTGGCCGGCCTGGTCGCGCTGCGCCACGTGCCCGAGATGGAGGGCCGCGTCGCCCGCATCGCCGAGGAGCGGGGGAGAGTGGCCGCCGCGCTCGGCGACCTGCCGGTCGACAGCTGGCCCTCCGACGCCAACTTCGTCCTGTTCCGGCCCCGCGACCGGGACGCCGCCGAGGTCTGGCGCTCGCTCCTTGACCGGTCGGTCCTCATCCGCAACTGCGCCAGCTGGGACGGCTTGCGCGGCTGCCTGCGTGTCACCATCGGGACGCCCGACGAGAACGACCGCTTCCTCCACGCCTTGAAGGAGAGCCTGTGACCACCGAAGCCCGCCGTGCCACCAGGGCACGGGCCACCAAGGAGACGACGATCGACGCCGTCCTCGTGCTCGACGGCTCCGGCCGCACCGAGGTCTCGACCGGCCTGCCCTTCTTCGACCACATGGTGGAGCAGCTGGGACGCCACGCCGGCTTCGACCTGACGCTCCACGCGACCGGTGACCTCCACGTGGACGCCCATCACACCGTCGAGGACGTGGGCATCGTCCTCGGCGGCTGCCTCGCCGAGGCCCTCGGCGACAAGGCGGGCGTCCGGCGCTTCGCCTCCGTGCTGCTGCCCCTCGACGAGGCGCTCATCGCGGTGGCGCTCGACCTCTCGGGGCGGCCGTTCCTGGCCTACACGCTCGAGTTCGCCCCGGACACGCCGGGTCTGGGCACGCCGCCCTTCAACCCCCAGCTGGCCGAGGAGTTCTGGCGCGCCTTCGCCACCGCGGCCAACCTCACGCTGCACATCCGTTGCCTCGAGGGGAAGAACACGCACCACATGCTGGAGGCCAGCTTTAAGGGCGTCGCCCGTTGCCTGCGCGACGCCGTGCGCGTGGAGGGGGGTGGCATCCCCTCGACCAAGGGCAGCCTGTGACGAAGGGGCCGCGCGTCGCCGTCCTCGACTACGGCATCGGCAACCTCCGCTCGGCCGAGAAGGCGCTCCAGCACGTCGGCGCGGCGGCGCGCCTGGTGGACGACGCGGCCACCGTGGAGGCGGCCGACGCCGTGGTGCTGCCGGGCGTGGGCGCGTTCGGCGCCTGTGCGCGGGCGCTGCGCGACAGCGGCCTGGAGGAGCCCGCCCGCGCCGCAGTGGCGTCCGGCGTGCCCTTCTTCGGGGTCTGCGTGGGGTTCCAGCTGCTCTACGAGGGCTCGGTCGAGAGCCCGGGGGTGCCGGGCCTGGGGATCTTCCCGGGCACGGTCGGGCCTCTGCCCCCCGGGGTCAAGCACCCGCAGATGCAGTGGAACACGCTGGAGGTGCGAGGCGCCGGTGCGCCGGCACCGTTGCGGGGACTGGGGGAGCGGCCCTGGGTCTACTTCGTGCACTCCTTCGCGCCGCCGGTCGGGGAGGAGACCGTGGCGGTCTGCGACTACGGCGGTGCCGTGGCCGCGCTGGCGACCCGCGGCTCGCTGTGGGGCGCCCAGTTCCATCCCGAGAAGTCGGGGACGACCGGGCTGGCGCTCCTGGCCAATTTCGTGCGCCAGGCCGCGTCGCCGTGATGGAGCTGCTGCCCGCGATCGACCTGCGCGCCGGGACGGCGGTGCGCCTGACCCAGGGCGACTTCGGCCGGGAGGAGCGCTACGGCGACCCGGTGACCCTCGCCGCGCGCTACGTGGCGGGGGGTGCGCGCTGGATCCACGTCGTCGACCTCGACGGCGCGCGCACGGGCGTGCCACACGAGCGGGGCGTGCTCGCGCGGATCGTGCGTGTGGCCGCCGAGGCCGGGGTCAGCGTGGAGTTCGGTGGCGGCATCCGCTCCGAGGACGACGCGGCGGAGGTGCTCGACTCCGGCGTGGCCCGGGTGGTGCTGGGCACCGCCGCCCTCGAGGAGCCGGCCCTGGCCGGCCGTTGCGCCCGCCGCTGGCCGGGACGGGTGGCGGTCGGCCTCGACTACCGGACCGGCCCGGACGGGGTGGCCGAGGCCCAGGCCCAGGGCTGGCTGGCCGGCTCGGGCCGGGCCGTGACCGAGGTTCTCGAGCTCTGGGAGAAGGAACCCATCGGGGCGGTCGTCGCCACCTCGGTGGCGCGCGACGGCATGCTGTCCGGCCCGGACCTCCCGGGACTGGAGACGCTGCTGGCGATCACGTCGTTGCCGGTGGTGGCCTCGGGCGGCGTGTCGGGAGCGGGCGACCTGGTGGCGCTGGCCCGGCTCGCCGCGGCCGGACGGCGGTTGGCCGGCGCGATCGTGGGCAAGGCGCTCGTGGAAGGGCGGCTCAGCGTGGAGGAGGGGATCGCCGCGTGCGCAGCGTCCGCCTGATCCCCTGCCTCGACGTCACCGGGGGCCGCGTCGTCAAGGGCGTGCGCTTCGTCGACCTCACCGACGAGGGCGACCCGGTGGAGCTGGCGGCGCGCTACGACGCCGAGGGCGCCGACGAGGTGACCTTCCTCGACATCACCGCGTCATCCGACGGGCGCGACACCATGGTCTCGGTGGTGGCGCGCACGGCCGAACAGGTCTTCATCCCCCTCACGGTCGGTGGCGGCGTCCGGGTGGCGGAAGACGCACGCCGCCTCCTCCGGGCCGGGGCGGACAAGGTCGCAGTGAACACAGCCGCCGTGGAACGGCCCGCGTTGGTGCGTGACATCGCCGACGAGTTCGGGGGCCAGTGCGCCGTCGTGGCCATCGACGCCCGGGCCCGGGCCGGTGCGCAGGGGTGGGAGGTGCACACGCACGGGGGCCGGACGCCGGTGGGCCGTGACGTCGTGGCCTGGGCCGTCGAGTGCGCCGCCAACGGCGCCGGCGAGATCCTCCTCACGTCCATGGACCGCGACGGCACGCGTGACGGGTTCGACCTGGCGCTGACCCGGGCCGTGGTGGACGCCGTGGGCATCCCGGTCGTGGCCTCGGGCGGGGTGGGCACGCTGCAGCACCTGGTCGACGGCGCGCAGGAGGGCGGGGCCGACGCCGTCCTGGCGGCCTCGATCTTCCACCGGCGCGAATTCACTATCGGCGAGGCCAAGGCCTACATGGAGGCCCACGGAGTCACCGTCCGTCCGGCCTGAGCGCAGGCGCCCGACCTGGAAGGGCGCATTCGTGCGGTACCGTGCCAGGGTGCCGACGTCGACGACGAAGGCCGGCGACAGCCGGGCCAGGACCTCGAAGCAGGAGACCAGTGCGGACAAGCAGCCGATCTCGGTGCTCTTCGACCGGGTCATGGTGCAGATCTCGCCGACGGACGGTGAACGGCGCTCGCGGGCCGGCATCCTCATCCCCGCCACGGCCCAGATCAGCCGGCGCCTCACATGGGCCGAGGCGGTGGCGGTCGGGCCGCACGTGCGCACGGTCAAGGCCGGCGACACCGTGTTGTTCAACCCCGAGGACCGCTTCGAGGTCGAGGTGCACGGCGAGGAGTACGTGATCCTGCGCGAGCGCGACATCCACGCCATCGCGTCGCCCCGCAACGACAGCGGCACGGGGCTCTACCTTTGAGCGCGCCCGAGGCCGGGGCCGCTCCGGCCGCCCCCGCCGCTGCCGCCGCGCCCGCCGGGGTCCCGCTCGCGTTCGACGAGGGGCTGGCGGCCGCCGTCGACTTCGCCAAGAACGGCGGGCTCGTGCCGGCGATCGTCCAGGACGCCACCGACGGGACCGTTCTGACGGTCGCCTACATGGACGCCGAGGCCCTTCGTCGAACCCTGGAGACGGGACGGTCCTGGTTCTACAGCCGCAGCCGCCGGGAGTACTGGCAGAAGGGCGAGACGTCGGGCGACCGCCAGTACGTGCGCGAGGTGCGCATGGACTGCGACGGCGACGCGCTGGTGGTCCTCGTCGATCAACACGGGCGTGGGGCCTGCCACACCGGGGAGCGGTCCTGCTTCTTCCGGACCATCGGCACGGGCCCGGGGGTGCCCGCGCCGTGACACCGGGAGGCGGCCCGGGCCCGGGGGCCCTGGGCTTCCGCCCCGATCCGGCCGAGTTCGCGGCGTTGGCCAAGGAGCACACGATCGTCCCCGTCTGGTGCGAGGTCGTCGCCGACACGCTGACGCCCGTCGCCTGCTTCGCCAACATCGTGGGGGAGGGGGACGGCTTCCTCTTCGAGTCCGTCGAGGGCGGCGAACGTTGGGGCCGCTACTCCTTCGTGGGCCGCCGGCCGCTGGCCACGCTGACGGCCCGGGGGCGCCGCGTCGAGTCGACGGGGCCGCTGGGCCCGCCGCCCTCCGACGAGGGCATCCTGGCCGCGGTCGAGGAGCTGGTGACGCGCTTCCAGTCGCCGGCGTTGGCCGGGTTGCCGCCGTTGCACGGGGGGCTGGTGGGGTATCTCGGCTACGACGTGGTGCGCGAGGTCGAGCGTCTCCCGGGCCCGCCCGCCGACGACCTGGGCCATCCCGACGCGGCCCTGGTCGTCATCGGCCAGTTCTGCGCCTTCGACCACTGGCGCCAGCGCATCGTCCTGGTGGACAACGTGGTCGTGCCCGACGCGCCGGGAGGGGTGGTCGACAGCGAGGCGGTGGCCGCGGCCTATGACAGCGCCTGCACGCGCCTGATCGAGCTCGCTTTGGACTGTGCCCGACCCTCCGGGGGCTCCGGGTCCCAGGCGCTGGTCGCCGCGCCGCCGCCGGGGCTCCCCAAGGCCGAGGCCACCCGGACCGTCACCGCCGAGGAGTACAAGGCGGCGATCGGCGTGGCGAAGGAGTACATACGGGCCGGTGACATCTTCCAGGTCGTGCTGTCGCAGCGCTTCGACCTGACGCTCGGTGCCGACCCCTATGACGTCTACCGGGCACTCCGCCTGCTCAATCCGAGCCCCTACATGTACTTCCTGCGCTTCCCGGACGTCACCGTCGTCGGTGCGTCACCCGAGCCGATGGTCCGTCTGCGCGACGGCCTCGTGATCTCGCGCCCCATCGCCGGGTCACGGCCCCGGGGTGAGAACGAGCAGCACGACCGGCTCCTCGAAGGCGAGCTGGCGGAGGACCCCAAGGAGCTGGCCGAGCACATCATGCTGGTGGATCTGGCCCGCAACGACGTCGGCCGCGTCGTGCGCTTCGGCACCGAGAAGGTGGACGAGCTGATGACCATCGAGCGCTACAGCCACATCATGCACATCACGTCACAGGTCTCGGGTGAGCTGGCCGAGGGCAAGGGGCCGATCGACGTGCTGCGGGCCACGCTGCCGGCCGGGACGCTCTCGGGTGCGCCGAAGGTACGCGCCATGGAGATCATCGACGAGCTGGAGCCCACCAAGCGGGGGGTCTACGGCGGCGTCGTCGGCTACATCGACTTCTCGGGCAACGTCGACACCGCCATCGCCATCCGGACCATGGTGGTGACGCCGGACGGGAGGGCCAGCGTGCAGGCCGGGGCGGGCATCGTGGCCGACAGCGACCCCCAGAGCGAGGACGAGGAGTGTGCGCACAAGGCGGGGGCCCTGCTGGTGGCGGTGACCGCGGCGCGGCGCATGGGAGCGGGCGGCCCGCAGGACGCAGGCCCGGGGACGAGGTCGGGACGGTGACGACGACGGCGGCGCTCGAGGTCGAGACCAGGGCGCTGCGCCACGGTACGGGTGCCTTCCGCGCCGGGCGGGACGTCCTGGCGGTGCGGGGGCCGGACGCCGAGGAGTACCTCCAGGGCCAGCTGAGCCAGGACGTCGCCGGCCTCGCCGTGGGCGCGTCGGACGACGCCCTGCTGCTCGAGCCGGACGGCAAGCTGTCGGCCCTGCTGCGCGTCACCCGGACGGACGGGCAGGGATTCGTCCTCGACGTCGACCGCGGCTACGGCGAGGCGGTGGCGGCGCGGCTGCGGCGCTTCCTGCTGCGCTCGAAGGTCGAGCTCGAGCACCTGCCCTGGCGGGACCTCTCCCTGCGGGGGGCCGGAGTGGGCGAGGCGGCGGCGGGCCTGCTGACGGTCCTCGCCGAGCGCGGGGTCCTGGCGGTCCCGTTCGACTGGAACGGCTGGACGGGCGTCGACCTGCTCGGGCCTGCGGACGTGGTGCTGGCGCCGGAGGCGGCCGACCTCCCCGGCGGCGTGACGGCCTGCGGGGCCGATGCGGTGGAGGCCTGCCGGATCGTCTCGGGGATCCCGGCCATGGGCACGGAGCTCACGGGCAAGACCATCGCAGCGGAGGCCGGCCTGGTCGAGCGCACGGTCAGCTTCACCAAGGGCTGCTACACGGGGCAGGAGCTGGTGGCCCGGATCGACTCCCGGGGGTCCAACGTGGCCCGCCGCCTGGTGGGCATCGTGGGGCCCGCCGGGGCGGAGGTGCCCCTGACCCGCGGCATGACGCTGCACGGTGGGGCGGCGCCATCCGGCGACGGGGCCGCCGAGGACAAGGTGGTGGGGACCATCACCTCGGCGGCCTGGAGCCCGGAGGTGGGGGCATGGGTGGCCCTGGGCTTCCTGCACCGCAGCATCGAGGCTCCCGGCCCGGTGCGGGTGCGCTCGGGCGACGGCGTCGGCGGGTCGCGGCCGGCCCGGGCCGCATTGCTTCCCCTGGTGGCGCCGGCCGGCTCCGGGCCGGGCTGAGGCCAGGGCCGCCCCGGTGCCGGACACGGAGCGTTCGGACGACCGGCGGCCGCGGCGGCGGCTCTTCGGGCTGCTCTTGGTGGCCATGGCGGGCTACGCCCTCGGCGCGGCCACCACCACCGCCTTCACCCAGCCGGCCAACGTCGTCACCGCGCTCCCGATCGTCATCGTGGCGGTGCTGGTCGTCGTCCGCTGGCCCCTGCGGCCCCACCCCCGACGCGGGGCGGCCCGGGAGGCCGGCACCCACCCGTTTCGTGCCTGGGTGATCCTCTTCGCCGCCGTCGTGGCCTGGGAGCTGGCCGAGTACGCCTCGCGGGGCAGCCGGGCCGCCCACCCGACGTTGAGCTCCATGCTCGATGCCATCGATCGGTACTACCTCTTGAAGGCCCTCATCTTCTTCGGGTGGCTCTACCTGGGCGCGGCCATCGTGCGCAAGGGAACTCCGGCGCCGGCGCCGGCGGCGACGTCGGCCGCGGTGCCGCCGGCCGAACCGCCAGGGGGGGCCTGAGCATGCCCCTCGACTACGCGGTATGGGCCGTCCTGGGCCTGGCGGTTCTCGGCGTATGGGCCCGGTCGCGCACCGCTCCGTCACCGGCGCGTCCCGCCGTCGTACTCGAGCGCCTGGCCACGGGACCGTTCCTGCGCGTCGTTCTGCTCCTGGCCTGGGGTTGGGGAGGCTGGCACCTCTTCGCCCGCTGAGGGCGGCGGCCGGCCCCGGCCCGGCATGACGCGGGCCACGACTGCTGTACGCGCAAGCACCGCGACTGCAACCGGACGTCACCGCAGCTGAGACAGGCGGGGAGCACGCTCGTGTCATGGGACGCACCGAGAAGATCGAGCACGACGTGGGCGGCGGAACGGCCGAGGCGCTTCCCGACCTCAACCCCTGGCGCGAGGTGGGTTGGATCTTCCGCAACGGCGAGTGCGTGGCCATTGAGCGTCAGGGTCAGGTGCTCCGCTCCCGGGTCTTGGCGGACTGATGGTCAAAGTCATCCACTTGGCGGACGATGGGACCGAAACGGCCTCCATCGAGGTTGACGACTTCACCATCGAGGTCATCTACGCGGGCCTGGCCGAGATGCTGCGCGACGCCGCAGCGACGAACCCGCCCGCAGCACCCGCCGGCTTGGAGCTTCCCCGCGCGGCGCGCCAACGCCGGGAGCGGGTCCTGAGCCGCATTCGCGACTGACGCCGGCGCCGCCGGCGAGCGTCGTGGAGGATCCGACCGGACGGCCCTCGCCTCTCTGAATGCACGTGCAGTCGCCCCGGTGCCCTCCTCCTCTGCGCCGGCAACGCCGGCGTGCCCATCGATCCCTCCGGTTCCCGCCCCTGCGGCGGAGTGGGTCTTGGCGGAAAGGGCGCGCCGCTACGCTGAAGCGTCATGCCCACCTACCTGGCGGACATCCTCGCCTCCCACCGGGCCCGCGCCGAGGCTGACGGCCGCCTCCTCCCCGACCTGGTCGAACAGGCGGAGAGCACCGCTCCGCCCCGGGACTTCGCCGGCGCGCTGCGCGGGAGCGGGCTGACGTGCATCGCCGAGATCAAGCGGCGGTCTCCGTCCAAGGGTGACCTCGATCCGGGGCTGCAGGCCGACCTGGTGGCCAAGGAGTACGCCACCGGCGGCGCCGCCTGCCTGTCCGTCCTCACCGACAGCGCCTTCTTCGGCGGTTCGGCGGCTGACCTGGGGGCGGCGCGCCAGGCATCCGGGCTGCCCGTCCTGCGCAAGGACTTCACCGTCCAGGAGGCCGACGTGGTCGACGCTCGCCTCATGGGCGCCGATGCCGTGCTGCTGATCGCGGCTGCCCTCAGTGACGCCGAGCTGCAGGCGTGCGCGACCCGGGCCGACCAGCTCGGCCTGGCCGCGCTGGTGGAGGTGCACGACGGGGAGGAGCTGGCGCGGGCACTGGCGGCCGGTGCGCGGCTGATCGGCGTGAACCAGCGCGACCTGCGGACGTTCGAGGTCGACCACGAGCGCGCCTGCGCGCTGGTCGCGAGCATCCCGCCCGGAGTGGTGGCGGTGGCCGAGTCGGGTATCCGCGATGGCGCCGACGCCAAGCGCCTGGCCGAGGCCGGTTACGACGCCATCCTGGTCGGAGAGCTGCTCGTGCGGGCACCGGACCGTCCGGCGCAGGTGCGCGCGCTGGTCGGGCATCCCGTCGGGGCCCGATGAGCAACGGCCTCTTCGTCAAGATATGCGGCATCACGTCCGAGGCTGACGCGCTGCTCTCGGTCAGCCTCGGGGCCTCCGCCGTCGGCTTCATCTTCGCTCCTTCGCCGCGGCAGGTGTCGGTGCATCTGGCGGGGGACATCGCGAAGCGACTGCCCGAACACGTCCTGACCGTCGGCGTCTTCCGCGACGAGGCACCGCAGCGCATCGTGGAGGCCGTCCGGACGGCGGGCCTCGGTGCGGCGCAGATGCACGGGCACGAGACCGCCGAGGAGACGCAGTGGGTCCGTGCCCGCGTGCCCACCGTGATCAAGGCCTTCCCGGTGGGGGACCGCACCATCGTCCGCTTCGAGGAGTTCGGCGCCGACTTCCTACTCGTGGACGGGGAGAACCCGGGATCGGGCCAGGTCTTCGACTGGCGCCTGGCCGAGGGCGTGACGGACCACCACCGGCTGATCGTCTCCGGCGGCCTCCGCCCCGACAACGTGGCCGAAGCGGTGGCGCACCTGCGTCCCGGCGGGGTCGACGTCTGCAGCGGGGTCGAGGCGGCACCGGGTCGCAAGGACCCGTTGCTCCTGAGGGACTTCATCGTCAACGCGCGCAAGGCCGCCGTGGACACCGCGGCGCGAGACCCTCTCGAGGATCCCGCCGCGGAGGAGCCCTATGACTGGAGGGACGCGTGAGTCCGGAGAGCCCGGAGAGCCTGATGGGCCGTCCGGGACCCGACGGGCGCTTCGGCGAGTTCGGTGGCCGCTTCGTGCCCGAATCGTTGATGCCCGCCTGCCTCGAGCTGGAGAAGTGGTTCGACGAGGCCTGGTCCGACCCGGCGTTCCACGCCGAGTTGGACGGCCTCCTGCACCACTACGGGGGTCGGCCCACCCCGGTGACCGAGTGCAGGCGCCTGTCCGAGCGCCTCGGGGTACGGGTGCTGCTCAAGCGGGAGGACCTCGCGCACACCGGGTCGCACAAGCTCAACAACGTGGTCGGCCAGGCGCTGCTCACGAAGCGGATGGGCAAGCCGCGCATGATCGCCGAGACCGGGGCGGGCCAGCACGGGGTGGCCGCCGCCACGGCCGCTGCGCTCTTCGGGCTCGAGTGCACGGTGTTCATGGGCGAGGTCGACACGAAGCGCCAGGAGCTCAACGTGTTCCGCATGGAGCTGCTCGGCGCGGAGGTCCGTCCTGTGACTTCGGGAAGCCGCACGCTCAAGGACGCGGTCAACGAAGCCATGCGGGAATGGGTCGCCTCGGTGGAGAGGACCCATTACTGCCTTGGATCCGTGATGGGGCCGCACCCGTTCCCCTACATGGTGCGCCAGTTGCAGCGCGTCATCGGCGACGAGGCCCACGAGCAGTGCCGCGGCCTGCTCGACGGAGCCGATCCCGACGTCGTCGTGGCCTGCATCGGGGGCGGTTCGAACGCCGCCGGGACGTTCGCCGGCTTCGTGGACACGAAGGCCCGGCTGGTCGGCGTGGAGGCGGCCGGCGGCGCCGCCATTACCAATGGCGTCCCGGGCGTGCTGCACGGCATGCACTCGCGCCTCCTCCAGGACGAGGCCGGCCAGATCCAGGAGGCGGAGTCGATCTCGGCCGGGCTGGACTATCCGGGGCTCGGGCCCGAGCATGCCCACCTGGCGGCCATCGGTCGGGCCGAGTACGCCCTGGCCTCGGACGCCGAAGTGCTCGACGCCTTCCGCCTACTCAGCCATACCGAGGGCATCATCCCCGCGCTGGAGTCGGCCCACGCGGTGGCCTGGGTGGCCCGCAGCGCCGGCACCGAGGCCCTGCCGGCCGGATCGGTGGTTCTCGTCACGTTGTCGGGGCGGGGCGACAAGGACGTGGCCCAGGTGCGCGAGATCTTCGGCCGCCAGCGCGATGCCTGATCTCGAGAAAGAGCTCCGGGCCTGCCGCGAACGCGGGCGCAAGCTCCTCATCCCGTACCTCATGGGAGGCATGACGGACGACTGGGCGCAGTCACTGGCCGCCGTCGTGGCGGCCGGAGCCGACGCGGTCGAGGTCGGCATCCCCTTCTCCGACCCGATGATGGACGGGCCCGTGATCCAGGAGGCGGCGCTGCGCGCGTTGACGCGGGGCACCACGCCCGACCAGGTCATCGACGGCATCGCCCGGGCGGAGGCGCCGGCGCCGGTGGCGGTGATGACGTATTACAACCTGATCTTCCGGGCGGGCCACAGGCGGATGGCGCGGTCGTTGGCCACTGCCGGCGTGAGCGGTGCGATCATCGCCGACCTCCCCATTGAAGAGATCGGCCCGTGGTCGGTCGAGGCGGACGCGGCCGGGATCGACACCGTGCTCCTCGTGGCACCGTCGTCTCCGCCTGATCGGGTGGAGCGGATCTGTGCGCGGGGCGCGGCTTCGTCTACGCGGTTTCCCGCATGGGGGTGACCGGTGAGCGCGGCGATGTCGGGTCCGACGTGGCGAAGGTGGTCGAGCGCATACGGAGGTGGACCGACATGCCCGTCTGCGTGGGCGTCGGGGTGTCGACGCCGGACCAGGCGGCGCAGGTGTGCGAGGTGGCCGACGGCGTCGTCGTCGGCTCGGCGCTGGTGCGCCGCCTCCTGCAGGGCGAGGGGCCCGACGGGGCGGCGGCGTTCGTCGCGTCGTTCCGGGAGGCGATCGACTAAGCGCGACCGGCCAGCTGGTGCTCCACCAGCGCCGCAATGGCGCGCTGGCCCGCAGCGGTCGGGTGAGCGGCGCGCCAGACATAGTCCTGCAGGGTCGTCTCGGCGGCCAGCGCGGACCCGGTGAGCGCGGCGCAGGACATCGCGCCGTGCAGGGCCACCGTCTCGGAGCAGGCCTTGGCGGCCACGATGTGCTCGGCGTCGGCCGCCAACGTGGAGTCGGGGACCGGCTCGCCGGAGAAGACCCAGGGTTGGGCCGTGCAGATCCCGTGCCCGTCGAACGCGCTCGAGAGGTCGATCAGGGTCACGTTGTGGACGTGATGGGCCCGGGCGTCGCCCACCGCGCCGGCCACCGCCTTGTTCAGCGCGGCGAGGACGATCTGGGCGGCGGCGAAGGTGCCGGCGGCATTCGGCTTGAGGCCGCTGCAGACGAGGTTCGTGTGCAGCCCCGAGGCGTCAGTGTCGTCGGCGATCTGCGAGGGCGCCGGGATCGGCTGGTAGTAGTCGAGCACGGCGACGGTCCCCGCGTGGGGCGCCAACGCTTCAATGGCGTGGGCCAGGCTCGTGCGCACGTTGGCCAGGTCCGCCGCGATCTTGGGGGTGACGGACCCGTGGGCGACGCAGGTGGTCCCGAGCCCGAGGCCCACACCCAGGATCCGGGCCAGCTGGTACTCGAGACACGCACTGAAGTCGATGTCGTCCGCTCCGTCCTGGAGCAGGACCAGCCGGGCCGGCCGCCGGGCGAGGTCCGTCGCCGCCGTCTCGTCGGCCAGGTTCCGGGCCTGCTGCGGGGGCACGGGGCATTGGCCGTCCCGGCTGGTGTTGTCGGCGCCGTCGGCGACCGCCCCGCTGACGGCGAGCTGGTCGCCCGTCAGACGGCAGTTGGTGGCGCGGACGGTCATGGTGAGCCCGAGGTCCGCGGCGACGAGGCTCGGGTAGGCCTCGGTCGAGGGCCCCTGGGACACCGCATCGGCGGGGAGCCCGACCTGAGGCCGGAGGTAGGGGTTGGCCAACCCGTGCCCGTAGGGGACCGAGTCCCCGAGGGCCACGGCGCGCGTCGACACGCTGGGGGAGGGCGCGGGTGTCGGCGCGTTGCCACCGGTGGCGACGACGACGCCCACGGCGACCAGGCACAGCGCCACGATGGCGGCCACGACCTGGAACACGCGGGAGTGGCGCGCGGCGGCACCCCAGGTTTGCAGCCTTCCCATCCACGGACCTCACGAGTCGCTGCACCGGCGGCAGCGGAGGTGCGACCTTACCGGCTGGGTTCAGCCAGGGGGCAGCAGCACCAGGCAGCCGTTGTGGCCCCCGAAGCCGAAGGAGTTGGAGAGCACCGCGGTGGGCTCCCACGCCCTGGGCTCACCGTGGACGATCTGGACCGTGATCTCCGGGTCCGGCTCGCCGTACCCGGCCGTGGGCGGGATGATGGCCCGGTCGATCGTGAGGACGGCTGCCACGGCTTCGATCGCGCCGGCCGCCGCCAGCCCGTGGCCGGTGACCCCCTTGGTCGAGGTGACGAGTGGCCCGGGCTCGCCGAAGACCTTCGCGATGGCCCGGGCCTCGGCCAGGTCGTTGAGCGGCGTTGAGGTGCCGTGCGCATTGATGTGCCCGACTTCGGACGGCGCGATCCCGGCGTCGGCCAGCGCCAGCTCCATGCAGCCGACCGCCCCCGCGCCCGACGGCTCCGGGGCGGTGATGTGGTGCGCGTCCGCGGTGCTGGCCGCCCCGGCCACCTCGGCATAGATCGTCGCCCCGCGGGCGACGGCGCGGTCCCAGTCCTCGAGCACCAGCGCGGCGGCGCCCTCGGTCATGACGAAGCCGTCACGCCGCGCGTCGAAGGGGCGTGAGTGGCCCGACGTCGAGAGGGCCGTCATGTTGGCGAAGGCGGCGAGTGCAACGGGGTGCATGCTGGCTTCGGACCCGCCGCCGATCGCCACGTCGCAGCGGCCGGAGGCCACGAGCCGCGCCGCCGCCGCGATGGCATGGGTGCCTGCGGCGCAGGCCGTGCAGATCACCTCGGAAGGGCCCCGCCATCCGAGCCGCATGGAGATACCGGCCGCGCCGGCGTTGGCCATCATCATCGGCACGAGCCGCGGTGAGACGCGATCGGCCCCCTTCTCGTTGTAGACGCCGACCTGCCCGGCCAACGTCTCGAAGCCGCCCACGCCGGTGGCGAACACGACACCCGCCTTGGCGGGGTCGACGGCGAGATCGCCGGCCGCGGCGACCGCCTGGTCGGCCGACACCATGGAGAGTTGCGCGAAGCGATCGAGCTGGCGCACCTCCTTGGGGCCGAACCAGTCGGTGGGCTCGTAGTCGCGCACGACGCCGCCGACGACGGTCGGGTGGAGGAGCCCCTCCCAGAGCGCGTCGACGCCGACCCCGCAGCACGTGACCGCGCCCAGTCCCGTGACGGCGACCCGCCGACCCCTGATCGGTCCCTCGGCGCCGATGCCGATCTGCATCAGAGCTTGGCGGAGATCAGATCGAAGGCCTGCCCGATGGTGGTGATGTCCTCGAGCTCGGTCTCCTCGACCGTGATGTCGAAGGCCTCTTCGAGTGCCATGACGAGCTCGACCAGGTCGAGGCTGTCGGCGTCGAGATCGTCGGCGAACTTGGCCTCCTTGGTGATCTTGTCGGCCGGCACCTGCAGTACTTCCACGGCGCACTCGCGAAACTTCTCGAACGCTGCGTCGCTGTCCACAATCTGCTCCTTTGTCTGTCGGTTCCCTGAACGCTACAGGCCCATGCCCAGCCCACCGTCGACCGGCACGACGGCCCCGGTCACGTACGCAGCGGCGTCCGAGGCCAGGAAGCCGATCACGGCGGCGACGTCGGCGGGGCTGCCGGCGTGCCCGAGCGGCACCTGGCCCGTCATGAGGGCCAGGCGGTCCGCACCGAGGGCGGCGGTCATGTCGGTGTCGATCAGCCCCGGGGCCACGACGTTCACGGTGATCTGGCGGCTGCCGACCTCCCGGGCGATGGCCCTGGCCATCCCCACCAGTCCGGCCTTGGAGGCGGCGTAGTTCGCCTGTCCCGGGAGCCCCAAGAAGGCGCCGACCGACGACACGAAGATGACGCGGCCGGTGTGCAGCCGCAGCATCTTGGCCACGGCGCGTTTGGCCACCCGGAAGGAGCCGGTCAGGTTGGCGTCGATCACGTCATGGAAGGCCTGGTCGCTCATGCGCAACAGGAGCGAGTCCAGGGCGACGCCCGCGTTCGCCACCAGCACCTGGACCGGCCCCCAGTGCTCCTCGATCGCGGCGAAAGCCGACTCCACCTCTTCGGTGTCGCGCACGTCGCAGCGGACGGCCAGGAAGCGCTCGGGGTCGGCACCCACGGGCGGTCCGGGGGGATCGGACGAGCGGTACGTGGTGGCGACCTGATCTCCGTTGGCCAGGAACCACGCGACACAGGCGGCACCGATGCCGCGGGTTCCGCCGGTGACGAGGACGACCGCCATCAGCGGGTGTCGGGAACGCGGAGCCAGGCGAGCGGCTGGCCCTCCTGGACCCGCTCGCCGTCGGCGGCCAACCAGCCGATGACCTGCCCGGCGAATGGCGTGCGCACCTCGGAGACGCCGACGCGGCCGATCAGCTCGCCCACCTCTATGGCGGAGGACTGGTCGGCGTCGCCGGTCGTCCCGGGCAACAGCCCCGCCCCCGGTGCCTGGAGGGACGACTCCGGGCTGAAGATACCGCTGGACGGGCTCACCACGACGCGTTCGGACATGTAGAGGTGCTCGCCCTGATGAAGTGCGGGTTCGGCCCGCCACGTGCCGGCGGCCCCGATCTGGTCCATCAGGGTGTCCAGGTCCTCGGGTTTGGAGACGGCCAGGGACTGGATCTCGGGCAGGCTGCGCTTGGCCAGCCCGCTCAGCACGCCGCCCGGCCCGAGCTCCACCAGGCTCGTCAGACCGAGCCCGGCGAACGTCTCGAGCGTCTGACGCCAGCGCACAGGGCTGCAGAGCTGGGCGGAGAGCAGCCCGGGCCAGTCGGCAGGGTCGTCATGGACATGTGCGTCGACGTTGGCCACGACGCGTACCTCGGGTGTGAGGAAGGTGACCTCGGCCAGCGCCTTGCGCAGGTCGGCCCGGGCCCCCTGCATGAGCGGCGTGTGGAACGCGCCCGACACTTGGATCGGCATGACGCGCTTGGCGCCCAGGCCCTTGGCCAGCTCCCCGGCCAGGGCGACCGCGTCGGCCGTGCCCGCGATCACCACCTGGCCCGGCGCGTTATAGTTGGCCACCCACACATCCCCTTCGGCTCGCATGCAGGCGGCCTCGGCGTCGTCGTCGGCGATGCCGAGCAGGGCGGCCATGGTTCCCGGCGCCTCCTCGCCGGCCCGTGCCATGGCCTCGCCTCGGGCAACCACGAGCTGGATCCCGTGTTCGAAACCGAGAGAGCCGCTGGCCACCAGTGCGGTGTACTCACCGAGGCTGTGGCCGGCGCAGGCCGCGGGCGTCAGTCCGATGCGCTCCACGGCATCGAGCACGACCAGGCTGAGCACGGTGGTGGCCAGTTGCGCGTTCTCGGTCTGGGTCAGCTCCTCAATGGGCGCATGCAGCAGCAGGCGGGACAGGTCGCGGTCGGCGGCCGCGGAGGCTTCTTCGACAACCTCCCAGGAGGGATGGTCGACCCACGGTTCACCCATTCCGGCGCGCTGTGATCCTTGTCCGGGGAAGGTGAAAACCAACACGTGTCCGACGGCTCCCATCGACGGCGGGCGGAGGAACTCACAGTGTGGCATGTCGGCGCGCCGTGGGCCTCTGCTCCGGTCCGGATCGCACCGGCGGTGCGATCCTCGGCGCGGTCGGCCAGCACAGTGCTGGTTACCCGATGGAAACCCAGTGCGACGCGTGGTGCGACCAGAGGGGCCGGAGTGCCCCGCTGCGAGCCCCGCGGGGCGGAATCGGGCCCCCGGCGGCGCGGGGCGGGCGTCCTCGTCGCGTTCCCGTGATGACCGTGCAGCGTGGATCGTCGGCGCCGGAAGGCAGCACAGGACGGCGCGGGAGGCGGGTGCACCCACCGGGTCCGGCACTCCGCTTGGTCGCCGGGTCCGAATCGGCCCCGGAGCGCTTCGGCCACTGCCCGACGTTGGCCATCCCGTTCGTGCACGACAGCAACTCGTCCCGCGATCACCAATTGGGTCTGGGTTTGAGGGTTCCTGCTTCGGATGGTCGATCAGGCTGCCGATAGGAACGGGAGGAAGAGGAAGGGCCACGGGACAACGCCCGTTGGAGGTTGCGAGAGCGGCCGAGGGGCGCGGCCAGCGGCCCTGGTGACGGGCATTACCCTTTCCCCCCGGGGGGGCGACTGTGGACGAAGCGCAGAGTGAGGTCTATGGACGTGGCGGCCCCCTGGGGCGCCGCGTCACCTCCGCGCTGCTTGGTCTGTTCGTGGCGGCGGCGGGCATGGCCGCCCTCGGCGTCTCCGCCACGCCGGTCGCCGGCGCGGCCGGTCCGACCGGTCCGGCGCGCGTGCCGCTGCATGGGCATCAGGGAGTCGTGCCTCCCGGGGCGACCCTCGTCGGGCCCGCCCCTGCGTCGACGGCCCTGTCTCTCGACGTCACCCTCGAGCCGCGCGACCCTGCCGCGCTGGCGGCCGAGGCGCAGGCGGTCTCCGACCCGCGCTCACCGCACTACCGGCACTTCCTGACGTCCGCGCAGTTCGCCCAGGAGTTCGGGCCGACACCGGCCACGATCGCGCGGGTCGCCGCCGCGCTCCGCCGGGAGGGCCTGATGGTCGGGTCACCGGCGGCGACGGGACTGTCGCTGCCCGTCTCGGGCACCGTGGCGCAGGTCCAGTCGGCGTTCGCCACCCCGATCTCGAAGTACCGCCTCTCCTCCGGCAAGACGGGCTACGACAACTCGTCGGCGCCCGAGGTACCGTCGTCGGTGGCGCCGCAGATCGAGGGGATCCTCGGGCTCGACACCCTCAGCCCGCCGCAGCCGTCGACGAGCGTGCCCGAGGCGACCCAGGCCGTGCCGCACGCCGAGTCCGACCTGGCGGCGCCGGCCCTGGCTCCCGGGCAACCCGCTCCCACGGGGACGACGTGCACCAACAGCATCGAAGGCGTGGAAGACGACACCGGCGCCCTCGACGCCCCGCAGCTGGCGCAGGCGTACTCGTTCGACCCGCTGTACTCGTCGGGCGACTACGGGACGGGCTCGACCATCGCCCTGGTCGAGATGTCAGGAGCGGGCTACGTGCCCGGCGACATCAACGAGTTCGCCAAATGCTACGGCGTCACGCCCGAGATCAGCGAGGTGCAAGTGGACGGGGGAGGCGCCACAGGATCGGGCACGGCGGAAGCCGAACTCGACATCGACACGGTGCTCTCCATGGCGCCCAAGGCGAACATCGAGGTGTACGAAGGCGAAGACAGCATGTACGACGTGTTCAGCCGGATCGTCGGCGACGACACGGCAAAGATCGTGAGCGCCAGCTGGACGAACGGGTGCGAGGCCTACGTGGGCCAGTCGCTCCAGAACTCCGAGAACACGCTCTTCCAGGAGGCCGCCGCCAAGGGGCAGTCGATCTTCGTCGCCACCGGGGACCAGGGGTCCGAGGCCTGCAACATCAACGGGGAGATCGCCGCGTCGACGGGAACCGACCCCGTGGCGCAAGCCGTCGATCCGTCGACAGGCACCCTGTACATCGCCAACAAGTCGAGTAGCTCGCTCAGCGTGGACAGCGAGGGATCGACGAGCGACCGCTCGAACTTCGTCACCGAGGGCTCGGTGACCACCGGCACCGGACCCGACGCGGTGGTGCTCGCCCCGTCGCTGCAGAAGGTGTTCGTGGCGAATTCGGGCAGCTCCCTGACCGCCTTTTCCACAACCACCTGCAACCAGTCGACGACGAGCGGATGCAGCTCGCCGACGCAGGTCTCCTCGAGCGGACACCTCAGCTCCCCTTCGGCGCTGGCGGTGAACGGGTCCACCCTCTACGTGGGCAATGGCAACGGTTCGGTGGCGGTCTACAACGCCAGTGGTTCGACCCCCATCTGGACGGCGACGGTCACCCTCCCCTCGGGTTCCGTGCCGACGGCCCTGGCGGTCGATCCCACCAACGGCTTCGTCTACGTGGCCGACGGCAGCAACAACCGGCTCGAGTACTTCAGCGCGACGACGTGCAACGCGACCACGACCACCACGTGCTCGTCCACGCCGAGCACCGTCTCGGTCGGAAAGGACCCCGTCGCCCTGGCGGTCGCGAGCGGCGCCGGCGACCTCTACGTCGCCAACGCGGGGAACGGGGGAGGGATCTCGGTCGTCAGCTTGAGCACCCACGCGGTGGTGAAGACCATTTCGACCAGCGAGCAGACCACTCCGAACCCCCTCATCAACAACGGGACCGGTGTGGTCCAATCCATCGGTCTGTCGCCGGATAGCAACGAGGTCCTCGCCGTGCTCAACGGCCTGAAGTTCCCCGGCGACGTCATGGCGACCATCAACACGTCGAGCCAGTCGATCACGTCGACCGTCAACCTCGAGACCGGCACCGACTCCATGGGTCAGCTGGTGAGCGACGGCACCCTGGACTACGTCTGGGTCACCGACGAGACGAGTGGCGGCGACGTCATCCAGAACCTGAACGCCGCCGTCTCGGACCCGGCCAGCCAGCCCTACGTCACGGCGGTCGGTGGGACCTCGTTCGGTCACGGCACCCCCACGCTAGGGCCCCCGCCGGCCGAGCAGGTGTGGAACGACCAGCTCTACTACTCCGAGGGCGCCGG
The DNA here is from genome assembly GCA_963826835.1 of uncultured Acidimicrobiaceae bacterium. Classification (GTDB taxonomy): domain Bacteria; phylum Actinomycetota; class Acidimicrobiia; order Acidimicrobiales; family RAAP-2; genus Bog-473. The sequence continues at coordinate 128,410 of CAWGYK010000001.1, forward strand.
CGGGGGCGGGATCTCCCAGACGTTCACCATGCCGGCCTACCAGCAGGCATTGGGCACGGTCACCGGCAGCACCGGGACGACCTGTGCCGCGTCGAGCGGCGACTGCCGGGAGATCCCCGACGTGTCGGCCGACGCCGATCCGAGCACCGGCTACATCGTCTACGACAGCCTGAACCTTGGCGGCTGGAACGCCCTGGGCGGAACGAGCGGCGCCACGCCGCTGTGGGCGGCGGTCCTCGCCGTGGTCGCCTCCGCCGACGGGAACACCGCCGGCTACGGCGCCCTCAACCCAGCGCTGTACCTCCTGGCCCAGCGGTCGCCCGGCACCTACCTGAACGACATCACGTCGGGGAACAACGACTACAACGCTACGGGCGGCGGCCAGTATCCCGCCCTGGCGGGCTACGACATGGCGACAGGCCTGGGCACGCCGGTGGCGTCGGAACTGGCGACGGGGCTCACCGGCATCCCCCTGACGGTGGTGGTGTCGGGCTCGCAGGCCTATGGGGGCTCACCGACCTTCACCGCGTCCGCCAATTACGCGGGGTCAGGTACCGCGCCCTTCGGCGTCACGCTCAACACCAGCGGCCTGAGCTGCACCACCGTGGGCTCCTCCACGGCCATCGGTCCCTCCCTGGCCCTGGGCCAGTACACGCTCCTGGCGTCCTCCTGCACCGGATTGACGCTCTCCGGCGCCGACGGCGCGGACTACTCCGTCGTCTACACGAGCGCGGCGAATGGCTTCACCGTCACTCCCGGCCCCGCCGATGTGGCGGTCTCGGGTAGCCAGACCTACGGGGGCACAGCGAGCTTCTCGGGGACCGACAGCCCGCCGCCCGGCGTCACGGTGAGCACTGCGGGGCTGAGCTGCACCCAGGTCGGCACGTCGACGATCGCCCAGACCCTGCCGGCCGGCAGCTACGCGCTGCTGGCATCGTCCTGCAGCGGAGCCACCCTCTCGGGCCCGAACGCGTCGGACTACACCGTCGTCTACACGAGCGCCGCCGGGGACTTCGCGGTGACCAAGGCCCCGCTGACTGTCACCGCCTCGAGCACCTCCATGACCTACGGCGGCACCGTGCCGACGATCACGGCCGCGTACTCGGGCTTCGTGAACGGTGACACCGTCTCCTCGCTCACGACCAAACCGACCTGTTCGACCATCGCCACCGGTGCGAGCCCCGTCCTGGGGAGCCCCTATGCCACGTCGTGCGGGGGAGCCGTCGACCCCAACTACGCCATCAGCTACCTCGGGGGCTCGGTGACGGTGAACACGGCCACGCTGACCATCACGGCCGGGAGCCCGACCATGACCTACGGCGCGGCGGTTCCCACCATCACGGCGCTCTACGCCGGCTTCAAGAACGGCGATACCGCGTCGGCCCTGAGCACCCCGCCCACGTGCTCGACCACGGCCACCAGCGCCAGCACGGTCGCCGGCTCCCCCTACCAGACGTTCTGCAGCGGGGCGGCGGACTCGAACTACACCATCGGCTACGTGACGGGTGCCCTGACCGTCGGCAAGGCCCCGCTGACCGTCACCGCCTCGAGCGGCTCCATGACCTACGGCGGCTCGGTGCCGACGATCACGCCGAACTACGCCGGCTTCGTCAACGGTGACACGGCCTCGTCGCTCACCACCCAGCCCACGTGCTCGACGACGGCCACCAGCGCCAGCCTGGTCTCGGGCTCCCCCTACTCGTCCTCGTGCAGCGGCGCGGCTGATCCCAACTACACCATCGTGCCGGTGAGCGGCTCGGTGACGGTGGCCAAGGCCCCGCTCACGATCACCGCCTCCAGCGGCTCCATGACGTACGGCGGCACGGCGCCGACGATCACAGCGGGCTACTCGGGGTTCGTCAACGGCGACACCGTCTCCTCGCTCACGACCAAACCGACCTGTTCGACCTCGGCCACCAGCTCGACCCCGGTCACGGGGAGCCCCTACAGCTCGTCGTGCTCGGGGGCGGTCGATCCCAACTACGCCTTCACCTACACCGCGGGCTCGGTGACGGTCAGCCCGGCCCCGCTGATGGTCACCGCCTCGAGCACGTCCATGAGCTACGGCGGCACCGTGCCCACGATCACGGCGGCGTACTCGGGCTTCGTCAACGGCGACTCCTCTTCGTCGCTCACGACGAAGCCGACCTGCTCGACCGTGGCCACCAGCTCCAGTCCGGTCTCGGTGATCCCCTATGCCTCGTCGTGTGGCGGTGCGGTCGACCCCAACTACACCATCGCCTACTTCGGGGGCTCGGTGACGGTGAACACCGCAACGCTGACGATCACCGCGTCGAGCCCGACCATGACCTACGGCGGCTCGGTGCCGACGATCACGCCGAACTACGCCGGCTTCGTCAACGGTGACACGGCCTCGTCGCTCACCACCCAGCCCACGTGCTCGACGACGGCCACCAGCGCCAGCCTGGTCTCGGGCTCCCCCTACTCGTCCTCGTGCAGCGGCGCGGCTGATCCCAACTACACCATCGTGCCGGTGAGCGGCTCGGTGACGGTGGCCAAGGCCCCGCTCACGATCACCGCCTCCAGCGGCTCCATGACGTACGGCGGCACGGCGCCGACGATCACAGCGGGCTACTCGGGGTTCGTCAACGGCGACACCCTCGCGTCGCTGACCGCATCGGCGACGTGCTCGAGCGGGGCGAACAGCTCGAGCTCGGTTGCCGGGTCCCCCTACGCCTCACTGTGCTCGGGGGCGGTGGACCCGAACTACTCCTTCAGCTACCTCGCCGGATCGGTCAGCGTGACCACGGTCCCTCTCACCATCACGGCCTCCAGTCCGACGACGACGTACGGCTCCGTCCCCGCGATCACAGCGGCCTACCAAGGCTTCGTCAACGGGGACACGGCGGCGTCGCTCACGACGAAGCCCTCCTGCGCCACCACGGACACCGTCTCCAGTCCGGTCTCGGGCAGCCCCTACGCTTCCTCGTGCGGCGGGGCGGCCGATCCCAATTACGCCATCAGCTACACGGGGGGCTCGGTGACGGTCGGTACGGCCCCGCTGACGGTGACGGCATCGAGCGGCTCCATGACGTACGGTTCCGCGCCAACCGCGGTCACGCCGATCTACTCGGGCTTCGTCGGCGGCGACACGGCATCGTCGCTCACGACACAGCCCACTTGCACGACCGCCGCGACCAGCTCGAGCACCGTCTCGGACTCGCCCTACCCGTCCTCGTGCTCGGGCGCCGGCGACCCGAACTACGCCATCGGTTACGCGGGTGGCGCCATGACGGTCAAGCCGGCGCCGCTGACGGTCACCGCACAGAGCACCTCCATGTCGTACGGCGGACCCGTCCCCACGATCTCGCCCCTCTACGCCGGCTTCGTCAACGGCGACGACACGGCATCGCTCACCACGCCACCGACGTGCACCACCGACGCGACGTCCTCCAGTCCCGTGTCGGGCAACCCGTACTTCTCCTCGTGCAGCGGCGCGGCGGACCCGAACTACGCCATGACGTACGTCAAGGGCACCGTGACCATCGGCCCCGGCCAGACCCTCACCATCGTCGCCTCGAGCGGCTCCATGACCTACGGCGGCACGGCGCCGGCCATCACACCGGGCTACTCGGGCTTCATCAACGGCGACACCGCCTCGTCGCTCACGACCAAGCCGACGTGCTCGACCACGGCGACGAGCTCGAGCCCGGTCTCGGGCAGTCCCTACATGTCCTCGTGCAGCGGGGCGGTCGACCCCAACTACACGATCGTGTACGTGAGCGGGTCAGTGGCGGTCAGCCAGGCGGCCCTGACGATCACGGCCGCGAGCCCGACAATGACCTACGGGAGCCCCGTCCCCGCCATCACTCCCATCTACACGGGCTTCAAGAACGGCGACAGTGCGTCGGCGCTGACACCGCCACCGACGTGCTCGACTGAGGCCACCAGCGCGAGCCCGCCCGCGCCGCCACCCATGTACACCTCCTCGTGCGGCGGAGCGGCGGATCCCAACTACACCATCACGTACGTCGGCGGCTTCACGACGGTGACGCCGAAGCCGATCGCGGTGGCCGTCAGGGGCAGCCAGGCCAACCAGGGGTCGCCGAGCTTCACCGGTACGGACGCCCCGCCTGTGGGGATCTCCGTCAACACGAGTCCCATGACCTGCAGCGAGGTCAACCCTGCGACCACCATCACCAGCCAACTGCCATCCGGCAGTTACACACTCGTCGCCGGGTCCTGCAGCGGTGCCACCTTGGGGGGGGCCAACGCCACGGACTACGACATCACCTACACCAGCGCATCGGGCGACTTCACGGTGACGGGCGGGCCGGTGCCCCCGCCGCCGCCGGCGCCCTCACCGGCCAAGGACGGCTACTGGCTCGTCGGCTCCGACGGCGGCATCTTCACCTTCGGTTCCGCCCAGTTCTACGGGTCGACCGGCAGCCTCACCCTGCAGCGTCCCGTCGTGGGCATCAGCCCGACCGCCAACAGGGGCGGCTACTGGCTGGTCGCCTCCGACGGCGGCATCTTCGCCTTCGGGGACGCCGGCTTCTACGGGTCCATCCCCGGCGTGGGGCTGTCACCGGCCGGGTCGGGCCTTCCGCACAGCCTCGACGCGCCGATCGTGGGCATGGTCCCCTCGGCGGACGGCGGAGGGTACTTCATGGTCGCTTCCGACGGTGGCGTCTTCGCCTTCGGCGACGCCAGGTTCGCCGGTTCGTGTCCGGGGATCGGCGGCTGCTCCGGCTCCGCCGTGGCGGTCGTCCCCGACGCGGACGGGAACGGGTACTGGCTCGTCACCCAGACGGGAAACGTCTACGCGTTCGGTGACGCGCCCTTCTACGGGGAGCCGGGCGCCCAGGGCTCACCCGTGACGTCCGCCGTGCGCACCGCCGACGGCCTGGGGTACTGGGTCCTCCTCGCCAACGGCGCGGTGTACGCCTACGGGGACGCCGTCGGCCGAGGCGGTCCCGTGGGCGTCGTGGGCGCCTTCGACCCGGCCTCGGCCATCTTCGCCGACGCCGACGGCGGGGGCTACTGGGTGGCCTCCGCGCAGGGAGCGGTGTTCACCTACGGCGACGCCCCCAACGACGGCTCCATGGTGGGCACCCACCTCAACGGCTCTATCATCGCCGCCACCGGCTTCTGAGGACCGGGGGCCGAGAGCTCCCGGCAGGCTCAGGTGCTCGTGGAGGGGGCCAGGGCGCTGATGCAGCCCTGGAGGGCCGCGACCCCGGCGGGGTTCGCCGTCGGCGGAGTTGCTGTCGAGGGTGCCGTCGGCGTCGTGGTCGTCGTGGTCGTCGTGGTCGTCGGCGCCGCGGGCGAGGGAACCGTCGTCGGGGCAGTGGTGGTTGTCGTCGTCGTGGTGGACGAAGGCACCGTGGTCGTCGGGAGGATCGTGGTCTTGGTCGCGGGGACGGTCGAAGGCACGGTGGTCGGCGGGACCGTCGTGGACGTCGTGGTCGTGGTGCTGGGCACGGTGGTCGGCGGGACGGTGGTGGAAGTCGTGGTCGTGGTAGTGGGCGTTGCCGCCCCCAGGGCCGGCGTGACTGCGGCCGTGCCCGGCGTGGCCACGGTGAGCGTCACCGTCACGCAGGCCCCGGCGTGCTCGAGCGTCGCCACATCCTTGATCAGTCGAGTGAGTGTCCGGTTCTCCGCCGTTTGGTCCAGCGTCAGTGTCAACGCGGCCTGGTTGACCGCCCTCGACGCATCGTTGCGCTGGTGGATCGTGCCCTTGACCAATGCGGCGGCGGCGCTCTCGCGCTGCAACAGGTTCTCCGCGGCGACGCTGAGGTATTGCTGCGCCACCACACCGTCACTGTCCTGGGGACCCGACAGCGCGCTGCCGCTGCCGGCGTAGACGAGCGGCGCGCCCGAGTACAGGCCGCTGCTGACGTACTCGTTGATCGCGAAAGCCCGGAGCGCGTTCGACGCTGCGTCGAACTGGCTCCGGTTGACGGAGAGCTGGGCTTCCGTCGCGGCCAGCGCCAGATCCCGCGCCGAGAGCGCGCTCTGGTCGGAGGACACCGCCTTGATGGACTGCTGGTAGGAGGCCAAATCCAACCTCACGTTCCCGTAGACGTCGAGGGCGGACGAGCTGACCAGCAGCGCGGGAAGGCTCCCGGTGGCTCCCAGAACGGAGTTCACGTAGCAGGGCACGCCATTGGCCGAGGGCGCGCACCACGAGCTCTGGTCGACGACGGCCAGGAAGGCGGCGGCGGGAGCGACGTTTCCGGACCGGAGCGCGGCGGTGATGGGCCACATGTTCGGCTGGAACAACGTGGCAACGGTCGCGTCACAACCCGCTTGCCACGTCGGGAAGGCAGGAAACCCGTTGGCGGACGCCACGCCGGGAATGGGCGCTCCGAGGGCGTCGGTCGTCCGCTGGGTGTTGAAGGGGTTGTAGGCGGCGGTGTTGTTGGTCGATCCGCCCTCGGCGGCCTGCCACTCGTCGAGGTCGGCGACGTTCGCCGGCGTCACTGGCGCGGTGAGTCCCGCCAGGATGCAGAGCTCCCAGCCGGGCGGCAGCGGGGTGTTCGCGCTTGACTCGATGGCGGCGCTCGCGCCGGACGCCCACACGAACGCGTTGGCACACAGGCCTACTGTCGCCAGGGCCAGAACAAGTCCAACGCTTCGGTGGATGCGTGTCATGAGAGGTCGAAAGGGATCGGTGTCTCCGCCAATGAGGAGTAGGTCCAGGGCCCTGGTTCCGCGCCCCTCCGGAACACGACGGGCCGCACAAGGTTGGCACGTTCTGCACCCCGGCTCCGACGGAACCTATCGGCGACCCGGACGTCGCCTGTGATCGCCGTTGTGCAAAACATGGGCGTTGGAGCGCAAACCGGGTGATGCAGCACCGGGCGGGATTCCCCCCGCCGGTCGCCGGCGGGCAGGGAGTCACGCCGCCGACGGGCGGTGAAGACCCTGGTGGAAGCGGGTACGCGCAGAGAAGCTCTGACTCCCGCTGGAGGCAGTCGGGCCGACGGCCCGCTCCGCCGGGGTCCCGGAGAGCGACCTCAAGAGGGGGGTCTCGGACGGGGTACGTCGGTGCTCCACGGAGGGGCCGCCCGCCAGAGTCTCCCCCCACTGTGTGATCGCTCCGTGAACGCACCGCGACGTGTCTCGCCCAGGGCGAGGCGCCGCTACGACTCGTTCGAGAATCGCTCCCGTGCCGACTGGTGCGTCATCCCCAATGACGCACCGATGACGGCCCAGGTCGCCCCGAGCGCGCGTGCCTTACGCACCCACTGCGCGAGGTTGCTCTCGACCTGTGCACCGGCGGCCGCCATCCGGGGCAGGCTGGCCAGCGCGTCATCGAGAGTCACGTCTGGCTCCCAAGGAGCCAGACGCGGGGGCCGCCGGGTGGGGCTGGTGTCGATGATCTGATTGCAGAGGTCCACGCAAAGGTTGCAGATGGAGACCCCGGGGGCGGCCACCAATTTTTCGACTCGATCGTTCGGCTTCAGGCAGAACGAAGACGACGCGACGACTGGCTCCTTGGTGCTGGGCGCCGGGACCTCCTCCGACGTCCGGTCACACCTTCCAGCGTCAGGGTAATCCTCACACGCAGGGCGGTGGCTGACGATCGCCACGCGCTGGCGCCGATCAGTCCGGGAACGCGACCGCCAGCACGGCACTCAGTGGGCCCACCACGATCCTCGTGCGGGGTGACGTGTGGGTGTGCGCCACCGTCTCGTCGAAGGAGAAGGACTCGTCGGATTGGCTGACCGTGAAGCTGGGGACTTCGATCGTGTGCCAGCCGTCGGCCAGCTGCACCTCGGAAACTCGGACTTCGTCGATGCTCGCAAGCCACTCGATGCTCATTGGGGGCCTCCCGGCCACGTCAGTTGCGCCTCTGCACACCCTAGGTCGCGTGACGGGCTGCTTCGCAGCTCACCATCACTCGATCCGACGCCGGCGCGGCGCATGTCGCCCCTTCCCGGGGGTGTGCGGCGCCGCGGCTGGGCCCCACGCCCGTCGTGCCCGGAGCGGGACTCGAACCCGCACGCCCTCTCGGACAGCGGCTTTTGAGGCCGCCGCGTCTGCCATTCCGCCATCCGGGCGAGAACGCTCGATCGTACAAGCTGCGATCTACGGTGGCGGGGTGGGAGGCTCCCCGCCATGAAGCTCAGCGGCGTCGAGCTCGTCCACGTGGAGCTCCCGTTCCGCCGGGCCATCGGGACCGCCGCCGGTGCCCACCGTGTCCGACCCTTGCTGTTCGTCCGCGTCGTGGCCGACGAGGCCGAGGGATGGGGCGAGTGCGGCGCGCTGGCCGACGGCACCGCCGTCGATCCCGCCCTGCCGTCGGTGCAGCAGGCGGCCGTGGACCGGGGCGTGCCCCGGCTCTGCGAGGCGGCCGCGGCCCGGGGGGGCCACCTCCCGCTCGGTGCGGGTGTGGCACAGCTCTTCGGGAGCTCGCCGGTCGACCGGATGCTCGCCGCCACCTTCGAGATGGCGGTCTCGGACGCGGAGCTCCGTGTCGAGGGACGTTCCCTGGCCGCTGCCCTCGGGGTCACCGCCGGCTTCGAGGCGCTGCCGACCGGAGCCGTCATCGGCATCCCCGAGGAGCACGACCTGGCCGCGCTGCGTCGCGCGGTCGACGCAGCGGTGGAGGGCGGCGCGGCCCGGGTCCGACTGAAGATCGAGCCCGGCTGGGAGCTCGAGCCCGTGCGCGCCGTGCGGGCCGACCATCCCGACCTCGTGCTCCAGGTCGACGCCAACGGCTCCTTCAGCACCGAAGCCGAGGACGTGGCGGTGCTGAGCGGCCTGGCCGACTTCGCCGTGCTGTGCATCGAGCAGCCGTTGCCGCCGGCCGACCTCGTCGCTCACGCGCAGCTGGCGCGCCTCCTCCCGGTGCCCATCTGCCTGGACGAGTCGCTCTCCTCGCCGCGGCGGGTCAGCGACGCCCTGCGCAACGGCGCCTGCGCCATGGCCTGCCTCAAGCCGGCCCGGCTCGGGGGCATGCGGGCCACCCGGGCTGCGCACGCCGCCTGTGCCGCCGCCGGCGTGCCCGTCTTCGTGGGTGGGTTCTTCGAGACGGGGCTGGGCCGGGCGGCGAACCTCGCCCTGGCCGCCCGGCTGGGCCAGGACGAGACGGGCCTGGTCAGTGACCTCGGCGATCCTGGTGACTACCTGGCGCTCGACCCCTGTGGCTACCCGCCGGTGGTGGGCGGCTGGGTCACGGTGCCCTCGGGCGCCGGGGTCGGCAACCATCCGGACGGCGGGGTGCTCGAGGAGCTCGGCGCGCGGCGTCGCTGGTTCCCCGCCACCTACACTTGACGCTCCATGCATCGCGTCCTCTTGGAGCGGCGGATCAGAGACGTCCACACCCGGCTGGTCCGGGCGCGGGAGGAGTTGGCCGTGCTCAATGAGCAGTTGGCTGTCGTGCAGGAGTCGGCCGACGAGGCTCGGGTACGCGCCCTCGTCTCGGAGACCCCGCTCGCCAGCCAGGAGCACAACGAGGCGGCGCGCCACGCTGACGCGATGGTGCGCGCCCGCGACGCATTGTGCAAGGCCGTCAGCGACCTGGAGCGTCGTCAGGACGAACTGCTCGCTGCCGTCTCCTCGGGCCAGCAGTGACGGCAGTGGTTCGGGCGGTGACCATGGGAACCGTGCAGTGAGGGACGGCGACGGGTCGGCGACGCTGGCCCGCGTGGTCATCGCCGAGGACGAGGCCATCGTGCGGCTCGATCTGAAGGAGATCCTGGTGACCGCCGGCTACGAGGTGGTCGGCGAGACGGGCCGCGGGGACGAGGCGGTGACCCTCGTCGAGGAGCACCGGCCCGACTTGGCCATCCTCGACGTCAAGATGCCGGGCATGGACGGCTTGCGGGCCGCCCGCGAGATCACCTCCCGCCATCAGGTGGCCGTGCTCCTGCTCACGGCGTTCAGCCAGCGCGACCTCATCGAGGAGGCCAGGGACTCCGGCGTGTCGGCCTACCTGATCAAGCCGTTCCAGCCCCGGGAGCTGCTGCCGGCCATCGCCGACGTCCTGGCGAAGGCGCGCCAGGACTGGGCGATCGAGGCCGAGCACCCGGCCGACGGGGCCGAGGACAAGATCGCCACCCGGCGCCTGGTCGACGAGGCCAAGCAGATCCTGATGGACCGCGACGAGCTGCCCGAGACGGATGCCTTCAGCTTCATTCAGCGCACCGCGATGCAGACGCGGGCTCGCATGCGCGACGTGGCGCAGCAGGTCGTCGACGGCACGCTGACCCCCTAGTGTCGACGTAATGGCACCAGGGCAGGAGCGAACGGGACCGCTGCTGCTGCTGGACGGCATGTCGCTCGCCTTCCGGGCCTACTTCGCCCTGCCGGACACGCTGGCCACGTCCACCGGCGTCGTCACCAATGCGGTGCACGGCTTCAGCTCCATGCTGGTGTACCTCATCCGGGAGCAGCGCCCGTCCGCCCTGGCCGTGGCCTTCGACGCCCCCGGCGCCACCTTCCGGGACGAGATCCTCGAGGACTACAAGGCCGGCCGGGCCGAGACCCCGTGGTTGTTGCCCCCGCAGTTCGACATGATCCGCGAGGTCATGGAGTCGCTGGCCATCCCCGTCGTCGAGGCGCCGGGGTTCGAGGCCGACGACGTCATCGCCACGCTGGCCACCGAGGCGGTGGCGCGCCAGCGGGAGGTCGTCATCGTCACCGGGGATCGCGACAGCTTCCAGCTGGTGCACGATCCCTACGTGCGCGTGCTCTACAACAAGCGCGGCGTGAGCGACTACGCGCTCTACGACGAGGCAGGCATCTTCGAGCGCTGCGGGGTTCCCCCATCCCAGTACGTGCTGCTGGCCTCCTTGCGCGGCGACCCCTCGGACAACCTGCCCGGCGTGCCGGGCGTGGGGGAGAAGACCGCCGCCAAGCTCTTGACCGCCCACGGCGACCTCGACGGGATTTACGGCCACCTGGACACGCTGACGCCCAAGCTGCGCGAGAACCTGGCGGCCAACGAGGAGCTGGCCCGCTCGAACGCCCGCATCATCCCGCTCGTGCGCGACGTGCCCCTCGACGTGGACGTGGCCCAGCTGGAGCTCGGCGGCTGGGACCGCGCCACGGCGGAGGCCACCTTCGAGCGCTTCGAGATGAAGACGGTCTGGAACCGCCTCGAGGAGCTCCTCGACGCCGGCGCGCTCGGCGAGGCCGCGCCCGGCAGCGCCGGCCCGTCCGCCCACGGGGGCAAGGGAGCCGAGGCGGTGATCGCCGCCTCCACCGCGGGGCAGCCCCCACCGGCGGAACCGGTCGCACCGCCCTTCGACCTGCGCGACGTGGCACTGCCCGTGACGGCAGCCGAGGTCACCAAACAGCTGGCCGAGCTCGGCTCCGGGCGTCTGGCCCTGGCCGCCCGTTGGAACGGCATGCCCGGGCGGAGCGAGCTGGTGGCACTGGTCCTGGTGGCGACGGAGGGCGACGAGGCCGGGCTCGGCGTCCTGGTGCCCCCGGCGCAGCTCGGCGCGGCGTCGGTCGCCAAGGAGCTCAACGGCATCCTCGCCCGCCCCTTCCTCGGCCATGAGGTCAAGGAGGTCATGCGCTCCCTGCTGCCGCTCGGGATCGACCCGACCGGCCTCGAGATGGACACGGCGGTCGCGGCGTACCTGCTCGATGCGTCGACGGGCGAGTACGAGCTGTCGCAGCTGCGCGAGCAGACCGGGCAGCTGAGCCTCGAGATCACCGAACCCGGCGAGACGGAGCGGGACCTGGCCCGCGACGGCGCCGGCGAGGCGGCCGACGTCGCCGGCATGGCGCTCAGCTTCCGCCACCGCCTCGGTGTCGAGGACATGGTCATGCTGCACGACGACATCGAGACCCCGCTGGTGCGGGTCCTCGCGAAAATGGAGGTGGCCGGCATCGGCGTCGACCGGGCCGAGCTGCAGACGATCACCGACTCCCTCAAGGCCGCCGCCGCCACGTTGCAGGCCGAGGTGCAGGAGCTGGCCGGCCACGAGTTCAACGTCAACTCCACGCCGCAGCTGCGCACCGTGCTCTACGACGAGCTCGGCCTGACGCCGGGCAAGAAGACCAAGACAGGCTTCTCGACGGACGCGCAGACGCTCGAGACACTGCGGGGCGCCCACCCGATCATCGAGGCGCTGCTGTCGTACCGCGAGGTGGAGAAGCTGCGCTCGACCTACGGGGAGAGCCTGCTGGCCGAGGTGGCCGCCGACGGGCGCATCCACGCCTCCTTCGGGCAGACCGTCGCCCGGACGGGCCGCATCTCCTCGGACCGCCCGAACCTGCACAACATCCCGGTACGGACCGAACTCGGCAAGCAGTTCCGGCGTGCCTTCGTGCCGGCGGAGGGCTGTACCTTCCTCGTGGCCGACTACGACCAGGTGGAGCTCCGCTGCATCGCGCACCTGTCGGAGGACCCCGGCCTCATCGACGCGTTGACGAGCGGGTCGGACGTGCACCGGACGGTCGCCGCGGCGGTGTACGGGATTTCACCCGAGCAGGTCACGCACACCCAGCGTGAGTACTCCAAGATGGTCTCCTACGGCCTGGCCTACGGCATGGAGGCCTACGGGCTGAGCCAGCGTCTCGGGGTCCCGGTGGAGGAGGCGGCCGCCATCATGGAGAGTTACTTCGGCGCCTTCCCGCTCGTGAAGCAGTACATGGACCACGCGGTGGCCGATGCCAAGATCCGGGGCGCCACCCGCACCATGTTCGGACGCATCCGGCCCCTGCCCGACCTGCAGGCGTCGAACTACCGGGTGCGCCAGGCGGCCGAGCGCCAGGCGATGAACGCCGGGATCCAGGGCCTGGCCGCCGACATCTTCAAGCTGGCCCTGGTCCGCCTCGACCGCGACGTCGAGACCCGGGGGCTGGCCAGCCGGCTCGTGCTCCAGGTCCACGACGAGGTGATCGTCGAGGTGGCGCGGGGGGAGGAGGCCGAGGTGCGCCGCCTCACCGAGTCCGCCCTGACCGGGGCGGCGGACCTCAAGGTCCCGTTGACGATCTCCGTGGCGACGGGACCGAGCTGGGCCGCGGCGAAGGGATGAGCGTTCCGGGCTGAGCCGGCGGCGGGGGAGATCCCCTCTGGTCCGCTGCTACGATGGCAGGCCTTGCCCGCCGGCACCGGTGGCGGCGCAACCCGTATTCCTCGAACTGACCCCGGCGCGGTCCTGCGGGTGCAAGTCGCACCCGCCGCAAGGAGCTTTACCATGGCTGACGCAGCACGCACCTCCCTCCTGTCCCCCGAAGCGATGGGCAGCTTCGACGCCGAGGGGAACTACACCCCCCGCACCATCGTCGACGACGACCTCGGGGATGCCGATCTCGAAAAGGCGATGGGTGACTCCATCATCGAGTTCGACGACGGCGACGTGATCGAGGGGACCGTCGTCAAGATCGACCGCGACGAGGTCCTGCTCGACATCGGCTTCAAGTCCGAAGGCGTCATCCCCGCCCGCGAGCTCTCCATCCGCAACGACGTCGACCCCTCCGAGATCGTCAAGCTGGGCGACCACGTCGAGGCGCTCGTGCTCCAGAAGGAGGACAAGGAGGGGCGGCTCGTCCTGTCCAAGAAGCGGGCGCAGTACGAGCGGGCCTGGACGACCATTGAGGAGAAGAAGAACAACGGCGAGATGGTGTCGGGCCCGGTGATCGAGGTCGTCAAGGGCGGGCTCATCGTCGACATCGGCCTGCGGGGCTTCCTGCCGGCCTCGTTGGTCGAGCTCCGCCGCGTGCGTGAGCTGCAGCCCTACGTGGGCAAGGTGATCGAGGCGAAGATCATTGAGCTCGACCGCAACCGCAACAACGTCGTGCTCTCGCGCCGGGCCTGGCTGGAAGAGGCCCAGAAGGAGCAGCGGGGCGACTTCCTGCAGAACCTCAAGCCGGGTGAGCGCCGCAAGGGCGTCGTCTCCTCGGTGGTCAACTTCGGTGCCTTCGTGGACCTGGGCGGCATGGACGGCCTCGTCCACGTGTCCGAGCTGTCCTGGAAGCACGTCGACCATCCGTCGTCGGTGGTGTCGGTGGGCGACGAGATCGAGGTCGAGGTGCTCGACGTCGACCTCGAGAAGGAGCGCATCAGCCTCTCCCTGAAGGCGACCCAGTCCGACCCCTGGCAGGAGTTCGCCGACAGCCACGCCGTCGGCCAGCTCGTCTACGGCCGCATCACCAAGCTGGTGCCCTTCGGCGCCTTCGTGCAGGTGGGTGACGGCATCGAGGGCCTGGTGCACATCTCGGAGATGGCCGTGCACCACGTGGACCTGCCCGAGCAGGTCGTCACGCCGGGCGAGGAGCTGTGGGTCAAGATCATCGACATCGACCTGCAGCGCCGTCGTATCAGCCTGTCGATCAAGCAGGCGGCCGAGGGTGGCGAGGTCTCCGAGGAGTACCGCGAGGCCTTCGGCGAGCACGCCTACGACGAAGAGGGCAACTACATCGGCTTCGACTACGCCGAGGGCGAGTTCACCCCCGAGACCGAGGCCCAGGCGGCCTGGGCCGACTTCGCCGAGGAGGCGGGCACGCACGTCGTGCCCCCCGCCAAGGACGCCGACGGGAACGACATTCCGGCGCCGGAGGCGGCTGTGCCCGAGGCGGTTGTGCCCGAGGCGCCGGTGGAGGCCGCCGTTGAGGCCGCTCCAGCCGCGGCGGAGGCTGCCCCGGCGGCGGAGTCTTCCTCGGGGGAGTAGCCCACCGAGGGGGCGGTCCCCGGTCCCGACGGGACCGGGAGGCTCGCCGCAATGCTCCGCGGGCCGGGGGGACGGGGGCGGATTCAGGCAGTCTCTGAAATCTCTCAACCAGTTCGTGGAGAGTGTTGAGAGACCTCCGGCGGCTCTCGGCACGAACAGTGGTGCGGCATCGTCCGCGCCCTCGGCGAGCGGAACGCGTGATCGACGCCAGGCGATGCCGGGCTCCGGGACCTCCGTCCCGCCACGTCCTCCCAAACTGGAAACGACCTTGTTTCTGAACGGGCGCGTGTGCAGTTTTTCACGGGGGGCGGTCGCGGGGGAAGAGACCTGTCACCGATGCGACGCCCGGCCCGGATGCCGGAGCGACCCAGCGAGGGCCCGGGCGAACGACGCCGCGCTCCCGGCGTGCAGCGTCAGGAAGAGGACCGGGTCGAGCAATTCGAGCTCGAGGAGGGCGGGCCCGTCTTCCGAGGTCTCCACCATGTCGACGCGGGCGTAGGTGGCGGGGCCGAACAGGCTCTCCGCCGCCGCCAGCGCGTGGCCCGCCACGACGAGCTGGGCCGGCGTGGCCGTGGCGGCCGTCACGACCTGGTTCGCGATGAGGCTGTCGGTGGGCCCGACGCCGCGTCGGATCATCGGGTCCTTGTGGACGGCGTGGCTGAACGCTCCACCGACGTAGACCAGGCCCGTCTCCCCCTCGTCGTCGACCCTCGGTTCGTAGGGCTGGACCATGACCGTGCGCCCCGAGCCGACGAGCTCGCGGATGTGTGCGCGTGCTGCGTCGTGCTCGTGCGCCTCGTAGCGCGCCGTCCGGTAGCCGCCACCGGACACGGACGGCTTGACCACCACCTCGCCCTCGGGCAGCCCCGGCAGGGAGAGATCCGGTGGCGACCCGGCCGGTTCCACCCACAGCGTCGGCACCGTGGGGACGCCCGCCTGCTCCAGGTCGCGCAGGTAGCGCTTGTCGATGTTCCAGCGCAGCGTGGCGGGGGAGTTGAGGACCGGCACGCCCTCCGCCGCCACGCCGTCGGCCCAGGTGAGGAATTGGTCGGCGTGGTGGATGTTGTCCCAGGCGCCGCTGACCAGCACCAGGTCGAAGGCCGTCCAGTCGACCGCGGGGTCGTTCCACACCGCCGTCTCCGCGTCGACGCCGGCGTCGGCGAGCGCGGCCCGCAGCAGCGGCCAGTCGTCGTGGAGGTCGGGGAGCTGGGCGCAGGACGCCGCGACCAGCCGGGGCCGGGGCCGGGGCCGCCGCGCCCCGCCGGGGGCGGCGCTCAACTGCCGATCGGGAAGTGGCAGGCCACCTGGTGGCCGGGAGCGATGTCCCGCATTTCGGGGACCTCCTCGGCGCATCGGGTCTCGGCCCGGGGGCACCGCGTGCGGAAGCGGCAGCCCGAGGGCGGGTTGATCGGGCTGGGGGGCTCGCCGGTCAGGGCGGCCGGCGTCCGCGGCGCCTCGGGGTCGGGCTCGACCGCGGAGGCGAGCAGGGCCGCCGTGTAGTGGTGGGCCGGGGCTTCGTAGAGCAGGTCCGAGGGTGCGATCTCGCACAGACGGCCGAGGTACATGACGGCCACCCGATCGCTCACGTTCTTGACCACGGCCAGGTCGTGCGCGATGAAGAGGATCGTCAGGTCGTACTGCTGCTTCAGGTCCTGCAGCAGGTTGAGGATCTGCGCCTGCACGGAGACGTCGAGGGCGGACACGATCTCGTCGCAGACGAGCAGCTTGGGCTTGAGGACCAGCGCGCGGGCGATGCTGATGCGCTGGCACTGGCCTCCGGAGAACTCGCGGGGACGCCGGGAGCCGTTGATGAAGGGGTCGATGCCGACCTGGTCGAGCATGGCGTTGGCCGCGTCGCGTCGCTCCTCCTTGGAGCCGATCTTCCAGATGGTCAGCGGCTCCGACACGATGTCGATGACCCGGCGGCGCGGGTTCAGCGACGAGATCGGGTCCTGGAAGATCATCTGCACCTGCGTGCGCAGCGTGCGTAGGTCGCCGCGGTTGAGCGCGGTCAACTCGGTGTCGCCGAAGACGATCTTGCCCGAGGTCGCCTTCTCGACCTGGACGATGGCGCGTCCCGTCGTGGACTTGCCGCAGCCCGACTCGCCGACGAGGCCGAGCGTCTCACCCTGGCGCATCGTGAAGCTGATGCCGGCCACGGCCTGCACGGTCACGTTGCCCCGGCCGAAGGAGACGTGGAGGTCCTCGACGGACAGGAGCGGCTCGGTGGCGACCGCGGACGACTCGAGCGCGGTGTCGGTCACGCCGGTACCGCATCGGGTTGGGGCGGGGGCCCGGACGGGTCCGCCGCCGTCAGGGGGAACCAGCAGGCATAGCTGTGCCCCGGCGCGGCCTCCACCAACGGGGGCTTCTCCACGTGGCACCGGTCCTGCGCGTAGGGGCAGCGGGGGGCGAAGGGGCAGCCGGACGGCGGGTTGAGGAGATCGGGCGGCCTGCCCTCGATCGCCACGAGCCGGGTGTGGCTCGGCTCCCCGATGCGCGGGGTCGACTTGAGCAGTGCCTCCGTGTAGGGCATGGCCATGCTCTTGAAGAGCACGTTGGTCGGGGCCCGCTCCACCACGTTGCCGGCGTACATCACGATGATCTCGTCGGTGCGCGTGGCCACCACCCCGAGGTCGTGGGTCACCAGGATCATCGCCATGTCGCGGGTCGCGTTGCAGCTGACCCAGCAGGTCGAGGATCTGCGCCTGCACCGTGACGTCGAGCCCGGTGGTGGGCTCGTCCGCCATGAGGAGGCGGGGGGCGCAGGCCAGCGCGATGGCGATCATGACGCGTTGACGCATGCCGCCCGAGAGCTGCGCCGGGTAGGCCGCGTAGCGTTCGACGGGGGAGGGGATGCCCACCTGCATGAGGAGGGACAGCGCCGTCTCCTTGGCCTCGCTCTTGGAGAGCTTGAGATGTATCTTGAGCGGTTCGGTGATCTGGTGGCCGATCCGCTGCACGGGGTTGAGCGAGGTCATGGGGTCCTGGAACACCATGGCGATGTGCGTGCTCCAGAGCTTGCGGAGGTCGTTGTTCGGCGCGTTGAGGATCTCGGTGCCGTCGTAGCGGACCGACCCCGTCTGGGTGGTCGACGCCCGCGGCAGCAGGCCCATGATGGCCCGGGACAGCACGGTCTTCCCCGAGCCGGACTCGCCCACGATCCCGAGCGTCTTGCCCTGGTCCAGCGTGAGCGACACCCCCTGGACGGCCCGCAGCGGGCCCCGGCTGGTGGCGAAGGAGACATGGAGGTCTTCGACGTCGAGCAGCCGGCGTCCGCTCACAGCTTGATCTCCGCGACGTCGAAGTAGGCGCGTAGCTTGTCGGCCACCACGTTGAGGCTGATGAGCAACGAGAACATGGCCGCGGCCGGGAAGATGACCAGCCACGGGTTCGTCTGCCCCTTGGCCCCGGTCAGCAGGCTCGACCCTTCGTTGAGCATGTTGCCCCAGCTCGGCGTCGGGGGGGACACCGAGAGCCCGAGGAAGGCGAGCGAGCCCTCCAGGACGATGATGGTGGCCACGGCGATCAGCCCGAAGGACACGATGGTCGGCATGATATTGGGCAGGATCTCCCGGGTGAGGATCCGCGTGTCGCTGGCCCCGAGCGCCTTGGCGGCCAGCACGAAGTCCCGGGTGGCGTACGACAGCGTCGAGGCCCGGACCACCCGGAAGATCAGGGGGGCGGCGAAGAGGCCGATGACGAGGGTGATCTTGAACAACGACTTGCCCCAGAAGGACACGATCGCGATGACGGCGACGATGGCGGGGAAGGCGAGCACCACGTAGGAGCCCGTGTTGAGGGCCGTGTCGATCCGGCCACGGCGGTAGGCCGAGATCATGGCGGGGATGCCGCCGACGAGCAGGCCGATCAGCGCACCGCCGAAGCCCACGACCAGGGAGACCCGGGCCCCGTAGATCAGGCGGCTGAAGATGTCCCGGTACAGGTCGTCGGTGCCGAGGAGGTGACCCCACCCGGGTCCCGCGTTCTGCACGCTGTTGTAGTTCCCCAGGTCGGGGTTGGGCAGCGGAAGGAGGCTGGCGAAGGTGGCCGCCAGCGCGATCAGGACGATCCAGGCGGCGCACATCCAGAAGAACACGCCGAGCTTCTTCTTGGTGTAATCGGCGGCCTCTTCCGCGCCGATCTCCTCCTTGAGGTCGGCGAACGCCTCGTTGGTGGGGTGGGTCAGGCCGACGCTACTCACGGGCAATCCTCGGATCGACGATGGTGAACAGGAAGTCGAAGATGAAGTTGACGAGCACGATGGCGATGGCCACGAACAAGGTGATGCCCTGCACGACCGTGTAGTCGTCCTGGTTGACGCTCGAGATGAGCTGGTAGCCCAACCCGGGCAGCTGCAGCAGGAGCTCGACGATGAAGGTGCCGGCGATGAGGCTGCCGATGGTCACGCCGGCCGAGGCCAGGAGGGAGATGGAGGACGGCCGGAGCGCGTGCCGCCACATGATGCGCCGGTCGGAGAGGCCCTTCGACCGGGCCATGGTGATGAAGTCCTCCTGCAACGTGGAGATCAAGTCGTTGCGAAGCAATCGGAAGTACACGACGATCCCCCCGAGCGCGAGCACGATGGAGGGCAACAGCATCGTGTGGATGTTGGACCAGAAGTCCTGACTGAGGGGGACGTAGGAGGCCGGGCCGGGGAACACGTGCCAGTGCACGGCGAAGATGAGCACCAGGACCGGCGCGATCACGAAGGGCGGCAGGGCCAGCAGGGCGAAGGTGGTGCTGTTGGACGCCTGGTCGAACAGCTTGTTGGGTCGCCGCGCCGAGTGCATGGCCATCGGGAAGGCGATGACGAAGGCGATGATCTGGGAGAAGATGATCAGCTCGAGGTCGATGGGGAACGACTCGGCGATGATGCTCGTCGTCGACTGGTGCGTCGTGTACGACTGACCCAGGTTGCCCTGGAACACGTGGCCCATCCAGATGAAGTACTGCTGCCAGAGCGGCTTGTTGAGGCCGAGCTGCCGGTTGACCGTGGCCACGTTCTGCGGCGTGGCGTTGGGGCCGAGGATGGTGTCGGTGGGGTTCCCGGGGAGGAGGTGGACCAGAAAGAAGGTGGCGATCGAGACGAAGATGATGATGATGATCAGCAGCACGATCCGTTTGATGATGTAACGGGTCACGGCGCCCCCTTTCCCACCTTCGCTGTCTCGGTTCCCTTCGCCCCCGCCGTCCTCCCCCGGCGGCGGATGATCCTAGACCTCAGGCCCATTGTCCTACCATGCGCCCCATGCCCGAGGAGGTTCCGACTCTCGCCGGTCGCACGCGCCTCGTGGTCGGTGTCGCCGTGGTGGTGGTGCTGGCCGCCGGCCTGCTGCTGCGTTTCTGGACCCGGTCGGGCCTGTGGCTCGACGAGGCCCAGACGGTCGATATCGCCCGCCTGCCGCTCCACGCGATCCCGAGCGCGCTCGAGCACGACGGGGCGCCGCCTCTCTCCTTCTACCTCCTCCACTTCTGGATGGCGCTGTTCGGGCAGTCGAACGAGGCCGTACGGTCCCTCTCGGGCCTGATCGCGGTGATCACCCTCCCGGTCGCCTGGCTGTGCGGCAGGCGCCTCGGCGGCCGGGCCGTGGCCTGGACGGTGGTCGTCCTCGTGGCCACCGCACCCTTCGCCGTGTTCTACGCGACCTCGTCGCAGATGTATGCGCTGGTCATCCTCCTGACCGGCTGCGGCTATCTGGCCCTGAGTCGAGCCGTCACGACGCCTGGTCCCGGCAACCTGATCGCGGTCGGCGTCGTCGTGGTGGCCCTCCTCTACACGCAGTACTGGTCGATCTATCTGGTGGGCGTGGTGGGCGTCTGGCTGATCGTGGCGGTGGTGCGCCGCCGGCGGCAGGGGCACCCCGAGGCGGCGCCGTGGCCGGCGCTGGTCGCCGTCGCGGTCGGCTGCCTGCTCTTCATCCCCTGGGTGCCGACGCTCTTCTACCAGATCAGGCATACCGGTACCCCGTGGGCGGTGCCGGCCAACGTCTCCCAGCTGATCGCCGTCCTCACCGGTTTCACGGACAACCAGGGTTCCACCCTCCAGACGGGCACCAACCAGGGGCGCCTCCTCGCCGTCATCTACTTCTGCATGCTGGCCCTGGCGTTGTTCGGTCGTGGCCGGTCCGGCCGCATGATCGAGCTCGACCTGCGCACCCGGCCCCGCTCGCGCAGCCTCGGCTTCGTCGTGCTGGGAACGCTGTTGGTCGCGGTCCTCGGCGGCATCGTCACCGACAGCGCGTTCTCGACCCGCTATGCGGCCGTCGTGTTCCTGCCCTTCCTCCTCCTCGTCGCGCTCGGGACGACGACGCTGCTCAACCCGAAGGCCCGCGTCGTCATCGTCGGGCTGGCGGCCGTGGCCGGCCTGGTGTCGTCCGCCCAGAACGTCACCACGCAACGTACGCAGGCCACTGCGGTGGCGGCGGCCATCAACGCGCAGGCCAAGCCGGGGGACGTCATCGCGTTCTGCCCCGACCAGTTGGGCCCGTCGGTGTACCGCCAGATCCGCAACCCGTCGCGGTACGACATGATCACGTTCCCCCGCCGCACGGGGCCGCAGATCGTCGACTGGGTCGACTACGCCGATGCCGTGCACCGGGCCGACCCGGGCGCCTTCGGCAACGCCGTGGCGCAGAAGGCCGGCACCGACCACCACCTCTGGCTGGTCTGGCAACCGATGTACAAGAAATACGGGGTGAAGTGCGAGACGATCGCCGCCGACCTACAGGCCGCCGCCGGCAAGAACGGCGGGAGCGGGCGCACCGTCGTGACCAGCCACACCGCGCTCTACTCCGAGCCGATGAACCTGACCGAGTACGCCGGCGCGGGCTCCTGACCGACGGTACCCGTCGGAGCGCCCCCAACGGGCCGTCGACCCTCCACGAGGGCTCCTGGGGGGTCCACTAACCTGCCTTCCTCGTGGCTGCCCCCGAAGAAGCACCCGTCGTCATCGCCGGCGCCGGTCCCGGTGGCCTGACGGCGGCCTATCTCCTGACGAAACGGGGGGCGCACCCGCTGGTGCTCGAGGCCGACGACGTGGTGGGCGGCATCAGCCGCACCGTCGTGCGTGACGGGTGGCGCTTCGACCTGGGCGGCCACCGGTTCTTCACCAAGGTCGACGAGGTCGAGGCCCTGTGGCACGAGATCCTGCCCGAGGGCGACTTCATGCTGCGGCCCCGGATGAGCCGGATCTACTACAAGGGCAAGTTCCTCGACTACCCGCTCCGGGCGCTCAACGTGCTCCGCAACATCGCGCTGTGGGAGGGGTTCCTCATCGGCCTCTCCTACCTGTGGTCCCGCATCCACCCGCCCAAGGACGAGTCGAACTACGAGAACTGGTTGGTGAAGCGCTTCGGTTGGCGTCTCTACCGGACCTTCTTCAAGACCTACACGGAGAAGGTGTGGGGCGTGCCGGTGGCCGACATGCCGGCGGACTGGGCCGCCCAGCGGGTGAAGAACCTGGACCTGCGCAAGGCGGTCGTCAACGCCATCCTCCCCAAGCGCGGCCAGACGGACATCACCACCCTCATTGAGGAATTCCAGTACCCCAAGTACGGCCCCGGCATGATGTGGGAGGTCTGCGCGGACAAGGTGCAGGCCGCCGGGGGGATCCTGGAGATGGGGGCGCGCTTGACCGGCATCAGGGTCGACGGTGGCCGCGCGGTGGCCGTCACCTACGTCCAGGGTGGCACCGAGCACACGGCGGCCGCCTCGCACGTGGTCTCCACCATGCCCATGCGCGAGCTGGTGCACACGATCACACCGGCCCCCCCGCCGGAGGTGCTGGCGGCGGCCGACGACCTGCACTACCGCGACTACCTGACGGTGGCGCTGGTCGTGCCCGAGTCGCGCAGCTTCCCCGACAACTGGATCTACATCCACGCCACCGACGTCGAGGTGGGGCGGATCCAGAACTACGGCTCCTGGTCGCCCTATCTGGTCAAGGACGGGCGGACCTGCCTCGGCCTGGAGTACTTCGTCTTCGAGGGCGACGCCATGTGGAACACGGCCGACGACGAGCTCATCGCGTTGGGCACCAAGGAGTTGATCTCGCTCGGGCTGGCCGCCGAGGGCGACGTCGAGCACGGCTACGTGGTGCGGGTCCCCAAGGCCTACCCGTACTACGACTTCAGCTACAAGGCGAACGTCGCCACCATCCGCAAGTGGATCGAGACGGAGGCGCCGAACATCCACCCGGTCGGGCGCAACGGGATGCACAAGTACAACAACCAGGATCACTCCATGTACACCGCCATGTTGACGGTCGAGAACATGTACGGCGCGACCCACGACATCTGGTCGGTCAACGTGGAAGAGGAGTACCACGAGGCGGGGTCGACCGGCAGGGACGCCCCGGTGCTGCCACGGCGGGCGAGCGCCACGGCAGGCACCATCGACGCTGGCTAGGCACGCGCCGGGCCAGGCGCGTCGGTGGCGGCCCTGGATGACCCTGGCCGCGGGGGGAGCGGCGTATCTCGCCCTCGGGTTCGTCCTGTGGGTGCACGCCTGGACCGAGGGCGTGTCCACCCACACCGTGTGCGGCTGCGGGGACCCGGCGCTGTTCCTGTGGTTCTTCCAGTGGCCCGCCACCGCGCTGGCCCACGGCCAGAACCCCTTCTTCTCGACCGCGCTCTTCCACCCGAAGGGCATCAACCTGCTGGCGCAGACCTCGGTCACGGGACTGAGCCTCCCGCTCGTGCCCGTGACGTGGATCTGGGGCCCGGTCGCCTCGCTCAACGTCGCCTCCACGGTGACCCCGGCGCTCACCGCCTTCACCGCGTTCGTCGTGATCCGGCGCTGGGTCCCGTGGACGCCGGCCGCCTTCGTCGGCGGCCTGCTCTACGGCTTCTCTCCCTTCGTCCTCACGAGCATCGAGTACGCCCACCTGATGACCGCGGCGCTCATGCTCCTGCCGCTCATCCTCGCCGTCCTCGACGAGATCCTGATCCGCCAACGCCACAACCCGATCTGGGCGGGGGTCCTGCTCGCCCTCCTCATGTTCGGGCAGTTCTTCCTGTCCTCCGAGCTGTTGGCCATCGCGGCGGCGGTGATCATCATCTGCGTCGTGGCCCTGGTGGCCGCCGCCCTGGTCGCCGACCCGTCGCAGGTGCGGCGGCGCGCCCCCCACGCCCTGGGGGCCCTGGCCGTCGGCGTGGGCCTGGCGACGGCGCTCCTGGCCTGGCCCGTGTGGTTCGCGCTCGAAGGCCCGGGGCACCTGACCGGCCTGGTCTGGCCCAATGTCGGGGTGATCGGGGGCTTCATCCCCTCGAGCTTCGTGGCCACCAGCTACCCGCAGGGCAAGATCGTCTTCCTCGCCCTGGGCGGCTACGGGGGGCTCCCGCTGCCCTCGGCGGCGTTCCTGGGCTGGAGCTTCCTGGCCGTCCTGGTGGCGGGTCTCGCCGCCTTCTGGCGCGACCGCCGCCTGTGGTTCTTCGGCTTCGCCCTGGCCGTGTGCGTCGCCTGCTCGCTCGGTGAGCGCCACGGCCAGTGGGAGCCCGCCTGGATCTTCACCCGGATCCCCGTGTTCGACAACGTGATCGAGCAGCGCTTCATGGCGATCGGCTACCTCGCTGCCGCGGTGATGTTGGCCATCATCCTCGACCGCGTGCACCGCGTCGCGCCGGATTGGCGGGGCGCGCTGGGCGCGCTGGTCGTCGCCGGGGTCGCCCTGGTGCCGATGGCGACGCTCTTCGGCGAGCGCCTGCCCTTCGTCATGCAACAGGTGACGCTGCCCCGCTGGTACACCGAGGTCGCGCCGACCCTGCCCGCCGGACGGGTCCTGCTGTCCTACCCGGCCCCGTTCTCCGGGCTGCAGTCCGCCATGGCCTGGCAGGCCGTCAACGGCATGCACTACAGCCAGGCGGGTGGTGGGGGGCCCCAGGGGGTGGCGAAGAGAGCCGGCTCGGCCGAAGCGGGCTTCAACGTGCTCACCCAGCTCGACTTCGGCGCGGGGAGCCCCGAGCCCGCCGGGACCCCGGCGCAGTACGCCGCCGTGCGCCACGCCCTCGCCGTGTGGCAGGTCAACACCGTGGTGATCGCCACCGACCCGGCGGCACCCAGGGTCGAGCAGGGCTACGACCCGACCTACGCCGCCGCCTTCATGACGGCCGCCCTCGGCCGCCTGCCGACGATCGAGGCCGGGGCGTGGGTCTGGAACCATGTCCAGCTCGGCCTCTCCCGGCCCCTGCTCGTCAAGGTGGGGACCCTGGCGGGGTGTACGGCCGCCGCCGAGGGGAAATCGGGTGAATTCGTCGCGAACATGCAGGTGGCGAAATGTGTCAGTTTCGTCGCGCTCCCTGCGCCGTGAGGGCCGTCGATGAGATACTCAAGGCCTGCCCCGGAACGGCCGACGAGGAGAAGTCGGGCGCGCGGGAGCCGGTTCGCCGCCCCCGCCCGACCGATCAGGCGGTGCCTCCCGGTCGGGCGAGGGCGGGTGGCAACGAGGAGGACGATGCAGGCGTGACGCGTTGGGGTGTGCGTGGCCTACTGAGCGTCGGCTGCCTCCTCGCGTGCCTGGCTTGCCTGGCCCTCCCCGCGGGCGCGGCGCCGATCACGCGGGCCGACGGGTCGAGCGGGCCCCGGGTGGCCTTCCCCCTCGCGCCGGGCCTGTCCGGCTCGGAGCACGCCGCGCTGGAACGCTCCGGGGCCTACGGCAGCCACCCCGTGCGGCTGCTGGTCCTCGGCGACTCCATCGCCATGACGCTGGGCATGGGGCTCTCGGTCGACGCCCAGCAGCAGTACGGCGTGTCCGTGATCGACGACGCCACGCTCGGGTGCGACCTCGACCCGCAGCTCCAGGTGTTCACCTCGGGCGCGGCGGGACCGGCCACGCAGGGGTGCGACAACTGGCGGCCCCTGTGGCCGTTCGTCGTGGCGGGACAGCAGCCCCAGGTGGTGGCGCTCGGTCTCGGTCGTTGGGAGATCGCCGACCACCTCCTCGACGGGCACTGGGTCCACATCGGGGAGCCGGCCTGGGACGGGCACCTGGCCGCCGATCTGGGGTCGGCAATCTCCATCTTCCACTCGTTTGGTGCCAAAGTGGTGCTGTTCACCATGCCCTACGTCGACCCCAGTAACCGCCAGCCCGACGGCCTGCCCTGGTCGGAGAACACCCCCTCCCGCGTCCAGGCCTACAACGCGCTGGTGCGCCAGGTGGCGGCGACCCATCCGGGAGTCGTCAGCGTGATCGACCTGAACCGGATGCTGAGCCCCGACGGCGTCTACACGGCCTCCCTCTCGGGGGTCGCGGTCCGTTCCGTCGACGGCATCCACATCAGCGTGGACGGCGGCGAGCTGCTGCAGCGCCAGATCCTGCCCGCGATCGACCGGATCGGCATGGAGGACGAGGCGGCAAGGGCCCGCGCGTGAGCGACCCCGAGGTCGCGGAGACACCCGCGGCCGAGGTCGTCGTGGAGTCCGTGCCGGCGGCCATGGCGCTGGCTCCCAACGCGGTGGGGCCCAACCTCGGCGCCGAGCTCCTCCTCGACACCGAGGCGCGGCCGGGCGTCGAGTCGATGCGGACCGGCCTCCTGCAGGCGGGTCCCCTGGCTGCGGCCGGCGTGCTGGCCAACGGCGCCAGCGTCGTCCTCACCGTCGCGCTGGCCCGTCTCCTCACCCCCCACAGCTACGGCGTCCTCAACCAGCTGACGGGGCTCTACCTCATCCTCTCCATGCCGGGCTCGGCCGTGGTCGTCGCCGTCGTGCGGCGCGTCACCGTCTGGCACGAGGACGGCAGCGGCCACCTGGTGCGGCGCTGGGCCGGCCGGGTCCACCGCCAGTGCACCATCATCGTCCTCGTCTGGGCGGCGGTCGTGTTCAGCATCCGCCATCCCGTGGCCGTGCTGCTCAACCAGCAGAGCGGCATCGGCATCGCGGCCATTCTGACCGCCGCCGCCTTCTTCGTCCTGCTCTCGCTCGACCGCGGGCTGCTCCAGGCGCACCGGTCGTACCGCCCGCTGGCGGCGAACCTTCTGGTGGAGATCGGCGTCCGCGTGGTGGCCGTCGTCGTCCTGGTGGCGGCGGGCTTCGGGCCCTCCGGCGCCGCGGTGGGCATCCTCATCGGGGAGGTGGTGGCGGCCACCCACGCCCGCTGGGCGGCGGTGCGGTCCTGGTCGGGCGGCCGGGCGCCGCGTCTGCTCGGCGCCGCCAGCTGGGTGGCGGCCGTCCGCCCCGACGCACTGCTCGGCGGCCAGGGGTCGGTACGGCGCACGGTCGTCGTCGACCTGGTGGTGGCGTCGGTGTCCCTGTCGATGGTGGCGGTGCTGCAGAACATCGACGTCCTGGTGGTCGGCCGCGACAACCCCACCCACAGCGGCGCCTATGCGGCGGTGTCGGTCACGAGCAAGGCGATCGTGTTCGGCGCGGTCGTCCTCGGTGGGTACCTGCTCCCCGAGGCCGCCATCCGCTGGCGCCAGGGCGGGCACGCGCTGCGCCAGCTGGCGGTGGTGCTCGTGCTGTTGGCCGTCCCGTCGGTGCTGTTGCTCGGTGCCGCCCTCGTCGCGCCCCAGGAGATCCTGCAGGTGGTGTTCCACCACGCCTACACGTCCGCCGCCGATGCGCTGGCCCCGCTGGTCCTGGCGATGATCCTGCTGAGCGTCTCGGTCGTCCTGACCATGTACCTGCTGGCCGTCGGGCAACGCTGGGTGGCCTTGGTGCTGGTGGGCGGCGCCGTGGCCCTCACGCTGGCCGTCCTGACCGTCCACGGGGCGCCCCGGGCGACGGCGTTGGTGGATCTGGGCGTCCAGGCGGTGGTGCTCTTCGTGATCGTGTGCGGCTTCGCCATCATCCATAGGGTCCGGGTCGGGAGGCAGGTGGTAGGGATAACCTGACCGGATGGGCGACGATCTGGGGCCGGTGTCGGCCGTGCCCGATCCCGGTCTCGGTCCCCGCCTCGGCGCGGATCCCCTGCGCTCCGACCCCGAGGTCCTGGCTTCCATCGCGGCGGAGGCGGGCCTGCGGCGCATCCACTTCGTCGCGTGGCGCGACCTGGACGACCCCGAGGCGGGAGGCTCCGAGCTGCATGCGCACAAGATCGCCTCGCGGTGGGCCGCCGCCGGCCTCGACGTCACCTTCCGCACGTCCGCGGTGCCCGGCGCACCCGCGGCCCTGACCCGCGACGGCTACCGGGTGCTGCGCCAGGCCGGGCGCTACGCGGTGTTCCCCGGCGCGGCCTGGGAGGGCATCCGCATGGGCCACCGTCCCGGTGACGCGCTCGTCGAGATCTGGAACGGCATGCCCTTCCTGTCACCCGTCTGGTACCGGGGGCCGCGCATCGTGTTCCTGCACCATGTCCACGCCGAGATGTGGGGCATGGTCCTCCCGCCGACGCTGGCCCGCCTCGGCAATCTGGCCGAGCAGCGGATCGCCCCCCGCTTCTATCGCTCGAGCCGCATCGTGACACTGTCCGACTCCTCGCGGGACGAGATCGTGGAGCTCTTGGGGCTCAGCGAGCGCGCAGGTGACGGTGGCACCCCCCGGGGTGGACGACCACTACACACCCGGCGGCCAGCGGGCGGCCGCACCGCTGGTGGTCGCCGTGGGCCGGCTGGTGCCGGTGAAGAGGTTCGACGTCCTGCTGCGCTCCCTGGCGGAGGTCAAGAAGCACCATCCCGAACTGCAGGCGGTCATCATCGGCGAAGGCTATGAGCGTCCCTCCCTGGAGGCGTTGCGGGACGAACTGGGCGCCACCGACTGGGTCAGCCTGCCCGGGCGGGTCGACGACGACGAGCTCGTGGACTGGTACCGGCGGGCCTGGGTCGTGGCCAGCAGCTCACAGCGCGAAGGATGGGGCATGACCCTGACCGAGGCGGCAGCCTGTGGCACTCCGGCCGTGGCCACGGCGATCGCGGGCCACGCCGATGCGGTGCTCGACGGCGAGTCGGGGCTCCTCGTCGAGGGCATGGACGAGCTGGCGGGAGCGCTCGGGCGGGTCCTGGGCGACGAGGTCCTGCGCAGCCGCCTGGCTCGCGGTGCGCTCAGCCGGGCGCGCTGGTTCACCTGGGACGCCACGGCGAGACGGGCGCTCGAGGCGTTGGCGGCGGAAGCGATGCCGGCGCCCGGGGGCTGAGCGCTCGCCGGGTTGGCCGGGGATCATCCGCCCCGCCCCGCGCTGCGCTGCCTCAGAGTCCCGGTGACGGGCTCAGGGTCCGGGTGACCGGCTCGGGGACACGCTCCTCGTCCGCCCCGGGGACATCCGCACCGTCTCCCGTGTCTTCCGCAGCCGCATCGACGGCGGCGTCCGTATCCGTTTCGTCGACCCCGCCGGCGGGACCGCCCGCGTCTTCGGGACCGCCTCCACCGTCGGGACCGTCTCCACCGCCGGAACCCCCTGCACCGTCCGCACCGTCCGGACCGGCCTGGCCGGCCTGGCCGCCTGCTCCGGCTCGCCAGGCGCGCCGACCGGGCAGCCGCTTCGTCCGCAGACCGAAGGCGGTGATCACGCCGTCGGCGAGGAGAAGGGCCATCCCGATCCAGACCAGGTTGCCGGCGTGCACGAACGCCCCCGCCCAGTCGGACCCGGGTGCGTAACGATGGACTTCCTGGCCCCGGATCACGTTGAGCGCGCCGGCGACGATGAACCCGACGGCGCCCACCGTCGCGACGACGCGGGCCCAGGGCACCAGGAGCCCCAACACCACGACGCCACCGACCGCCAGGGCTGTCGCTCCGGGGAGGACGAGCGACGCCACCCCCGCCGTGACCGCGCCGATGACGAGCGAGCGCAGGACGGTCAGCGGACGGGCCGAAAGGCGCACCGCGGGATCTCGGAGGAAGGGGAGCGTCAGCGCGGGGGAGTCGAAGGGTGCTGCCGGCCATTTGGGCGCGTCCGGCCCGGCCGGCCCGCGCAGGCGCCGCGGCAGGCGCGCCCGGAGCCACCGGCGAGACCGCGTCGGCACGAACGCCAGCAGGAGGCAGAGCACCAACGTGGCGGCGGACAACGCGAGGGCGGCCCACACCTCCTTCTGGGGTGTCCAGGTCAGCGTGACGGTGAAGTCGGACCCGCCGAGAGCATGCAGGTCGGCCGCCGTGACGTGCCATCCGTTGGCGAAGCCGTCGACGAGCTGCGAACGACCGAGCTCGACGGCGTGCGCTCCCGCCGGCGCGTCGGCTGCCGGCTGGGCGACCGCCTTCCAGCCCTTGTTGACACTCTCGCCCAGCACGAACTCGAACGGTTGGGTCGCACCGGTCACCGTCGCCGTCTGCGTGTCGATGTGGCTGGAGGTCTGGGTGACCGTCGGGGCGGAGCCGGGCTGGGTCGCCGACAGCACGGGAGTGCCCTGCGCCGTCGGGAATCCGCTGGATCCGGTCCCGCCACCGGCGGCCGAATCCAGCGTGAGCTGGTCGAGATTCCATCCGGTGCAGGTCAGTGGCTCCGCCGAGCAGGTCGTGTTGTGCCCCGCCGCCGTCTCGACGACGTGGGTGCCGGCGCTCAAGGTGATACCACCGGCGTCCGGCCCGCAGGGGACCACCTGCACCTCACCACCACTGAGCGCCTGCTGCGTGGTCCCGACGACCTTCACGGAGATCGGCTTCCCGTCAATGGTGAGCAGGTTCCCGACGCAGGTGCCCGGGAGCTGCGCCGGCGTCGGAGCCGACGTCACGCCGGGGAAGCCGATCTCGGCGATCCCGAGCGGCAGGGCCAGGGATCCCGACGAGTAGTAGTTGCTGGCGGACTCGGCGCGCACCGTGTCGAAGGTGACCACGAAGTGCGAACCGGTGATCGGTGCGAAGGACACGGGCACCGTGGTCGTCGCCCCCGGGACCGTCGAGTCGGCGATGGCCGGGAGGGTGATCTTGCGCACCTGGATGCCCGAGGCGATCGTCATGGTGGTGGGCACCGAGTGCCGGCCGTCGGCGATCACCTGCAGGTTCAGCTGGCTGAACGTGTGGTTGCCCTGGAGGTCGTACGTGAGCGTCGCCCCGTTCTGGGCGGCGATGCCCAGGCCCGGCTGCCACGCGGTGCTCGAGTTGCCGTCGAGTGTGGTCGATGCGGTCGCGTTGAGGTCGCCCGGGAGACGCCCCGAGGAATAGGCCTTGATCTCACCCCCCGCCCCCGAGGTGGAACGGCCGACGAGATCGTCGATCTCGTCGTCGGGGATGAGCGCGGACAGGCTGGCACTGCCGGCGAGGGTGAAGGCGCGCGCCGCCGGCAGCGTGAACTGTCGCGAAATGGTCGTCTCGGGATCGTCGCGGGGCGGGTACTGCGACTCCCGCTCGCGGGTCATGACGACCGTGAGGCGGTCGGACTGCGAGGCTGCCCCGAGGCTGCCGAGCATCTGCGTCGGCATGTCGATCACCTGGCGCACCGTCTGCCCGGGGATCTCGACCTCGGAGAAGCCGACGGCCGAGGCGGAGTGAAAGTCCTGGTGGTCGTCGGTCGTGCTGTCGATCGTCACGCGCAGCGTGTGAAACGACCGGGTGGGAAACGTCAGCGTCTGCCCGGTCTCCGCGTGGGAAGCCTTCGTGAGCTGGAAATGCTGCGGATCCTTCCCGTCGAATGTCACGGTGACGGTGGAGATCCAGCGCGAGCGATCGCCCCGCTGGGGTTGGACGAGCGTGATGTGGCTCGTGGTGACGGGGTTCGCGAATTGCGCCTGCCACCACTGTCCGGCCGGGTCGGGGACGAAGGTGCCGGTGATCCAGGCCGTGTCGAAGTCGTCGTCGATGGCGCTGTAGGCGGCGTACTCGGGGTTGTAGGTGATGCCGTTTCCGTAGCTGCTGGCCGTGATGTTGACCGCTCCCTCGTACGACGCCACCGTCTTGCTGCTGAGCCCTGCATCGGGGAAGAGCTCGATCGGGCTGTCCCTCGGGTCGGTCTTGGAGGGATCGTCGCTCGGGGTCTCGGTGAAGCCCGTGTTGGCCGTCATGGAGGCCCACTGGAAGGCCTGTTTGCGGTTGGTGTCGGTGAGCACGAGCTGCGCGCCCTGGCCGGCCAGTTGGCGGAGCCGCGAGGGATCACCGGCCAGCGTGCCGGCGTAGTAGATGGCGTTGTCGTTGCTGAGCAGCCCCAGGCCGGCCAGGTTGTTGAGCCCGGTGGCATCGCCTTCCATCACGACGGCGCCGGTGTCGGATTCGGCCCGCAGCAGGGAGCGGGGGTTGGACACCGTGTAGTCCACGAGGGGACTCGGCCAGGCGAGGTTGGCCGGGGCGGCCAGGTCCGCCTCGTTGAGCGTCGAGTAGGTCGAGACGTTGGGGCGGGGGGCTCCGAACGAGGTCGGGTCGGAGAGGCCCAGTGGGGTCTGGCTGAGCAGCTGGGCCAGGAGCAGAGGGTGCGGCACGCCGTAGTGCTCGTACCTCTGGTCGTACTCGACCAGGAGGTCGCCGGCACCCATGAGGCGCGCCATCGGCGCCAGCGCGTTCGTGTCGGCGGTACCGTCCTGGTAGGGACCGTCCACCGCGTAGAGCGTGTCGGCCGTGGCGATGGAGCCCATGATCTGCTGCTCCCGGGTGACGAAGCTGCGGTTCAAGAAGGCGGGTTGGGGCGTGTCCACGGTGTTCCCCCACCGGTCACTGGCGAAGTCGTTGCCGGGGATGGCGAAGACCCGCGTCCCCTGGTGGGTCGCGTTCAGGTGCGTGATCGCCGCCATTTGGTAGGACGGGAGCGAGGCGGGTTGGACGAGGGAGCCGGCGGAGATGGCCTCGCCGTTGAAGAGGGAGGGGTTGTTGGCCACGACCAGGACGGCGACGAGGACAGCCGTCGTGATCCCGACGATGGTGAGCCGCCGCCACAGCGCGGTGAGCGCGCTGCCCAGGAGCATGGCCAGTGCGAGGAGCACGACCGGCGTCGCCCGATCGGTCGAGCGCAGAGCCAGCCCGGCCGTGCTGTTCGTCATGAAGTCCTTGAGGGCGCCCCCGATCCGCGTGGGGTCGCTGTAGGGGAAGGGCCCGACCGAGAGCACCATGCCGACGAACAAGAGCACGAGGAAGAAGGAGCGCTCCCGCCAGCGGACGAACGCGGCGGAGACGAGCGCGAGCACGGGCACGGCATAGGACGTCACCAGCAAGCTGATCTGCTGGGTGAAGCGGACGGCGGCACTGGTCCACGCCCCGAGGTGGTCGGACCCGTAGAAGTACCAGTAGCCGAGGCCCCGGAGGATCTCCGACGGATTGGAGGTCTGCGACGTCGACGAGACGGTCTCCGTGTACTTGAGGACGTTGACGCCGTAGGCCGCCTCCACCTCGAGCCCCGCCATCCACCACAGGCACGCTCCCAACGTCAACACCGCGATGCGCAGCCCCGTCGCCAGGGCGTGGCGCCAGGTGGTCTCGCGCAGCACGACCACGGCGTAGAGGAGCCACAGGATGGGCGCCACGGCGACGTAAATGATGGAGCTCGCGTTGATGCCGCTCACCAGCGCCACGACGATGGCGAAGAGGGCCGGCTCGCGCCAGCCGCCCCGGCGCAGCGCGACGATCGTGAACGCGAGCATGAAGGGCAGTCCCGCCCACGGCAGCAGGATGACGGAGATGCGCGACGCGTACTGGAGGAAGTAGGGCGAGAGCATGTAGGCGGTCGCCGCCGCCACCGGGCCCGGCCCGCGCAGGCCCATCACGCGGGAGAGATAGAGGATGCCCGCCCCCGCGGCGAAGAGGATCGATCCCATCCAGAGCCTCTGGGCCACCCACACCGGCACGTCGAGCAGGTGGAAGACCGCGAAGAACGGCCCCATCGGCAGCAGGTAGCCGATGTACTCGTGCGTCACCGTGCCGAGCGCGACCGTCGGGTTCCACATGAAGGCGACCTGGCTCAGGAAGCGGACCGGGTCGAGATACAGATAGGTCTTCGTGTCCGCCGTGACGACACCGGGCCGTACCGCCAACAGTGGCGCGTAGGCCAGCACCGCGAGCAGGGCGGTGCCACCCCAGAGCCAGCCGCGTGACTCGGCTCCGGTCCCACGGGGTTTCTTTCTGATGGCGTGCCGCCCCCGAGAGGCGGTGGGAGTGGCGGTTGTGGTCATGCAGAAAGTCGTGGGCTCAAGGGTCCGCCCGGTAGTGTAAGCAGCCAGCGCCATCAGGGCGTGTCAGGAAGGGATCTGCACATGCCCAGCAGCACCAGAGGCAGGTTGACGGGTGAGCGGCCCCTGCAGGGCATCACCCCGGACTCCTTGCTGGCGCTGCACGAGGCCGGGTACCGGATCGTCCGCGAGCGTATCGGCAGTGGTCGCATCCTGGACGTCGGGTGCGGCCACGGATTCGAGTCCGTCCGCTTCCTGGCGCCGGGCCGCGAGGTCGTCGGGGTCGACTACTCGTCCGAGGCGGTCGCCGCCGCGTTGGCCGGCTACGGCACCCAGGGCCTGAACGTGGCGCAGATGGACGCGTTGGAGCTCGGCGTCCGCACCGGCAGCTTCGACGGGGTGTGTTCGTCCCACCTCATCGAGCACTTCACCGACCCGGAGCCGCACGTGGCCGAGCTCGCTCGCGTGGTCGGGGAGGACGGCGTGGTGTGCATCCTCACCCCGAACAAGACGGCCGACTTCGAGAACCCGTTCCATCGGTACCTCTTCGACCGCGACGACCTGGCGGCCATGCTCGGGCGCCACTTCGGCGATGTCCGGCTGCAGGGCCTCGACACCGTCGAGGAGGTCAAGGCGCATTTCGAGGCGCGCCGCAAGAGGGCGGCCAGGCTCTTGCGGATCGACGTGCTCGACCTCCGGCACCGCATGCCGCACTCCTGGTACGTGTGGGCGTACACCCGGCTTCTGCCGCTCGCCTACAAGATGCTGGCCGGCGACGAAGTCGGCGGCGTGACCGGTATCACGGCCGACGACTGGTTCGTGACGGACGATGTCGACGACACCACCCCGCTGCTCTTCGCCATGGCGCGCAAGCCGTGCCGGGTCGAGGCGGCGCGGGCCGTCGCTGCCAACGCCTCCACCCGGGTGACGACCTGATGC
The DNA here is from genome assembly GCA_963826835.1 of uncultured Acidimicrobiaceae bacterium. Classification (GTDB taxonomy): domain Bacteria; phylum Actinomycetota; class Acidimicrobiia; order Acidimicrobiales; family RAAP-2; genus Bog-473. Next base: position 162,905 of record CAWGYK010000001.1, read on the forward strand.
TGGCGGTCGGACTGACGGGCGGTATCGGCTCGGGCAAGTCCGCCGTGGCCGACCTCCTCGTGGCCCGCGGGGCGGTCCTCATCGACGCCGACCAGGTGGCACGAGACGTGGTGGCTCCCGGCGGACCGGCCTACCAGCCGCTGGTCGACCGGTTCGGGCCCGGGATCGTCGCCGCCGACGGCACCATCGACCGCCCCGCGTTGGCCGCGCTGGCCTTCGCCGACGAGGAGAGTCGGCTCGAGCTCAATGCCATCACGCACCCGGCCATCGGGCTCGCCATGATCGCGGCGCGTGATGCCCGCGAGGGGACCGACGACATGGTGGTGCTGGCCATCCCGCTGCTGACGGCCCGGCACCGCGAGACGGTGCGGCTCGACGAGGTGGTGGTGGTCGACTGCCCGACCGATGTCGCGCTCGAGCGGCTGCTCAGCCAGCGGGGCTTCGACCGCGCCGACGCCGAGGCGCGCATCCGCGCGCAGATCTCACGGGAGGAGCGCTGCCAGGAGGCCGACTTCGTCCTCGACAATTCGGGTGACCGGGCCGCGCTGGAGGTGAAGGTGGCCGGGCTCTGGGACTGGTTGCAGGCGGAGGCCGCCCGGAAGCAGGCACACGCCGGCGCGGCGGGACCGGTGGGCGCCGGCGCGGACGCCGGACGCATCGCACGTTCCGGGTAGTTTCCACCGCCCCTGTCCGGTTCCGGGTCGGGCGGACGGCGAAGCCGAAAGCCGGTGCCGATCGGCAATACTCGCCCTGTGAACCGGCGCATTCCCGCGGCTCTGGTGAGCGTCTGGTTCGGGGCCATGCTGATGGTGGCCACCGTGCCCGGCCTCCCGGCCCTGGGGCTCGAGCCCGACCGTCCGCCGATCGCGACGGCGGGCCTCCACGAATGGGCGAAGCAGTCTGGGCTCACCGGGTTGCCGCGCGTTGCGCTCTACGGTGACTCACTGGTTTCCGAGGCGGGGCAGGAGTTCACGGACCTGGCCGCCCGCTCGGGTGTTCCGGCGCAGGTGCACACCTTTCCGGGCACGTCGCCGTGCAACTACCTCGCCTCCATGGCCACCGCGGCCCGGGACTGGCACGCCACCGTCGCCGTGCTGGAGTTCAGCGGGGACGTCTTCACTGCGTGCAACGACGGCGTCCAGGTCGGGACGGCGCAGTACTACGCGAAGTACAGGGAGGAGATCCGCAGCGCGATCTCGATCTTCCGCTCCGTCGGCGCCAGCGTCGTCCTGATCGGTCAGCCGGCCGACAGCACGGCCAGACTCACCAGGAACGGGTCGGCCATCAATCGGCTCTACCGGTCGATCGCCGGGGCGACCACGGGCGTGACCTATGACGACGCCGGGCAAGCCGTCCTGGCGAAGGGGCGGTTCACCTGGACGCTGCCCTGTCTCCCGGGCGAGCCGTGCACCGGACCGCACGGGACGAACATCGTCCGCTCTCCCGACGGCATCCACTTCTGCCCCAGCGGCAAGAGCACGCCGGACCGCGGCCTCGAGGACTGCGACGTCTACTCCTCGGGTGCGTTCCGTTTCGCCTCGGCCATGCTGAAGGCGGCGCTCGGCGTCCGTGCTGTCACACCCCCCGGGTAGCCTCGAAGGGCCATGCCCGAATTCGAGGTCGTCTCCCCCTTCCAGCCCTCGGGTGACCAGCCCACCGCCATCACGGCCCTGGCGCACGGCGTGCGGCGCGGCGACCCCTACCAGACGCTGCAGGGCATCACGGGCTCGGGCAAGACGGCCACCATCGCCTGGATGATCGAGCAGGTCCAGCGCCCGACCCTCATCATCGAGCCCAACAAGTCGCTGGCCGCCCAGCTCTCCTCGGAGCTGCGGGAGCTGTTCCCGAAGAACCGGGTCGAGTTCTTCGTCTCCTACTACGACTACTACCAGCCCGAGGCCTACCTGCCGACGACGGACACCTACATCGAGAAGGACTCGTCCATCAACGACGAGATCGACCGCCTCCGCCACGCCACGACCTCCTCCCTCCTCATGCGGCGCGACGTCATCGTGGTGGCCTCGGTCTCCTGTATTTACGGGTTGGGGTCGCCCGAGGAGTACCGCGACCGCATCCTCGGGGTCAAGGTCGGCGACCAGTTCGACCAGCGGGACATGCTGCGGCGGCTGGTCGACCTGCAGTACGCCCGCAACGACGTGAACCTCGTGCGCGGCACCTTCCGGGCCCGCGGCGACACCGTGGAGATCCACCCGGCCTACGAGGAGCAGGCCCTCCGGGTCGAGCTGTTCGGGGACACGGTCGAGCGCATCGTGCCCTTCGACGTCCTGACCGGGGAGATGGGGGAGGAGATGGAGGACGTGGCCGTATACGCCGCCACGCACTACGTCACGGGCGACGAGATCATCCAGCGCGCCGTCGGCACCATCGAGGTCGAGCTGCGGGAGCGGCTGCAGGAGTTCGAGAAGGAGGGGAAGCTGCTCGAGGCCCAGCGCCTCCGTGTCCGCACGGAGCACGACCTCGAGATGCTGGCCGAGACCGGCGTGTGCTCCGGTGTCGAGAACTACAGCCGCCACCTCGACGGCCGGGCGCCGGGGGAGACGCCCTTCACCCTCCTGGACTTCTTCCCGAAGGACTACCTCTGCGTGATCGACGAGAGCCACGTGGCCGTCCCCCAGCTGCACGGGCAGTACGCCGGCGACCGCTCCCGCAAGGACGTGCTCGTCGAGCACGGCTTCCGGCTGCCCTCGGCCAAGGACAACCGGCCGCTCCGCTTCGACGAGTTCGTCGAGCGGGTCCCCCAGTGCGTCTTCGTCTCGGCGACCCCCGGCGCCTTCGAGCTCGAGCACTCGGACCAGGTGGTGGAGCAGGTCATCCGCCCCACCGGGCTGGTCGACCCCGAGGTGACGATCATGCCCACCAAGGGCCAGGTGGACGACCTGCTGACGCGCATCGCCAAGACCGTGGGGGCCGGGGGCCGTGTCCTCGTGACCACGCTGACCAAGAAGATGGCCGAGGACCTCACCGACTACCTGGCCGATGCCGGCGTCCGGGTGCAGTACCTGCACTCCGACATCGACACCATCACCCGGATCGAGATCCTGCGGGAGCTGCGCCTCGGCAGCATCGACGTGCTGGTCGGCATCAACCTCCTGCGCGAGGGGCTGGACCTGCCCGAGGTGGCCCTGGTCGCCATCCTGGACGCGGACAAGGAGGGCTTCCTGCGCTCGGCCTCCTCGCTGATCCAGACCATGGGCCGGGCCGCCCGCAACGTCGACGGCATGGTCGTCCTGTACGCCGACACGGTGACGGACTCCATGCGCGAGGCGGTCTCGGTGACCCAGCGCCGCCGCGAGGTCCAGATCGCCTACAACCGGGAGCACGGGATCGACCCCCAGACCATCCGCAAGTCGGTGACCGACATCCTGGAGCGCCTGCGCGGGACGGGGGGCGGTGTGGCCAAGGCGGGACGCAGCCGGGCCGAGGTGCGCAAGAACGCGGCCGTCCGGGGCAACCGCCGGCCCGCCCTCCTGGTCGACGGCGACGCCTCCACGCCGGCGGCGGCCATGGAGCTGATGGGCCAGCTGGAAGCGGAGATGAAGGCGGCCGCGGCCGAGCTCCGCTACGAGGAGGCGGCGCTCCTGCGCGACGAGATCGCCGACCTGCGCTCCTCCATCCCGGGCTGAGCCCCCGGGACCGGAGGGGGGCGGGGCGGGGCGGGGCGGGGCGGTAGCGTCGCCACCATGCCCACCACCGCGCAGCTCAGAGATGTCATGGAGCGCTACGCCGCCGCCGCCAGCTCCAAGGACGCCGACGCCTACGCCGCCCTCTTCACCGTCGATGCCGTGCAGGTCGACCCCGTCCCCACACCGCCCAACGTCGGGCGCGACGCCATCCGGGCCTTCATCGCGCGGTCCTTCGACGCCTGCGAGTCGATGACCTTCGAGGTGGGGGAGGTGCACCCGGTGGCCGACAAGGCCGCCATCACCTTCCACATCACGGTGGTCCTCGAGGGCGGCTCGGCCATGCACATCCGGGGGGTCGAGATCTTCACCGTGACCGACGAGGGCCTCATCGCCGCGGTGGACGCCTACTGGGGCGACGAGGACGTCACCTTCGATCAATGACGGTGGCGGAGTGGCGGCGGTTTTGAGGGATGGGAGGCCGCCGCCCGGGTTCCGGCCGCATCGGCGCGGCGGCCTGACCTCGGCCTGGCCGGAGATGACACAGCCCGCCGGTATCCTCACCGGATGGCCGACCGTCTCGTCGTTCGCGGAGCCCGCGAGCACAATTTGCGAGATGTCTCCCTCGACCTGCCCCGGGACCGCCTGATCGTCTTCACCGGCCTGTCCGGCTCGGGGAAGTCCTCCCTGGCCTTCGACACCATCTACGCCGAGGGCCAGCGCCGCTACGTCGAGTCCCTCTCGGCCTACGCCCGCCAGTTCCTGGGCCAGATGGACAAGCCCGACGTCGACTTCATCGAGGGCCTGTCGCCGGCCATCTCCATCGACCAGAAGTCGGCCTCCCGCAACCCGCGCTCGACGGTGGGGACGATCACCGAGGTGTACGACTACCTGCGCCTCCTGTACGCCCGCATCGGCCACCCCCATTGCCCCGTGTGCGGGCGTCCCGTGGCCCGCCAGACCCCCCAGCAGATCGTCGACCGGGTGCTCGAGCTGCCCGAGGGGACCCGCTTCCAGGTCATGGCCCCCGTCGTGCGGGGGCGCAAGGGGGAGTACAGCACCCTGCTCGACGACTTCGCCAAGCAGGGTTTCGCCCGGGTGCGCGTCGACGGCGTGCCCCTCGAGCTCTCCGAGCGGGCCGACGTCAACCTGGCCCGCTACGAGATGCACACCATCGAGGTGGTCGTCGACCGCCTGGTCAGCCGGGCCAACGTCCGCCAGCGGCTGACCGAGTCGATCGAGACGGCCCTGGAGCTGACCGGAGGCACCGCCGAGGTGCTCGTGATGAACGGCGGGGGGGAGGGCGGCGTTGGCGGCGAGACCGGCGAGGCAGACGAGGCCATCACCTTCTCCCAGCACCTGGCCTGCACGCACTGCGGCATCAGCTTCGAGGAGCCGGCCCCGCGCAGCTTCTCGTTCAACTCGCCCTACGGTGCCTGCCCGGCCTGCCTGGGCCTCGGCACCAAGTTCGAGGTCGATCCCGAGCTCGTCGTCCCCGACGACTCGCTCTCGCTCGCCGAGGGGGCCCTGGCGCCCTGGGCGGGGGCGCGCAGCGAGTACTTCACCGGGCTGCAGGTCGGTGTGGCCGAGTTCGGCGGCTTCTCCTTCGACACCCCGTGGAAGTCCCTCAAGGCCAAGGACAAGAAGCTCGTCCTCTACGGAACGGGCAGCCGCTCGGTGCACGTCACCTACAAGAACCGCTTCAACCGGAAGCGCTCCTACGAGGCCTTGTTCGAGGGGATCATCCCCTGGCTCCAGCGCCGCCACGGCGAGTCCGAGTCGGACTGGTCGCGGGAGCAGATCGAGCAGTACATGCGCGAGGTGGACTGCCCCGAGTGCAAGGGGGCCCGGCTCAAGCCCGAGTCCCTGGCCGTCACGGTCGGCGGGCGCAACATCTACGAGCTGTGCAGCCTCTCCATCTCCAACGCGGTCGATGCCATGGCGGGCCTCGAGCTGAGCGACCGCGAGCACATGATCGCGGACCGCGTGTTCAAGGAAGTGCGCGAGCGCATGCAGTTCCTGCTCGACGTCGGGCTCGACTACCTCTCCCTGGCCCGGTCGGCCGGCACGCTCTCGGGTGGCGAGGCGCAGCGAATCCGCCTGGCCAGCCAGATCGGGAGCGGTCTCGTCGGCGTGCTCTACGTGCTCGACGAGCCTTCCATCGGCCTGCACCAGCGCGACAACCAGCGGCTCATCGCCACGCTGGAGCGACTGCGCAACCTGGGCAACACGGTGATCGTGGTCGAGCACGACGAGGAGACCATCCGCACGGCGGACTACGTCGTCGACATCGGCCCGGGGGCGGGGGAGCACGGCGGCAACGTCGTGCACGCCGGCCCGGTCACCGGCCGCGGCGGGTTGCTCACGAACAAGGCCTCCATCACCGGCCAGTACCTCTCGGGCAAGAAGTCGATCCCGGTGCCGGCCCGGCGCCGCCCCGGCTCGGGCGACGTGGTGACGGTGCGCGGCGCCCGGGAGCACAACCTGCACGACGTCGACGTGTCCTTCCCGTTGGGCTGCCTCATCGCGGTGACCGGCGTGTCGGGGTCGGGCAAGTCGACCCTGGTCAACGACATCCTGCTGCGTTCACTGGCCCAGCACCTGCATCGCGCCAAGGCGATCCCCGGCCGTCACCGCAAGGTCGAGGGCATGGACCACCTCGACAAGGTGGTCGACGTCGACCAGGCCCCCATCGGCCGCACGCCGCGGTCGAACCCGGCCACCTACACCGGCGTCTTCGACCACATCCGCAAGCTTTTCGCCCAGACGGCCGAGGCCAAGGTGCGCGGATATGCGCCGGGGCGTTTCTCGTTCAACGTGCGGGGCGGGCGCTGCGAGGCCTGCGCCGGCGACGGGACGATCAAGATCGAGATGCACTTCCTCCCCGACGTCTACGTGCCCTGCGAGATCTGCCACGGCGCCCGCTACAACCGCGACACGCTGGAGATCACCTTCCGGGGCAAGACCATCGCCGACGTGCTCGACATGTCCTGCGAGGAGGCTCTGAGCTTCTTCGAGCGCCAGCCTCCCATCGCCCGGCACATGCGGACACTGGTCGACGTCGGGCTGGGCTACGTGCGGCTCGGCCAGCCCGCCCCCACCCTCTCGGGCGGGGAGGCGCAGCGGGTGAAGCTGGCCAGCGAACTGAGCCGCCGCCCGACCGGGCACACCTTCTACATCCTCGACGAGCCCACGACGGGGCTCCACTTCGACGACACGCGCAAGCTGCTCGACGTCCTGGGCCGTCTGGTCGATCAGGGCAACACGGTGGTCGTGATCGAGCACAACCTCGACGTGGTGAAGACGGCCGACTGGATCATCGACCTCGGCCCCGAGGGCGGCGACAAGGGCGGCACGGTCATCGCCGAGGGCACGCCCGAGCAGGTGGCCAAGACAGCGGGAAGCTACACGGGCGAGGTGCTCAAGCCGGTGCTGGCGAAGGCCAAGTCGTAGCCCCAGGCTCATCGGTCACGTCGGCCGTGCCGGAACGGTTCCGGCGGCACCCGGGCCGCGGTCCGGTTCCCTGGAGACCCGGGTCGCCGGGAGAGCAGCGGTTCCGCCGGGAGAGCAGCGGTTCCGCCGGGGGAGCAGCGATTCCGCCGGGAAACGGAGGTCCCCCTGGAGAAAGGTCGCCGTGCGCGCCCCAAAGTCAGGGCAATTTCACGCCGGAGACGTGTCACACCCGCGTGCTTCCATCGAGACATGGAGTTGGAGAACTTCGCGGAGGCCCTCGAGACACTGGTGGCGTCGGGCGCGGAGAACTACGGCGACGGGCCCTCCATCGAGGAGCTGCACCGGCACCTCTCGCGCTTCGAGGCCTTCGTCACCGAGGCCACGGCGGCCTTCGAGGCTGAGGGGGAGTGGGCGGCCGATGGGGCCAAGACGGCCGGCGCCTGGATCGCCACGCGTTGTCGGCTGCCCCGGAGCGCGGCCCGGCGCCGGGTGCGCCTGGGCCGGAACCTGCGCCACCTGCCCGCGTGCGCCGAGGCCTGGCGCCAGGGCCTGATCGGAACGGACCAGGCCCGGGCCATCGCGGCGGCGCGGCGCCACCGCACCGAGGCCTCCATGGCCCGTGACGAGGGCATGCTCGTCTCCCAGGCGGCGCAGATGGGCTTCGAGGACTTCTACCGGGCCCTGTCCTATTGGAAGCAGCTGGCCGACCCCGACGGGGCCGACGCCGCCGAGGAGGACCGCAAGGCCTCGCGCAACGTCTTTTTGGAGGAGAGCCTGGGCGGCATGTGGCTGGGCCAGATGACCCTCGACCCCATCTCGGGCGCCATTGTCTCGAACGAGCTCAACCGCTTAGAGCACGAGATGTTCGAGTCCGACTGCGCCGAGGCCCGCCAGCGCCTGGGGCGCACGGCGCGGCTCGACGAGCTGGCCCGCACCTCGGCCCAGCGCCGGGCCGACGCCCTCGTCGAGATGGCCACCCGTAGCGCCAGCGCCCCCGCCGAGGGGATCCGGCCCGCCCCGCTCTTCTCGGTCTTCGTCGGCTACGAGACGATGTACGGGCGCATCTGTGAGCTCGAGAACGCGACGGTGCTGGCCCCCTCGGCCCTCGTCCCGTGGCTGGACTCGGCCTACTTCGAGCGGGCCATCTTCAGCCTCGGCAACCGGGTCGACGTCAGCGCCCGGGCCCGGCTCTTCAGCGGCGGGACCCGCCGGGCCATAGAACTGCGCGACCGCATGTGCACCCACCCCTACTGCTACGAGCCGGCGGAGAACTGCCAGGGCGACCACATCCAGCCCTGGGCCGCCGGCGGCCCCACCACCCAGGAGAACGGCCGACTGCTCTGCGGGTTCCACAACCGCCTGCGCAACCAGCGCGAGCAGCGCCAGCGGCCCCCGCCGGCAGCGGCCTGAGGGGGCGGGCGGCCCGCTCCGGGAATCACCCCGCCGGTCGATTCGGGCGGCGCAGACGAAAAGACAGAGGCCCGCCTCTTTGGCGCGCCCGCGCCGCCGCGGCAGCGGGGCTCAGCGCTGGGAAGAGGTCATTGTGGCCCAGTCATGACGGCCGGGTCACCGCGGCCCGGTCACGACAAATGGGTGTGCGGTCGCTCGAGCGCCATGCCGTCCAGGAACAGATCGATCTTCTCGTTGTAGAAGGCGATCATCCCGGCGATGGGCTGGAGCTCACGGGTCGGGAAGTCATAGCTCCAGGCGATGTCGGGATGGATGCGGAGCTCGACGTTGGCCGACCAGTAGCCGCTCGTGGTCCCCTTGTACGGGCACGCGGTCTCGGTGTCGGACGGCACGAGGTGCGTGAAGTCGACGTCGGTCCGGTCGATGTAGTACCGGGTGGGGAGCCCGGTCTCGAAGCACAGGACGGGCGACGAGGTCTCGGCCAGGACGACGCCCTTGGACTCGACACGCAACTGCCGGCTCGACCGCAGAGCATCGACGCGGGTGTAGGGGTTGCGCGGGTGGACGAAGACCCGTTCGTCCTCCTCGAACCATGCGTCGAAGGCGGACCAGGAGAACCGGACCGTGTCGTCCAGCCCCTCGACCTTGGCCGCCGTGAGGACGGTGGCCGCGCTCGGCCGGTCGACATCGCCGACCCGTATGCCATAGCGCCTGGCGTCGCCCCGCGACGTCTCCGTGGTCGTTCCCTCGTCGACCAGCGCGTTGGCGTCGACGTCGGCAAGCGGAACGTAGAACTGCGGGTAGGACGTGTTCTCCCACACGTAACGGGCGTCGACCGTGTCAAGGACCGCCCGGCCTGCGAGGAAGGCCCTGATCCGGCGCGGGACCGGCTCGACGTGGTTGACCGGCACGGGTGGGGCGGGATAGTCGCTCACGGCTTTGGCCTCCTGTCGGTGCGGCACCAGACGCACGAGACCCTACCGGTGCGGTCTTCACAAACCGTTCAGGTGATGGCGAGCATGCGCTCGAGCGCGACCTTCGCCCACCGCGCCGTCTCGGCGTCGACGACGATGCGGTTGCGCACCTCGCCGTCGACCAGTCCCTCGAGAATCCACGCCAGGTGCTGGGGATCGATGCGCGACATGGTCGAGCACGGGCATACCAGCGGGTCGAGGCAGACGACCGTCTTGTCGGGCGACTCGTTGTCGAGCCGGTTGACAAGGTGGATCTCGGTGGCGACGCCGATCACCGCGCCGGGAGGGGCGGCGGCGACGGCCCGGATGATGGCGTCCGTCGAGCCGGTGACATCGCCCAGCTCCACCACCTCGTGGGCGCATTCGGGGTGGACCATCACGATCCCCCCGGGGTGTTCGGCGCGGAAGGCGGCGACGTGCTCGGTGCGGAAGCGCTGGTGCACCGAGCAGTGCCCCTTCCACAGGAGGAGCGTGGACTCCTTGACCTCGCGGTCGGTCGACCCGCCCAGAGGGAGGCGGGGGTTCCAGACCCGCATGTCGTCCGCGCCGTACCCGAGCTCGAAGCCGGTGTTGCGACCGAGGTGCTGGTCGGGGAAGAAGAGCACCCGGTCGCCCCGCTCGAGGGCCCAGGTGAGGACGGCCCGGGCGTTGGACGACGTGCACACGGCCCCGCCGTGACGACCGACGAACGCCTTGAGGGCGGCGGCCGAGTTCATGTAGGTCACGGGGACCATGCTGTCCACGTCGACCACCCGGGCCAGCTCGTCCCAGGCCTCCTCCACCTGGTCGATGTCGGCCATGTCGGCCATGGAGCAACCCGCGTTGAGGTCGGGAAGCACGACCTGCTGGTGGTCGCCGGTCAGGACGTCGGCCGACTCCGCCATGAAATGGACGCCGCAGAAGACGATGAACTCGGCGTCGGCCTGATCGGCGGCCAGCCGGGAGAGCCCGAACGAGTCCCCCCGGGCGTCGGCCCAGCGCATGACCTCGTCGCGCTGGTAGTGGTGGCCGAGGACGAACAGCCGGGGCCCGAGGGCCGCCTTGGCCGCGCCGATCATGTCGGCCAGCTCGTCCTCGTTTGCGGACGCGTAGCGCTCCGGAAGTGGCGTCTGAAGCCTGAGCATGTGGTCTGCCCCCTTGTCGGGAGTGCATCGATATGGCCGGCGGGGACAGCCTGGTCGCCCATCCGCGGGTATGTCGGCCTCGATGCGAGGTTGTATGCCGGAAACCAGGCCGGCACCGCCAGTGTAACGCCCCCCACCAGCGACTGCGCGAGAGTGGACCTGATGCAGTATCGGCCGCCCACCGGCACCATCCCGGATGCCCCGGGCTCCTACCAATTCTTCGACGCCGAGGGCCGGGTCCTCTACGTGGGCAAGGCGAAGTCCTTGCGCCACCGGCTGCCCAATTACTGGCAGGACTCGGCCAAGCTCATGCCCCGGACGGCCCAGATGGTGGCCCAGGCCGACCACGTCGAGTGGGTGGTCGTGGACAGCGAGGTCGACGCCCTGATCCTGGAGCACTCGCTGATCCAGGCCCACCTGCCCCGCTACAACGTCCGCCTCAAGGACGACAAGAGCTACCCGTGGCTCGCCGTCACGCTCAACGAGGAGTGGCCGCGGCCCGCCGTGGTGCGGGGACGCAAACGCAAGGGCGTCCGCTACTTCGGCCCCTACGGCAACGCCGGCGCCATCCGCTCCACGCTCGACCTGCTCGTCCGGAGCTTCCCGGTACGTACGTGCTCGGACACGAAGTTCACCCGCCACGAGCGGCTCGGCCGGCCGTGCCTGCTCTACGACATCGACCGCTGCTCGGGCCCCTGCGTGGGCGCCGTGGACCACGCCGCCTACGACGGCTACGTGAACGACCTCATGGGGTTCCTCTCGGGCGACACGGAACCGGTGCTGGCCCGGCTGGAGGCGGAGATGCTCTCGGCCAGCGAGGAGCTGCAGTTCGAGCGTGCAGCGCGACTGCGGGACCGCATCGTCGCCGTCCACAAGGCCGCCGAGTCGCAGCAGATGGTCTCGGACCGGGCCGAGGACTTCGACGTCGTCGGCCTGGCCGAGGACCCGCTGGAGGCATCGGTGCAGATCTTCCTCGTGCGCCGGGGCCGCGTGGTCGGCCACCGGGGCTTCGTGGCCGAGAAGGTGGAGGACCTCTCGGGGCCCGAATTCATGGAGCGGATCGTGTCGCAGGTCTACGGGGCGGAGGGTGCGGAGGTGCCGCGGCGTGTGCTGGTCCCCGAGGAGCCGGCCGATCGCGAGCTCCTGCTCAGCTGGCTCCGCACCCTGCGCGACGGCCCGGTCGACATCGTCGTCCCCCAGCGGGGCGCCAAGCGCGCGCTGCAGGAGACCGTGACGCGGTCGGCCGGTGAGGACCTGGCCCGCCACCGCCTGCGCCGCGCCGCCGATCACAACGCACGGTCAAAGGCCCTGACCGAGCTGCAGTCCGCGCTGTCGCTGCACGAGGCGCCACTGCGCATCGAGTGCTACGACATGAGTCACTTGCAGGGGACCGACTACGTGGGCTCCATGGTCGTGTTCGAGGACGGTTTGGCCAAGCGGTCCGACTATCGCCGCTTCACGGTCAAGTCGGTCCCCGGGAACGACGACTATGCAGCCATGGAAGAGGTGCTGACGCGCCGGCTCACGGCCCTGCGGCAGGCTCCGGAGAAAGGGGCCGACGGCCGGCCGCGCCGGTTCGCCTACCGGCCCAACCTGATCGTCGTGGACGGGGGCAAGGGACAGCTCGGCGTGGCCGAGCGGGTGGTGCGGGAGCTCGGGCTCGAGGGTGAGGTGGAGCTGGCGTCGCTGGCCAAGCAGTTCGAGGAGGTCTACCGCCCGGGCTCGGCCCATCCGGTCCACCTGCGCCGCGGCTCCGATGCCCTCTACCTCCTGCAGCGGTTGCGCGACGAGGCACACCGCTTCGCCATCACGTTCCACCGGGAACGGCGCGCCAAGCGGATGACGCGGAGCGTCCTCGACGACATCCCCGGCCTCGGTCCGGCCCGCCGGGCCCGCCTGGTCAAGGAGCTGGGCGGGGTGAACGCCGTCCGGGCGGCCCCGCTCGAGGAATTGCTGTCGCGCTCCTGGCTGCCCGATGCCGTCGGACTCGCCGTCTACGAGGCCCTGCACAATGCTGGGGGACACAAGAGTGGAGGGCGATGAGCGAGTTCGTGGTGGTCACGGGGATGTCCGGCGCCGGCCGTTCGACCGCGGCGGCGGCCCTCGAGGACGTGGGCTGGTTCGTCATCGACAACCTGCCCGCCGGCCTGATCATGAAGATGGTCGAGATGGTGGACCGCCCCGGGTCCGGCATTGAGCGGGTGGCCCTGGTCATCGGCCGCGGAGGCAGCAACACGGGCTCGGAGTACTTCGACGACCTGCCCGACGTGCTCGACGAGCTGCGGGCCACCCGCAAGAGGGTGCGGGTCGTCTTCCTCGACGCCGCCGACGACGTCCTGGTGCGCCGCTACGAGGGCACGCGGCGGCGCCACCCCCTGGCGGCGCGCGGGGTGGAGGAGTCGATCGCCGACGAGCGCAAGCTGCTGGAGCCGGTGCGCGAGCGGGCCGACCTCCTGGTCGACACGGGCGAGCTGAATTCGAACCAGCTCCGGCTCCGCATCCTCGAGGCGTTCGGCGACGACGAGGCGCCGCACATGCAGACGTCGGTGGTCTCGTTCGGCTACAAGCACGGCATCCCCCTCGACGTCGACGTGGTGTTCGACTGCCGCTTCCTGCCGAATCCCTTCTGGGTCGAGGAGCTGCGGCCCTTCAGCGGGAAGGACGAGCCCGTGCGCGCCTTCGTCCTGGGCCAGCCCGAGTCCCAGGCCTTCCTGGAGAAGGTGGACGAGCTGCTCACGAGCATCATGCCGGCCTTCGCCCGGGAGGGGAAGTCGTACCTGACCATCGCCATGGGCTGCACCGGCGGGCGACACCGGTCCGTCACCTTGGCCCAGGAGCTGGCGACGCGCCTGAGCGGCCATGGCGAGACCGTGTCGGTCTTCCACCGGGACATCGACCGGTGAGCCGCGGCGGCCGGCCCTCGGTCGTTGCCATCGGGGGTGGGCACGGCACCGCCGTCACCCTGAAGGCGGCCCGGCGCTATGCCGGTGCGCTCACCGGTGTGGTCTCGGTGGCCGACGACGGCGGCAGCAGCGGCCGGCTGCGCGAGCTGCTCAACGTCGTCGCACTGGGCGACATCCGCAAGTGCCTGGTGGCGCTGGCGGACGAGGAGGCCGCCCTCACCCACGCCTTCGAGCACCGCTACCAGGAGGGCGAGCTGGCCGGCCACGCACTGGGCAACCTGATCCTGGCGGGGCTGATCGACGCCACGGGGGACCTCGTGCTCGGCGTGGCCGAGGCGGCGCAGTTGCTCGGGGCGCGGGGGGACGTCCTGCCCGCCACGTCCGAGCTCGTCGTGCTCAAGGCCGAGGCCGAGCACGGCACGGTGGCGGGCCAGGTCGCCGTGAAGGGGACGGCGGACATTCAGCGGGTCTCGCTGGTGCCCGGCGACGCCCAACCGCCGCCCCTGGCCACAGAGCGGATCGCCGAGGCGGACCAGATCGTGATCGGCCCGGGATCCCTGTTCACCAGCGTGTTGGCCGCCGTGGCGGTGGGAGGCATCGCCGAGGCGGTGGCCTCGTCGGCGGGCCAGGTCGTCTACGTCTGCAACCTGCATCCGGAGATCCCCGAGACCGAGGGATACGACGTCTCGGACCATGTCGCGGCCCTGGCCAGGCACAATGTCTCGGTGGACGTCGTGCTGTGTGACAGCATCCGGGGTATGGGCATCGGGACCACGGATGTCACGGTGCGGGACGTTCCCCTGACGGGAGAGAACACCTTGGTGCACAGCCCGGCCAAACTGGCGCAGGCGCTGTCCGGTCTGCTGGCATAGCCGGGACCCGAAAGGAAGGGACGAGATGACGGTGCGGGTCGGGATCAATGGCTTCGGGCGTATCGGGCGGAATTTCCTGCGCGCCATCCTGGCCACCGATGCCGATATCGAGGTCGTCGGGGTCAACGACCTGACGTCGCCCGAGACGCTGGCGTACCTGCTGCGCTACGACACGACCCACGGCCGCCTGCCGGTCCCCGTCGACGTCGAGGGCAGCGACCTGCTGGTCGGGGAACGGCACATCCGGGTCATGGCCGAGCGGGAGCCGGCGCAGCTGCCCTGGGCCGCTCTCGGGGCGGACGTCGTCGTGGAGTCCACGGGGATCTTCACCAGGCGGGAGGCCGCCGCCGAGCACCTGGGCGGCTCGGTGAAGCGGGTCATCATCTCGGGACCCTCCGGCGACGCGGACGCCACCTTCGTCATCGGGGTCAACGACCACGACTACGACCCCGAGAAGGACATCGTCGTCTCGAACGCGTCGTGCACGACGAACTGCTTCGTCCCCATGGTCAAGGTGATCGACGACGAGTTCGACATCGTGAGCGGGCTCATGACGACGGTGCACGCCTACACCAACGACCAGAACCTGCTCGACCTGCCGCACAAGGACATGCGCCGGGCGCGGGCGGCGGCAACCAACATCGTGCCGACGTCGACCGGAGCGGCCCGGGCCACCGGCCTGGTCATGGCGGCCATGAAGGGGCACCTCGACGGCTACTCGCTGCGGGTGCCGGTCCCGGCGGGCTCCGTCACGGACTTCACCGCCGTGGTCCGGGGCACCCCGTCCGTGGCCGAGGTCAACGCGGCGTTCGCCGAGGCGGCGGCCAAGCCCCCCCTCGACCGGGTCCTGGAGTACACCGAAGACCCCATCGTCTCGAGTGACATCATCGGGTCGCCGGCGTCGTGCACCTTCGACGCCGGGCTCACGATGGTGATGGCGATCAACGACGAGCTGTCGCTGGTCAAGACCTTCGGTTGGTACGACAACGAGTGGGGCTACTCCAACCGCCTGGTGGACCTGACCGTCCTGGTAGGCGGTTGACCTCCATGGATCCCCTGCGCGGCATCCCGCTTCTCGGGGACCTCCCCGACGTCAACGGGAAGCGCGTGCTGGTGCGGGTCGACTTCAACGTCCCGCTGCACATCGGCGTGCGGGGGCAGGCGACCGTGGCGGACGACTTCCGCATCACCGCCGCGCTGCCGACGCTGCGGTGGCTCCAGGACCAGGGGGCCGACGTGGTGGCGGCCTCCCACCTCGGCCGGCCCGCGGGCGCACCCGACCCCCGCTGGGAGATGGACCCCGTGCGCCAACGGCTGCAGGCGCTGTGCCCCGGGGTGGAGCTGACCGAGAACCTGCGCTTCAACCCCGGAGAGAAGGCGAACGACCCTGCGTTCGTCCAGCGCCTGATCACCGGCTTCGACGCCTACGTGGACGAGGCCTTCGGCGCCGCCCACCGCTCCCACGCCTCCATCGTGGGCCCGCCCCGATTCCTCCCGAGCGCCGCCGGGCTGCGCTTCGCCAAGGAGGTGGAGGTCCTGGGCGGCCTCCTGGAGCAGCCCGCACGCCCCTTCGTGGCGGTCGTCGGCGGAGCCAAGGTGGCCGACAAGCTCGAGGTGCTCAAGGTCCTGGCCGGCAAGGTGGACACGCTCGTGGTCGGCGGTGGGATGGCCTACACGTTCCTGGCCGCCCGGGGCCAGCACGTCGGCAGCTCGCTGCTGGACGAGTCGCACCTGGCGGCCTGCCGGGCGCTCCTCGAATCGGGGGTCGACATCCTGCTCCCGACCGACACCCGCGCCCTGGAGCCCGGGGGCACCTTCGGGCCGCCCTCGGTGGGCCACGGCCCGCGGGGGAGCGTCAAGGTGATTGAGGGCGACCTGCCGGACGGCTGGACCGGCCTGGACATCGGCCCGGACTCGGCGGCGGCCTTCGCCGAGGTGGTCGCCGGTGCGGGCACCGTGCTGTGGAACGGGCCCCTGGGCGCCTTCGAGGACCCGCGCTTCGCCGGGGGGACCCGGATCGTCGCCGAGGCCGTGGCGAACTGCCCCGGATTCTCGGTGGTCGGCGGGGGCGACAGTGCCAGCGCGCTGGAGGAGCTCGGGCTCTGCGACCGGATCGGCTACCTGTCGACCGGCGGGGGAGCGTCGCTGTCCTTCATTGAGCGCGAGGGTCACCTCCCGGGCATCGACGCCTTGCGCCAGGCTCCCAACGCGCCCCGGGGGTGAGCACACGCCGCCCGCTGGTCAGCGGGAACTGGAAGATGCACCACGACCACATTGAGGCGCTGCACACCGTGCGGGACCTCGGCCTGCGCCTGAAGCCCGATGACGTGGCCCGCGTCGACGTGTCGGTCCACCCTCCGTTCACCGATCTGCGCACGGTGCAGACACTGGTGGAGAAGGAGCACATCCCGCTCGCGCTGGGCGCACAGCACTGCTCCGACGAGGACGCCGGTGCGCGCACCGGTGAGGTGAGCCCGCGTTTTCTGGCCCGCCTGGCCACGGCCTACGTGATCGTCGGGCACTCGGAGCGACGCACGCTCTTCGGCATGGACGACGCCGCCGTGGCGGCGACCCTCCGGGCGGTCCTGCGCAACGGCATGACGCCCATCGTCTGCGTCGGGGAGTCCGAGGAGCAGCGGGACCGGGGGCAGACCGAGAGCGTGCTGGAGGAGCAGGTCCTGGCCGCCCTGTCGGGACTGGCCGCCGACGTGGTCGGCGCCCTCGTGATCGCCTACGAGCCGATCTGGGCCATCGGCACCGGCCGGGCGGCCACCGCGGTGGACGCCGAGGACGCCTGCGTGTTCATCCGCTCCCTGGTGGCCAAGGTGGGCGGGGACGAGGCGGCGCAGAGCGTCCGGCTCCAGTACGGGGGGTCGGCGAACGCCGAGAACGCCGCCGATCTGATGTCCGAGCCGGACGTGGACGGCCTGCTGGTGGGGGGTGCCAGCCTGGAGGCGGCCGCCTTCACCGACATCATTCGGGCCACCGCCGCCTGCTACCGTTCCTAGGCCGAACGGGCCGTTCGGCCGCGAGTTGGAGGCTCCGCCTTGCTGGCAACCTTGGACACAGTCACCTGGGTGTACATCGTCATTGAGGTACTCGCCGCGCTCGGACTGATCTTCCTGATCCTGATGCACAGCGGGAAGGGCGGAGGGCTGTCCGACATGTTCGGCGGCAGCGTGGGGGCCGCGGCCCAGGGCTCGACGGTGGTGGAGCGCAACCTGGACCGCATCACGGTCACCGTTGCCATCGTCTTCGCACTCACGACCATCACCTTGGACCTCCGGCTGCAGTGACGGGCCGGGGCCGACGCCCCCGGCGCTGGCGGTGGCTGGTCGGGACGATCGCGGTGCTGGCCCCGTTGGCCTCGGCCTGTGGGGGCGGCGGAGGAGGCGGCACCACAGTCACCTATGTCGGCGTGGCCGGCGGCGCCATCTCGTTCGGCATGACGCAGAGCCCGACGGGCTGCAACCCCAACACGCCGGGAGGGGACACGCCGGGCACGCAGATGGTCCTGGGCGCCGTGCTGCCCAGCCCGTTCGTGCCGGACGTGGTCAACAGCGCCGGCGAGGGGACAGACGAATCGGACCTCATCGAGTCCGCCGAGCCGGTGAGCATCAATCCCCAGACCATCGTCTACACGTTGAACCCCAAGGCGGTGTGGTCCGACGGTGTGCCCATTTCCGCAGCCGACTTCAAGTACGCCTGGGAGCAACAGCGCGGCGACCCGGATGTGCCGCCCGACCAAGTGGCGACCATCGCAGGCTACCGGGACATCGCATCCGTGACCGGGTCCAACGGGGGCCACACCGTGACGGTGAAGTTCAAGACGACGTTCGCCGACTGGGAGATGCTCTTCGCCAACCTCGTTCCGGCCCACGTGATGGAGAAGACGGGTTGGAATCCGAGCTGCACCACCGTGAACCCGGCCATCGACCTGTCGGGCGGGCCGTTCAAGATCGCGTCGGTCACGCCACAGGCGATCACCCTCGTGCAGAACCCCCGGTGGTGGGGGACGCCGGCCAATGCCCACTCCATCACGGTCCACCTCGCGTCGTCGACGGCGCAGCTCGCCAGGTGGATGGTGTCCGGCTACGTGCAGGTGGCGCAGCCCAGCACGGTGACGCAGTCGTTCTTGACCCAGATGACGGGGCTTCCCGGGGCGCAGAGCGAGGTGGACACCTCGGCCACGCTGCTGCAGCTGGACATGGCGAGCTCGCTCGACTCGGACCTTTCGCCTGACCTCCGCTTCGCCATCGCCCTCACGATCAATCGCCAGGACCTGGTGAACCAACAGGTGAGCTGGGCCGTGCCGGGGATCGCGCCGGGGAACAGCCACCTGTCCGTGCAGGGGCAGGAGAACTACAAGCCGGCCTCGACGGGCTCACCCACCACGACGATCCCGATCCCGACGTCGTCGACCTCGACCACGACGATCGGCGCCGGCGGGAGCGTGAACTTCCCGGTGACGCCGGTGCCGGCGCAGGCGGCCTCGTACATCGCGGCGTCGGGCCTGGAGAAGACCCCCGGTGATCCCTACTACCACTCCGCCTTCGGCACCCCGTTCGCGCTGCACATGATTTACGACTCGGGCGATCCCTGGGCCTCCGCGGCGGCCCCGGTGATGCAGGCCGAGCTGGAGGCGGCAGGCCTGGACACGACCCTGCTCCCGGTGGAGGGCGCCACCAAGACGGGCGAGGTCCTGGCGGCCGGGTACGCCGACCTGGCGGTGCTGCCGGTGACCTTCACCCCCTACATGAGCCAGACCGTGGCCTGGTACACGACACTCCTGGGGCCGGCAGGCAAAAACGGGTCACAGGACTGGACGGGCTACTCCAACAGCGCGTTCGACCACCTGGTGGAGGCGGCCTCGCAGCAGCTGAACCCGGACAAGGCGGCCATCCTCTACGACCAGGCCGACACCCAGCTGTGGGACGACATGGTCTCGTTGCCCCTCTTCGCCGAGCCCACGGTCCTGGTCTGGAGCCGGACCATCGGCGGCGTCCAGGCGATGCCCCGGAGCCCGAGCCTCCTGTGGTTCGCGCAGCTGTGGGCGGTACGGACCCCGGAGTCGACCAGCAACACGACCCCGTCGCTGCCGGGGCAGTAGGGGACAGGGTCACCGGTGGCGTGGTGTCGTCGGCGCTCCGCGCGCCCCGACCCGCCACTGAAGTGGTCCGACGGCCACGCGCTACGATCTCCGGACGCTGTGTTCCTTTTGTAAGCCCGTCGGAGTGGCGGAATAGGCAGACGCGCCAGCTTGAGGGGCTGGTGCCCGCAAGGGCGTGGGGGTTCAAGTCCCCCCTCCGACACGACCCTGAGTACACACGTTAATTGCCGCGTTGCCCAGGGACTTCGCAGCAGCCGATTTTTTGCGTGGGGGTGTTGCTCGCGAGCCGTAGCGCGCGGCAGTACACGCGGGTCGAGTCTCCACGTCGGCGCGGCCTTCCTTGGGGTGCCAGGTGATCCGCAGGCCCACCGAGGCCAGCCCGCGCTCGGCTGCGAGCAGTCGGCTTGGACTCGGGCAAGATGGCGAGAGTGCGACCAGGCGACATCAGACTTTCGTTCAACGAGGCCGCTGAGATCTACGACAAGGTGCGGCCTTCCTATCCCACCGACCTCTTCGACGCCCTCTTTCAGATGCTGCCGTCTCAGCCGCAAATCGTGGAGGTCGGTCCCGGAACGGGCCAGGCCACGAAGGATCTCCTTGCACGAGGAGCGTCGGTGCTCGCCATCGAGATCGGTCCTGAGATGGCCGCTAAGTTGCGCTCGAACCTCTGTTCGGATCGGCTACGCATAGAAGTCGGTGACTTCGAAGTCATGGAGATCAAGGCCGGTGAGGCCGACGCCGTGTTCTCCGCCACTGCCTACCACTGGATTACCCAGGAGGCACAGACCGACCGGCCCACTGCAATCCTGCGACCGGGCGGCCTCGTGGCGGTCGTCGACCTCATCCAAGTCGACTCGCCCGACGATGCGGGCTTCTTCGCCGCTGGTCAGCCGATATACGAGCGGTATGGACAGGGACACACTGGACCCCCTGCCCCGCATCGTGGAAGCGTTGATCCAGCGATCCGTGCAGTGCTGGACGCAGATCGCCGTTTCGACTCTGTTGCCGTCCGTCGGTACGACTGGAACCAGACGTACAGCGCAACGGACTACCGAAACTTGATGGTCTCGTACTCTGGCACCCAGATGATGGAAGA
This sequence comes from uncultured Acidimicrobiaceae bacterium, assembly GCA_963826835.1. Lineage (GTDB taxonomy): Bacteria > Actinomycetota > Acidimicrobiia > Acidimicrobiales > RAAP-2 > Bog-473. Next base: position 183,488 of record CAWGYK010000001.1, read on the forward strand.
GCCTGCCCGAGCGGGTCTCCTCGACGAGCTGGAGTCCCTCATACGGACCGAGTTTGGCGGCATCGTCACGAGGCCGCTCGTCGTGACGCTTACGACTGCCACCCTCACTTGAGGCTGACTCGGTGCGGGGGGCTGCCCCAGTACATTGCCGGGTTGGGGGCACGGGCGCGGGCAGTTCCCACGCCGCCTTGAGCAGGAGACTCCCCCTGACCAGAGCGGCTGTGGCGCCAGAGTCGACCGGTCCTCCGACACCACCATTTGACCAGGAGGTCGACCCGGGACTGCGGCAGGCCGGCAGCTCGCCGAACCGGAGCGAACACCATGCGCCCAGGATGACGGGTGCCCGGTACTGAAGCTCGATGGCGTCGGCGATAGCGAGCACCTCAGCCGGAATCGCAACCGGGCGCTCAGGCCATGCCGTCTCGCAAGCCACCCAAGATCTCACGAACGCCCAGACGGCACTCTCGGCCGCTGAGACGAACCTCGCCGCCGCGGGCTAAGGCTTGCGCCGCCCGAACTGACGCAGCCCCGTCAGCCCCTCGAGGTGGTCTGAACACGCCCAGACCCGGAACCACCGGTCACCCTTCGGCGAGAACCACCGGCCGGTCCTTCGGGCCGCCTTCCGGCTGGTACTCAACGAACACGTCGAGTTTGAAGCCCGGCTGATGAAAGACAATCACGTGGCGAGGCGGGGGGACCTGGCCATCCGCTAGGTCATTTCCTGCGAATCTCGGTACGGGCGGTCTGCCTCGACGCCTCAGTGAACGTTGCGCGAACACCCATGTCGCCGGGAAATCGTAGGTAACGTCCCAGCCATGAAGCGGTTGCCTTTGGCAGCGCTGGTCGTGATGGGTGCGCTCGCCTTGGCCGGCTGTTCGTCCCCCTCGCCAGGCACCGCATCGCAGCAGAACGCCGCCGTGAGCGGGATCCTTCCGAAATCCGGCGGCAGTATCGAAACCAGGCCCCGCCAGGTAGAGGTGACGACGTCGACTTCGACCAGTGTGGCGCCTCCGAGTTCGACGACGCCGCTGGTGTCCGTACCCGACGTAATCGGCCAGTACGCCACTCAGCGCGCGGATCGACCTGCTGACGGTCGGTCTTCGTATCAAGGCCGTGAACCCCGCCTGCTCCAAGGGCAATCTGACCAGTGAGAGCGTGGTCCTCTCCCTGGTTCTGATCGGTCCCAGCGGGTCGACACCTCTCATCACCGGGTCGATGGTCCCGCCGAAGTCGGTCGTCGGGGTGACATGGTCGGGGTGTTACGGCAAAGGCGTTGTCGTCCCCGAGGTCGTCGGGATGCTCTGGAAGGACGGCACGAGGGCGGTGCTCCAAGCGGGCGGCCTCCACTGGGCCTGCACCGTGGACTCGTCGGCTCCCAAGGGTTCGCCCAACCCCAAGGCCCCGGGCATGATCGTGGCCCAGGCACCGGCTGCGGGAACCACCGTCGCAACCAACACGGTGGTGACCCTCAGCGCCGATCTCTGTCCGGGGCAAGGCGGATGACCTGCGTCAGTCGCAGGCGGCGCGTTCCCTGTGGCCCATGCACACGAGCAAACCGCACCTGGTGGCGCCCTGGAACAGGCGTGGGGTTCAAGTCCCACGGAACCTCCACATTTCGAACTCCCCGGCCCTCGTTGGACACGCTCCTCCCGGGAGCTGGCGAGGAGCCAGAAGTCGTCTGAGCTCCTGGGGCGCAGTGGGCCCTCGGACAACGTCCTGAAGGTGCGCCCTGATTCCCGGCAACGGGCGCGGCTCAACCCCGGAAGCAAACACAGGGTTGAGCCGGCCACCTCACCCCTGACCGTTTGGCGAGCGGCCTCGGTGGCGGGGGCATTTGAACGCACCACGAGAGGACGTGCAAAGTTGCACTGGGTCACCCGCCTCGATAACGCCGCCGCCGTACCATCGCCGACCCGTGTCGACGTGGCCGGGCAACAACGTGCAACGGCGACGTGGGAAGAGGGGTCGTGCCGGGGGTGTGCGACTGGTGCCCGCAAGGGCGTGGGGCTCAAGTTTCCCTCCGACACCGACAAATCCCGACTCGTTGAGACAACCTCCTGGTAGCGGACGTGCACCGGAGGACCTGAGTGCGTCAGAGCCGGGTTGCGCCGGAGTACCTTTCTGGGCATGGCCTATATAGGCGACGCTCCCGCCGCCGTGCTCCTCGACGCCGGCGGCGTGTTCGTCCTCCCCGACCCCGAGCGGATCCTGGGGGCTTTCACACGAGCCGAGTGCTCCGTCCCTCGAGAGGTGCTGGCCGACGCGCACTACCGGGCCGCAGCAAGGTTCGGCACCCATCTCGACGTCGAGGCCAACTGGACCGAGGCGTGGCTCGACTACCTCCAGACCTATGTCGACGAGTGCGGCGTACCGCAGGATCGGCGTGACGAGGCCCATCGCCACCTCGACAGCGAGTTCGCTGATGCGGCGCTGTGGGTCGAACCGGTGCCGGGCAGCCGCGAAGGACTGCAGGCCCTCGCCGACACCGGGGTCCGGCTCGGTATCATCTCCAACGCCGATGGGATGATGGGCCCTCGGCTCGCCCAACTCGAGCTGTGCCAAGTGGGTCCCGGCATCGGCGTGGAGATCGAGTGCGTCGTCGACTCGGGAAACGTCGGCGTCATGAAGCCCGACCCACGGATCTTCGAGGTTGCCATCGACCTCCTCGGCCTCGACGCGGATCGGATTTGGTACGTCGGTGACATGCCTGCCATCGACGTCGTCGGCGCCCGCCGAGCAGGGATCCGACCGATTCTCATGGATCCACTCGGCCTCCACTTCGACGCCGGTTACGAACGGATCTCCTCGTTGGTAGGGCTCGCCGAGCTGATCGCGACGGCGTCGGCGTGACCGACGACGAGAAGTTCTCGCTCGCCTCGGCCCAGCACGCCGCGGACGAGGGCCGACTAGCTGAGTGGGTGGTCGACTTCCTCGCCAGCCCGGGCAGTAGCAACTCCGCGCTGGCCGCCGCCTTCGCCTTGAGCGGCGCGACCTACCTGGGTCCGATCCGATTCGCGCTCGACCGACTCACGCCGATGGCCGGTCCCGATCGGTGACGAAGTGGTTGTTCCCGTCGCCGAGGAGGTCTGGGAGTCCGACGTCGAGGCCATGGAGCACAGCATCGAGCAGGGATGGCACCCCCCGCCGCTGCTGGTGTCGCATCACGACGGCAAGTACTTCCTCGAGGACGGAAACCATCGTTACGAGACACTGCGCCGAACGGGCGCCACCCACGCCTGGATAGTTCTCCTGTTTGCCGGCGAGGTGGAGCGAGACCGATTCCTGAATGAGCACGGAGGTTGGCCGACCGGGGCCAGTGAAATGGCCCTCACTGATCCTCAGATCGCCGAACCGCTCGAAGAGTTCAGGTGATCGCTGTCCCAATGGTGAGCACCGGGGTTTGTCGTTCCGTACCACGATCCGCGCTCGCCCTCGGCTCATTCCACCCAGGTATCAAAGCTTCCCGGTGCTCGCTCACACTTGCGCGCCGACGGACGGGTGGCGACCCCCTGTCGGTAGGCGGGCGCTGGGCTGCGGGGTGTTGGCCCGTTCTCACACCCTGCGGCCCGTGCTCGCCGTTCAGTTTGTCCGGTCTGGTATCAAGCGCTTCCTCTCAGTGCTCAGTTCCTTTGCCGTCGGACGGGGGAGTCTGTCGGTAGACGGGCGCTGGGCTCGCGGGCGTGCCTCCACAGGCCCCGCGAGCCCGTGCTCGTGCCCGGTAAATGGGTAGCCCTGCCCGGTAAATGGGTAGCCCTGCCCGGTAGGTAACGACGTCCTGGGGCACGCTCCGAGATCGCTCCCAGCCAGGAGAGTCACGTGCTCCACGAGGTGGAGGCCCGGGAGTATCGTCGAGCGGCCATGTCAATCCGATGGACGGCATCCCGTTGACCGCCGCGAGCACGCCGCCAGCGTGGCCGTGGCCCGATGATCTCGACGCGATGATCGCTGCACCGGGTTTCCACGCCGTGCTCTTCGAGGACGATCGGGTCAGAGTTCTCGATGGACGTGTTCCCGCTGGTGCCACGGTACCTGTGCATACTCACCGGTGGGGAGGAGTCCTCTACATCCTTGCGACCAGCGATTTCGTCCGCCGTGATCCCGCCGGGAATGTGCTCGCCGACACCAGGGCGTCGAAATCCAAGCCGGTGCTGGGCACGGCCGTCTGGGGCGCACCGCTCACGCCGCACTCCCTGGAGAACGTAGGGAGAGAGGAGTTCCGCACACTCACGGTGGAGCTGAAGGACGGGAGTGGGAACCACCCAACTTGAATGGATCGTGGACGCACTGTGGATCGCATCGTCCGACGCTTCTCTCTTTGCCGCCGACGAGCTGCACCCAGACCTGGCGAACGGGGCAGGAACCAGCGAGCCGACGCGCAACGACCCGACCGAAGCCGGGCCGATGCGCTAGGGAACGGGTATTCCTCCAGCGGGCCAAGTCTACGGGCGCTCAGCCATCGGCTGGGCGCGACCGGCCACCCGCCCACCTGCCGCCACGTGCCACGTTCCCCGACCTCGACAGGAACACTGACGCCCGCTCCGCCGACGGGGTGCTCTGACAGGTCGCCCTCGGCCCAGACACGGGCCATCCGGCCCTACCGGCAGCGGCCACGTGCGTCGTATCCTCCCCGGGTCGGATGGGGAGAGTGGCAGGAGGCGGCAGTGCAGCACGTGGTTCACCACCCAGAGGTTCTGAGGTGCCGTGACGGACGATGGATGGTCCGTTGCCCGGAGTGTCTGAGGGTCGAGGCGAGGGAAGACCTCATCGGAATCGGCACACCCGTTCAGTCGGAGTTCGAGGCGCGGCTCATGAGGGACAACCACGTGGCAAGGCGGGGCGCCCGAGCCATGCGTTAGGACACTTTCCTACTGGCCAGCGTTCGAGACCGCGAATCGAAGGGAAGGGCTGTCCGACCGCGACGCATGTCCCTTCCGACACCGTGACGAGACGGGTCGTTGCCCAGGATCCTGCTATCCGGAGGAGTGGTTCAGTAGATTCATCGGGGCTGCACTTTCGCCCTTGATCGGGAGGAGCGTCATCGCATGACAACGGCACAGCAGGTTCCCCCGCCTGGCCCGATTGGCCCGCTCGCACGCTACGAGCAGGAAGTCATCCAACGCGTCCAAGACTTCAACGACCCGCGCCAAGAGTGGCGGCGTCTGTTCTCTGAAGTGCTGGGGACGTTCTTCCTCGTCCTGGTGGCGGCGGGTGGCGGCATGATGGGTCACGCCTTCCCGGGCACGATCAGTCGCACTGCTGCAGTGGTCGCCCCGGCACTCATGGTCATGGCGATCATCTTGTTCATGGGCAAGGTATCGGGAGCGCACCTCAACCCGGCCGTCTCCATCGCCTTCGCACTGCGCAGGGACTTCCCGTGGCGGCGAGTGCCCGGCTACATCGTCGCCCAGCTTGCCGGGGCCACGCTGGCCGCCCTTTTCCTTCACGCCGTGATCAACGTCTCCGCGATGTACGGGTCCAATTATCCCGCCCACGGCTACTCGGACATGGCCGCCTTCTGGATGGAGCTGATCCTGACCATGGGATTGGTCAGCGTGATCCTGGGCACGGCATCCGGTGCGCAGAACATCGGCGTCATCGGAGCTTTCGGCGTGGGCGGCTACATCGCCCTGGCCGGCCTGTGGGCCAGTCCGATCTCGGGGGCCTCGATGAACCCGGCGCGTACGTTCGGACCCGACCTGGTCTCGTCGACATTCACGGGCTACTGGGTCTACATCGCCGGGCCCATCGCCGGTGCTGCGCTGGCCGTGGTCATCGCCTTCGTCCTTCGTGGTCCCGGCGGCGGCAGCTCTGGATCGGGAGCGGCACAGGGGGACCTCTTCACCCATGTCTACGAGGAGGGCAAGTCGTAGGTCTCCACCGTCGCCCGCTGCTCGAGGGGCCCTCGCGGGCGGCCGAACGGAGGGACCCACCGGCCGTAGGCGGCAGAATCGGCGCATGCTCACCCGATCCTCCGGCTATCTCTCGCTTCGCTCTGGCACGGCGCCCGCTGCCGTGGAGAGCCTTCAGGCGAGAGGGATATGTCGTTCTCCCTCGCATCTTCTCGGAAGAGGAACTCACGGCGCTCCGCGCCGAGGTCGAACGCGTCTTCGAGGAATATCCGCCGGACGAGCGGGGAGATTCGCCCGAGGACTCGGCCCCGTTTCGTTACGAGATGCTCAATCGGAGCAGCCTCGTCCAGCGGGCCATCGGCAATCCTCGGATCCTCGAGATGATCGAGCCCCTCTTGGGAGAGGACTGCCACGTGATCGCCAATACGGCGTGGCGACAAGAATCTGGGGACACCAGACATCTCGGACGCTTCTGGCACATCGACAGCGGACCACACGTCCCTCGTGACCCTGGCATTCCGTGGGATCCAAGGATTCCGTATCCGGTCTTCGCCATCGCGGCTCACTTCTATCTCTGGGATTGCCCGATCGAAGCCGGCCCGACAGGGGTGATCCCGCGAAGCCACATGTCGGGACAGGCGCCCCCCTTGGAGCGGGTCGCCGACGACGATCTGCAGTGGGAAGGCCACGGTGCCGAGCCGGTCGTTGCCGAGGCAGGTGACGTTGCCCTCTTCGTCTCGGACATTTGGCACAGGCGGTTGCGCCCTCGACCTGGGGATCCCGGACGGATGTTCGTCCAATGCCACTACGGGCGTCGTGATCTTGCCCAGCGAATCCGACCTTCGTCGGTAGCGAACCAGCTCTCCGAGGAGGCGGTGGCTCGGGCGAGGACCAGCGCGGGAAAGGACGCTCGTCGGGCTCCATCCGTTGGGGTTCTACGACGGCTGAGGTGGTGGGATCCCGGTCCACGCCAGCATGGCCACCACTGCGTTGGCCCCGTCCGGCGGACTCCTGGCACTATCAGTGCGGACACGGGTGGGATCGAGGACTTGGAGGGACATGAGCGAACGGGGTGGCCCGACGAAGAATGAGCTCATCGATTTGTTCGGGGGTCGGCCGGGTTGGCGGCTCGAGGCCAGGTCGACGCCCGGCGCCACACCACTGTGGTGCTTCGTCGTGGCCGGCAAGATCGAATTCTCGGTGACGCGGGACCGGGACGCCGTCCGTCTCTACGTCATGGACACAGATCAGGAGATCGTGTTCGAGGACGCGGACGAACTCACGGCGTGGTTGAGGTCCAACCGGGCCGAAGCAATGCAGGAGCCGACGGCAAGCGCCGCTCCGGGGAAGTCACGGTTTCGGAAGCTCTTCGAGTGGAGCTGAGGCCGGTTTTTGCCGGTCTGCGAGCAGCGAGTAGGAGGGGCGGTGACCCACGACGTGCGTGCATCGGTTCCCCCGAATCACCGCCCCTCATCTCGGATCCTGACATCGGCGGTGCGGTCGAAAATAGAGCCGGTCAGACCGATCCACCACAACGGCCCGACAACATTTCTCCCAACCTGTGCCGGCTGCCGCATCCCGGCCTCCCAGGTGTTTCCCTGCTAATTTTCCCAGTCACGGAAGCCACTGGGGGTGGGGGCCGGGGCATGAGGTTCCCCTAGCCCCTCCTCCCGGCCCCCACCTCTCTTCTCGCCGAGAGGGACCGGCACGATGTCGGAGCATTGCTCCCGGCCGTGCCATGACAGTGCCACACGGAATGTGGCACGTCGGGCGGTCGGAAGGTCCGCCGGTCGAAGGGGACGTTGACTGCGTTCGTCAGGCTTTCCGACGAGACAGCGTCGACCCGCTCGCCGGCGCGCGTCGCAGCCGGTTGCGCGGGTCCGAACGAGCAGGGCGGGGTGACGAATCCCCCCAGATCCTCCCCGATCACCCCGCCCTGGCGGATCATTCTGGCCATGACGCTCGATGCCGGGTAGGGCCGTTCGGTCTCACTGCGCGCAACTCTTCGACAACTGCCTCACGATCGTCGCGGGCAGCTGGGGTTGCCCAAACCCGACGCCGTCCGCTGCCGCAGCCCGATCAGACCGGCAACGGCGGCAGTCGAAGCTCCCCTCGAAGAGGCGTGGCTCTCCTCCGGAGGACGAGCACCGCCGCACCGAGCACGAAGATCGCCATGGCGAAGAAGAACGAGTTCCCCGCGAGCAGCTGCACGACATCGAGGTGCAGATCCGACGTGTTCTTGTACGGGACCCACCAGACAGGCGGGCTCCAGAAGAGGATGGCCGCCCCGGCGGCGAGCGCGCGCCCAGCGCGGCCGATCGGGAGCCAGCGCAAGCCACAGGATGGCTGGGACCACCCACACCATGTGGTGGACCCACGAGATCGGGGACACGGCGAGACACGTCGCGGCACAGAGCAAGACGCCCAGCAGTGGCGATGACCGTCGATGGGCCAGAGCTGCCAACCAGAGGCCTCCAGCGGCGACCGCGATGAGCACGGGCAGCATGACCGCTCCGGGAAGCACGACATGCGTGAAACGATCGAGCACCGCCCAGAGATTCTGGTTGTCCACGATCGACAGGTCCCCGGCTCGACCGGGCTTGAAGACCGCCTTTGTCCAGTACGCGATCGACGAGCTCGGCGAGACCAGCAGCGTCACCAGCTCGCACGCGATGAAAGTGAGAACGCAGTTCAGTGCCCCGCGCCAACGCCGGGTCAACAGCAGATAGGGCACGAAGAGCAGCGGCGTGAGCTTGACCGCCGCGGCCAACCCGGTGGCAATCCCGAGCGGCACCTGGCGCTTCCCTATTCGGCGTTCGCTGAGCAGGTCCCACATGACGAGGAACGTGACGACCAGGTTCACCTGGCCGAAGCCGATCGTGATCAGCACCGGGTTGAGGAGCAGCGCCGGGAGCGTCAGGGCAAGGGCGAGACGCCAGGTCGAGACACGGTCGAGGGTCGGCCTGACGAGACGTACGGAGAGGACGAGCACGCCGAGCAGTGCCGCCAGATTGCACATGGTCCACACCGTCTGCACCGATCCCACGGTGGTGAACGTGCGCTGCCACGGAGCGAAGAGCAGCGCGGCAAAGGGTGGGTAGGTGAAGGGGAGGCTCGTGTTCGGCAGGACGAACGAATACAGGTGCGATGTGAAGACGTACCGACCGCCCAGGCGGAGGTACACACCGAGATCCACCTCGTAGGTCCGCAGCGCGATGTACAGCCCGTACGCGACGGCGCCTGCCATCGACAGGAGGGCGAGACCCCAACCGGCGAACCGAGGTCTCCCCGACCGTGGGGTGCCACGTCGACTCCGGCCGCGCCGGAAGGGCTGGTCGAGGGTCGTCACGGATCCGCTCTGAGAACTGCCCGCCTGTTGCCACGCTGGCCATACCCGGACCCAGTCGAAATGCGCAGGCAATCTCCGTGCAGCAAAGGACGGGCGACCGGCAGGGTGCCCGGTCGAGGTGTTGGCGCGCCGCGCCGAACCGTGCCCGGATAGGAAGGCGCCACGAGGCAATTCTACCTCTGCCGCCCGGGACCGAGGCTGGATGATGACCGGCCTCAGCCGGGCGGGACGGTGAGCGGAGGGACGGTGGTGCTGGGGACGGTGATGGGTCCGCCGCCACCGACAGTGCCGGTTGCGCCCGACGTCGAGGCCGGGTTGCCGGCTCCCTCGGTGAGATGGAGCAGCACCTCGAGAGTTCCGCTGTTCGCTGTCGTGACAAAGCCGCCAATGCTGGGATTCGCAATGTCCCACTCCGAGAAGGGAATCGAGATGTCGGCCAGCGCGTCGATCTCGTTGCCGACGCGTTCGGCCGATACGGGAAAGGTCACCGCCTTGGTCACCCCGTGCATCTCCAGATCCCCGGCCGCGCTGTAGTGCGCGACCACCCCCGAGGCCGGAACAGTCCCCAGATCGATGGGGGACGTCAACGTCAGGCTGGCGGTGGGGTACTGGCTCACATCCATGATGGGACCCTCGAACCGCGCGTTGCGCTGGCTCTGATCGCTCACGACGCTCGCCATGTCGACGGTGAAGGTTCCCTTCGTGACCGTCGCTCCGGCGATCGTCAGGGAACCCCAGATCTTGCTCGTGCGGCCGACGGCGGTCGCGCTCTGGCCGATCAGCACCTCCTGCACCCGGTAGCCCGCAACCGAGCCGGCGCCGACGTTCCACGTGCCGTCGAGCGAGGTGATCGACGATGTGGCCGAACCCGCTGCGCTGCTCGAGGTCGTCGTGCGTGACGTGGGGAGCACGAGCTTGGACGGGGCGGGTCCTTCGATGAAGTGGATGTAGACGTAGGGTCCCAAGAAGGCCACGGCCAGGGCCACCACAGCGACTCCGATCACCCCCAAGATGACCCTGTGCTGCCGTCTCGTCGCCATGCGCGACCATCATGGCTGCCCCCGCTGGAGGCCCGCTGTGTGCCTTCTCCCAGCGACCTGAAGGCTCGCGCCGGTCCTGCCGGGCCGCGAACGACGGGCCGATCGATCGAATCGGCGGGGTGGGACTACCGTGGCTCCTCTCTTCGGCCAGGCGAAGGACTCCGATGACGGCGGTACAAGAACAGGTCGAGAAGGGTCGGCGATCCCCACGGGGGCACCGCGCGCCGAGCGCGACGTGGATCCCGGCTGCCCTGGTCCTCGTGCTCGCTGCGGCCTCTGGCTGGCGGGACGGAGGCTTCTGGCACAAAGAGGCTCTGGCCGTGACGGCGATCGCGATCGTCCTCCTCGGTGCCGCCCTGGTCATCGCCCCACCGGACCGTGCCAGCGCGTTCGTGCTCATCAGCCTGGCGCTCGTTGCACTGTGGTGGCTTTTCCGCGCGGTGACGGCAGGCTCCGGGGTCGATTTCCTTCCACTCGGGGCGAGCATCGTCGGCTGCGCGGCGGCCTTCGCGGCCGTCCGGCCACTCACGGGACGCGCCCGGGAGATGGCGGCGCTGTCCTTGGCCTGTCTGGGCGCGGTGGGCGCCCTCGTCGGCTTCGCCGGATTGGCTTGGCGCTGGTACCCGATGGCGATGCCGGCGCAGGGTCTATGGCGCCTGTCGTCGACGCTCACCTACTCCGACGCGGCTGGGCTGGTGCTTGGCCTCTGCCTGTTGGTGGCCCTGGGGTGCGACCGCTCCCCGCTGCTCGTCCGCATCGTGGTCTGCCTGACCGCCGGTGGTCTGCTGGCGACGCAGAGCCGGGGCGCCTACGTCGCGTTCGCCTGTGCCTGCCTGCTCGTTCCGGCACGGCGGTACGGCGAGCAATTGCTCCCGCTGGTCGCCGGCGTCGTCTTGGGCGTCGCTGCCGTGGCGTCGTCACCTGGGAACGGGCCGGTTCCGTGGCTGGCGCTCGTGCTGGCCGGTGCGGTGGCGATGGCCGCCCTCGATCGCCGGTGGGTCCAGCGGCGGTGGTCACAGGCACGCAGACGGAACTGGGTGGGCGCAGGAGCCCTCGGCGGTCTGATCGGGCTCGGGCTGCTGCTTCTCCACCACGAGATCGCTCTCCGGGCGCTGGCACCGAGCGATCAGGACCGCTCGGTCGAGTGGTCGAGTGCCCTGCGCCAATGGGCGTCCGCCCCCCTCCTCGGCGTCGGGCCCGACCGGGAGCTGGCCTTCCGTGCCGCCGACGGCACGTCCGCCCATTTCGCGCACAACGAGTATCTCCAGGTGGGTGCCGACGCGGGTATCGTCGGAGCTGGTCTTTTGGGGCTGGTGGCGCTCTCGCTGGTGAGGGCGCTTCGACGTGTCGACGTGCTGTCGTCGTGCGCCGTGGGGGCCGTGGTGTGTTGGGCCGTGGCGGGTGCCTTTGACTTCGACTGGCACCTTCCCGTCGTCGGCCTCATGGGGGGCTGGTGCGCTGGACTCGCGGTAAAGGGGAACAATTGAGATGAAGGGTCGGCTCATCGCCACCGTGGCCGCGGTTGCCGCCGTGGTCGCTCTCTCATCGAGTGTCTTCGCCTTGCCCGCGGCCGCCGCGACATCAACAGTGACCACAGCCGTCGACGACGCGGCGGGGGGTGTGCCTTGGGCCGGGAGCGAGGTGGCCGGTGCCAGCGCCTACGACACGGCGTCCGTGGCGGGCGACGGAACCCAGACCCCGACCGGGACGGTGACGTACTCGTTCTTCGACAACGGCAAGTGCACGAGTGATGCCAACACGACGACGGACACGGTGACGCTGGCCGGCGGCGTGGCGCCGAACTCCTCCACCCATGGGCCACTCGGGGCCGGGAGCTACTCCTTCGACGCCATCTACAACGGCGATGTCAACAACGATCCCTCCCTCCCGAGCTCGTGCGAGGAATTCACGGTGGGAGTCGCCACAGCGACGACGAGCACGATCGTCTTCGACGCCGGGACCAACGCCGCATGGACCGGCAACGAGAAGTCCGGTGCCGGCGCCTACGACACCGCCTCGGTGACCGGCGTGCCCGGGATCACCCCGACCGGCAAGGTGGCCTACTCCTTCTTCGACAACGGCACATGCACGAGTGATGCCAACACGACGACGGACACCGTGACGCTCGCCGCCGGCGTGGTGCCGAACTCCTCCACCCAGGGGCCGCTCGGTGCGGGGAGCTACTCCTTCGACGCCGCCTACAACGGCGATGCCAACTACGGGGCCTCCTCGCCCAGCACCTGTGAGCCCTTCTCGGTGGGGCAGGCGCCCTCGTCGACGAACACGATCGTCTTCGACGCCGGAAACAACGCCGCATGGACCGGCAATGAGAAGTCCGGAGCCAGCGCCTACGACACCGCCACGGTGACCGGCGTGCCCGGGATCACCCCGACCGGCAAGGTGGCCTACTCCTTCTTCGACAACGGCACCTGCACCAGTGATGCCAACACCACCACCGACACCGTGACGCTCGCCGCCGGCGTGGTGCCGAACTCCTCCACCCAGGGGCCGCTCGGTGCCGGGAGCTACTCCTTCGACGCCGTCTACAACGGCGATGTCAACTACGGGGCCTCTTCGCCCAGCACGTGTGAGCCCTTCTCGGTCGGGCTCGCCGCCGCCAGCACGCCGACATCGGTCTTCGACGCCGGGAACAACGCCGCCTGGACCGGCAACGAGAAGGCCGGAGCCGGCGCCTACGACACCGCCACGGTGACCGGCGTGCCCGGGATCACCCCGACCGGCAAGGTGGCCTACTCCTTCTTCGACAACGGCACCTGCACCAGTGATGCCAACACCACCACCGACACGGTGACGCTCGCCGCCGGCGTGGTGCCGAACTCCTCCACCCAGGGGCCGCTCGGTGCCGGGAGCTACTCCTTCGACGCCGTCTACAACGGCGATGTCAACTACGGGGCCTCCTCGCCCAGCACGTGTGAGCCCTTCTCGGTGGCACAGGCGCCCTCGTCGACGAGCACGATCGTCTTCGACGCCGGGAACAACGCCGCCTGGACCGGCAACGAGAAGGCCGGAGCCGGCGCCTACGACACCGCCACGGTGACCGGCGTGCCCGGGATCACCCCGACCGGCAAGGTGGCCTACTCCTTCTTCGACAACGGCACCTGCACCAGTGATGCCAACACCACCACCGACACGGTGACGCTCGCCGCCGGCGTGGTGCCGAACTCCTCCACCCAGGGGCCGCTCGGTGCCGGGAGCTACTCCTTCGACGCCGTCTACAACGGCGACGTCAACTACGGGGCCTCCTCGCCCAGCACCTGTGAGCCCTTCTCGGTGGCACAGGCGCCCTCGTCGACGAGCACGATCGTCTTCGACGCCAGGAACAACGCCGCCTGGACCGGCAACGAGAAGACCGGAGCCGGCGCCTACGACACCGCCACGGTGACCGGCGTGCCCGGGATCACCCCGACCGGCAAGGTGGCCTACTCCTTCTTCGACAACGGCACCTGCACCAGTGATGCCAACACCACCACCGACACCGTGACGCTCGCCGCCGGCGTGGTGCCGAACTCCTCCACCCAGGGGCCGCTCGGTGCCGGGAGCTACTCCTTCGACGCCGTCTACAGCGGCGATGTCAACTACGGGGCCTCCTCGCCCAGCACGTGTGAGCCCTTCTCGGTCGGGCTCGCCACCGCCACCACAGCCACCACGGTCTTCGACGCCGGCAGCAAGACGGCCTGGATGGACATGGAGACGACCAACGCCAGCGCCTACGACACCGCCACGGTGACCGGCGCGCCCGGGGTCACCCCGACGGGCACGGCGACCTACTCCTTCTTCGACAACGGCACGTGCACGAGTGACACCCACACGACAACGGACACGGTGACGCTGGCCGGCGGCCTGGTGCCCCAGTCCACGACGACGGACAAGCTCCTGGCAGGCAACTACTCCTTCCAGGCCGTCTACAGCGGCGATGCCAACTACGTCACTTCGACCAGCCCCTGCGAACCTTTCACGGTCGCTCAGGGAATACCCACCTCACCGAAGATCACCAACATTCCAGGGTCGGCCATCTACGGCGGCAGCTACGCCCCGACCGTGAGTACCGAGAGTGACGGGATGATGTCCGTCACATCGACGACCACGGGCATCTGCACCGCCAACGGGCTCTCCGTCTCGTTCGTCGGGGTCGGCGTCTGCACCCTCACCTCCCACGTCACCGGGACGGCGAACTTCACCGCGAGCAGCGGAGCGCCCCAGTCCTTCTCCGTCGGACGGGCCATGCCCTCCAGCCCCGTGGTCGCCAATATCCCGGCAGGCGCCACTGAATTTGGCACCTTCGTCGCCTCCGTGGCCACCACGGGCGACGGCGCCACGTCGGTCACCTCCAACTCGACAAACGTCTGCGCGGTCGGCTCCGACGGGCACACGCTCACCTTCGTCGGTTTCGGCGTCTGCACGGTCACGGCCGACGTCGGACAGGGTGCGCACTACTTCGCCGCGACCGGGAGCTCGCAGTCATTCCCCGTCGGTCCCGCGGCGCGGGGTTACTGGCTGGTCGGCTCCGACGGCGGCATCTTCTCCTTCGGCGCGGCCGCCTTCCACGGATCGATGGGCGGCACCCCGCTGCAACGGCCCGTGGTCGGCATCACCCCGTCCGCGAGTCGCACCGGGTACTGGCTCGTGGCCTCCGATGGCGGCATCTTCGCCTTCGGTGACTCCTCGTACTACGGCTCCATCCCCGGGTTGGGGATCCATCCGGCCGGCTCGGGCCAACCCGACAGCCTCGATGCACCGATCGTCGGCATGGTGCCCTCCACGAGCGGCCACGGGTACTTCATGGTCGCCTCCGATGGCGGCGTCTTCGCGTTCGGCGACGCCCACTTCGCCGGGTCCTGCCCCGGCATCGGCGGGTGCTCCGGCAAGGCCGTGGCGGTCATGCCGGACAGCACGGGGAAGGGTTACTGGCTGGTGACAAATCTCGGTGCCGTCTACACGTTCGGTGACGCGGGCAACTACGGGGGGCCGCCCGCTGAGTCGGTGCCTGTGGTCAACGCCGTGGCCACACCGGACGGGCGCGGCTATTGGATCCTCTACGCCAACGGCGTTGTGGCCAACTTCGGGGATGCCACCAACTTCGGGTCACCGACCGGCTACGTGAACGGGTTCAACCCCGCCACCGCCATCTTCCCCACCGCCGACGGGAAGGGTTACTGGGTGGCCGCGGCCCGTGGTGACGTGTTCGCCTACGGCGACGCTCCCTTCCTCGGGAAGCATGTCGGACGCCGGCCTCAACGGAGAGATCATCGCCGCCTTCGGTTTCTAGAAGTCAGGCTCCGAGCGCCTCGTCCTCGGGCAGGGGCAGTTCCGCCACCACGGCCTGGACGATCGATCCGACCTCGCGGCCAAGTCCGGCCGATGCCCTCCGGAGCAGGTCCGAGAGGTACGCGACGAGGTTGACGACGTCGGACCGGGGGGAGCGCCCCACCAGCGGCACCGGCTCCGTCGCCGGGTCGAGGGCGCAGACCTCGAGGATCACCTGGCGGATGTCCAGGAGGGACGAGCGGGCCTGGAGGAGGGACGTGCCACTCGTGCGGAGCCAGACGGAAATCCCCAGCTCAAGGGACAGGTCGCCCGAGAACGGCTCGACCGGGCCCAGCTCCGCCAACCCACTGAGGAGGGCCGGGCCGAAGCCGGTCTGGGCGTCCTTCACCATGGCCTCAGTGTGGCGAAAGGCTGTAACAAGGTGGTGGACCTGCTCTGGGCTGGTAATTTGTCGGGCGTGCCACGCACGATCTGGAAGGGGGCTCTCAGTTTCGGACTGGTGAACATCCCCGTCGGCCTGTACCCGGCCACGTCCGACAAGAGCATCCACTTCAACCAGTTCGAGGAGGGCACTTCGGATCGGATCCGCTACAAGAAGGTCAACGAGCGGACCGGCGACGAGGTCCCGCAGGACCGGATCGTGCGCGGCTTCGACCTCGGCGGGGGCGAGTACGTCATCCTCAGCGAGGAGGAGCTCGAGTCGGCCGAGCCGAAGAAGACGCGCCAGATCGAGATCTCCGACTTCGTGGGCCTGGCCGACATCGACCCGGTCTTCTTCCGGTCCAGCTACTACCTGGCCCCCGAGGGCGCGGGTGCCGACAAGGCGTACGCGCTCCTGCGCCAGGCCATGGCCGAGGCCGGCCGTGTCGCCATCGCCACCCTGGTCATGCGGAACAAGGAGTACCTGGTCGCCATCCGGCCGGACGACGACGCGCTCGCCCTGCACACCATGTACTTCTCCGACGAGGTGCGCGCCCCGGCCGCGACCTCGAGCTGCCCGAGACGGGAGACGTGACCGAGCGGGAGCTCTCCATGGCGCAGCTCCTCATCGAGTCGATGGAGAGCGACTGGGACCCGGCGCGCTTCCACGACACCCACCGTGCGAAGGTCGAGGCCCTCATCGAGGAGAAGCGCAACGGGCACGAGATCGTGTTGCAGGAGGGGCCGGAGCCCGCGGCCAAGGTGGTCGACCTCATGGAGGCGCTCAACGCGAGCATCGCAGCAGCCGCCAAGTCGGGCTCGGAGGCCAAGAGCACCAAGCGGGCCCCGGCCGCCAAGCGGACCGCGGCCAAGCCCGCCGCACCGGCCAAGAAGGCGGCCAAGGCGGCGAAGCAACCGGCCCGGGCCAAGCCCGCCGCCCGGCGCAAGGCCTCCTGAACCCTTCGGCACGGAGGCCCGGCGGCGCCTCGAAGCCGCCCTTCATCCGGTGCGTGGAATACCACTGACGAGCGGTTTTCTCGTGTCGAGAGTCTGATCAAGAGCATTTTCCCGCGCAGGATCGGTCAATCATGATGTGATGCTCCCATCGAGCCCGGCTCGTGAAGGGAGTCCAGATGGCCACGGCGCAGGTGCGGGTCCCAGAGGCGAGCATCCCCGAGTGGACGGCCTTCGACGGCCTCGTCCAGCTGATCTCGGTCGACGGGCAGCGCACGGTCGGCTGCCCCTACTGGGACCTCGTGGCGGACGTCGGCGCCGCCGCGCTGCGCGACCTCTACCGCGACATGGCGGTCGTCCGCCGCATCGATGCCGAGGCCATGGCGCTGCAGCGGCAGGGCGAGCTGGCGCTGTGGGCCCCGCTCCTCGGGCAGGAGGCGGCTCAGGTCGGATCGGCCCGCGCCCTGCGCCCCGACGACTTCGTCTTCCCGAGTTACCGGGAGCACGGCGTGGCCTACTGCCGCGGCGTCGATCCCGTGATGATGCTGCGCCTCTGGCGGGGCTCCGGGCTGTCCGGCTGGGATCCGACCGCCTACGGGATCGCCACCCCGGCCATCGTGGTGGGCTCGCAGGCGCTCCACGCCACCGGTTACGCACTGGGGATCACCCTCGACGGCGCCACCTCGGCGGCGCTGGCCTACTTCGGGGACGGCGCGACCAGCGAGGGTGACATCGCCGAGGCCTTCGGCTTCGCCGCCAGCTACGGCGTGCCCGTCGTCTTCTTCTGCCAGAACAACCAGTGGGCCATCTCGGAGCCCGTGCGCCTGCAGTCGCACGCCTCCATCGCCGCCCGCGGCCAGGGCTACGGCATCCCGGGGATCCAGGTCGACGGGAACGACGTGCTGGCCGTGCTGGCCGCCACCCGGCTGGCCCTCGCCCGGGCCTCGGCCGGGTTGGGGCCGACGCTCATCGAGGCCGTCACCTACCGCATGGGCCCGCACACGACGTCGGACGACCCCACCCGCTACCGCTCGCGGGCGGACGAGGAGGCGTGGCGGGTGAAGGACCCGCTGGCCCGGCTGCAGGCCCTCCTCCACGCCGAAGGCCTGGCCGACGACGCGTTCGACCAGGAGGTGGGCGCCGCCGCGGACGAGGCGGCCTCGGCGCTGCGCCGCGGTTGCCTGGCCCTGCCCGACCCGGGACCGGAGGACCTGTTCGAACACGTCTACGCGGAGCCCCACCCGCTGCTCCGGGAGGAGCGGGATGCCTACCTGTCCTACCTGGCCGGGTTCGACGAGGACGCCTGATGGCCACCATGTCGCTGGGCAAGGCGCTCAACAGCGGCCTCCGCCAGGCGATGGAGCGCGACCCCAAGGTGGTGCTGATGGGCGAGGACATCGGGAAGCTCGGCGGCGTGTTCCGGGTCACGGAGGGGCTGCAGCGGGACTTCGGTGACCGCCGCGTGATCGACACCCCGCTCGCCGAGTCCGGCGTCATCGGCACGGCCGTCGGGCTGGCCATGCGCGGCTACCGGCCGGTGTGCGAGATCCAATTCGACGGGTTCGTCTACCCGGCCTTCGACCAGATCGTCTCGCAGGTGGCCAAGCTGCGCTACCGCAACGAGGGGCGCGTGGGCGTGCCGCTGACCATCCGGATCCCCTTCGGCGGCGGGGTCGGCGCGGTCGAGCACCACTCCGAGTCGCCCGAGGCCTACTTCGCGCACACGGCCGGGCTGCGCGTCGTGACGCCGAGCAACGCCGCCGACGGGTACCGCATGATCCAGCAGGCCATCGCGTCCGATGACCCGGTCGTCTTCTTCGAGCCCAAACGGCGGTACTGGGAGAAGGGCGAGGTCGACGAGGCGGCGGCGCCGGCCGAGGTCCCGCTGCACCGGGCCCGTGTGGTCGCCGAGGGGACGGACGTGACGGTCGTCGCCTACGGCCCCACGGTGGCGACGGCGCTCGACGCGGCGCGGATCGGCCACGAGGAGGGGACGTCCATCGAGGTGATCGACCTGCGCTCGCTCTCGCCGGTGGACTTCGAGACCGTCGAGACCTCGGTGCGCAAGACGGGCCGGCTGGTCGTGGCCCACGAGGCGTCCGTGTTCTGCGGGCTCGGGGCCGAGATCGCGGCCCGGGTCTCCGAGCGACTGCTTCTACCACCTGGAGTCGCCGGTGCGCCGGGTCGGTGGCTTCGCCACGCCGTACCCGCCCTCGCGGGCCGAGCACCACTTCCTCCCCGACGCCGACCGGATCCTCCACGAGGTGGACCGGTGCCTCCAGCCGTGAGCGAGCGTCGGCCCTTCGTCCTGCCGGACCTCGGCGAGGGGCTGACCGAGGCCGACGTCGTGGCCTGGCACGTGGCCGCCGGCGACGAGGTGACGCTGAACCAGGTCCTCGTCGAGGTGGAGACGGAGAAGGCCGTCGTGGAGCTCCCCAGCCCCTTCGCCGGGCACCGTCGTCGAACTGCTGGCCGGCGCGGGGGAACGGTGCGTGTCGGCGCGCCGCTCGTCGCTCGTCGACACCGCGGCGGTCGAGCGACGCCGGACGCCGAGGAGAAGGTGCCGATGCTCGTGGGCTACGGCCCGTCGGAGGCCCCGCCGAGCCGGCGCCGGCGCCGCAACGGCAGCGGGCACCGCGACCACGCCCGCGGCGCGCCGCCGACCGCCGCCGCCCGCCCGCTGGCCGCGCCGCCGGTCCGCTTCATGGCGCGGCAGAACGGCGTCGACCTGGCCGAGGTCACCGGCCACGGGCCCGGGGGGATCATCACCGCGAGGACCTGGCCGCCCATCTGGCCGGCCCCCGGGGGCAGACGGCGGCGCCGGCACCGGCCGCGAGACGAGGGCGCCGGTTCGGGGCGTCCAGAAGCACATGGCGGAGGCCATGGTCCGCAGCGTGGCCACGGCGCCCCAGGCCTGCGTCTTCCTCACGGTCGACGTCACGCCGACGATGGAGCTGGTCGAGCGCCTGCGCCAGAACCGGCGCTTCGAGGGGCTCCGCGTGACGCCGCTGGCGGTCGTGGCCCGCGCCGTCGTGCTGGCCCTGCGGGACCATCCGTCCCTGAACACCGCCTGGGACGAGGCCCGCCCGAAGTGGTGACGAAGCACTACGTCCATCTGGGCATCGCCGTGGCCGGGCCCCGCGGCCTCGTCGTGCCCAACATCAAGGACGCGCACGACCTGACGCTGCGCGAGCTGACCGAGGCCCTGGCGGACCTGACGGCCGGGCCCGGGACGGCGCGCTGCACGCCCGCCGACCTGAGCGGCGGCACCATCACCGTGACGAACGTCGGGGTCTTCGGCGTCGATGCCGGCGTGCCCATCCTCAACCCCGGGGAGGCCGCCATCCTCGCCGTCGGGGCGGTGCAGCGGCGGCCCTGGGAGTTCGAGGGCGAGGTCGCCCTGCGCGACGTCGTGACCCTGAGCCTGGCCTTCGACCACCGGCTGGTCGACGGGCAGGCGGCCTCGCTCTTCCTCGCCGACGTGGGCGGGATCCTGGCCGACCCCACCAACCTCATCGCCTTCGGCTGAGCCCGCCGGCGCCGCCGGCGCAGCCGGCGCCCCGGACAACGCCGCCGGCAGCCCATTGTCGGTTCGGCCGGACGGCGCGAGGGTAGGGGAGAGCTGCGCGGTCGTGCGGGCCGCGGTGGGAGGTCGCGATGAGGACCATCCGGGACGTCATGCACGGGGACATCGAGGTCCTGCGGACCACCGAGACGGCGGCCGACGCGGCCACGCTTCCTGGCCAGCCAGGCCGAGGACGCCGTGCCGCTGTGCCTGGGCGACGGCAGCCTGGCCGGGATGGTGAGCAACCGCGACATCGTGGCCCAGGTCGTCGCCAAGGGACGGGACCCGCGCCAGGTCAGCCTGGCCGAGTTCGCCGGGGCGGCCGACGTGGTGGCGCTCGACGTCGACGTCCCGCTCGAGGACGCCGTGGCCGTCATGTGCCGCCACCAGCGGGCCCGGCTCCCCGTGCTCGAGGGCGAGCGGGTGGTCGGCTTCGTGACCCGGCGCGACGTTGCCCGCTCCCTCAGCTTCCGCCCGCCCTGGGCCGAGGGCTGACGGCCGAGCGCCGGGCCCGGCGGGCGTCAGCGCTCGCCCACGCCCGCCCGATGGTCTCGGCGCGGGTGGCCGCGTCGTCGGAGGTGACGACGAGGCGCCCGAAGTCGGCGCCCTCGAGCTCGACGACCACGGCCGGGCCCTTGCCGTGCACGGCGGCGAAGTCCTTGCCGAAGCCGCCGCGGCGGGTGCCGACGGCGATGACGTTGGGCATCCCGGTGCCCGGCGCCCGGATGCCACGGAGCTCGGGCCACGCGTCGTCGACGAGGCGGACCGCCGTCACCGCCGACAGCGGCACCCGGATGTCGCCGTGGAAGCCCTCGGCCTTCTCGAGCGGGCCCATGTGGAGCACCAGCTCGTCGCCCTCGATGCGCAGGTCCGCCACGGCGGCCGAGTCTAGGGAGTGCCGGTTAGCCTCGGCCCCGATGTGGCCGCCGCCGCCCGAGGGGACCTGGGTCGTCGACCTCGACGGCGTGGTGTGGCTGGCCGGCCGGCCCATCCCCGGCGTGGACGAGGCGGTGGCCCGGCTGCGCGGTGCGGGAGTCCGCGTGCTCTTCGCCACCAACAACTCGGCGCCGACGCGGGCCGAGCTGCACCGGCGGCTGGCCCACTGCGGCATCACCGCGGACGACGCCGACCTGCTCCGCTCGGCCGACGTGGCCGCCGGCATGCTCGCCCCCGGCACCTCCGCGGTGGTGCTGGGCGACGACGGGGTCGTCGAGGCGCTGGCCGCCCGCGGGGTCGAGCGTGGTGCCCGAAGGGCCGGCCGACGCGGTCGTCGTGGGCCTGACCCGGACCTTCACCTACGACGGCGTGGCCCGGGCCGCCGCCGCGGTGCGGGGCGGGGCGCGCTTCATCGGCACCAACGAGGACCCGACCTTCCCCACCCCCGACGGCCTGGTGCCCGGTGCCGGCGCCATCCTGGCCGCGGTGGCCACCGCCGGCGAGAGGACGCCCGAGGTGGCGGGCAAGCCGCACCGCCCCACGGCCGACGCCATCGCCGGCCTGGTGCCGGCGGGCGAGCTCCGGGTCATGGTGGGGGACCGCCCGTCCACCGACGGTCGCGCTGGCGGCCCAGCTGGGCATTCCCTTCGCCCTGGTCCTCTCGGGGGTCACCCCGGCCGGGCGGTGCCCGGCGACGCCGGCCCCGCCGCCGTGGCGCCGGACCTCCTCGCCCTGGTCCGGGCGCGCCCTCGACGGGTACGGCATGAAGTGCTTGCTAGCAGCTAGCACTTTGGATACTCTTGTGCAATGGCAAGCAATGAGCGCATACGCAAGTACCTCGATGCGGGGACCGTCCTCGGGCAGGTCAGCCGTGGTCGGGCCGAGGAGATCGTGCGAGAGTTGGTGAACGCCGGGGACATCCAGCGCAGCCAGGCACAGGAGTGGGTCGACAACTTGGTGGAGCGGAGCCGCAAGTCCAGCGAGCAGGTCCTCGAACTGGTGCGCCACGAGGTGGCCAGCCAGCTCGAGCGGATCGACCCGAAGTCCCTGGAGGCCCTGGCCAACCAGGTGGCCGAGGTCCTGAAGAAGTCGGCCGAGGCCGGGCGCAACGCCACCAAGGACGTGACCGCGCAGGCCGGCAAGGCCGCCAAGGACGTGACCACGAAGGCCGGCAAGACGGCCAAGGGTGTGACCACCCAGGCCGGCAAGACGGCGAAGGGCGTGACCACCCAGGCCGGCAAGACGGCCACGCGGGCCCGCGACGCCGCCACCAAGGTGGCCCCGTCGCGCCTCCCGGGCATCAAGACGCCGCCGATCGTCCTCGCCGCAAGTCGGGCGCCAAGAAGCCGCACGCCAAGAAGGCTCCGAGGCGGACGACTCGGCGCCCAAGAAGGCCGCCAGCTGACCAGCGGGGCCCGCCGCCGGCTCGACGCCGAGCTCGTGCGACGAGGCCTCGTCGACTCCCGGCAGGAGGCCCAGGCGGCCGTCGCCGCCGGCACTCGTCCTCGTCTCCGGCACGCCGGCCGACAAGCCGGCGCGCCTGGTCGCCCCGGACGAGCCGGTCGTCCTCCTCGGGCCGCCCTCGCCGTTCGTCGGCCGGGGCGGCCTCAAGCTCGAGGCGGCACTGGACCGCTTGCCATCGACGTCGCCGGCCGGCGCGCCCTCGATGCGGGGGCGTCGACCGGTGGCTTCACCGACTGCCTGCTCCAGCGCGGCGCCGCCCACGTCTACGCCGTCGACGTCGGCCACGGGCAGCTCCATCCCGCGCTGCGCGGCGACCCCCGGGTGACGGTCCTCGAGCGCACCAACGTGCGGACGCTCACCCCGGCCGACCTGCGGGCCGCCGACCCCGCCTTCGAGCCGTGCCCGCTCGTGGTGGCCGACCTC
Organism: uncultured Acidimicrobiaceae bacterium; assembly: GCA_963826835.1. Classification (GTDB taxonomy): domain Bacteria; phylum Actinomycetota; class Acidimicrobiia; order Acidimicrobiales; family RAAP-2; genus Bog-473. Next base: position 206,774 of record CAWGYK010000001.1, read on the forward strand.
TCCTTCATCTCGCTGCGCAGCGTCGTGCCGGCGCTGACCGGCCCGGTGTCGGCGCCCGGACGCCGACCTGGTCCTCCTGGTCAAGCCCCAGTTCGAGGCGGGCCGGGCCGCCGTCTCCCGGGGCAAGGGCGTGGTGCGGGACCCCGCCCTGTGGCTGGGCGCGCTCGAGGGCGTGGCGTCCGCGCTCGCATGACGCCGGAACCGGCATCATGGGAGCGATGGCTTCCCCCCTGACCGGCTCCGCCGGCAACGTCGAGTTCCTCCTGCACGCCCGCAAGGGCGTGCGCCGGGATACGAGGCCGGGGAGGCCGCCGCCCTGCTCCCCGCCGCCGTGTCGGAGGCGGACGGACACCTGCCGCCGGCCGCCCCGGCCGGCTGAGCCGCGCTCGCCGATGGCGACCGTCACCTTCCTGGTCCACCCCGACCGCCCCGACGCGCTGGCGCTGGCCACCGACACCGCGGCCTGGCTCACCGGGCGGGGCGACGTGGCCCGCATCCTCCAGTTCAGCGGGCCCGACCGGGTCAGCGAGGCGGGCGCCGACGTGGATCTGGCCGACGTGGACCTCGGCCGGCACGACCGTGGCCGTCAGCATGGGCGGCGACGGCACGTTCCTGCGCGTCGTGCGCCTGGCCGCGGCCGAGGACGTCCCCGTGCTCGGGGTGAACTTCGGCCGGCTCGGCTACCTGCCCGACCTCCTGCCGGACCAGGTGCGCGGAGCGCTGACCACGGTCTTCGAGGGCAAGGCGATCATCGAGTCCCGCTGCGCGCTCGACGTGGCCATCGCGGACCGTTCGATCGGCGATGGCATCACGGCCCTGCTGGCCCTCAACGAGGTGGTGATCGAGAAGATCGACTTCGGCCACACCGTCCGCCTGGCCACCACGGTCGACGGGGAGGAGGCGCTGACCTACTCGGCCGACGGCCTCATCATCGCCACGCCGACCGGCTCCACCGCCTACAACCTCTCGGCCGGCGGCCCGATCCTGGCGCCGACCCTGCGCGCCATGGTGGTGACGCCGGTGGCGCCGCACTTCTCGCTCGACCGCAGCCTGGTGCTCACCGAGGAGCAGGAGGTCACGGTCGAGGTCGCGCCCGACCGCGCGGGCGTGCTCGTCATCGACGGGCAGGAGATCGGGCGGCTGCAGCCCGGGCGCCACCGTCACCTGCACGGTGGCGGCGCGCCCGGTCCGGGTGGTGCGCAACGAGCCGCAGACCTTCGGCGGCATCCTGCGCTTCCGGCTGCTGGCCGACCGGGAGCCCGTGAGCGTGCCGTGCTGACCGACCTGCACGTGCGCGACCTCGGCGTGATCGAGGACCTGACGCTCGTCTTCGGGCCCGGCATGACGGCGCTCACCGGGGAGACCGGCGCCGGCAAGACGCTGGTGGTCGAGGCGCTGCAGCTGGTGCTGGGCGGCCGGGCCAACCCCGGCATGGTGCGCGCCGGCGCCGACCGAGGCACTGGTCGAGGCCCGCTTCGTGGTGGGGGAGGGCGACGGCGCCCGCGAGGTCATCCTGACCCGCTCGGTGCCCGCCGAGGGCCGGTCCCGGGCCTGGGTCGACGGCCGCATGGCGCCGCTGGGCGCGCTGGGCGAGGCGGCGGCCGAGCTGGTCGAGATCCACGGCCAGCACGAGCACCGCGCCCTGGTCACGCCGGCGCGCGCAGCGCAACGTCCTCGACGCCTTCGCCGGCACCGACCTGAGCCGGGTCCGGGCGCATCCGCAGCCAGCTGCACGCGCTCGACGAGGCGCTGGCCGCCCTCGGCGGCGACGCCCAGCAGCGGGCCCGCGAGGCGGACGTCCTGCGCTACCAGGTGGACGAGATCGCCGCCGCCCACCTCGAGGATCCCGACGAGGAGGCGGCGCTGCGCCTGGAGGAGGACCGCCTGGCCGACGCCGCCGCCTACCGCGAGGCCGCGCTCGGGGCGCGTGGAGCTGGTCGACCCCGCCGGCGAGGGCGGCGCCCTCGACCTGCTCGGCCGCGCCGGCGGCGCGCTGGCCGGCCGCGAGGCCTTCGACGAGCTACCACGCCCGCCTGGCCGCCGCGGCCGTCGAGCTGTCCGACCTGGCGCGCTCGCTGCGCGACGAGGTCGAGGGCTGGGAGGACGACCCGCGAGCGCCTGGTCGACGTGCAGGAGCGCCGGCGCCTGCTGGCCGAGCTGCGGCGCAAGTACGGCGAGGACCTGGGCGCCGTCATGGCCTACGGCCGCGAGGGCGCCGCCCGGCTGGCCGCGCTCGAGGACGCCGAGGGCGAGGCGGCCCGGCTGCAGGCCGAGCGCGAGCGCGCGCCGCGCCGAGCTGGCCGAGGCCGAGGCCGCCGTGCGCGCGGTCCGGGCCCGGGCCGCCGGCGCGTTCGGCCGACCTGGTGGGCGAGCGGCTGGGGGCCCTGGCCATGGCGGGCGCCCGGCTCGAGGTGCGGGTGGCCGACCGAGGGGACCGGGGAGCCCGTCGAGCTGGCGCTCGGCGCCAACGTCGGGCGAAGCGGTGCAGCCGCTGGCCCGTGCCGCCTCGGGCGGCGAGCTGGCCCGGGCCATGCTGGCCATCCGCCTGGTGGGGCTGGGCGGCCCCCAGACCATGGTCTTCGACGAGGTGGACGCCGGGGTGGGCGGAGCGGCCGCCCTGGCCCTGGGCGAGGCCCTGCACGAGGTGGGGCGCGACCGCCAGGTGCTGGTCGTCACCCACCTGGCCCAGGTGGCGTCGCAGGCCGACGCGCAGATCAGCGTGGTCAAGCACGAGTCCCGGGGCCGCACCGTGACGACCGCGACGGCGGTGTCGGGACGAGGACCGGGTCACCGAGCTGTCGCGCATGCTCTCGGGCCACCCCGACAGCGACGCCGCCCGCGCCCACGCCCGCGAGCTGCTCGGCGCGTCGCAGGGCCGGTAGTCCACCACGCGTTCGCGCCGCCTTCGATTATCGTGGCCGGGTGCACCGATCACTCGACTTGATGCTCGGCGTGCCGAAGGCGGCGTGAGCAAGTTCATCTTCGTCACCGGCGGTGTCTCGAGCTCGCTCGGGAAGGGTCTCACCGCCTCCTCGCTCGGCCGGCTCCTCAAGTGCCGTGGCCTGCGGGTGACGATGTGCAAGCTCGACCCCTACATCAACGTCGACCCCGGGACGATGAACCCCGGGCGAGCACGGCGAGGTGTTCGTCACCGAGGACGGCGGCGAGACCGACCTCGACCTCGGGCACTACGAGCGCTTCATCGACGAGAACCTCTCCAAGCGCTCCAACACCACGACCGGCGGCGTCTACAGCTCGGTCATCGCGAAGGAGCGCCGCGGCGACTTCCTCGGCCGCACGGTGCAGGTCATCCCGCACGTCACCGACGAGATCAAGGACCGCATCCGGCGCCTGGCCGACGAGGACGTCGACATCGTCATCGTCGAGATCGGCGGGACCGTCGGCGACATCGAGATCGTCCCGTTCATTGAGGCCATCCGCCAGTTCCGCCGGGACATCGGCCGGGACAACGTCTGCTACGTCCACCTCACCCTGGTGCCCTACCTGGTGTCGGGCGAGCAGAAGACCAAGCCGACCCAGCACTCGGTCACCGAGCTGCGCAGCCGCGGCATCCAGCCCGACGTCATCGTCTGCCGGAGCGACAAGCCCATCTCCGAGAGCCTGAAGCGCAAGATCTCGCTGCAGTGCGACGTCGCCATCGACGCCGTGGTCTCGGCCGTCGACGCGCCGAGCATCTACGAGATCCCGCTCGTCCTGCACGAGCAGGGGCTCGACTCCTACGTCTGCCGCACCCTCGGCATCGACGAGTCGGCGCACCCGATCGACATCTCCGAGTGGGAGGCGCTGGTCGACCGGGTCGAGTCGCTGTCGCGGCCGCGTGAAGGTCGGGATCGTCGGCAAGTACGTGAACATGCCCGACGCCTACATGTCGGTGGTCGAGGCGCTGCGCCACGCCGGCTTCCACCACGGCGCCGAGGTGGAGCTGGACTGGATCGACGCCGAGCTCGTGCCCGGCCTGCTCGGGACCGACCGGCTGCGGGGGCTCGACGCCGTCGTGATCCCGGGCGGCTTCGGCGAGCGCGGGATCGAGGGCATGATCGCCGCCGCCGGGCTACACCCGCGACAACGGCATCCCGTGCCTGGGCCTGTGCCTCGGCCTCCACGTGATGGTGATCTCCGTGGCCCGCGACCGGGCCGGGCCTGGAGCGGGCCAACTCGCGCGAGTTCGACAGCCTCTCCCCGGACATGGTGATCGACCTCATGCCCGACCAGGCCGAGGTGACCGACAAGGGCGGGACGATGCGCCTCGGCTCCTACCAGGCCGCGCTCGCTGGCCGGACTCCAAGGTGGCCCAGGCCTACGGCACGCTCGGCGTGACCGAGCGGCACCGCCACCGCTTCGAGTTCAACAACCGCTACAAGACCAAGCTCGAGGCCGTCGGCCTGGTGTGCTCGGGGATCTCGCCCGACGGCCGGCTGGTCGAGTTCGTCGAGCTGGAGGAGCACCCCTACTGGGTGGCCACCCAGGCCCACCCCGAGTTCAAGAGCCGGCCCGACCGGGCCCACCCGCTGTTCCGCGAGCTGGTGGCCGCGGCGCTGGAGCGGGCCGAGGGGCGCGAGCCCCACCTGCTCGACCTCGACGCCGTCACCTAGGCCGGCGTGCCGGGCTTCCGCCGCGTCTCGGAGGAGGAGCTCCTCCGGGCCTGGCTGTTCCGGGTGGACCGCTTCCACCTGCGTCGACCCCGACGGGCAGCCCTTCGACCGCTTCGTCGTCCGCCACCCCGGCGCCGTGACCGTCGTCCCGCGTGCACGACGACGGCACGGTGACGCTGGTGCGCCAGTACCGGGCCGCCGTCGACGCCCTGGTGCTCGAGATCCCGGCCGGGACCCGCGACAAGGACGGCGAGGAGCCGCCGAGGCGACGGCCCGGCGCGAGCTGGCCGAGGAGGCCGGGCCTGGAGGCGGCGCACTGGGAGCTGCTCATCGGCACCTGGAACACGCCGGGGATCAGCGACCAGCACACCCTGATCTTCCTGGCCACCGGGCTGTCGCCCTGCCCGAGCCGGCCCGACGGCGTCGAGGAGGGCTACATGACCGTCGAGACCATCCACCTGGACGACGTCGACGCGCTGGTGGCCGACGGGACGCTGAAGGACGAGACGACGGTGCTCGGCCTCTACCTGGCCCGCCAGCGCCTGGCCGCCGCGGACGGCCGTCGCCGTGACGGCGACGCTGCCCCGGGACGCCGAGGAGTACCTCTCCTGGCTCGAGGTGGAGCGGGGGCGCTCGCCGCGCACCCTGGCGGCCTACCGGCGCGACCTGGCGGCCTACCAGGACGGACGTCGAGGCGGCCACGGCATCGACGACGGCGACGTCCGGCCGACGTGGCGGCGCACCTGGCGGCGCTGCGCCGGACCCACGGCGCGGCGTCGGTGGCCCGGGCGCTCTCGAGCATCCGGGGCTTCCACCGCTTCCTGGTCGAGGAGGGCCTGCGCGGCGACGACCCCACCCTCGACCTGCCGTCCATCTCGGTGACCGACCTGCTGCCCAAGGCGCTGAGCGAGGAGGAGACCGAGCTGCTGCTCGGCGCGGTCGTCGGCACCGGTCCCGCTGGTCCTGCGCGACCGGGCCCTGCTCGAGGTGCTCTACGCCACGGGCGCCCGGGTCAGCGAGGTGGTCGGGCCTGAACCTGGGCGACGTGGCCGGCGCGGTCGAGGCGCACCGACCTGCCCCTGATCCGGGTGCTCGGGAAGGGCGACAAGGAGCGCGTCGTGCCGCTCGGCGGGCTGGCCCGCGCCGCCCTGGCCGAGTGGCTCTCGGGGCAGGGCCGGCCCCTGCTCGAGCCGAAGAAGTGGCGGCGCCGCAGCGACGCCGAGGCGGTCTTCCTCAACGCCCGTGGCGGGCGGCTGTCCCGGGTCGGGGTCTTCGGCGTGGTCAAGAAGTACGCCGGCCGCGTCGGCCTGGCGGACAAGGTCAGCCCCCACGTCCTGCGCCACTCCTGCGCCACCCACATGCTGGGCCGGGGGGCCGACGTGCGGGTCGTCCAGGAGCTCCTGGGCCACGCCTCCATCGCCACCACCCAGCGCTACACCAAGGTGTCGCCCGAGCACCTCCGCCGGGCCTACGAGGGCGCCCACCCGCGGGCGGGAACCAAGAGGGGGAGGGACCGCGTAGCATGAGCGCCATGCCGAACGAGGCCCCCACGGCGGAGACCGCCGACGTCGATTTCGCCGCCCTGCTGCGCACCGAGCAGGCCGGCCTGCAGGCCCAGCTGAAGGAGCTCGGCTTCGCCGACCAGGGGAGTGGCCTCAACTACGACTCGAACTTCGCCGACTCCAGCCAGGTGACGGCGGAGCGGGGCGAGGCCGAGCGCCTGGCCACCGAGCTGCGGGAGGCCCTCGACGAGGTCGAGGCCGCCATCGCAGCGCCTGGAGGCCGGGACCTACGGCCTGTGCGAGGTGTGCGGGAAGCCGATCGGCGCCGCCCGGCTCGAGGCCATGCCCGCGGCCCGCCTCTGCATCGTCGACGCCGCCAAGCACTAGGTGCGCCCGCCCGGAGCCCCCTCAGGGGGCGCCGCCCGATGGACCAGCGAACCAAGCGCGCCCTGTGGATCGTGGCCGGCGTCGTCGTCTTCGTCGCGCTCGTCGTCCACCACAACATCACGACGCAGGAGATCATCATCTTCTGCGTCATCGTGCCCTCCATCATCCTGCACGAGGTGTCGCACGGCTGGGTGGCCAACGCGTTCGGCGACGACACGGCCAAGCGGGCCGGGCGGCTGACCCTGAACCCGGTGGTGCACGTCGACCCCGTCGGCACCCTGATCGTTCCGGCGCTGCTCGTCGCTGGGCGCGCTCGGCGTCTTCGGCTGGGCCAAGCCGGTCCCGGTGAACGTGGGCCGGCTGCGCAGCCCGCGCAACCAGGGCGTGCTGGTGTCGCTGGCCGGCCCGGCCACCAACGCCGTGCTGGCCGCGGTCTTCGCCCTCGTCTTCGTGCAGTTCGTCCGCCCGGGCCTCGTCGCCACCGGGGACTCTCGACCGGCCGCCAGATCGTCTTCTACGCCGGCCTGGTCAACGTCGGGCTCTGCGTCTTCAACCTGATCCCGATCCCGCCGCTCGACGGCTCGGTGCTCTTCGAGCGGCTCCTGCCGGCGCGCTACTGGCCGACCTACCTGGGTACCGCCAGTACACGATGCCGATCCTGCTGGGGCTGGTGCTGCTGAACTTCTTCTCCACCCCACGGCCCGATCACGTGGCTCTTCGACCACCTCTACAGCTGGTGGCGATCGAGCGTGCTCGGGATCTGAGATGCTCCGGTCAGCTAGCCGGGCAGCAGCCCGATGGCGTCGGCGGCCCGGGCGTAGGTCGCCGCCGCGACCTCGTGGGCCTGCGCCGCCCCGCGGGCCAGCACGCCGTGGACGTAGGGCAGGTCGTCCTCGAGCTCGGCGCGGCGCTCCCGCACCGGGCGGAGCAGGTCGCACAGCGCCGCCGCCACGTCGTTCTTGAGGTCGCCGTAGCGCTCGTAGCCGGCCGCCACCTCGACCGGCGTGCGGCCGGTGGCCGCGGCCAGCAGGTCGAGCAGGTTGGCCAGGCCCGGCTTGGCGGCGCGGTCGTAGCGCATCTCGCCGTCGGTGTCGGTCACCGCCTTGCGCACCTTGCGGGTGATCTCCTCGTCGGAGTCGAGGAGGCCGATGGTGCCGAGCGGGGAGTCGACCGACTTGGACATCTTGCGCTCGGGGTGCTGCAGGTCCATGACCCGGGCGCCCGTGCCGGGGATGGCCGCCTCGGGGACGGTGAAGGTCTCGCCGTAGCGGTTGTTGAAGCGGACGGCGACCTCGCGGGTCAGCTCCAGGTGCTGGCGCTGGTCGTCGCCGACCGGGACGGCGGCGGCGTCGTAGAGGAGGATGTCGGCCGCCATGAGGACCGGGTAGGTGAAGAGGCCGACCCGGACCGCCTCCTGGCCCTTGCCCTTGTCCTTGAACTGGGTCATGCGGCGCAGCTCGCCCATCGGTGGCCGTGCACTCGAGCAGCCAGGTCAGCCTGGTGTGCTCGGGCACGTGGCTCTGGACGAAGAGGGTGCAGCGGTCGGGGTCGAGCCCGACGGCGAGCAGGTTGAGGGCGGCGTCGAGCGTGTTGGCCCGCAGGTCGGCCGGGTCGATCTCGGTGGTCAGGGCGTGCAGGTCGACCACGCAGTAGAAGGCGTCGTGGCCGTCCTGGAAGGAGACCCAGTGCCGGAGGGCCCCGAGGTAGTTCCCCAGGGTGAAGTTGCCCGACGGCGCGATGCCGGAGAGGACCCTGTCCATGGGGCGCCATGGTAGGGCGCCCCGGGCGGCGCTCCGGCAGGTGGCCGGGGTGCGCGGAGGGCAGCGGCCGGTTCGGTAACGTCAGCGGGTGGCCTACGCGGTCTCCACGCCAAGTTTCGAGGGTCCCATCGACCTGCTGCTGCACCTCGTGTCGTCCCACGAGGTCGACATCCTCGACATCCCGCTGCTGCCGGTGGTCGACGGCTTCGTGAGCGTCCTGTCCGAGCAGCGCGACCAGATCGACTTCAACCAGCTCTCCGAGTTCCTGCTCGTGGCGGCCATCCTGATCGAGCTCAAGTCGCAGAAGCTGCTGCCCGGGCGCGAGGCGACCGACGAGGACGAGGATCTCGTCGGCTGGGAGGAGCGCGACCTGCTCCTGGCCCGGCTGCTCGAGTGCCGGGCCTACGCCGCGGCGGCCGACGTCTTCGTGGCCCTGGCCGAGCAGGCGTCGCGCTCGATCCCGCGCGAGGTGGGGCTCGACGACGACTTCGTGGTGCACGCCCCGGACCTGCTGGCCGGGATCACGCCCGAGGACCTGGCCCAGGCCTACCTGCGGGGGTCGGCCGAGCGCCCGGTGCCCCGGGTCGACCTGTCCCACGTCACGGTGGACACCGTCTCGGTCTCCGAGGCGGTGGCGGAGCTGATCGCCGTGCCCGAGTCCGAGCGGGCCACCTCGTTCCGCGCGCTGGTGGAGGGCTGCCGGACCCGGATCGAGGTCATCGTGCGCTTCCTGGCCCTGCTCGAGCTGTGCAAGATGGGGCGGGTGACCCTCGGCCAGGGCTCCACGTTCGGCGACCTGCGCATCTCGTGGCTGGCGGCCGACGAGCTGGCCGGGGTGACGAGCGGCCGCGGGCTGGCGGAGCTGGCCGGCTACGAGATCGACGACTACGAAGGGTGAGGGCTTGAATCCGGTGGAGAGCGCAGAGCTGGGCCGCACGATCGAGGCCATCCTGCTGGTGGCGGTGGAGCCCGTCCCGCCCCAGCTGCTGGCCGAGCTGCTGGAGGAGCCGGTCGGAGCAGGTGGAGGAGGCGCTGACCGAGCTGGCGCAGTCCTACGAGCGCGAGCGCCGCGGCTTCGTCCTGGCCCGCATCGCCGGCGGGGCCCGGCTGCAGACCCACCCCGACCTGGCGCCCTACGTCGAGCGGTTCGCCAACCGCGAGGTGTCGCACCGGCTGTCGACCGCCGCGCTCGAGACGCTGGCCATCGTGGCCTACCGCCAGCCCGTCTCGCGGGGTCAGATCTCGGCGCTGCGCGGGGTCAACGTCGACGGCGTGAGCCGCCTGCTGGAGCAGCGGGGCTACATCGAGGTGGTCGGTCACGCCGACGGGCCGGGCCAGCCGGCGCTGTTCGGCACCACCGACCTCTTCTTGGAGCGCCTCGGGCTCGACTCGCTCGAGCAGCTGCCGGCCGTGGAGGACTTCCTGCCCGGGCCCGAGGTGGCCGGCGACCTCGAGCGCGACCTGCAGTCGGCGCTGGGCCTCGGCGTCGAGGCGGCCTCCGACGACGCCTGAGCCGAGGGCGAGCGCCTCCAGAAGGTCCTGGCCCGGGTCGGGATCGGGTCCCGGCGGGCCTGCGAGGAGCTGATCGCCGCGGGCCGGGTCACGCGTCGACGGCGAGGTGGCCACGCTCGGCCGGCGGATCGATCCGTCGACGGCTCGGGTCGAGGTCGACGGCGTCCTGGTGCCGGTGGCGCCCGACCTCGTCTACTACCTCTTGAACAAGCCCGACGGCGTCATCACCACCGCCGACGACCCCCAGGGCCGCCCCACGGTGATCGACGCTGGTGCCCGCCGGAGCCCCGCGTCTTCGCCGTCGGCCGGCTGGACCGCCACACCGAGGGGCTGCTGATCCTGACCAACGACGGCGCGCTGTCCCAGCTGCTGACCCACCCGTCGCACGGCGTGGCCAAGGAGTACGTGGCCGAGGTCGCCGGGGGCACGCCCGCGCCCGGTGCGCTGCGCCCGCTGCGCCAAGGGGTCGAGCTCGACGACGGCCTGACGGCGCCGGCCGAGGTGGGCGTGCTGGCCCCGGGCGTGCTGCGCCTCGTGATCCACGAGGGACGCAACCGCCAGGTCCGCCGCATGTGCGAGGCCATCGGCCATCCCGTGCGGCGCCTCGTGCGCACCCGCATCGGGCCGGTGCGGGACACGAACCTGCCCCCGGGGCGGTGGCGCGCGCTCGAGCCGGCGGAGGTCCGGGCCCTGGCCGCCGCGGCCGGCCCCGGCCGTTCCGGGTCGGCCGCCGGCGCCTAGCGGGCCCTGACCTGCGGGCTCCGACCGATGCCGGTAGAGTGACCCGCCATGGCAGCCGCTCCCACGGTCAGGGGTCTGCGCGGGGCGACGACGGTCGACGAGGACACGGTGGCCCAGGTCACGGAGCGCTCCCAGGAGCTCATGCGCGAGATCATGGCCAGCAACGACCTGGTCGAGGACGACATCATCAGCGTGCTGTTCACCGCCACGGCGGACGTGACGAGCACCTTCCCGGCCACCGCCATCCGCGAGATCGGGTTCGGCGCCGTCCCGCTCCTGTGCGCGGCCGAGATCGCCGTGCCCGGCTCCATGCCCCTGTGCATCCGGGTCCTCCTGCACGTGCACACGACCCGGTCGCGCGACGAGATCCAGCACGTCTACCTCCACGGCGCCCAAGGGCTCCGCGATGACCTCCCCGGCTGAGGCCGGAGCGCGCCGGCGGGCACTCGTCGTCGGGACGGGGCTGATCGGGGGCTCCATCGCGCTCGGGCTGCGCCGACGCGGCTGGCACGTCTCCGGGCATCGACGCCGACCCGGAGCGGCTCGCAGGCCGCGCTCGAGACGGGGGTGATCGACGCCGCCGGGGACGACCTGGAGGCCGAGGTGGTCTTCGTCGCCGTGCCGGCCGCCGCGGTCGGCCGGGGTGGCCCGCCGCCTCCTCGGCGACGACGGGCCGCCGCGCCGACGCCGTGGTGACCGACGTGAGCGGCGTCAAGACGGCCATCGTGGACGAGGCCGACCACCCGCGCTTCATCGGCGGGCCACCCCATGGCCGGCTCCGAGCAGACGGGCCTGCACGGCGCCGACCCCGACCTCTTCGAGGGGGCGGTCTGGGTGCTCACCCCGACGGCGGCGACCGACCTGGAGGCCTTCAACCGCCTGAAGGGCGTCGTGATGAGCCTCGGCGCCGACGTGCTCGTCCTCTCGCCGCGGACCACGACCGGCTGGTGGCCGTGGTGTCCCACGTGCCGCACCTGGTGGCGGCCACGCTGATGAACGCCGCCACCGACGGCGCCGAGCAGGACGGCACCCTGCTGCGGCTGGCCGCCGGGGGCTTCCGCGACATGACCCGGGTCGCCGCCGGCCATCCGGGGATCTGGCCCGACATCTGCGCCGAGAACGCCGCGGCCATCGTCGACGCGCTCGACGCGCTGGTGACCGACCTCGGCGCCATGCGCGACCGCGTGGCGGCCCAGGACCGGGCCGCGCTCCTCGCCGTCGCTCCAGAGGGCCAGCGCCGCCCGGCGCAACCTGCCGGCCCGCGTCGTGCGGCCCGACCACCTGGCCGAGCTGCGCATCCCGGTGCCCGACCGGGCGGGCGTGCTGGCCGAGATCACCTCGCTGGCCGCCGATGCGGGCATCGGCATCTACGACATCGAGATCGCCCACTCGGCCGAGGGCCCGCGCGGCGTCCTCATCCTCGTGGTCGACGGCGCCGATGCCGACACGCTCGCCGCCGCCGTGGAGTCGCGCGGCTACCGGTGCCGGGCCGAGCAGCTGTCGTGACGGCACCCCGCGTCCTCGTCGTCGACGGCGGCGTGCCGTGCCGGGGCACCGTGCGCACGCCGGGGGAGAAGTCGATCTCGCACCGCGCCGTGCTGCTCGGCGCGCTGGCCGAGGGCACCTCGGTCATCCACGGGCTCTCCGACGGCGCCGACGTCGCCGCCTCCCTGGCCGCGGTGGAGGCGATGGGGGCCGGCGTGGAGCGCCACGACGACGGGACGGTCGTCATCCACGGGGGCCGGGCCGCCTCCACCGACCCGGCGGCGCCGCTCGACTGCGGCAACTCCGGTACGTCCATGCGGCTGCTGGCCGGCCTGGTCGCCGGGTTCGACTGGGAGACCGAGCTGGTCGGTGACGACTCGCTCTCGTCCCGGCCCATGGACCGGGTGGCCGAGCCCCTCGGCCTCATGGGCGCCACGCGTGACGGGCCAGGGGCGACGCTGCCCGCCGCCGCTGCGCGTCCGGGGCGGCGCGCTGCACGGCATCGACTGGACCTCCAAGGTGGCCAGCGCCCAGGTGAAGTCGGCCATCCTCCTGGCCGGGCTCTCGGCCGAGCGGGACGACGGTCGTGCGCGAGGCGGTCACCACCCGCACCCACACCGAGGAGATGCTGGCCGAGGCGGGGGCCGACCTCACGGTCGAGCCCTGGGGCGAGGGCCGCGTCGTGCGCGTCCGGGCGTCGTCCCTCGCAGCCGGTGGAGCGCACCGTGCCCGGCGACCCCTCCGCCTCGGCCTTCTTCGTGGTGGCCGGGTGCGTCGTGCCCGGGGAGCGCGGTCGACGTGGCCGGCGTCTACAGCGGGCCGGCCCGGCTGGGCTACGTCTCGGTCCTGCAGCGCATGGGCGCAGCCGATCACGCTCGCTGCCCGGCGAGCCCGGCACCACGACCATCCGGGCCCCGGCCGGCCCGCTGCGCGCCACCGAGGTGCGGGCCGGCGAGATCCCCTCGCTCGACGAGATCCCGGCGCTGGCCGTGGCCGCCGCCGTGGCCGAGGGCACGACGGTCTTCACCGACGTGGGCGAGCTGCGGGTCAAGGAGGTGGACCGGCTGGTCGCCGTGGCCGACATGGTCGAGGCGTTCGGCGCCCGCGCCACGGTCGACGGGGACACGCTGGCCGATCACCGGGCGTCGGCGGCCCGCTGCGCGGCGCCCGCTTCGACAGCCGGGGCGACCACCGCATGGCCATGGCCGCCGCCGTGGCCGCGCTGGCGGCCCGTCCGGGGGAGCGCAGCCTGATCACCGGGTTCGGCGCCGTCGAGACCAGCTACCCGGCCTTCGCCGAGGACCTGGCGCGCGCTGGCCGCCGGGCCGCCGCGCCCCGCGGCCGCTGCTGGTCGCCATCGACGGGCCGGCCGGAGCCGGCAAGTCGACCGTCTCGACGGCGGTGGCCGAGCGGCTCGGGCGTCGATCGGCTCGACACGGGCGCCATGTACCGCGCCGTCGCCGCCCTCGCCCTGGACCGGGCACGCCGCCGGACGACACGCGACGCGGTGGCCGCGCTGGCCGCGGCGTCGACGATCGAGGTGGGGGAGCGGGTGACGATCGACGGGCTCGACGTCACCGGCCGTCATCCGCTCGCCCGAGGTGGGCCGGGCCGTCTCGGTCGTGGCCGCCAACCCCGAGGTGCGGCGGCACCTGGTGGAGCGCCAGCGGGCCTGGGCCGACGCCCACGGCGGGGGGGTGGTCGAGGGGCGCGACATCGGCTCGGTCGTCTTCCCCGGAGCCGAGCTCAAGGTCTACCTGACGGCCTCGCCCGAGGAGCGGGCCCGCCGGCGCAACGACGAGGCGCCCGAGGGGGTGGCCCGGCGCGACCGCATCGACTCGACCCGGGACGCCTCGCCGCTGCGCGAGGCCGAGGACGCCCACCGGCTCGATACGACCGGCCGCACCGTGCAGGATGTGGTCGAGGAGGTGCTGTCGTGGCTGTGAGCGCAGCGGGATCGTCGCCGGACGCCCGAGGAGCTCGACGGAGGGCCGCCGAGGCCCCGGGCGGCACCAGCCCTTCGAGGTCGACCCGCGCCGCACGCCGCTGTACCGGGTCGAGCGCATGCTCTTCGTCACGGTGCTGTGGGCCTGGTTCCGGCCCAGGGTCGTCGGGCCGGGAGCACATCCCGACGACCGGGCCGGCCATCCTGGCCCCGGTGCACCGCTCCTTCGCCGACTTCGGCTTCGCCGCCTTCTGCACCGACCGCAAGCTCTTCTTCATGACCAAGGACGAGATGTGGAAGAACAAGTGGCTGGGCAAGCTGCTGCTCACCGTCGGGGCCTTCCCGGTCCACCGCGAGTCGGCCGACCGCGAGGCGCTCCAGCGCGCCGAGGAGGTCCTGCGCAAGGGCGAGCTCCTCGTCCTGTTCCCCGAGGGCACCCGCCGGGAGGGCCGGTCATCGAGGACCTGATGGAGGGCGCGGCCTTCCTGTCGGCCCGCACCGGGCGCGCCCATCGTGCCCGATCGGCATCGGGGGGTCCGACCTGGCCATGCCCAAGGGGAGCGCGGTCCCGAAGCCGTACACCATTCAGGTGGTGATCGGCCCCGCCATCCCGCCGCCCGCCCGGACCGAGGGCGGACGGGTGTCACGGTCGGCCGTGCGCGCCGCCACCGAGGCGCTGGTGCCCCGAGCTGCAGGCCGTCTACGACGAGGCGCGGGCGAAGACCGGGCGCTACTGAGGCCCGCGAGCCGGCGCTCAGCGGTGGTGCGGCTCCTTGCGCACCTTCCACCAGGTCTCGAGCACGACCCGGCCGTAGCGGAAGCCGAAGAGCCAGTTCTTGCCCTTCTTGGTCGTGCCCGAGGCCCGCGGGCAGCCAGACGGTGGGCCGCTCGCTGACACGCCAGCCCCGCTTCATGGCGATGATCAGGAGCTCGGCCGTCTGGTACTGCGGCTGGACCAGCCGGTAGGCCACGTCGTCGAGCATGCTGACCCGCAGGGCCCGGTAGCCGTTGGAGGTGTCGGTCAGCTTGGTGTGGCCCATGGCGCTCATCGCCCACGAGAAGACGCGCACGCCGGCCTTGCGGAAGCGGTCGGTGGTCGTGTCCCGGCCGAGGACGCGCGAGGCGACGACGAAGTCGGCCTCGTCGTCGACGAGCGGCTGGAGCATGACCGGGATCTCCGCAGGGTCGTTCTGGCCGTCGGCATCGAGCGTGACCACGAACTGCGCGCCGAGCTCGATGCACAGCGCGTAGCCGACCCGCAGCGCGTAGCCGTGCCCGAGGTTCTCGCTCAGCACGAAGGTCACGGCGCCGGAGTCCTTGGCGACCTGGTCGGTCTTGTCGCTGCCGCCGTCGACCACGACGAGCGTGGTCACGGCCAGGCCGCAGGCCTCCGTGGGCATGGCGGCCAGCACGGCGCCGATGTTGTCCTCCTCCTCGTAGGCGCAGATGAGGCCGACGACGGGGGAGAGCTTCAGGTCGGGGTGCGGCGCGTCGAACTCCCGGCGCGACGCCTCGATGACGCGGCGCGCGCGATCAGGGTCGGTGTGGATGCTGGCGCCCGAGGTGGCGCCGCGGCGCGGGCTCAAAACGACCGCGGCGTGGCGAAGACCTGGCGGACCAGGGGCTCGAAGTGCGAGAGCGGCTTGGTGGGGTAGTCGGGGTCGAAGCTGGTCTGGTCCCACTCGTCGGCGAACTGCTCGGCCAGCCCGTACCAGGGCTCGCCCTCGTACTTTCCCGGGCGTCGGGGTCCTGGCCCAGGTACTCGTAGTAGTGCCTGCCCTGGAAGTCCTGGTGGGCCTCGATCATGTGGTACGTGTCCTCGCTCGACGTAGGGGCGCAGGATCTCGGCCGCGATGCGGGGGTGGTTCATGACCGACACGGCCTTGCCGATGTCGTGGCACAGCGACGCCACGACGACCTCGTCGGAGGCACCCGCCTCCTCGGCCCGGGTCGCCGTCTGCAGCGAGTGGACCAGCTGGTCGACCTCGAAGCCGTCGGTGATCTCCTCGAGCGAGGCCAGCATGGCGAGCACGCGGTCGGCGACGCGGGGCTGGTGTTCCATCGACTCGACGATGATGTGCTGCCACTGCTCGGCCGTCGACTCGTCCATCCGGGTGAACGTCATGGGGCAATCATCGCGCCTGCAGGCCTCAGGAGGCCAGCAGGTCCAGCACGTCGGCGGCCGAGACGGACCGGTCCTCGGCCGCCGGATCGGCACGGCACCGGGCGGCCGCGGCCGGCGAAAAAGCCCAGCATGGAGCCCACGGCACGCAGGAGCTCCCGGAGCTCGGGCGGTGGCGGGAAGTACTCGTCCTCGGTGGTCACCGTCACCTCGGTCACGCCCTCGGGCGGGGGCGAGGCGGGCGATGACCTCTTCGACCAGGGCCTCGGGTGCCGAGGCACCCGCCGTCACCCCGACCGTGCCCGACGAGATCGTCGGGCAGCTCGTCGGCCTCGTTGATGCGCAGCACCCGGGGGCACCCGCCGGCCCGGGCGACCTTCTCGAGGGCCACGGTGTTGGACGAGTTGGCCGAGCCGATGACCACGACGGCGTCGGACTTCGGAGGCGATGGCCTTCAGGGCGGCCTGGCGGTTGGTGGTGGCGAAGCAGAGATCGCTGCGGTTGGGCATCCACAGGTCGGGGAAGCGCCGGCGGGCCGCCTCCATGAGGCCGCGCCACTCGTCGTGGCTCAGCGTGGTCTGGGCCAAGCAGCGCGACGGGCGTCCCCGTCGGCCAGGTCGTCCAGGGCGTCGAGGTCCTCCTCGTGCTCGAGGAGCCGCACCGACTGCGGGGCGACGGCCATGGTCCCCACGGCCTCCTCGTGGCCGGCATGGCCGACGTACAGGACGGTGTACCCCTTGCGGCTGCGCACCTTGAGCTCGTGGTGCACCTTGGTGACGAGCGGGCAGACGGCGTCGACGACGACGCCGCCCCGGGCCCGGGCCGCCTCGACCACCTCGGGCGCCGAGCCGTGGGCGCTGAGCATCAGGGGCGCACCGGCGGGGACGTCGGCCGACGTCGTCGACGAAGATGACGCCCTGGTCACGGAAGCGCTCGACCACATGACGGTTGTGGACGATCTCGTGGTAGCAGTACACCGGCGGCTCGAAGACCCGGACCATCCAGGCCAGGGCTTTGATCGCCTTCTCGACGCCGGCGCAGAACCCCCGTGGCTCGGCCAGCATCACTCGGTCGACTCCGGGCACAAAGTCCAGGTTATCGGCAGTAACCTGTGGGTCATGTCAGCTCCCACGGTGACTTCGGTCACCGCGGCGTCGCCGGCAGCCCGGGCCGGCCTGGCCGTGGGCGACGAGCTCCTCAGCATTGACGGGCAGGAGCCGCGCGACGTCATCGATTTCCAGCGCCTCAGCGACGCGAGCGACCTCAGCGTCCTCGTTCGCCGCGCCGGCGCGCCGCTGCCCCGGGTCGTGCGGGTCGACAAGGACGCCGGCGAGCCGCTCGGCGTGGAGGTCTCCTCGGCCGTCTTCGACCGGATCCGCACCTGCGACAACCACTGCGCGTTCTGCTTCATCTACCAGCTGCCCAAGGGCATGCGGCGCAGCCTCTACCTCAAGGACGACGACTACCGGCTGTCGTTCCTCTACGGCAACTTCACCACGCTGACCCGCTTCACCGAGCTCGACGCCGAGCGCATCCTGACCGAGCGGCTCGGGCCCGCTGTTCGTCTCCATCCACACGACGGACCCCGAGCTGCGGGCGCACATGCTGCGCAACCCGAAGGGGGCGACCAGCCTGCGCTGGCTGGAGGTCCTGCTCGACGGGGGCATCGAGGTGCACGGCCAGATCGTCGTGTGCCCCGGGGTCAACGACGGCGCCGCGCTCGAGGACACGCTGGCCGGGATCCTCGACCGCTACCCGGCGCTGGCCAGCGTGGGCGCGGTCCCGCTCGGGCTGAGCCGCTACTCCAACGAGCCCGAGATGCGCCCGCACACCGTCGGAGGAGGCCGAGCGCGTCCTCGACACCATCGACGAGTGGCAGCGGCTCTACCGCAAGGCGCTTGGGCCGCCGCATGGTCTTCGCCGCCGACGAGTACTACCTGCTGGCCGGGCGCGATCTCCCCTCGGCCGGCCACTACGAGGGGTATCCCCAGCACGAGAACGGCATCGGCATGGCCCGGGCCTTCGCCGAGTCGTTCGCGCGGCCCGGCGTGCCGGTGGCCCGGGCGGCGTGCGCCACGGGTTCTTCGCCTCGGTCGACGCCGCTCCGGCCGAGGGCTATCGCGCCCCGCGGCTCCCGGCCGCGCCGGCGGGAGCCGACGAGCCGCCCGATCACGATCCTCACCGGCACCTACGGCGCCCGGGTGCTGGCGCCGCTGGTGGCGTCGCACCCGCGCGACGACGTGGAGTTGCGCGCCGTGCCCAACGACTTCTTCGGCGGCAACATCGGGGTGGCCGGGCCTGCTCACCGGCGAGGACGTGGCCCGCGCCCTCGAGGGCGTGCCCGACGGCGTGCGCTGCCTGCTGCCCGACGCCTGCCTCAACGAGGGCCGCTTCCTCGACGGCTTGACGCTGGCCGACCTGCCCCGGCCGGTCGAGGTGGTGCCCACCGAGGGCGCCTCGCTGCGCCGGGCGCTCGACGGCACGTCCTTCCGACCGGCGTGCGCGATCATGAGCCCCATGGTCGTCGTGGCCGGCCGACCCAACGTCGGCAAGTCCTCCCTGGTGAACCGGATCGTCGGGCGCGCGGGCCGCCGTGGTGGAGGAGGAGCAGGGGGTGACCCGCGACCGCAAGGTGCTCTCGGCCGAGTGGTCCGGCGTGCCCGTTCTCCATCATGGACACCGGCGGCTGGCTGGCCGGCGGGCGACGCGCTCGAAGCCAAGGTGAGCGAGCAGGCCGAGCGGGCCCTGGCCGAGGCGGACGTGATCCTCATGGTGGTCGACGTGACCACCGGCGTGACCGAGGAGGACCTGGCCGCGGCCAAGGTGATCCGGCGGGCCGGTCCACCGGTGCGGCTCGTGGTCAACAAGGTCGAGGCGCCAACCGGGAGGCGGCCGCCTGGGAGTTCGTCTCCCTCGGGCTGGGCGACCCCTATCCCGGTGAGCTCGCTGCACGGGCGGGGCACCGGGGACCTGCTCGACGAGGTGGTCGGCGTTGCTGCCGGTGCCCACTCCCCGACGAGGAGGACGGCTCTCGACGAGACAGCGGCCGAAGGACAGCGCCCGGGGTGACCGTGACCCCGGAACGCCCCGTGTCGCCATCATCGGGCGGCCCAACGTCGGGAAGTCGACGCTCTTCAACCGGCTGCTGGGTGAGGAGCGCTCCATCGTCCACGACATGCCGGGCACCACCCGCGACGCCATCGACACCGTGGTCGAGACACCCGACGGGCCGGTGCTGCTTCATCGACACGGCCGGGCTGCGCCGGCCCTCCAAGACCGACCGCGGCACCGAGCAGCACGCGACCATGCGCGCGCTGCGGGCGCTCGAGCGGGCCGACGTCGCCGTCCTGGTCATCGACGCCACCATCGGCGCCTCGCATCAGGACCAGCGGCTGGCCGAGCGCATCGGCGTCTCGGGCTGCCCGGCCATCGTGGCGCTGAACAAGTGGGACCAGGTGGCCATCGACGACCGGGACGAGGTGCTGGCGGGCGTGGGGGACCGCCTGGCCTTCCTGGGCGCGGCGCCGGTGCTGAAGATGTCGGCGCTGTCGGGCAAGGGCGTGCACCGCATCCTGCCCGCGCTGCGCGACTGCCGTGGCGGCGTACCACCAGCGGGTGCCGACGGGGGCCCTGAACCGCGCCGTGCAGGAGCTGCAGCTCCGCCAGCCCGCCCCCCGGGCAAGATCCGCTACATCGTCCAGGGCGCCATCGACCCGCCGACGTTCACCCTCTTCACCAACGGACGGCTGCCCCAGACCTACCTCCGCTACATCGAGCGTGGCATCCGGGAGAAGTTCGACCTCGGCGCGACGCCGATGAAGCTGCGCGTGCGGATCGGCGGGAAGTGAGGAGCGGCCGGACCTGATGGCCTGGTGCGAGGAGTGCGACGCGCTCGTCGAGGACGAGGACCTGGGTGAGGAGGGCGAGTGCCCCACGTGCGGCACGATCCTGGCCGAGCAGGAGCGCCCGCCGATCCCGTGGTACTTCAAGGCGATGCTGGTCGCCAGCGTCGATCTACCTCGGCTACCGCGGCTACCAGGGCGTGACCTGGATCGCCGGCCACGTGTAGCGTCCCTCGCCATGCCCATCTACGAGCTCGACGGCGTCGCACCGCGGATCCACGCCGACGCCTTCGTCCACCCCGACGCCGTCGTGATCGGTGACGTGATCATCGGGCCGAGTCGAGCGTCTGGCCCGGCGCCGTGCTGCGCGGCGACTTCGGCACGATCACCGTCGGGCGCCGGCACCTCCATCCAGGACGGCACCGTGATCCACGCCGGCCCCGGCTTCCCCACCATCATCGGTGACGGCTGCGTGGTGGGCCACCTGACCCACCTGGAGGGCTGCATCCTCGAGGACGAGTCGCTGGCCGGCTCGGGCAGCGTCGTGCTGCACTGGGCGGTGATCGGCCGCGGCGCCACCGTGGGCGCCAACGCCGTGGTGCCCAACAACATGGTCGTGCCGCCGGGCGCGCTGGCGCTGGGCGTGCCGGCGAAGATCTTCGAGGGCCGGTCCGACGTGCCGATGATCCGGCTCTCGGCCGCCGAGTACGTCGCCAACGCCAAGCGCTACCGGGCCTCGCTGCGCCGGCTGGACTGAGGCCTACTTCGCTCGACGTCCGGCGCCGCTGAGCTTGGCCGGGAACACATCGGTGCCGAACGGAGCGAGGCCCTTGGCGGCCGCGAAGCCGAGATGGCCCTCGCCGTCGGTGCCCCCGGTCGTCAGTCCGAGCAGGTCCTCGTAGCTGCGCAGGGCCGAGTAGTGGTTGTACGAGCCCGGTGGTGTCGGTCGTGCCCGGCACGATGTACTTGGCGTTGAGCAGCAGGGCGCCGATCTGGCCACCGCCGGGGGCGGCGCTGTCCGTCGCGGCGCCGGCGTCGCCCGGTGCGTGCGTGTTGGGCCCGGAGGGCTCGTTGCAGCAGGCGTCGGCCGCGCCGGGCCCGCCGACATCGGACTCGTCGAAGGTGATGACGACCAGCATGTCGCCGTGCCTGTAGGCGGGGGAGCCGAGGATCAGGGGCATCCAGGCCTGGAGGAACTCGTCGGCCCCGGTCAGGCCGCCGACGTGGGCTCCCGGTGCTGTTCGGGCCCGGCGCAGGTGCCGTCGTGGCCGTCGTTGCACAGGTTGGGGGTGATGAACCCGAAGCGCGGGGTGGTCTTCTCGCTGCTGGAGGTCCCGGGCCAGGTGCCCGGTGGGCGACGGGATGCCGTTGGCGCCCAGCGTCCCCAGGGGGACGACGTTGGCGTCGCACTCCGCCGTGTTGTCGATGACGGAGTGGAACCAGACGAAGGGGTTGTGCCGGGTGGTGTACTGGTCCGGGGGCGTCGCCACCTCGGCGGTGTCGGTGGCGCCGATGGCCGGGTGGGCGCAGTCGGTGCCACCGCGTGGGGTCGGGCGTCCCGCCGTCACGTGACGGGCGTGTTGCCCATGTCCTGCTCGTAGGCCCGCCACGCGGCGACGTGCGTCGTCTTGTTCGGCGGGTACTTGGCGTCGAGCTGGGCGGCGATCGTCTGGACCGACGACGGGTACACGCAGCCCTCCCCGTCGACCTGGCCCGGGTTGGATGCCTGGTCGCGGTCCGGCGTGCCGGGGTCCACGTTGGCGAAGGCGAAGCCGTTGTCGGCGCAGTCGGCCTGGGTGTCCTCGGTGGGGGCCTGACCCGAGACCTGGGCGATGTAGTTGTCGAGGCTGTCGTGGCCGATGGCGTAGTAGTTCTGCAGCAGCTCGCCCTCCGGGCGCAGCGTGCCGTTCAGGTAGGTGGCGGGGGAGCCGGGCCCGAAGGTGGCGTGGTACCCCTCGTTCTCGAACTCGATGACCAGGATGTGGTTGATCTTCCCGGGCGGGAGGGCGGCGCGGACGACGCGTGGACGCTTCGGTCGTGCTGGACGCCGGCGCCGGCGACCGGCCGAGCAGGGCGATGCACGCCGAGGCCGGCGGCCATGCGTCGCGAGGGCGCGCGGCAAGGGACGCGTGGAGCAGTCGAGGGTCGTCGTCACGGCGGGGGAGCGTAGCGGTCCGACGACCTCGTGCCGGAGGTAGGCGGCGCGCGGCCGACGCGCGGCTAGCTCGCGGGCGAAACCGGCGATGTCCCGGGCGGTGTCGCGGCTGATGTCGGGGCAGGCGATGGTGAAGATCTCGGTGCCGTGCATGGTCCCCATCATCTGGCGGCAGCGGGCCGGGCACCTCGGCCGAGAGCAGGAGGCGGTAGAAGTTGATGCCCTCGTCGCGCAGCGGGTCGCACTCGTTGACGTTGATCACGGTCGGAGGGAAGCCGGTGACGTCGTCGACGGTCGGCGAAGGACGGCCAGGCCAGAGGGTTGCGCTCGTTGAAGGCCTCGATCCCGTAGCCCATGGCGCCGCGGTTGTTGTGCAGGTGCAGCAGGATGCCCTCGTTCTCGACGGAGGAGGGGCACTCGGGTGCGGGCCACTGCCCGGCGATGTACGGGCAGAGCGCGTAGAGGCCCTTGATCAGGCCGAGATCACCGTCCCGCTTGAGCTTGAGCCCGGTGGCCAGCGTGAGGTTGCCGCCGCCGCTCTCGCCGGCGACGACGATGCGCGCCGGGTCGATGCCGAGGTCCGCCGCGTGGCGCAGCGACCCAGCGCAGGCCCGAGACGCAGTCGTTGAGCCCGGCCGGGAACGGCGCCACCTCCGGCGCAGACGACGCGACGACGCAATTGCGGAAGTCGACCATGACGACGGCGACGCCGTTGGCGGCGATGTGCTTGCCCCAGCCGCGGTACATCCCGTCGAAGCAGGACATCGCGGCCATGCCGCCGCCGTGGATGTAATAGACGCACGGGAGCGCCTCGTCGGAGTCGGGCTCGGATGACCTGCAGGTTGACGGTGTTGCCGTCGGGCTCCGAGACGAACTGCGTCGTGGTCACCGCAGGCCGGCCGAGGGGCCGACCTCCTCGGTGTCGCACAGCTCCTGGATGGAGCGGAAGGCCTCCCGGCCCTCGACCGCCTCTGGCGTGTTCGCCTCGGCGAGCAGCTCGTCGCGGCTCGGCGACGTCGTCGAGAGTGGTCTGGGGCATGCAGCTCGAGCATGCGCCGGAGGCGGGGGTCGAGGCGGAGGTCGGGTGCGATATCGGGGGTCATCGGCCCCATTCGACCATACGGACGTCGATCTCCGCACGCGGCGGATGTCCGGCCGGCGCATTGACCGTCAGCGATCGGTGCCGGCGTACCGCTGCGCCTTGGCGGGAGGCAGCGAGGCGCGGGCCGCCGTCAGGAGGTCGTCGGCGGTCGGCATCGTTCCCGGTGCTCCAGGCCACGCCGACGCTGGCGGCGAGGGTGTACCCATCGAGACTGAGTTCCTTGTTCGACCTCGGCGATCACCCCGTCGATCCGGCCCTTGAGCCGCTCCTCGACGAGTGATTGTTCGGCGTTCCCGCACAGGACGACGAACTGATCGCCCTCCAGGCGCGCCAGGGTGTCGCCACCCCGGACGGTGGCGTTGAGGCCCTGGGCCACCGCTCGGAGCACCGCGTCGCCCCACTCCTGACCGAGTGATTCGTTGACCACCGCGAACCGGTCCAAGCCGACGAGGAAGAGGCCGTAGGGCCGGCCGTAGCGACGGGCCTCGTAGCCGTGGTGCGACAGTCGGTCCATGAAGATCAGGCGGTTTGCGAGTCCCGTCAGGGGGTCACGCAGAGCACGCTCTGCTTCTCGCTCGATCTTCGTGGAGTGGGGAAGGCCGGAAGCGACCAGATTGGCCATCAACTCGAGGACGTCGGCGTCGGCGTCGTCGAAGTGCTCAGCCTCCCCCGACACGACCTTCAAGACGCCGAGCGTCTCTCCGGCGCGGACCATTGGCGCGACAGCGATCGAACGGACGCCGGCTCTGCGACAGGCCTCCACGTCGACCCGGGCATCGGTCTCGGTGTCCCGACAGAGGAGCGGCATCCCGACGCGCACACAGAGGCCCGAAAGGCAGCTGTCCTGGTCCACGCGGGCACCCTGGGCGTCCGTGGCCAAGCCACTCACGGCTTGACTGACCAAGACGGTGCCCTCGGCGACCTCCACGGTCGCCCCGTCGGCGTTCGTGACGACCTGCACCCGATCGAGAACCAGACCGATCGCTCGCTCGGAGCCCTTCAGGCCGGTGGTCGGCACTGCGTTGACCAGACGCTGGGTCTCGATCACGTAGTGCAGCAGGTCGAGTTGGGTGTCACGCGTGATCGTCGCCACGGAGGGAAAATCGGATGGGGTGAGCCACCCCTTGAGCACAATTCCGTGTTGCAGCGGCCTGGGCCAGGGCAAACGCCGGTGCTGGACCTCTCCGACAGGAGGGTGGACTACCATCCACACGTCGTTCCCCGTCACGGCGCATGGCCCGGGATGTTCATCGGACTTGCACGAGGACGACATGCGGGCTGTGGCGCAGCTTGGTTAGCGCGCTTGACTGGGGGTCAAGAGGTCCCGGGTTCAAATCCCGGCAGCCCGACGAGAAAAGAGCAGGTCAGAGGCGATGAGCACAGGAAGGCTGGAGGCGTTCACCGACGCCGTCATCGCCATCGTCATGACGATCATGGTCCTGGATCTGCGGCCACCCACGGGCCAGGGCTTCGGCGATCTGAAGTCGCTGGTGCCGAAGCTCCTCGTCTACGCGTTGAGCTTCACCTTTCTGGCCATCTACTGGAACAACCACCACCATCTGCTGCACATGGTGGACCGCATCGACGGCCGGGTTCTCTGGGCGAACATGGGACTCCTGTTCTCCCTTTCGCTCACGCCCGCGGCGACGGCATGGCTGGGCGAGCACCCGGGGGACACCGCACCGGTTGTGGTCTACGGGTTGGTTCTCCTGGCTGCGGCCCTTGCCTATTACGTGCTCACCCGCACCCTGCTGGCTTTGCACCCTCCGGAATCCCGACTGGCCGTCGCCATCGGTGGGGATCGCAAGGGTCGGCTCTCGGCCATCGCCTACCTGGTGGCCGTCGCCATCGCTTTCTTCGAGCCGTGGGCGGCCATCGCGATCTACGTCGCGGTGGCCGTGGTCTGGCTGATACCCGACAGGCGCATCACCAGGGTCGTCGATCAAGGGGGAGATCCGGCTTCCTGACGAGTGCCGCTCGATCGGGGGACGGCGCCGCCGACAACGAAGGCTCGCATCTTGCGCACCGGCGCCGTCGAATGGTCATCCCCCTGGTGCGGCTCCAGGATCGTGCACCGGGACTTCAGCGAGGGGGATGAGATATCCAAAGAAGGCGACCAGAGCCCCGGCGAACATCAACCCCATGCCCGTCAGCCTCCAAGGATGCGACACG
The DNA here is from genome assembly GCA_963826835.1 of uncultured Acidimicrobiaceae bacterium. Classification (GTDB taxonomy): domain Bacteria; phylum Actinomycetota; class Acidimicrobiia; order Acidimicrobiales; family RAAP-2; genus Bog-473. The sequence goes on from CAWGYK010000001.1 coordinate 232,112, forward strand.
GACAGCATCCCGCCTCCGGCGCCGAGCAACAGCCCGAAGAGGCCGATCTGCGCTCCGAGGCGCCCGAGCTTCGGCCCGTCGAGCACCGCGAAGAGGATTGCCGACGCCCCGATCGCCAGCAGGCCCCCGAGAAGAGCGTGGGTGACGTACAGGGCCCGGCTCTGGGGAGGGAGCCACTGATCCGGTCGTCCCACCGGCACGAGCACCAAACATGCCACACCGAGTGCGAACTCGATGCCGATGCCGATCATCATGACGAGCCACACCCAGCGTGCGATCACCGATGTGCTGTCGTTCACTGGGGCATATCTGAAGCGTGGCGGCCGTGGAGCCGATGCACATCCCCCTCGACCTCATCGATGAAGCGTCGTAGGCGCATCGGCACAGGTCGAATTCTACGGGACGAGGTCTCCGGCACGCGTCCGTTCGAAGCCTTCGATGCCAGGAGCGCGGACCTCAATCCTTGAAGACGAGCACACCAGCCGACGTACCCGCATAGAGGTCGTCGCCCTTCCCCGAAATGGACACGAGGGCGGGCAGGCCGCTCCGTTGCGAGCTGACGGTTCCGTTGGCGTTGATTCTCTGGAGGTCGCTCGTGTCCGGGCCTGACTTCTGCCTCTGGATCGCAGCTGCCCAAACCTCACCGTCGCGTGACGCCGTCACGAGCTCACCCGTCCCACGGCGTGACCTCAGGACGCTGTGGCCGCGGAGGACGACGAGGGACGGGCCCGTTCGGGCGCTCTCCAGGCCGACGTACACCGTGGTGTCGTTGGTGGCCGCAAGCGAATAGGCGCCTTGCGCCGAGCCGGCCGTCGCCGGGGTGCGCGCCACGACGGCACTGGAGCGGACCCTGAGAGAGGACGCATCGATCCACGTCACGTCTGTACGGGCCGTCAATCGTGGGGGCGATCCGAAGGGCTCGTAGCTGACGATGACCCGATCCGCCGTCGCCGTCAGGCCCTCGACGAGATCGTTCTCCGCGAACGTCTTGGTCTGAGCGATCGCATCGGTCGCTGGATCGATCGCCTCGAGCTTCGGATGGTCGCCACCCTCCAGAACCCAGAGGGACGAGGAGGTGGCAGCTATCGCCATCACATCCTGGGGGGCGATGTACATCCGTGCCTCATGGGTGAGCGTCATCGCATCCAGGCGATCGATCCCCGGGCCGAGCCCACCTGCCCTCGCGCCGGAACCGGTCGACACCCAGACGGAGCCGAAGGCAAGGACGAGTGACATCGGGGCGGCATCACCGGAGGCCGACTCGAGGATCCGCCCCGACGTCGGGCTGACGAGGTCGACTTCCCAGCCGTTGCCCGACGGGTCGCCCGGAAACGGAGCGCCTCGCAGCACGTAGAGGCCCGGGGCGCCCGGCACCACGTCCACCACGTTGCTCAGTGCGAACTGACCGACCAGTGCAATTCGGGTCGAGGCGTTGGTTCTGCCCCAATCCCGGACCAGTGAGGCGCCACCCGCGGCGGATCCGAGGAGAGCCGCGAGCACCACAAGGCCCGGAGTGATGACCGAAAGAACGCCACACGGTGAGCCTCGCCCCAGCGGCCGTGGCGTGCGACGCCGGATGCGTCGCATCAGCTAGACACAAGCGACGATGTGGGTGGTGACGACCTGACTCCGGGCCAGTTCGATCTGCCGGTCTTGCGGAGGCATCTGGTACTCGTTGTTCATGGTGAGGTAGTAGGCGCCAGGCTCGACGACGAAGGCGAAGTCAAGTGTGCGCTCACCTCCACTCCCGCGCTCGGGACGAGGGAGGATGCCACCGTGCTGTGGCGATCACACGCCCATTTCTTTGGTGCAGCGTCACGACCGGCGACCCGGGCCCGCAGGACACGAGCGTGCCTCGGACAAGTCCGTCCGAGGGGGGCGGGCCGTGAGGGCCGGCCGAACACCCGGACAGGATGGTCGCGATTCCGGCGACCGTGAGAAGCATGCAGGTCCTCATGCATCACTTCACGTCGCAGCCCCTCAGTTGGTTGGCACGACCATGACAGACGCTCAGCCCGGCTCGTGGCCGAACCACCGGCTCCGGCGCGTGGCGGCGAATGCGGCGTTTGTCCTCCGCGCCCTCCAGCGAGGGCGGAGTGAACACGGCGGTGGGTGCGGGCCCGGACAGGAAGTTCACATTGACCTTGGCGATCGAGTCACCGCCCATCTCGATGTAGCACGTGATTTCCGCGGCAAAGGGGTCGGGCGCCGACCCTCCCCTGATCCGGGCGACCAGCACGTCGGCGACCGTGGACGCCTCGCCTTCCGCGATGACCCCTGCCCGCGGGACCGGCGCGCTGGTGACGTCCCCGACGGCATAGACATCCGGAAACCTGGTCGCCAGGGTGGCGGGGTCGACGGGGATCCAGCCGTCCTCGGTCAGGCCGGACTCGACGACGACGGAGGGCGCCCGGTGCACGGGCACGCCCAGGAAGAGGTCGAACGGCAGCTCCCTCCCGTCTTCCAGATGCGCCGTCCTGGTCGCCGGATCGAGCCTCATGGTCCGGGATTTGTGGGAGTGCGCAATGCCGCGCTCGTCGAGCAACCCGATGATGGCCTCGGACGTCTGGTCCGAGATCGGGATGGGTTGCGGCATCGGCGTCACCAGATGGATGGTGCTGGCGTCCCTGACGCCGGCGCGCGACAGGTAGTCGTGGAGCATGAAGGCCGTCTCGTATGGCGCCGGTGGGCACTTGAAGAACCCTCCGAGCACGGCAATGACGACGTTGCCTCCGCGGAAGGTCGGGAGAAGTTCACGCACCCTCGCCGCGCCGGCGGGGGAGTAGAACTCGTGGCCGCACTCCTCGAGGCCCGGCGTCGCATCCGGAGCCAGGTCCGCTCCGAGGGCCACCACCAGGACGTCAGCCTCGTACTCGCCCATGTTCGTGACCACCGTCTTGCGCTCGGCATCGATGGACACGATCGTTTCCTGGCGGAACACGACGCTCGGCTTGTCGATGTCCCGGTACGGCAGGCGGACCTCGTCCATCGTTCGGCGACCGAACATCACGTCGAGCTTGGCGAAGCCGAAGATGAAGGCGTCGCTCTGATCGATCAGCGTGACCTCCACCTCATCGGCCAGTTCGCTCGACAGTCGCGAACACAGCTCGAGACCGCCGAAGCCGGCACCCAGGACGACGACGCGGGTGCGACCACTCACGTCGCAGGTGTGCCAGGGATGAGGACCAATCCCATTCCCGCTACTCCTTTCGCTCTTGCTTCATATGTTCGACGGCGGAGGATCTGCCCGATCACGTCGGCACATCCCCGGAGGGGCATCGTCGTTGCGCATCAGGCGCTCGCTCCCCACGCCCTCCCTCGTGCCCGGCCGATTCCGACCGAGCGTACATGGCACAGCTGGCGCCAGGCCGAGTGCCCGGGCGTCGTCGGAGGCAGTCGACAGGCCGACGACGGAGCGTCAGGGGAGGGGGCGGGCGGAGCCGATGCAGCGGGCACGTTCACGCCGGTTCGGACGACCACCGGGGCCGAGCAGCGTTGATCTGGTTCTGGTCGCGCCGCGAGCACGACGAGCGCTGTGCAGCTCCGCGAACGCGCGCTCTCCATGCGATCGTCGGGGTCACTTCATGGATCCGATCGTCCCAACGGGCGACATGGCGCAGTCACGCGTCACTGAGGGGGGCCATGGTCGCCCCGATGCGAGAGGTCGTCGGGAGCAGTGAAGGATCGGCCCTAGGCCACCCGGCGTCGGCGGATCTGGCGCCGTTCGGCATCGGTGGTGCCGCCCCACAGCCCGGTCAGCGAGTCGTCCGCCAAGGCGAAGTCCAGGCATTCCCGGCGGACGGGGCATGTCGCACAGAGCTCCTTGGTCCTGCCGTAGTCGGATCTCGGTCCCCGCACGAATTCCGCCGGGCCCTGCCCGCGGCACCGCAGCCCGCAGATGCCACTGCGACAGCACCATTTCCTCCCCCGGTCTCTCTTCCAAACGCGATGGTGACAGCGCGGTTCAGGGCTGAGGTAGGGCCAACCGGACCGAAGCGGCACAACGCAGGAACAACGACCGGCGACCCCGAACGTGACACCGGTGCCGCGGGGTGGCTTCGACCATCTTCGTCACGTCCGACGGCCGCGGGGTACTGGGTCGCCACCGCGGCGGGCAAGGTCTGGACCTACGGTTCCTGATCGGGCCGATTCGAATCTATGGTGGGGGTCACGGACCGACCCCCAGGGAGGGAACATGGGTATCTTCCAGCGGGCGCACGACATCGTGCAGGCCAAGACGAACAAGGCGCTCGACGCCGCCGAGAAGCCCGACGAGATGCTCGACCTCTCCTACGAGAAGATGCTCGAGCAGATCACCCAGGTGCGCCGCGCCCTCGTCGACCTCGCCGCCTCGAAGAAGCGCCTGGAGCTCCAGGAGGAGCAGTTCCAGCACACCGTCGACCACCTGCAGGACCAGGCCAAGCAGGCACTGGCGGCCGACCGCGAGGACCTGGCCAAAGAGGCCCTCTCGCGCAAGGCGGCCGCCCAGCAGCAGATCGACGAGATGGAGCCGCAGCGCCAGCAGCTCGACGAGGAGGAGCAGAAGCTCACCACGACCCTCGACGCCCTGCAGAAGCGGGTGAACGACTTCCGCACCCAGAAGGAGACCCTCAAGGCCCAGTACACCGCGGCCAAGGCCATCTCGGAGGTCGACGAGAGCACCGCCGGGATCTCGAAGTCCTTCAACGACTCCGGTGCGTCGCTGCAGCGGGCCCAGGACAAGATCGCCACCATGCAGGCCCGCTCGGGTGCCCTCGACGAGCTGCTCGAGTCCGGCGTCCTCGAGGACGTCGGCGGCAGCACCGACGACATCCAAAAGGAGCTCGACCAGGTCGGCAAGGACGCCCAGGTCGACAACGAGCTGGCGGCCCTCAAGGCGCAGCTGGGGACCGGCACGCCGCCCGAGCCCGATGCGCTGGCCGCGCCGGCGCCGGCCCCGCGCCCGAAGAGTCGACGCCGGCCTCGTAGTCAGGCGGGGGGAGTGTCCCCCACGAACTGCGCCACCACGTCGGCCAGCTGGACCCGCGGTCCTCCTGGAGGAAGTGCCCCGCGCCCTCGAGCGTGACATGGCCCCGCCCGGCCGCGCCGGGCACCTGCGCCTGCAGCACCTCGGCCCAGCCGCGGGTCGCCGGGATCGCCGTCGGAGAACGCCGTCAGCAGCGGCCCGTCGAAGCCGGCCAGCACATCCATCGTGCGGCGGTTCAGGCGTGCGCAGGCGCTGTTGGGGGTGAGGCCCATGAGCAGGGGAAGCTGGCGCGGCCCGGCGCAGAAGGACTCGTCGGGGAAGGGGGCGTCGTAGGCCGCCAGCACCGGGCCCGGCACGTCGGACGCGGTGGCCCCCTGCACGAAGAGGCTCGGGCCGGAACGGCGTTGAGCTCCTGGGTCAGTCGTTGGTAGTCGAGCAGCATCTGCTCCACCGTGACCGTGCCGTCCGGGCCGGCGTGGCAGGCCCAGGCCAGCCGTCCCGCCAGGCCGGGGTCGGCGGTGTGCAGGGCGGTGTTGGCGGCCACGACGCGGCGGACCAGGCCCGGGCGGGCGGCGAGCGACGCCCAAACCGATGGGGCCGCCCCAGTCCTGGACGACCAGGGTGACGTCGGACAGCCCGACGTCGGAGACGAACTGCGCCAGCCAGTCGACATGGGCCTGGACCGTGTGCGCCGTCCGGGCCACGGGCTTGTCGGAGCGCCCGAATCCGATCAGGTCCGGGGCCACGGCGCGCAGCCCGAGCCCGGCCAGTCGGGCGACGACCGTTCGGTACAGGTAGGACCAGGTGGGCTGGCCGTGCAGCAGCAGGACGGCCTCGGCGCCGGCCGGCCCCTCGTCGACGTAGTGCATGCGCAGGCCGTCGGGCAGCGTCGACGAAGCGGGGGGCGAAGGGGAATCCGGGGAGGTCGGCGAAGCGCTCCTCGGGTGTCACGCACGAGCCTCCACGGCGCTCATAGTGCCGCACCGCTGGCACGCGGCGGCGGGCCTGGTGGACTCGGGGCCATGAGCGGGGAGCGCTGCGACGTGGCGGTGGTCGGCGCCGGCCTGGTGGGCCTGTCCCTGGCCTACGAGCTGGCGTGCCTGGGGGCGACCGTGACCGTCGTCGACGCCGGCCACCCGGGGCGGGCGACCGACGCGGGGGCGGGCATCCTGTCGCCGGCCACCAGCGCGGAGACCGACGGGCGCTGTGGCCGTTCCTGCGCCAGGCCGGCGCCCACTACCCGGCGCTGCTGGCGGCGCCTGGGGGCCGACGGCGCCGACGTGACCGCGGCCGGCTACGGCCGCTGCGGCATCCTCTCCATCGGCCTGCGCGCGCACGAGGACGAGTGGTTCGCGCCCTTCGCCGAGCTGGTGCTGCGCCGCTCACCCGGACGAGGTGGCCGAGATCACCCCGGAGGAGGCCGGGCGCTCTTCCCGCCGCTCGGCCCGGTGCACCGCGTGCTGCACGCGCCCGGCCTCGGCCCGGGTCGACGGCCGGGGCATGGCGGCCGCGCTCCGGCAGGCGGCGGCGGCACGCGGGGTGGCGTTCGTCGAGGGCGCGGTGCACGGCGTGGTGGCCGGGGCGCGGTGGCGGGCGCCGCGTCGACGCGGTCGAGGTGGAGGGCACGGCACACGTGGCGTGCGGCGCGCTCGCCGTGGCGGGCGGCGCCTGGACGGCGGCGTGGGCGAGTGGTTCGGCGCACGCCTGCCCGTCGGCCCCACGAAGGGGCAGATCGTGCATCTCGGCGTCGTCGGCGGAGACGGGCACTGGCCCATCGTGCAGCCGCTGCTGACCCACTACCTCGTGCCCTGGCCCGGTGGGCGGGTGGCCTGCGGCGGGACCTTCGAGGCCGGGGCCGGGGTTCTCCGTCAGCGTGACCGCGGCCGGGCTGCACGAGCTCCTGCGCGAGTGCCTGACCGTGGCGCCGGGGCTCGAGGGCGCGGCCTACCTCGAGACGCGGGTCGGGCTGCGGCCCACCTCCGCCGACGACCGCGCCGTGGTCGGGCCGGTGCCGGGCTGGGGCAACGCCTGGGTGGCCACCGGCCACGGGGCCAACGGCCTGCTGCAGGGCCCGTACTCGGCCCGGGTCCTGGCGCACGCCATGCGGGCGTCGCCCTGCCGGCCGACGAGGCGCCGCTGCCGGGATCGCTTCGACCCGCGGCGTTTCGCCTGACCGGCGGCATCGCCATCCACCGGGTGCGGTCGGGCGCGGAGAGACTGGGGCCGTGCTGCACGGGACCCTGCGCCAGGCGGCCACGAGACGCCGGCGACGACGGAGAACGTGCTGGCCGCACTGGCCGGCACCGACGTTCTTCTGGCTCGACCTCGACGACGCCGCGTCGGACGGCACGTCAGCCGAGCTGCTGCGCGTCCACTTCGGGTTCCACCACCTCGCCGTCCAGTCGGCCGAGCGCTTCGGGCAGCGTCCCCGCATCGACGTCTACGACGACTTCGTCTACCTGGTGGCCCGGGGCGCCGACCCCGACCACACGGGCAACGCCGAGGTCCACTGCTTCTGGACGGACCGCTACGTCGTGACGGTGCACCGGGGGGACTGCCCGGCGCTGGCGCACGTGCGGCGAGCGCCTCGAGCGCCACCCGGCTCGCAGGTCGCCTCGCCCCAGCTCGTCATCGTGTACCTGGTCATCGGCGCCCTGGTGGACAGCTTCTTCCCCGTCCTCTCCAAGTTCGACGACAAGATCGACTCCCTGGAGGACGACATCCTCAAGGCGCCGACCGAGGCCCAACTCGGCGAGCTCTTCGACATGAAGCGCTCCCTCATGGACATGCGCAAGGTCGTGGCACCCCAGCGGGACATGATCGCCAGCATCAACGCCGGCGTGACCGACGTGCCCGGCATGACCGACGAGGCGACGCGCTACTTCCGCGACCTCTACGACCACCTCATCCGCGTGGCCGACTGGTCGACAACTACCGGGACCTGCTCTCGAGCGTCATGGACACGCACCTCTCGACGGTGTCGAACCGGCTCAACGTGGTGATGAAGCAGCTGACCATCATCGCCACCATCTTCCTGCCGCTGAGCTTCCTCACCGGCTTCTTCGGGCAGAACTTCGCCTACCTGGTGCGTCTGGCATCGCCCCGACGTGGAGCTTCTGCGTGCTCGGCGATCGGGCTCGAGCGTCGTCGCCGTCGTGTTCCTCGTCGTGCTGTTCCGCCGCCGGGGCTGGATGGGCGGCCCGACGGTCTGACGTCGACCGCCGGGCGACGCCGGTCGAGCGGCCGGGAGAGGCGGGCAGGCCCTGCGGGCGCTCGGCCGTGTGGGCCTCGTACCCGGTCCACCAGTCCTCGCAGCCGTCGGGCACCGGGAAGCCGAGCTGCTTGCGCCGGTCCACCAGGGCGCGCACCCGCTCCTTGTGCTCGCGCACGAGGGCCAGCGTCCCGGCGTCGCCGGCCCCGATCCGCCCGGCGGCCCACAGCGACTCCTCCAGGCGCCAGGCCTCGCGGCGGGCCTCGACGATGGCGTGGGTGCCGTCCGCGATGTCGGCCCGGATGTCGGCGTCGCCATCGGCCAGGACGTCGGCGGCGCGCAGCCAGCCGTAGTCCTTGTTGATGCGCAGGAGCCCCGGCTCGACCTCGAACAGGCCCACGACGTCGACGACGGGGTCGATCGTCGTCAACGTCGTCCCCTCGGGCAGGTGGACGTTCAGGTTCGAGATCTGCCGCTCGGCCACGCCGATCATCCCCATGGAGCGGAGCCCGATGTAGCCGGCGGGGGCGGCGGCGTAGTCCCGCTCGTCGCGGGCCAGCGTGAGCGGCACCGCCACCACGGCGATGATCCGGGTCGCCCCAGCGCGGCGGCGGCGGAGACGGGCACGATCTCGATCACCCCGCCGTCGACGTAGTCGTCGTCGGCCATCGGGTGCGGCGGGAAGACCATGGGCACGCTGGCCGAGGCGATGGCGCCGTCGACGAGGTCGACCGGTCCGGCCGCCGGGCCTGGCGCCGGGGTGCGGGCATCGGACTCCACGATGGTGCCGTCCTCGGTGACGAAGCGCAGGACGCCGGCGCGCAGCGCGGTGACGGCCAGGCGCAGCTGCAGTCCGGGGCGGGCGATCGAGGGCGGGGTCGACCGGCCCGGACCCCGTCGTCGCTGCCGTGGCGGAGCGCGCCGGCCAGCGGGTCGAGGTTGAGGACGGAGCTGCCGCTGGTGCGCAGGTGGCGACGGACCCGGGGCAGCCGGAGCCCGGCCCCGGCGACCAGGCGGGCCAGGTGGCGCTGGCGCCTGCGCCGGGCCCGGCGGGCCTGCCGCCGCGCCCTTGCGGTCCGAGGTGCACGCCGGCACCACCTCGTTGCCCGCCAGGACGGTGGAGGGCGTGAGGGGGAAGGGCGGGCGGGTGCCCTCGGTGATCTCCTGGTGGATCTCGCGGCCGAGTGCGGTTCCGTCGAGCGCGCCGAGCCAGGCCTGCTTGCCGAACACGTGCTCGGTCTGGGTCCAGGCCAGCACGTCGCCTTCGATCTCGTTGACCCGGTCCGCGAACTCGGCGAGCGTGCGGGCCTGGGCCAGGACGGTGGCGGCGATGGCCCCGGCGGAGGTGGCGGTGATGATGTCGGGGGCGATCCCCTCCACGCCCACCAGGTACTGGAGCACACCGACCTCGAAGGATCCCTTGGTGCCGCCCCCGGCGAGGACGAAGGCGGTGCGCCGGTCGGGGTCGTGGCATCGGATGATTGTGGCACCGCGCGCCCGGTGGGACAACGACGCTCAGCCGCCGGCGGCGGCGCTCACCACCTCGACCAGGGAGCCGGCGCGGGCGGGCGTGGTGGCCCACTCCGAGCGCGGGACGACGCAGCGGTCGACGGCGACGGCCACTCCCTTGGGGTCGACGTCGTCGATGAGCGCGGCGACGACGTCGGCGATGGTGGCGCCGGCCGCACCTCGACGGCTCGCCGTTCACGCGGAGCGCGAGCCGCTCACGCCGGCGCCAGCGCCTCGATCAGGCACCGGCCGCCGTCCGACGAGGTCGACCACCGCCTCGGCCGTGAGCGGCGCCAGGAGGATGCCGTTGCGGTAGTGGCCGACGGCCGCCAGCACCCCGTGAGCCCGGTCCAGCCGATGCACGGCGTGTTGTCCGGCGTGGCGGGCCGCAGCCCGGTGGATGCCTCGAGCAGCTCGAGCTCGTCGACGCCGGGGACGATCGCCCGGGCGTCGCAGAGCAGCTCGTGCACCGCGCCGGCCCGCACCGCGGTGTCGGTGCCCCGCTCCTCGACGGTGGCACCGACGACGACCGAGCCGTCGCGACGCGGCACGAGGTACACGGAGCGCCCGTGCACGAGGCCGCGCACCGTGCGGGACAGCAGCGGGACGGGCGTGCCGGCGGGGGGCCGAGCCGCAGGATGTGGCCCTTGACGGGGCGGAGCGGGGGGAGCGCGGCACCGGCGAGGCCGTCGATGGCGGCGAGGCCCGTCCCGGCCGCCAGCACGACGTGGTCCGGACCGAGGCGGCGGCCGTCCGCCAGGACGAGCTCGGGACCGGCGGCCAGCGCGACCACGCGTGCTCCTCGACGAACGTCACGCCGCCACGGCGGCAGGCCTCGGCCAGCGCGCCGAGCAGCGCCCGGTTGTCGACCTGGTGGTCGCCGGGGACCTCGATGCCGCCGCGCAGGGCGGGGCTGAGCGCGGGGACGAGCCGGCGGCACTCGCTGGCGCTGCGACGGTGGGCCTCGAGGCCGAGCGCGTGCTGGTAGGCGAGGAGGTCGTCGAGGCTGGCGCGATCGGACGCATCGAGCGCGACGGTCACCGTGCCCGTCGTGTCGTAGCCGATGACGTGACCGGTGGCCGCCTCCAGCGCGGCGGCGAAGGCGGGCCAGCGCCGCGCGCCCTCCACGAGGAGCGCCGTGAGGGCGGACTCGCCGAACTGGACCTCGGTGACCGGGGCCAGCATCCCGGCCGCCACCCACGACGCACCGTCACGCCCGGGGGCCGGCGCGACCACCGTCACTTCATGACCGTTGCGTGACAATTCCCACGCACAGGCCAGCCCGATCACCCCGCCCCCGACGACATGGACGCGCGACCTCATATATGACCAGCCTACGAGAGCGGTCGTGTATCCTGTTCTTTCCACTTCGGGCCAACGTCGTCCCGGTATCCGTTCAACTTCTCCTCATTCGGAAGGACGCCGATGGCCACTGGCCTCTACGACCCGGCATACGAGCACGACGCCTGTGGTGTCGGCATGGTGGCCGATCTCAACGGGCGCCCCGACCACGACATCGTCGACCGGGGGCTCACCGTGCTGGAGCGCCTGGCCCACCGGGGCGCCTCGGGCGCCGAGGTGAACACGGGCGACGGGGCGGGCATCCTGGTGCAGATCCCGCACCGGTTCCTGGCGACGGCCGCCGAGGCGGCGGGCTTCACGCTGCCCGAGGCGGGCGGCTACGCGGTGGGCCTCGCCTTCCTCCCGACGGACGCGGACGACGCGCTCAAGGCCCGCACCGTGGTGGAGCACACGGCCGCTCGAGGAGGGTCTGACGGTGCTCGGGTGGCGACGGGTGCCCACCGAGACCGAGGGGCTGGGCCACATCGCGCTCGGCGCCATGCCGCGTGATCGAGCAGGTCTTCGTGGCGCCCTCGGGGCCCGGCGTGGACACGATGGCGCTCGAGCGACGCGCCTTCGTGCTGCGCAAGCGGGTCGAGCACGCCGTCGACGGCCTCTACTTCCCGTCGTTGTCGGCCCGCACCATCGTCTACAAGGGGATGCTGACGTCCGAGCAGCTGCGCCAGTTCTTCCCCGACCTGCGCGACCCGACGTTCGAGTCGGGCCTGGCGCTGGTGCACTCGCGCTTCTCGACCAACACGTTCCCGAGCTGGCCGCTGGCGCACCCCTACCGCTACCTGTGCCACAACGGCGAGATCAACACGCTGGCGGGCAACCGCAACTGGATGCGGGCCCGCGAGGCCCTCCTCGAGACCTCACTCATTGAGGGGGACCTGTCGCGCGTCTACCCGATCTGCACCCCGGGGGCGAGCGACTCGGCCAGCTTCGACGAGGTGCTCGAGCTGCTGCATCTCGGCGGGCGCTCGCTGCCGCACGCCGTGCTCATGATGATCCCCGAGGCGTGGGAGAACCACACCACGATGGACCGCGAGCGGCGCGCCTTCTACCGCTACCACGCCTCGCTTGATGGAGCCGTGGGACGGCCCCGCCGCGGTCTGCTTCACCGACGGGACGGTCGTCGGCGCCGTGCTCGACCGCAACGGCCTGCGGCCGGCTCGATACTGGGTCACCGACGACGGGCTCGTCGTGCTGGCCAGCGAGGTGGGCGTGCTCGACATCGCCCCCGAGCGCGTCGTGCGCAAGGGCCGCCTGCAGCCGGGCCGCATGTTCCTCGTCGACACGGCCAAGGGCCGCCTCGTCGAGGACGAGGAGATCAAGGCCGAGCTGGCCGCCGAGCACCCCTACGCGGAGTGGCTGGCCCAGGACCAGATCCGGCTGGAGGAGCTGCCGGCCCGCACCATGCTCACGCCCCAGCACGGGCGCGTCGTCACCCAGCAGCGCCTGTTCGGCTACACGACCGAGGAGCTACGGGTGATCCTGGGGCCGATGGCGCGCACGGGCGCCGAGCCGCTCGGGTCCATGGGCTCCGACACCTCCATCGCGGTGCTGTCCGACCGCTCGCGCCTGCTCTACGACTACTTCACCCAGCTCTTCGCCCAGGTCACCAACCCGCCCCTGGACGCCATCCGGGAGGAGCTGGTGACCTCGCTGTCGGCCACCATCGGTCCCGAGGCCAACCTGCTCGAGGCCAGGTGCCGGCTCGTGCCGGCAGATCCTGCTGCCGCTGCCCGGTGATCGACCGCGACGACCTGGCCAAGTTGATGTACGTCAACGAGGGCGGCGAGACGCCGGGCTTCAAGGCCTTCGCCATCGACGGGCTCTTCGAGGTGCGCGAGGCGGGGCAGGCCGGCGCCCCGACCGCGGCCGGCGGCGAGGCGCTCCGCCGGGCCATCGACGAGGTGCGTCGGCGGGTCTCGGAGGCCATCGCCGACGGCGCCAACCTGATCGTCCTGTCGGACCGCAACTCCACCGCCGACTGGGCGCCCATCCCTTCGTTGCTCCTGACGGCGGCCGTCCACCACCACCTGGTGCGGGAGAAGACGCGGACCAAGGTGGGCCTGGTGATCGAGACGGGCGACGCCCGCGAGGTGCACCACATGGCGCTGCTCATCGGCTTCGGGGCCGCGGCGGTCAACCCGTACCTGGCGCTCGACTCGATCGACGACATGATCTCCGAAGGTCTGCTCGAGGGTGTGTCACCGCGCCAGGCGCGCCGGAACTACGTGAAGGCGGCCTGCAAGGGTGTGCTCAAGGTGATGTCCAAGATGGGCATCTCGACGGTGGCCTCCTACACCGGCGCCCAGGTCTTCGAGGCGATCGGGCTCGACGGCGCCCTCGTCGACGAGTACTTCACCGGGACCGCCTCGCCGGATCGGCGGCGTCGGGCTCTCGGTGCTGGCGGCCGAGGTGGCCACGCGGCACCGCCGGGCCCACGAGGCCCGCCCGACCGAGCGGGCCCACCGGGAGCTCGAGGTGGGCGGGGAGTACCAGTGGCGCCGCGAGGGTGAGTTCCACCTCTTCAACCCCAAGACGGTCTTCAAGCTCCAGCACGCCACGAGGTCCAAGCAGTACGGGATCTTCAAGGAGTACACCGCGGCCGTGGACGACCAGGCCGAGAAGCTGGGTACGCTGCGCGGCCTCCTGCGCCTCAAGCCGGCGCCGGGCGGGCCCGTCCCGATCGAGGAGGTCGAGCCGGTCTCCGCCATCGTGGCCCGCTTCTCGACGGGCGCCATGTCCTACGGCTCCATCTCCGCCGAGGCGCACGAGACACTGGCCATCGCCATGAACCGTCTCGGCGGCCGCTCCAACACCGGCGAGGGGGGCGAGGACGCCGAGCGCTTCACGCCCGACGAGAACGGGGACCTCCGCCGCAGCGCCATCAAGCAGGTGGCCTCGGGCCGCTTCGGCGTGACGAGCGAGTACCTGGTCAACGCGGACGACCTGCAGATCAAGATCTCCCAGGGCGCCAAGCCGGGGGAGGGGGGCCAGCTGGCCGGGAACAAGATCTACCCGTGGATCGCCCGCACCCGGAAGTCGACGCCGGGTGTGGGGCTGATCTCGCCGCCGCCGCACCACGACATCTACTCCATCGAGGACATCGCGCAGCTGATCCACGACCTCAAGTCGTCGAACCCGCGGGCCCGGGTGCACGTGAAGCTGGTCGCCGAGGTCGGGGTCGGGCACGGTGGCGGCCGGGGTGGCCAAGGCCCACTCCGACGTGGTGCTGATCTCGGGCCACGACGGCGGCACCGGCGCCGCGCCGCTTGACCTCGCTCAAGCACGCCGGCATCCCCTGGGAGATCGGCCTGGCCGAGACCCAGCAGACGCTGCTGGCCAACGGGCTGCGGGACCGGATCGTGGTGCAGGTCGACGGGCAGCTCAAGACCGGCCGCGACGTCATCATCGGCGCGCTGCTCGGGGCGGAGGAGTTCGGCTTCGCCTCGGCGCCGCTCGTGGTCTCGGGCTGCATCATGATGCGCGTCTGCCACCTCGACACCTGCCCGGTCGGCATCGCCACCCAGACCCCGGCGCTGCGGGCCAAGTTCAGCGGCAAGCCCGAGTTCGTCGAGACCTTCTTCGAGTACATCGCCGAGGAGGTGCGCGAGCTGCTGGCCTCGCTCGGCCTGCGCTCGCTCGACGAGGCGATCGGCCGGGTCGACCTGCTCGACACCGAGGCCGCGGTGACGCACTGGAAGGCGGCCGGGCCTCGACCTGTCCACGGTGCTGGCGCAGCCCGACGTCCCCGACAGCATGGGCCGGCGCCAGATCGCGGCTGCAGGACCACGGGCTCGAGAAGGCGCTGGACCACGCCTTCCTGGACGCCTGCGCGCCCGGCGCTGGCCGACGGGACGCCGGTGTCGGTCGCCCTGCCCATCACCAACGTCGACCGCACGGTGGGGACGCTGCTCGGCTCGGAGATCAGCCGGCGCTACGGCGCCGCCGGGCTGCCCGACGACACGATCTCGCTGACCTTCACCGGCTCGGCCGGGCAGAGCTTCGGCGCCTTCGTGCCCAGGGGCGTGACCATGCGCCTCTTCGGCGACGCCAACGACTACTTCGGGAAGGGCCTGTCGGGCGGCCGGCTGGTGGTGCGCCCGCCCGAGGGCTCGCCGTTCGTCGCCGAGGAGCAGATCATCGCCGGGCAACGTCATCCTCTACGGCGCCACCGGCGGCGAGGTGTTCATCCGGGGCCAGGTGGGGGAGCGCTTCTGCGTGCGCAACTCGGGCGCCGCCGCCGTGGTCGAGGGCGTGGGCGACCACGGCTGCGAGTACATGACCGGCGGGCTGGTCGTGGTGCTCGGGCCGACCGGACGCAACTTCGCCGCCGGCATGTCGGGCGGCATCGCCTACGTCTACGACCCCGGGCCGCACCTTCGGCCAACGGGTCAACCCCGAGCTGGTCGAGGTCGAGCCGCTCGACCCGGCCGACAGCTTCCTGGTGCGCGTCGCTGGTCGAGCGCCACGGCGTGGAGACCGAGTCGGCCGTGGCGGCCCGCCTGCTGCGAGCACTGGGACACCGAGGTGCTCGAGTTCGTCAAGGTCATGCCCCGCGACTACCGGCGCATCCTCGAGGCCACCCGCCTGGCCGAGGCGGAGGGGCGCTCGGTCGACGAGGCCGTCATGGAGGCCGCACATGGGTAAGCCGACCGGCTTCATGGAGTTCCCGCGGCGGCTGCCCCGCCGCCGCCCGGTGTCGGTCCGGCTGCGCGACTGGCGGGAGGTCTACGAGCCCTTCGGCGAGGAGGCCACCAAGGAGCAGGGCGCCCGTTGCATGGACTGCGGCATCCCCTTCTGCCACGACGGCTGCCCGCTCGGCAACCTGATCCCGGAGTGGAACGACCTGGTCTACCGGGACGACTGGCCCGACGCCATGGAGCGCCTGCACGCCACCAACAACTTCCCCGAGTTCACCGGGCGCCTCTGCCCGGCCCCCTGCGAGGCCGCCTGCGTGCTCGGGATCAACGAGGACCCGGTCACCATCGAGCGGATCGAGTACGAGATCGTCGAGCGGGCCTGGGACGAGGGATGGGTGACCCCGCAGCTGCCGACGGTGCGCACCGGCAAGTCGGTGGCCGTCGTGGGCTCGGGCCCGGCCGGCCTGGCGGCGGCCCAGCAGCTGGCCCGGGCGGGCCACCGGGTGACCGTCTTCGAGCGGGCCGAGAAGCCCGGCGGGCTGCTGCGCTACGGCATCCCCGAGTTCAAGATGGAGAAGGCCGTCCTCGACCGCCGGCTGGCCCAGATGGAGGCCGAGGGGGTCACCTTCGTGTGCTCCACCTCGGTCGGTGCCGGCCCGTCGGGCGCGCCGGGGACGGCGTGCCGTGGAGCCCGGCGAGGAGCGCGGGATCGGGACGGCCTGCGCGCCCGACGTCACCGTGCGCCCCGCGGCCGAGGTGCGGGCCGCCTTCGACGCCGTGGTGCTGGCCGGCGGGGCCACGCTGCCGCGGGACCTGCCGGTGCCCGGGCGCGAGCTCGACGGCGTCCACCTGGCCCTCGAGTACCTGAAGCCCTCCAACCTGGTGCAGGAGGGGGCGCTGGCAGCGTCGCCCATCAGCGCCAAGGGCAAGCGCGTCGTCATCATCGGCGGCGGCGACACCGGGGCGGACTGCCTCGGCACCGCGCACCGCCAGGGCGCCGCCTCGGTGCACCAGCTCGAGATCATGGCCGAGCCCCCGAGCGACCGGCTGGCCGACAACCCGTGGCCGCTGTGGCCGCTCATCCTGCGCACCTCCTCGGCCCACGAGGAGGGCGGGGCAGCGGCTGTTCTCGGTGACGACGACGGAGTTCGTCGACGACGGCTCGGGCGCCGTGCGGGCCCTGCGCGGCCACACGGTCGAGATGCGCACCGAGGACGGCCGCCCGGTCTTCGAGGCGGTGCCCGGGACCGAGTTCGAGATGCGAGTGCGAGCTGGTGCTGCTGGCCATGGGCTTCGTCGGCACCGAGCGCCGCGACGTGGTGGACGAGCTGGGCGTCGAGGTCGGGCCGCGGGGCACGGTCGTGGCCGACGCCGCTGGGCCACGAACGTCGAGGGCGTCTTCGTGTGCGGCGACCAGACGCGGGGCCAGAGCCTGATCGTCTGGGCCATCGCCGAGGGCCGCTCCTGTGCGGCCGCCGTCGACCGCTGGCTCATGGGGAGACGTCGCTGCCCGCACCGATCGTGCCCGGGTCAGCTGGCCCTCCGCTAAGATCGGGATCGGATCGGGCAGACTCCCTTCATCCGGGCGGGACCGTTCTCATGAACGATGGACCCGATGGACCCGACTCCAATCGCGCAGACCTGCTCACTCGCGTTGCCGTGGCGTTGACGACCCGGAGCTCACCCGCCTCCTCGATCAGTGTTTCCACCGGTTGGCCGCCGCCCAAGGGGCGCTCGTCGTCCTGTTGGATGAGGCGGGCCGACGCCGGTCGTCCCGCCCACCCACATGATCTCAACCGCTGCCCCTCTGTCGAACGAGGAGATCGTCGAGCGCCTCGGCGGCCTCTTCCGCCAGCGGGCCGCCGTCGACGGGGGGATCGTGATGCTCGTTGGGCGAGGTCGGCCGGCGTGAGGGCGTATCGGGACGAGGGGGCGACGTCGACCGAGACGTGGGTTGTCGAGCGACTACGGGGTCTCGACCCCGACGGCTCGGCCTACGCGCGTCGGCAAGAAGGCCCGGGACACCCGCATCTGACGGGGTCGCTGTGCGCCGGGGACGTGTCCTTTGACAAGGTGCGTGCGGTGGCCGAGGTGGCGACTCCGGAGACGGACGAGGAGCTCGGGACCAAGCCGAGAAACATTCGGTCCGAGAGCTGGCCGACATGGCGCGGGCGACGCCGCTGCGCCCAAGCCCCCCGTCGGGGCGCTCGAGGAAGAACGGCGTTACTTGCGCTTCAACGACCCGTGCCGGACCGTGACGCGTGCAGCTCCCGCCAAGGACTTCGCCGAGACCCAGGCCTGTCTCGAGGCTCGGGCTCGCAACGTCCCCTCCGCGGGGAGATCCCTGGGACCAGCGGCGCTGCGACGCCTTCATGGAGGTGATTCGTTCGGCGAAGCCCTGGAGGGACGGCCGGGGGACCTCGGCCAGTCCTTCGTCGTCGTCGCCCACGCCCCCCTGGCCGGCTTGGTCGAAGAGGGGGCGAGGCACCGAGCTGGCCGGTTGAACTCGAGCACGACGGGCTGATCGAGCTCTGAGACGGTGCGGAGGTCGCCTGTGACGCCACGATCGCGCTCGGGGTGGACGACGACGTCGGGCACACCATGTACGAGGGACGGCGCAAAGATTCCCGACCGAGGCCCAGCGCCGAGAAGTAATGCGGCGGGACCGGCAGTGTCGGTTCCCGGGCTGTACCAACGTCGACGTTCACCAATGTCCATCACATCGTGCCGTGGAAAGCGGGCGGCACGACCGACCTGGACAACCTCGCGCTGACCTTTGCGTGTACCACCATCACCTGGTGCACAGGAAGGTCTGGACGATGACAGGCAACGCCAATGAGGAGCTCAACTTCGTCGGGTCCAGTGGCCGGGTCATGATCTCGCGCCTCTTCGTCTGTGGAGCGCCGTCACGGCGGGCTCGCGGTCTCAGAGTAGGAGCGGCACGTGCCCCACTTCTGATCGGAGCGCCGTTCGTGGACGGCGGACTCCGA
>CAWGYK010000002.1:0-182433 GCA_963826835.1 uncultured Acidimicrobiaceae bacterium
CTCCCGAACCCCTCACCGTGGGAGCAGGCGAACACGCAAACCTCGCCGGGAGTCTTCGACTACGACGGTCACTGG
The DNA here is from genome assembly GCA_963826835.1 of uncultured Acidimicrobiaceae bacterium. Lineage (GTDB taxonomy): Bacteria > Actinomycetota > Acidimicrobiia > Acidimicrobiales > RAAP-2 > Bog-473. The sequence continues at coordinate 76 of CAWGYK010000002.1, forward strand.
GTCATGTTCTACGACGCCGCCCAGGCCGGGCACGCGACCGACACCGGTTTCGACTGCCTCGCCGTGGCCACGGCTGCGTCCATCTCCCCCAACGACGTCCAGTTCAGCGACGTGTCGAACAGCCCCGTCGAGTGCCAGCCGACGGGATCGATCGATCCACAGCCGTACGTCGATCCGAGTTCGGGCATCGCGTACCTGGTCTGGAAGCAGAACGACGGTGGCTCGTCGGCACCGGCCTACATCTGGGCACAGCAGCTCAACTCGGCCGGCACGGGCTTCGCCCCCGGGTCCTCGGCCTCCATGCTCCTGACCAACAACACCGTCTCGTACCCCTGGGAGACGACCGTGGAGGACCCGTCGATGGCGGCGGCCGGAGGCGGCTTCTACCTCGCCTTCTCGGCCGGCGTCTACACGAGCACGAGCTACTCGGAGGGGATCGCGACGTGCAGCGGGCCGCTCGGCCCGTGCGGGCCCCAGAGCCAGATCCTCACGACCTACGGTTCGGTGCTCGGGCCCGGCGGCGGTGCCCTCTTCTCCGACGCCGGCGGAGCGTGGTGGCTCGACTACGCGGCGTGGCAGGGCGGTTCGCCCGGGTGCACGAGCTACACCTGCGGTGCGGCGAGGCGACTCTTCGTCGCACCCATCTCCCTCCCCACTGGCAACGGCGAGGTCCCCTGCAACGCGCCGGCCTCGCCCTACGGCTACTACATGGCCGCCACGGACGGTGGGGTCTTCAACTACGGCAACCTCCCGTTCTGCGGGTCAGCGGGCGGTCAGCTGTTGAACAAGCCGGTGGTCGGGATGGCGGCGACACGCGATGGCGGCGGCTACTGGTTGGTGGCCAGCGACGGCGGCATCTTCTCCTACGGCGACGCCACCTTCTACGGCTCGACCGGTGCCATGCACCTCAACGCGCCCATCGTGGCCATGGCGGCCACGCCGTCAGGGCACGGCTACTGGTTGGTGGCCAGCGACGGCGGCATCTTCAACTACGGCGACGCGGGCTTCTACGGCTCGGCGGGATCGATCAAGCTGAACAGGCCCATCGTCGGAATGGCCTCGACGCACGACGGCGGCGGCTACTGGCTGGTGGCGAGCGACGGCGGCATCTTCTCCTACGGCGACGCGCTCCTTCCACGGCTCGGCCGGCTCCCTGACCCTGAACAAGCCGGTGGTGGGGATGGCGCCGACCAAGGACGGCGGCGGCTACTGGCTGGTCGCCAGCGACGGCGGCATCTTCAACTACGGGGACGCGCCGTTCCACGGCTCGGCCGGCTCCCTGTCCCTGAACAAGCCGGTGGTGGGGATGGCGCCGACCTCGGACGGCGGCGGCTACTGGCTGGTCGCCACCGACGGCGGCATCTTCAACTACGGCGATGCGAACTTCTACGGCTCGACCGGATCGATCGTGCTGAACGAGCCGGTCGTGGGGATGTCGACGGCCTGACCCTCGCCGGATCGGCTCAGGACACCGGCTCGGGCACCAGGTTCTGGACCGGGACCTCGTCCTCGGCGGCGCGCGCGGGGGCCTTGCCGCCCCGCGTCCACGAGCAGGCGGCCCCGGCCAGGCACATCACGATGGCGAAGTCGAACGCGGCGTGCAGCCCGTCCTTGAACGAGTTCGTGATCAGGCTGGGGAAGAACCGTTCTCCCGTGATGGTGGCGCGCTGGCTCGGGTGTGAGCTGTGCGAGCACGTGGGGGCCGAGGAGGTGCGACGCCGGGTTGTAGCCGAGGAAGGCGGCGAAGAGCGTCGAGACCGGGGGCAGGTGCGAGATCGATTGCGCCGTTGCCTCCGGCACACCGTGCGCGGTGAGGCCGTTGACCAAGGCGGCCGGCAGGTGGTCGGAGAGGCCCACGATGATGAGCGTGAAGAAGATGCCGATCGAGAGGACCTGGGCCGAGTTCTGGAAGGTCGTGTTCATGCCCGACCCCGCCCCGCGGTCGGACGCCGGCAAGCTGTTCATCACGCCGGTGCGGTTGGAGGCGCCGAACGACCCCATCACGAGGCCCATGAAGAAGAGCAGGACACCGAACTCGCTGTAGGAGAAGTCCACCGGGACCTGCTCCAAGAGGAAGAAGCCGAACGCGCTGCCGAGCATGCCGGCGGTGGCGAAGGGCCGTGAGCCGTAGCGGTCCGAGAGGATGCCCGAGACGGGGCCTCCGATCAGGAAACCGGCGGTGAGGGGGATGATGTAGATCCCGGCCCACAGGGGGGTCACGGCGAAGGTATAGCCGTGGCGGGGCAGCCAGATGCCCTGCAGCCAGATGATGAGCATGAACATGAGTCCGCCGCGCCCGAGCGCGCCGAGGAAGCTGGCGAAGACACCGGCGGAGAAGGCGCGGATCTTGAAGAGCTGGAGCCGGAACATGGGCTCGTCGGTGTGCACCTCGATGAAGCAGAACAGGATCAGGAAGGCGACTCCGGCGGCCAGCTCGCCGAGGACGCTCGGGTTGGTCCAGCCCATGGAGGAACCTCCGTAGGGCTCGATCCCGTAGGTGATGCCCACCATGACCAGGATGAGCCCGATGGCGAAGGTGACGTTGCCCGCCCAGTCGATGCGGGCTCGCGAGCCCTTGGCCACCTCTTCCAGCGCGAAGTAGCCCCACACCGTGGCGAAGAGCCCGATGGGCACCGAGACGAGGAAGATCAGGCGCCAGTTGATGGGCGCCAGCAGACCGCCCAGGAGGAGCCCGATGAAGGTGCCGCTGATGGCGGCGGCCTGGTTGATGCCGAGGGCGAAGCCGCGGCGGTCGGGCGGGAAGGCGTCGGTGAGGATGGCGGCCGAGTTGGCCATGAGCATGGCGGCGCCCACGCCCTGGAAGATGCGCATGACGATGAGCCAGATGCCGCCGGCGGTGCCCGTCAACCAGGTGATGCTCAGCAGCAGCGAGAAGAAGGTGAAGACCGCGAAGCCCAGGTTGTAGATGCGGACGCGCCCGTAGATGTCGCCCAGGCGCCCCAGGCTCACCACCAGGACGCTGGTGACGATGAGGAAGCCGAGGATCATCCAGAGCAGGAAGAAGGTGTTGGAGGGCAGGAGGGGGTTGAGGTGGATGCCTCGGAAGATGTCCGGGAGCGCGATGAGCACGATGGAGGCGTCGATCGTCGCCATCAGCATGCCCAGCGTCGTGATGAACAGCGCGATCCACTTGTGGCGCTCGTTGGCCGCCGGCGCGCCCGGCGCGTGACCCGCGAGAGCGGAGGCCGTTGTCACACCGACCTCGATCGTCCCGCCGGCCGGCCGGGTCCCAGTGCCTCTGTCCTCCGTTGGATGCTGCCTCCCGCTGCCGTGGCGGTCTCCGCCCTGCCTTCCGGAATCCGGTGTTCCGCTTAGAGTATCCTAACCGGAACGAACCGTTCCGGCTCTGGCGATCGGACCCCCATGGCGAGAACCCACACCAACTACGCGGTCACCTTCGCCGTACTCGGCACCGCCGCGCTCGCCTTCAGCCTGCTGCAGTCGCTCATCATCCCCGCCATCCCCCAGCTGGAGCAGACGTTGCACACGTCGGAGAGCGGGGCGAGTTGGCTGCTCACCGCGTACCTGCTGAGTGCCGCCATCGCCACACCCATCCTGGGCCGGGTGGGCGACATGCTCGGCAAGGAGAAGATCATCGTCGCCGTCCTGATCGCCCTCACCGTGGGGTCGTTGCTCAGCGCGCTGGCGACCAGCCTGCCCGTGATGCTGGTGGGTCGCGTCATTCAGGGCACGGGCGGGGCCATCTTCCCGCTCGCCTTCGGGATCATCCGCGACGAATTCCCCGCCGAGCGGGTGGCGGGAGCCATCGGTGTCATGTCGGCCATTCTCGGGGCCGGAGCGGGAGCCGGGATCGTGCTGGCCGGCCCGATCCTGGTGCATCTGAACTACCACTGGCTCTTCTGGATCCCGATGATCATGTCGGCCACGGCGACGATCGCCACATTTGTGTTCGTGCCCGAATCGCCCGTGCGGGCTCCGGGCCGCATCAACTGGCTCGGCGCCGGCCTGATGTCGGCCTGGCTGGTGACGGGCCTGCTCGCCATTTCGTACGCGCCGACGTGGGGCTGGGGCGACGCGTCGGTCATCGGCCTGCTCGGCGCCACCGCGGTACTGATCGTGGTGTGGGCGGTCTCGGAGAACCGTTCCGACTCGCCTCTGGTGGACATGAAGATGATGCGCATTCCCGCCGTGTGGAGCACCAACCTCGCCGCGTTGCTCTTCGGGTTCGGCATGTTCGCCATGTTCGTCACGCTGCCCCAATTCACCGAGACCCCCACCCGGGCCGGCTATGGATTCGGGGCGTCGGTCACCCAGTCGGGTCTCTACCTCGCTCCATTCGCCGTCGCCATGGTGATCTTCGCCCCCATGACCGGGCGTCTGTCGAAGGCGGTCGGGTCGAAGATGGTGCTGGTGGCGGGGTCGCTCGTCTGCGCCTCGAGCTACCTCCTCCTGGTGCTGGACCACACCCAGCAATGGTCGATCTACACCGCGTCGGGGCTCCTCGGCATCGGGATCGCCCTGGGGTTCGCCAGCATGGCGAACCTGATCATCGAGGCCGTGCCCGCGGAGCAGACCGGCGTGGCCACGGGGATGAACACCAACATCCGCAACATCGGCGCCGCGCTCGGGAGCGGAATCGCCACCAGCCTCATCGTGAGCGGCCTGCTGCCCGACGGTTTTCCCAGGGAGCACGGCTACATGCTGGCGTTCGCCGTCAGCGGTCTCGCGCTCGTCGTCGCCGCGCTCGCCGCGCTCACCATCCCGAAGCGGACGGCGCCGTCCGTCGTGGCGCGCGAACCGCATCCGGCCCTCACGGCGGAGGCCGAGGTCGTCGTCGGTGCCATCGCCTTCGGGCCCGAGGACCTGGCATGACCCAGCGCAAGGTGCCGGTGGCGACGCGCGAGGCCGGCACCGCCGCCGCCGAAGAGCCGCGACCCCTGCGGCGTGACGCCGAGGTCAACCTGACCCGGATCCTGGCCGCGGCGCGCGACGTCTTCGCCGAGGAGGGCTACGACGCGTCCATGGAGGCGATCGCCATGCGGGCCGAAGTGGGGGTCGGGACGCTCTACCGCCGCTTCCCGAACAAGGCGGACCTCCTGAACGCCGTCGTGGAGGCGGCGCGGGAGCGCAACCGCCGGATCGCCGAGGAGGTCCTCGCCGACGTGCCCCCGGGCGAAGCCGTCTTCGAGTTCCTGCGTCGCTGCATCGCGGCGCCCAGCTGCTGGAGGGCGACGATCTCGGCCGCACCCTGGCGCTCGGGCGGGACGGGGCTCGAGCAGACGGCCCCGCTGCTCCGGGAGCTCCTCGACCGGAGCCAGCGCGCCGGGACGATCCGTCCCGATGTCGACGTGGCCGACCTCGTCGTGGTCCTCATGTCGGTGCGGTCGATCGCGGACATCTGCGACACGAAGTCCACCAGGCCGTCGCGGCGCTTCCTCGAGCTGTTGCTCGACGGTCTGCGGCCCGGGCACGACCCGGTGGCCCAGGACCCGCTCACCGTGACCCAGCTGGACCGGATCCTGCGCCGACGCTGAGCGTCGGGCCGGCGGCCGTGCTCAGCCGAACGGGTCCAGCGCGGCCAGCGCGTCGACGAGCCGGCCGCGGAGCTGCTCGGGCTGCGCCGGCTGGTACAGGGGCCCGGTGCCGTCCGCCAGGAGCTCCCGGATCCGGGCCACCCCCTGCACGCCGACGGGACCGCTGGCGGTCAGGCGCCCGACGACGGCCGACAGCTCGTCGCGGGCCCGCCGCACCGAAGGGCGGCAGACCGGCGCCTTCAGCCGACGACCTGCCGGCGCGTCCGACACGGCGATGACCCGCGTCAGGCTGCGGGCGAGCAGCCAGCGCTGCGCCGGCTCGCACAGCCGTCCGGCGTGGATGGCGAGCGCCAGGCTCGATTCGGGCGACGCGCCGGCGGCCAATTCCCGGTCCAGCACCGACGTCCGGGCCCGCACGAGCAGGCGGTCCCACCACCGCACCCGCCGCAACCCGAGACCGGCGCCCTCTTCGAGCAGCACGATCACCGGGGACGCACTCAGCGCTGCCTCCGTGACCATCAAACCATTGTGCACGTCACGACAAGACCAGTCAAGTAGGTTTGATGGTCACGGAGTTGCTAGGATGGCTGCATGGCACTGCCGGCATGGGTCCCTGAGGAGGAGACGAAGCCCGCGCCCATGCCGCTCCTGGTGGTGCAGTCCTTCGTGAACACCTGGGAGGGCGACTCGGGCGTCGACCTGCTCGCCGACCCCGTGGCGGGACCGCGCTGGCTCTGGGAGGCCGGGCTGGTGCGCGGAGACGATGTCGACCTGGCCGAGGCGCGGGAGATCCGGGAGAGCATCCGTGCCCTCCTCGTGGCGAACGGCGGCGGCCCCGAGGCGAGCCCGGCCGACCTGCGGGCCCTGCGAGCGCTGGCCGACGCGCGCCCGCCTGCACCCCGTCGTCCTCGACGGCGGCGAGGTGGACCTGCAGCCCGACGAGGACCCTGGGTCGTCGTCGATGGCCGCGCTGCTCCTCATCATCCGCGACGCGCAGCGCGACGACTCCTGGCCGCGGCTCAAGGCCTGCCGCAATCCGGACTGCCGCTGGGCCTACTACGACCGCTCGCACGCTGGTCGCGGAGCCTGGTGCGACATGGCCGTCTGTGGCAACCGGATCAAGAACCGGAACCTGCGCTCACGGCGGTCGGCCGGCGGTGACGGCGGTACCCGGTCCGGACCGCGTCGACGACGGTTGGGAGCTGCGGACCACGGATCGGCATCCGAGAACCGCGCGGCCGCCCCCAGACCGAGCGGGGCCAGGATCCAGCCCCAGCGCACGGCGACCACCACGACCTCGGAGCGGTAGCCGTAGAGCACCGAGAGCTGAATCGGCTGGAAGGAGGGCGCGCTGAGCGCCGTGAGCACGGCCACCACGACGAGGGGTGTGGACCGCGCCAACGAGGCTGCGAGGGCGACCAGGGCGTAGTAGGCGATCCGCAGCACCGTCAGCCAGCTCCAGCGGCGCACGGCGTGGGGGGTCCGGGGTACGGCCAGATTGTGGGGATGGATGACCGATCCGGTGAAGAGGGCGGCACCCGAGAAGGCGAGAAAGGGTCCGGCCAGGGTCAGCACGTCCGCGGTCCACGAGGGGGCCGGGCCGATGACGTGGAGTACCAGGCCGACCCCTGAGGCCAGGACGGGGGACTGGTCCACCCAGGTGGTGGAGCGCCGCTGCCGGAACGGCGCGTCGCGGCGCATCAGGTGGACGGCCACGGCGTTCCACGCCGTCGTGATCACGTTGGCCAGGACGGCGATCATCGTCCCCGCCGACCCGGCGAATGCCGCCGCGGTCGGCACGACCCAGAAGCTGGCGTTGGGGCTGAGCGCCCAGGCCTCGAGCGAACTCTGCCCGGCGCTCCGCTCGCCCCGGGTGAGCAGGGTCGCGCCGAGGATCAGCCACATCCCGGCGGACAGAGCGAGGGGTCCCAGCAACTGGCTGACCGAGGTCAGCCGCCAGGCCGCGACCAGTGACAGCGTCGCCGAGGTGGCCAGGATCTGGACCCGCAGGAAGACGGGCCACGCCCGCTGCACGGCCGGACCTCCCTGCGCCGCGCCCCACCCGACCAGCCCACCCACGATGAACCACACCAGGGTGAGCACACCCTGATTGTGGCCGCTGACGGGTCCGACCCCGGGCCAGTTGACGCTCGGCGACGAGAGGATAAGGTGCGCCGATGCACACTCAAAGGATCCACGAGGTGCTTGCGGAGGCGATTGTCGGGCGTCACTTGCTCACGCACCCTTTTTACCGCCGGTGGGAAGCCGGCACCCTGTCGGGAGAGGAGCTGGCCGCGTACGCGGAGCAGTACCGGCACATTGAGCGGGAGCTCCCGGTGACCCTGGCGGCGATCGCCGCCGCGCTACCGGAGGGCCAGGCGCGCACGCTCGTGGAGGCGAACCTCGCCGACGAGCTCGGCCGTCCCGAACCCCATACGCAACTTTTCGAGTCCTTCGCCCGGGCGAGCGGTGCCGAACCCGAGGCGCGCGCCACGCCCTCGACGGCGGCGCTGCTCGCCGTCGTGCGCACGACCGCTTCGAACGACCCCGTGGCCGCGCTGGCCATGATCGCCGCCTACGAGGTGCAGGCCGCGGACATCGCCGGCTCCAAGGGCGACGGGTTGCGGCGCCACTACGCGTTCGACGAGGAGGGCACCCGCTTCTGGGACGTGCACCGCACCCAGGAGGTGGAGCACGCCGGGTGGTCGGTGGAGGCCCTGGAGGCGCTCGAGGCCGACCCCGACGTGGTGCAAGCGGCGGCGACCGTCTCGGCCGACTCCTGGTGGCTCTTCCTGAGCGAGCGCGAGGAGCTGGCGCCGGTCGGCGCGCCCTGCTGAGTGCTCAGCTGAGCGTCCCGTGGCGCCCGGCAGCGGCGGCAAAGGCGGCTGCGCGCTCCCGGTAGTCGCCGAAGCGCCCGAAGCTCGGGGCGGCCGGTGAGAGCAGCACCACGCCGCCGGCAGGCACCCACCTGACCGCATCGTCGACCGCCTCCTCCAGGCTGGCGGCGTCAACCACCTCGACCCGGTCCCCGGTCTCGGCGCGCACCGCACGGCCGATGCGCGGCCCGTTGTCCGGCATGGTCACGACGAGCGTCGCCGCGTCGCGCTGCGCGATCGCCCGGCCGAGCGGCGCGTAGTCGAGACCCCGGTCGTGCCCGCCGACGAGCAGGGCGACGGGCCGGCCCGCATAGGCCTCCAGCGCGGCCCGGGCGGGCAGCACGTTGGTGGAGAGGCTGTCGTCGACGAACTCGACTGCCCCCACCGAGCCCAGCGAACGGCAGCGACTGGGCAGCCCGGCGAAGCCCCGGGCCGCCTCGGCGAGTCGCTCGCCGTCGGACGCGCCGGGGATGCCGAGACCCTCGAGGACGGCACGCGCCAGAGCGGCGTTGCGGGCGTTGTGCGGCCCGGAGAGCCCGAGCGAGCGCGACCAGGCTGCGTCCGCCGCCACCTCCGCCCCGGTCACCCAGCGGAGGTGGGGTCCGAGGAGCCCGGCCTGGGCGCGGAGCTCGTCGTCCGCGCCGTCGGCCAGAGCCAGCGTCACCCCGGGTTTGGTGCACAGCGAGAGCTTGTCGGCGTAGTAGCGCTCGACCGTGCCGTGCCAGTCGAGATGATCCGGCGCCAGGGAGGTGACGCCCACCACCCGGGGCGCGCGGTGCAGGTCCGGGACCTGGAAGCTCGAGGTCTCGACGATCCAGTAGTCCGGCGCCGGCTCTGGCGAGGGATCCCACGGCGGGTGCCCGATGTTCCCGCCGGCGCGGGCACGGTGGCCCAGCCCGTTCAGCAGGTGCACGGCCAATGCCGTCGTGGTGCTCTTGCCCTTGGTGCCGGTGATGCAGACCACACGAGCCGGATCCGCCTCCGCCATGAAGAGGCCGAGACCCCCGCAGACGGCGACGCCGGCCTCCTCGAGCTGCGCCACCTCGGGCCGGTAGCGGCTGATGCCGGGGCTCTTGACGACGACGTCGCAGCGGCTCAGTGCCGCGAGCCCGCCCGACCCTGTCGCCAGGATCTCGAGCCCGTCGTGCTCGGGCGCGGCCGGGGCGTCGTCGACCAGCACGGCGTCCCGGCCCATGGAGCGGAGCCGGCGGACGCTGGCGTGCCCCTCGACGCCGAGCCCCCAGACGGCGACCGACGCGTCAGCGAGCGCGGACCAGGAGATCGGTTGGCGCATAGCGCTCCGGGATGCGGTGGGTGCCCCGCGGCGCGAGCAGGGCCGCGGGGTCAGGGGCGACGCCGGGTGTGGCTCCGGCCAATTCGGCGCGCAGGCGTGCCAGGAGCTCGGTGCCGCCACGGTCGGTCCGCTGGGCCGCCAGGAGCGTGGCGGCGCGGCACTCGTCGCTGTCCCCCACGCACTCGAAGGGCTTCACCCCCGCGCCCAATCCCAGAAGGGCCCGGAAGCGCGCCTCGTTGGCGCGGTCCTCCAGAGGCTCGCGGCCACCGAAGACGGCGACGAGCTCCTCGCGGTCCATGAAGGGGGCCAGGACCAGGTCGATGAAGCAGCACTTGTCGCACTGGCCGCACCAGTGGTCGAGGCGCTGCGCCGGGTCCTGGTGGAAGGCCCGGTTGCAGCTGCGGAAGGCACGGTGATACCCGCGGAGGCGCGCGAACTGCTGGGAGACCCACAGTTCGCTGCGCGGGCGGAGGTAGGAGAACACCGAGATACCGGCGCCCAACGTGGAGAGGACGAGGTCGCCGAACGCCCGCTCGAACTCCTCACTCTTGGACCACTGGTGGTTGACCGCACGCCCCCCGGCCGTCATCGTCGGCACCGAGGCCGACCACTCGTTGGAGAGCACCACGGCGTCGCGCCGTTCCAACACCGCGGCGACGAGTGCGGCGGCGGTGATCACGGCGGTGACGGGGACGTGCCCGTTGAGGAACCCGAGCTCGGCCGAGCGGCGGACGAGGGGATCGAGATGGCGTTCGATGCGCGTGACCGGCAGGCCGGTCACGGCGGCCGCGCCCTCAATGGCGGCGAAGCGGTCTCCGGGCGGCTCGACGACGCACAGTGTCGCGTCGGGATGGTCTCCGGCGAGAGACGTCACCGTCACGATGGAGTCGATGCCGCCGCCGAACGGGATGAGGGGCCGCCCCGGGTCCGGGGCGTAGGGGGCCGGTGGCGCCGCCACGCCGTCGGGGCCGTCCACGCGCACGCCGCCCAGGTCCAGTCCGTTGCGGTAGGCGAACTCGCCCAGGCCCTTGACGTAGAAGCCGTGCAGGAAGTCCCGTTCCGCCGCGGTGGTCGGGAGGTCGCCCAGGTCGATCAGGGGGGCGGCCGAGGTCTTGTAGTACGACACCCCCGCGAGGAGGTACAAGATGCGGACGGCGGCCACCACGGCCGGGTCCGCCCAGTCACCCTGGGAGGCGAAGGCGAACCGCTCCGTGAAGGTGTGGCCGCCGGTCGAGTAGCTGCAGGTGACGACCGAAGCCGCCGGGTCGATTGCGAAACCGTCGTACTGGAACCGGTCGTGGGGAGGCATCGCAGGTGGGGGTTGGCCCGGCAGTCCGGGCCGTCCCATGCTAGGGCGCAGCCGACCCGACCCGGCCTCAGCGGAGAAGTCGCGCCAGCAGCGCGAACCTCCCGCAGGGCCGTTGGACCCGATCGCTGAAGAAGGCCTCGTCGGCCGTGCTGAGGCCGCTGCCGACGATGTGGGCCGCGTCGACGCCGCCTGCCAGGAGCTGTTGGCGGTTGGCCGCGATCAGATCGACCAGCCAGTGGCCGGCACCGTCGGGCCGCGCCACGTTCGGATCGAGGGCACCGGCACCGACCGCGCCGGACAGGGCCTCGTGGACCTCGTCGGACACCTGGTAGCGGTCCGGATGGACCGCGGGCCCCAGGAAGGCTCGTACCTGCGGGGCGTGGGCGCCGCAGCCCTCCATGGCGCGCAGCGCGTGCCCGACCGCCCCGGCGGCGGTGCCGCGCCATCCGGCGTGCACGGCCGCCAGGACCCCGGCGTCGGGGTCGACCAGGGCAAGCGGGACGCAGTCGGCGACCAGCACGACGAGTGTGACCCCGGGCGTCGTCGTGATGAGGATGTCGGTGTCGGGGATGGCGTCGTCTTCGGAGGTGGTGCCGCGGCCACGGTCGTCGGGGCCGACGTGCGCCGCCGACGCGCCGTGGACCTGGTGGGCGAAGACCAGCGTGTCGAGGCCGACACCGAACGCACTGGCGGCGCGGGCCCGGTTGCCGACGACGGTGGCGGGCCGGTCTCCCACGTGCAGGCCGAGGTTGAGCGTGTCGTAGGGGGCCACCGACAAGCCGCCATGTCGGGTCGTCACGGCCACCGCGGCCCCGAGGCCCGGCGCCTCGTCCCAGCGCACGAGGGGGACCGCCGGGAGTTCGGTCACGGCCAGTGACCCTACCGAGCGCAGCGCAGCGGGCCGCCCGCCGGAACACCGGCTCGGGTCAGGAGGCCCGGCTCTCGTCCCACACCGTGGTGGGGACCACGGAGAGGAGCACCCCTCCCCGGCGCCGCGATGCGGTGGCGGGCTGGAGCTCGGCGAAGCCGTAGAGCTCGGCCGAGTCCGCGTCGGAATCCGCGTCGGCATCGGCCGAGGCGGCGGGCTCGGGGAGGCCGAGGACGGCCGCCAGTGAGCGTCCCGCCTCGAGGGCGTCGAAGAGCAGGCCGAGTGACTCGAGCGAGAAGCCCTGGTCCTGGAGGTGCAGGATGGCGGCCAGACGGTCTTGTTGCGCAGAACTGTAGAGGCCCGTCCGGCCCCGGAGCTCCGGGTGCGCGAGCAGGCCGAGGGTCTGCAGCGAACGGATACGCCGGGTGGTCGTGCCGGTCGCCGCGGCCAGCTCGTCGATGGTCATGGTCCTGGGCGTCGCGCCGTCGGCCTCCATTTGACAAGTATAACATCTATTCATGTAACATATGAAACGGTCACGAAATCTGAGGAAGGGTGAGGCATGGGACTGAATCTCGATGCAGTAGGAGTCGTCTCCGAGCCCGTTGAGCGTTCGTGGGAGCACAAGGACGCCCTGCTCTACGCGCTCGGCGTGGGTGCCGGCGCCCTGGACCCGACCGGCTTCGAGCTCGAGTTCACGACGGAGAACTCCGACGGCGTGACCCAACGCGTTCTTCCGACGTTCACGACCATCGTCGGGCAGGGGGGCGGCGCGGTGTCGCTGGGCGACTACGACCCGGCGATGCTCGTCCACGGGGAGCAGTCCATCCGCCTCCACGGCGAGCTGCCGGCGGCGGGGCGGGTGTCGACGACCACGCGGGTCGCCGGCATGTACGACAAGGGCGCAGCCGGATTGGTCGTCCTCGAGAGCGAGTCGCGGTACACCGGGAGTGGCGAGCCTGCCTTCACCAGCAGCTCCAGCCTGTTCATCCGCGGCGTGGGCGGGTTCGGTGGGCCGCGGAACCCCGAGGGGGACGAGGAGAGCGCGCTGGCGGCCGAGCCGCTGCCGACACGTGAACCCGACGAGGTCGTCTCCTACGCCACACGCAGCGACCAGGCGCTGCTCTACCGGTTGAGCGGCGACCGCAACCCGCTGCACTCGGATCCGATCTTCGCCAAGCGCGCCGGCTTCGACCGCCCGATCCTGCACGGCCTGTGCACGTACGGCTTCACCGGGCGCGCGCTGCTCCACGCGGCATGCGGCTCCGATCCGGCGCGTTTCGGCTCCATGCGGGCCCGTTTCTCCAAGCCGACCATGCCCGGCGACACGCTGACCGTCTCCCTGTGGGACGTCGGCAACGACGTGGAGGGCGCCTACCGGTTCCGAACCGGAACGCAGCGCGGCGAGACCGTCATGGATGTCGGGCTGTTCCGCCTGGCCGGCTGAGCCGGCCCGTGGGGGATCAGCCGCGGCAGTCGGCGCAGACCCCGAAGATCTCGACCGTGTGCGTCACGTCGCTGTAGCCGAGGTCCGAGGCGGTGGATTCGGCCCACCGCTCCAAGTCGGGGAGCTCGACCTCCGTGCCGCGGCCGCACCGACGGCAGACGACGTGGTGGTGGTGGCTCTCGCTGTGGCAGCGGCGGTAGACCAGCTCGCCCTCGGCGGTCTGGAGCGCATCGAGCTGACCCTCGTCGGTGAGCAGCGCCAGGTGCCGGTAGACGGTCGTCAGGCCGACCGTTTCGCCCGAGGCCCGCAGCTCGGCGTGGATGTCCTGTGCGCTGCGGAAGTTCTCCGAGCCCAACACGACGTTGAGCACCGCATCACCCTGCCGCGTCCGCCGCGACGTGCGACCCGGGTGCTCGGCGTGCTCAACCACGGCTCAACTCTGCCAGGTCCGGCCCGGTGAACCGGTCCCTGCGCCGGGAGGCGATGACGGGCCCGGCGAGACGGGCCACGACGTAGAACCCGAAGCTGATCGCCACAATGAGCACGCTGGGCTTGACCGTCGGGAACTGGAAGCTCAGCAGCAGCCCGCCGTCGGCTGCGAGAACCGCCATGACCACGGAGAGCACCGTGACCACGAAAGGGTTGGCGCTCAGGCGCTGGGCCGCCGCGGCCGGCGTGATGGCCAGGCTGAGCACCAGCAGCGTGCCCACGATCTGCGCCGCCTCGGTCACTGTGATGGCGAGGATGAAGAGAAAGACGATCCCGAGAATTCCGGTGGGCACGCCCCTGGCCCGTGCGACGTCGGGGTCGATGGAGGCGAAGAGCAGCGGCCGCCGGATGGCCGTGAGGACGATGGCCACCACCACGGCGATGACGCCGAGGAGGAGGATCTGCCCCGAGCTGATGCCGAAGATGTTGCCGAAGAGGATGTTCAGCGCCTCGCTGGCGTAGCCGTGGTAGTAGCCCAGGAGGAACACTCCGAGGCCGAGTCCCGCCGCCAGGATCACGCCGATGGTCGAGTCGCGCTCCGCGGCGCGCTGTCCGAGCAGGCCGATCAGCCCGGCCACGACGAGGGCGCCGACCAACGCGCCGGCGAGCGGGTTGTCGGCGACGAGCAAGCCGGCCACCGCTCCGGTGAAAGCAAGCTCGCTCGTCCCGTGGACGGCGAAGGACATGGTGCGGGTGATGACGAACGGGCCGATGAGGCCGCAGCTGACGGCGACGAGGAACGCCGCCTCGAGCGCGTGCTGGGCGAAGCCGAACTGGAGGAAGAAGCCGATGCCCATCAGTGCGCGTGGCCGTGGTGTGCGTGCGCACCGGGCTCCGTCGGCAGCTCGTCCTCCGCGCTGACGACGAGGTAACGGTCGCGCACCTTGATCACGTCGACCTCGATCCCGTAGAGGGCGCTGAGGCGCTCGCTGGTCAGGATCTCGGCGGGCGTGCCGATGGCCCACTTGCCACGTACGAGGTACAGGATGCGGTCCACGTAGGGGAGCACCGGGTTGACCTCATGGGTGACGAAGACGACCGGCGTGCCCGCCTGGCTCCGGCGCTCGTCGATGAGGCGCGTCACGGCCTGTTGGCTGGCCAGGTCGAGGGCGAGCAACGGCTCGTCGCACAGCAGGACCCGGGGGTCGCCGAGCAACGCCTGCGCGATGCGCAACCGCTGCTGCTCGCCTCCGGAGAGCAGGCCGACCGGGGCATCGGCGTACGCACTGGCGCCCACGGCCCGCAGCGCCTCCTCCACCTGCTGCCGGATGGCGCGGGGATGGCGCGGCAGCCCCCAACGGTGGCCGTCGACGCCGAAGCGGACGAGGTCCCGCCCGCGGATGGGCAGGGAGGGGTCGAAAGCCTGCTGCTGGGGCACGTAGCCGAGCTCGTGGTTGCCCACCCTGGGTGGCGCGCCGTTGACGCGCACGGTGCCGGCGGCCAGGGGCACCAGGCCGAGGAGCACCTTGAGCAGCGTGGTCTTGCCGGTGCCGTTGGGGCCGAGCACGGCCAGGAACTCGCCCTCGGCCAGGTCCAGGTCCAGGTCCGACCACAGGGTGCGCGACCCCATGCGCACCGCGGCACCCCGCAGCTCGACGAGCGGTTCGGTCACGGGCTGCGGCTCGACTCGAGCGCGTGCAGGAGATTCGTCAGCTGGGACTGTTGCCACTGCTGGTAGGTGGCGACGCCGGCCGGCATCGTCTCGGAGACCCCGACGACGGGGATGCCGTGCTGGCGGGCCAGGGCTCGCATCTGGGTGGTCACGGGCGTGACCGTCTGCACGTTGTAGAGCAGGACGTTGATGTCGTGGTCCGTGAGGAGCCGCTGCATGGCGAGGGTGTCCGCCGGCCCCGGATCGACGCCGTCCTCGATGGCCCGGGCGAAGCCGGGCGGCGTCTTGACGTCGAGATCGGCGGCCGCCAGCGCGTAGCCGGGCACCCGCTCCGTGTAGGCGACCGACACATTGTGGAAGTGCGCCTTGATGGTGGCCAACGTGGCGTCCAGCGGGGCGAGCGACGCGTCGAAGGTGGTGAGGTTGGCCCTGAAGGTGGCGGCGTCGCCCGGCGCGGCCTTCACGAGCGCGGCGGTGATCGCCGCGGCCACCGTGGGGACCCGGGGGATGTCGTACCAGAGGTGGGGGTTGGGGTCGCTCCCGGTGACGTGGAGGACCGTTGCCGCGTTGACGACGCGCGCGTTCCCGCTGTCGGCGCTCAGGAGTGCGTTCATCCAGGTGTCGTAGCCGGCGCCGTTCTCGATGACCACCTGTGCCTGGGCCAGATCGGCGGCGTCGGCGGCGTCGGTCTCGAAGAGGTGGGGGTCGGCGTTGGGGTTGGTGATGAGGGATGTCACCTCGACGTCCCTCCCCCCGAGCTGGCTGGTGATGTTGCCCCAGAAGTTCTCGGCCGCCACGACGTGGACGATCCCGCCGGTGGTGGTGGCGGCTCCTGCCCCGCTGGCCGGACCGAACGCCAGTCCGGGCACGGCGACGGCGGCAGCGAGAAAGGCCCAGCCTCTGGCGCATCCCGGTTTCATAACCGTAACGGTAATCATTTTAGATAACGGGGGCAAGCCCCGTACCCCGGTTTCGGGCAGGAGGCCGGCTCAGCCCCCGAAGAGCAGGGAGTAGTCGGCGCCCCGCCGCAGGTGGTGGCCACCGTCGACGCCGAGGGTCTCGCCGGTGACGAAGGAGGCCTCCGGACCGATGAGGTAGCGGACGGCGGCGGCGACGTCCTCGACGGTGCCGACGCGACCGAGCGGCATCTGGGCCAGGTAGTCGTCGAGCAGCGGCCCGCCGGCGGTGATGAAGGCCATCAGCTCGTCAGCGATGATCCCGGGCGCCACTGCGTTGACGCGGATCCCGAGCGGGCCGAGCTCCTCGGCGGCGGTCTCCGTCAGGAAGCAGATGCCGGCCTTCGAGACGCCGTAGGCCCACAGGTGCGGGTGGGGGAAGCGGCCGGCACCCGAGGACATGAGCACGATGGAGCCGGGGCCACCCTGGGACTGCATGGCCGCGGCGCCCTGCTTCACGCAGATCACCGAGCCCATCAGGTTGAGGTCGATGGTCGCCCGCACCGTGGCCACGTCGGCCGTCAGCACCGACCCGATGTGCAGCGAGCCACCGGCGCAGGCGAACAGACCGTCGATGCGCCCGGTGGCCGCGGCGGTCGCCACCACCGCCGTGGCGACCTGTTCCTCGACGGTGACGTCGGCCACGACGTAGCGCGCCGTCGCACCGCCGGTGGCCACCGCGGTGATGCGCTCTGTGGCGTCGGCCAGCTTCTGTTCCGTGCGCCCGCAGACCGTCACGTGCGCGCCGTCCGCGGCGAGGCGTTCTGCCGTGGCGAGCCCGATGCCGCTCCCACCGCCGGTCACGAGGATCGACCAGCCGGCGATGCCGGCCGCCGCCTCGTCCGGGGCCGGCATCAGACGGGGTCGGTCCCGACCGGGGCGCTCGGCGTGAACGCCACCGGCATCTCCTCGATCCCGGAGATGAAGTTGGCCTGCCGCCGCGGCAGGGCGGCCCGCTCGGTGGCGAGACGGAGGTCGGGCAGCCGGGCGAGGATCCGCTCGACCATGACCCGGAGCTCCAGGCGGGCCAGCTGATTGCCCAGGCAGAAGTGGGCACCGAAGCCGAAGGCCAGGTGCGGGTTGGGGCTGCGGGTGATGTCGAAGGTGTCCGCGTGCTCGAACACGGCCTCGTCGCGGTTGGCCGACGGGTACAGGAGGAGGAGCTCCTGGCCGGCCTTGATCCGGACTCCGGCCAGCTCGACGTCGCGGGTGGCGACCCGGGCCATGTTCTTGATCGGGGACACCCAGCGCAGCATCTCCTCGACCGCGCTCGGCAGCAACCCGGCGGGATCGGCCGCCAGCTGCTCCACCTGATCGGGGTGAGCGAGGAGCTCGTCCACCCCGCCGCTGATGACATGGCGGGTCGTCTCGTCGCCGCCGATCAGGATGAGGAGGGTCTCGTGGACGAGCGAATCGTCGTCGAGCGAGTCGCCGTCGATCTCGGCGTGGCACAACACCCCCACGAGATCGTCGTGGTTGCCGCTGGCCCGGCGCTCCTCGAAGACGGGATGGATGTACTCGGAGTACTCGGTGAACGCGTTGGCCGCGGTGATCATTGCGTCGGGGTCGGGGGAACCCTGGCCCTTGAGCATGTCGTCGGACCACCGCAGCAGGTCGTCGCGGTCGTCGGGTGCCACGCCCAGCATGTCGCCGATCATGATGATGGGCAGCGGCGCCGCGATGTCCCGCACGAAGTCGCAGCGACCCTCCTCACAGACGGTGTCGATGATGGCGTCGCAGACCATCCGGAGCTTGTCCTCCATGGCCCGCACCCGCTTGGGGGTGAAGCCCTCGGACACCAGCCGGCGCCGGCGCACGTGCTCGGGCGCATCGAAGTCGATCATCATCGGAATGGGTGGGAACTTGGGCCGGATCCCCCCGGCGTTGGAGAAGGACTCGGTGTCCAGGGAGGCCGCCTTGACGGCGGCGTAGCTGGCCACGCCCCACAGATCGTTGGGCTCGTCGTAGTAGACGGGGGCGTTGGCCCGCATCCAGGCGTAGGCGTCGTGGGGCTCCCCCCCGACGAACACGCCACTCATCAGGTCGATGCCGAGGTCCTCGGGTGCGATGGTCACGGCCGAGACGATATCCCCGGGTGGATAGGGTTGGTCCATGGCAGACCAGGCGACCTTCACCGACGTCGCCATGGAATTCATGCCGGGGCTCTACTCGGCCGCCCTGCGGATGACCCGCAACCGGGCCGATGCCGAGGACCTGGTGCAGGAGACCTACCTCAAGGCGTACCGGGCCTACGGGTCCTTCACCGAGGGGACCAACCTGCGGGCCTGGCTCTATCGCATCCTCACCAACACCTACATCAACAATTACCGGGCGGCGCAGCGGCGCCCCGAGGTGGCCGACGTCGAGGACGTCGAGGACCTTTACCTCTACAAGCGCCTGGCCGGCTCGGGCGGCAGCGACCCCGGGCGGTCCGCCGAGGACGAGGCACTGGAGCGGTTCACCGACGAGGACGTGAAGGCC
Source organism: uncultured Acidimicrobiaceae bacterium (assembly GCA_963826835.1). GTDB lineage: Bacteria > Actinomycetota > Acidimicrobiia > Acidimicrobiales > RAAP-2 > Bog-473. The sequence goes on from CAWGYK010000002.1 coordinate 18,924, forward strand.
GCCCTCGAGGCGCTGCCCGAGGCCTTCCGGATGGCCGTGCTCCTGGCCGACGTCGAGGGATTCAGCTACAAGGAGATCTCCGAGATCACCGAGGTGCCCATCGGAACCGTCATGAGCAGGATCCACCGGGGAAGAAGAGCCCTCCAGAAGGCGTTGCACGACGTAGCGGAAGCGCGCGGCCTCGTGGGAAGCGTGCCGGGGGGATCGAGGGAATGAGCGAGAACGTGGGCAAGAGCGACGAGACCGATGGCAGGACGGCGGTGGACGCGGGCCAGCTCTTCGGGCCGTCTGTGGACTGCGAGGAAGCGGTGCACGAGCTCTACCACTATCTCGATGGCGAGCTCACGGAGGAACGGCGAACCGAGATCCGCGTCCACCTCGACTGGTGTGGGCCCTGCGGCGGCGCGGCAGACTTCGAGGCCGAGTTGCGCAAGGTCATCGCCAACCGGTGCAAGGACCGCGTCCCCGAGAGCCTGATCCGGCGCGTGGCCGAGGCGCTCGACGAAGAAAGCCGGCAGCACCACGGCGAGCACTGACGTCTCCCCGATCGTCCCCGATGACGTGGCGGGCGGTCCCGCCATGATCGACTGGGCTCTGGCCCAGCGGGTGGCGGCAGGCGCGCTCATCCTCAAACCCGCCCCCGCCTCCTACCGCTCCCGGGACCTGCAGGGCCAGTTCGAGGATTTGACGGTCCGAGCCGAGACGCTGGTGAGCGAGGCCACCGGCCTTCACTCCGCCCACGGCACGGCGCGGGCCAAGGTGACCGACCGCCCCGGCTGGGCCGCCGCCAACGTGCGCTCCGTGGAGCGCCTCATCGGTCCGGCGATGCTGGAGTTGCAGCGCAAGCGCGGGTCCAAGCTCGGTGGCCCCTCCCTCGTTGTCGGCCGCGCGGTCGCCGGGACGCAGCTCGGCCTCATGCTGGCCTACATGGCGACGCGGGTGCTCGGACAGTACGACCTGTTGATCAACGACGAGTCGTCCGACGACCAGGACCTGGTCTCCTATGTCGGACCGAACATCGTCGCCGTCGAGGCGCAGTACGGATTCGAGCCCAGCGAGTTCCGGCTGTGGCTCGCGCTGCACGAGGTGACCCACCGGATGCAGTTCACCGCGGTGCCGTGGTTGCGTGACCACTTCGTCGGGCTGGTGACCGAGTTGCTGGGGCCGCTCTCGGGCGACCCGGCCAGGTTCGCCGACGTGGTGCGCCGCGCCGCGGAAGAGGTGCGCGCCGGGCGCAACCCGACGCGGGAGGCCGGGGTGGTCGGCATGCTGGCCACCCCCGAGCAGCGGCTCGCCCTCTCGAAGATCTCGGGGATGATGAGCCTGCTCGAGGGCCACGGGGACGTGACCATGGACCGGGCCGGCGCCAGCGAGGTCCCAGGGGCGGCGCACTTCTCCCAGGTGCTCCACGAGCGGCGCACCCAGGCGCGGGGCCTGACCAAGCTCATGTCCAAGCTGCTCGGCCTGGACGCCAAGATGCGTCAGTACGCCGAGGGAGAGCGCTTCGTGGAGGCGGTCGAGGCGTCCGGGGGGCCGGCGATGCTGGCCCGGGTGTGGGAGGGGCCCGAGTGGCTGCCCACGCTGGAGGAGATCCGCGACCCGGCGGCCTGGGTGGCCCGAGCCGGTGGCTGAGGAGGACTCGACCCCTCCCACCACCCTTGTTTCCGACCTCCTGAGCCGGTGCACGTTCCCGCCTGCGGGTGCCGCGCTGGCCTGCGCGGTGTCGGGGGGTGCCGACTCGCTCGCCCTCCTCGTCCTGGCCGTCGCCGCCGGCTGCGACGTCACCGCGATCCACGTGGATCACGGACTGCGGGCCGGTTCCGCCACGGAGGCCCAGGTGGTGTCGGCCGCCGCGGCGCGCCTCGGGGCGCACTTCGCCAGCCACCGGGTGTCGGTGGCGCGTGGACCGAATCTCGAAGCCCGCGCCCGGGCGGCCCGCTTCGCCGTGCTGCCGGCCGACGTCGCCACCGGGCACACCATGGACGACCAGGCGGAGACGATCCTGGTGAACCTGTTGCGCGGTGCCGGAGCCGACGGGCTGGCGGGCATGGAGCCCGGAGCGCGGCACCCGCTGCTCGCCCTGCGGCGCAGCGAGACCCACGCGGTCTGTGCCGCGGTCGGTCTGGCGCCGGTGTGCGACGAGAGCAACGACGACCCGGCCTTCGTCCGCAACCGGGTCCGCCACGAACTGCTGCCCCTGTGCGCGCGGATCGCGGGGCGCGATCCGGTTCCCCTGCTGGCCCGGCAGGCCGGCGTGTTGCGCGACGAGGTGACGCTGCTCGAATCGCTGGCCCACCACCTGCTGCCCGACCCGGCCGATGCCCGCGCCGTGGCGCGGGCGGACCGGCCGCTGGCGCGTCGGGCCCTGCGGCGCTGGTTGCGTGAGGCGGGCGACGGTGAGCACCCACCGTCGCTGGCCGAGGTGGATCGCACCCTTGCCGTCGCCGCGGGCAGTGCCCTCGGGACGCAGCTGGCGGGGGGCCGGAGGGTGCGCCGCACGGGCGGCCGGCTCCGGGTCGAGCCGGGACGCTCCGGTAGTGTCACGCCGGTGACCCTCGACGAGGCCGGAGCGGGCGTCCCGACCTGGGCTGCACCCGACGTGGGACCCGTGCTGGTCGACGCCGCGCACCTGGAGGCACGGGTGGCGGAGTTGGGCGCCCAGATCACCGTGGACTACGCCGACGAGCCCCCACTGCTGGTGGCCGTGCTCAAGGGCGCCATGCTCTTCATGAGCGACCTGTGCCGGGCCATCGCCCTCCCGGTCGACGTCGACTTCATGGCCGTGTCCTCCTACGGCAGCGCGACGAAGACGTCGGGCGTGGTGCGCATCGTCAAGGACCTCGACTCGGAGCTCGAGGGGCGCCACGTGCTCGTGGTGGAGGACATCATCGACAGCGGTCTGACGCTCAACTACCTGCGGCGCTACCTCACGGCGCGCCAACCCAAGAGCGTGGAGATCTGTGCGCTCCTGGTGAAAGAGGGCGAGCAGCGGGTCGACCTCGACCTGCGCTACATCGGCTTCACCATTCCACCCGAGTTCGTGGTGGGCTACGGCCTCGACGTGGCCGAGCGCTACCGCAACCTGCGCGGAGTCCACCGCTACGAAGGAGCAGAACAGTGAGCGTCGACGTCGAGAGGGTGCGGGCCGCGGTGTCCGAGCTGCTCAGTGCCATCGGGGAAGATCCGGCCCGCGACGGCCTGGTGGCCACCCCCGACCGCGTGGCCGCCATGTACGAGGAGCTCTTCGCCGGCCTGCACGACGACCCCGCTCGCCACCTGGAGGTCACGTTCGCGGCCGAGCATGACGAGATGGTGATGGTGCGCGACATCCCGTTCGCGTCGTTGTGCGAGCACCACCTGGTGCCGTTCCTGGGCAAGGCGCATGTCGCCTACATCCCCGCCGAGGACGGTCGCATCACCGGCCTCTCCAAGCTGGCCCGCCTCGTCGACGGGTACGCCCGGCGGCTGCAGGTGCAGGAGCGCATGACCACCCAGATCGCCGATGCCATCGACGGCGTCCTCTCCCCCCGTGGTGTGCTGGTCGTGATCGAGGCGGAGCACCTGTGCATGTCGATGCGGGGGGTCAAGAAGCCCGGCACGGTCACCGTCACCTCGTCGGTGCGCGGCCTCTTCCGCACCGACGTGGCCACGCGGGCCGAGGCCATGCAGTTCATCCGGGGCCACTGAGGCCGGTGGGGCCCGGCACGGCGCGGCCCCTCGTGATGGGTGTGCTCAACGTCACACCCGACTCGTTCTCCGACGGCGGCCTCTACGACACCCTCGACGCCGCAGTCGCCCGTGGGCTCCAGATGATGGCCGAGGGGGCCGACGTGATCGACGTGGGCGGGGAGTCGTCGCGCCCGGGTGCCGAGCCGGTCGCGACCGACGTCGAGCTGGCTCGCGTCGTGCCCGTCGTCGAGGCGTTGGCCGGTGCAGCCGGTCGGGGCGTGCGGGTGTCGGTGGACACGGTCAAGGCGGAGGTGGCCGAGGCGGCGACGGCAGCCGGGGCGAGCCTGGTCAACGACATCTCGGCCTCCCTGTGGGAGGCCGCGGCCGCGGCCGGGGCCGGCTGGGTGGCCATGCACATGCAGGGGCGTCCGCGCACCATGCAGGACGGGCCGCGCTACGGCGCCGTCGTCGACGAGGTGCGGGCGTTCGTGCTGGAGCGGGCGCGGCGGGCCCTCGCCGCGGGCGTCCACGAGGTCTGGGTCGACCCGGGCATCGGCTTCGGCAAGACGACCGCCCACAACCTCTCGCTGCTGCGCCACCTCGGGAGCCTGGTGGCGGCGGCGGACACCGCCGGCTGTGCAGGGGTCCTGGTCGGGACGAGCCGCAAGAACTTCCTGGGGGTGTTGGCCGCGGACAGGGGCGCGGGGGAGCCCGCTCCGGTGGCGGCGCGGGTCGAGGGGTCGCTGGCCACGGGGGCCGCCGCCCTGGTGGCGGGCGCCGGCATGCTGCGGGTGCACGACGTGGCGGCGACGGTGCAGATGGCCCGGCTGTATGGTCCTGCCGCATGAAGGGCAAGTGGGCCGCCGGCATTCCGCCGCGCAACTTCACCTGGGTGATCACGGACCACCTCGCCGCCAGCGAGCGGCCGGGCGGTTTCTCGGTCAACCACCGTCGGGTGCGCCGTCAGGAGGAGATCATCTGGCTGCGCGTCCAGGGGTTCGGCCGCGTCATCTCGTTGCTGTCGTCCCCCCACAACCTGGCCGCCTACGAGGAGGAGGGGCTCGCCTGGGCCCATTACCCGCTCGAGCGCTCGGGGGACCCCAGGCCCGTGCTGGCGTCGTGCTACCGCGACATCGACGACTCCCTGGCGGCCGGGCTGCGGATCCTGGTGCACCAGGACGAGCTGGGCGACAGGGTCATGGGCGTGCTGGCCGGGTACCTGGTCTGGTCGGAGCGGATCGCCAACCAACCCCAGGCGGTGGCACTGGTGGAGCACGTGGTGGGGCACGCCATGGGCGAGCCCGGGCGCGAGCTGCTGTCCGAGCTCGACGGCATGCCGTCACGCGGCCAGGTGCAGTGAGCGACAGGATCGAGATCCGCGATCTCAGGGTGACCGGGGTGCACGGCGTGCTCCCCGAGGAGCGGGAGCGGGCCCAGCCCTTCGCGGTCGACATCGTGGCCTGGATCGACATGGAGGCCGCCCAGCAGAGCGACGACCTGGCCGACACGGTGGACTACGGCGTACTGGCCCAGACGGCGGCCGACGTCGTCGGCGGCCGCTCCTACCGTCTGCTCGAGGCCCTGACGGGCCGCCTGGCCAGCGCACTCTTGATCGTGGACCCCCGGCTCGAGGCGGTCGAGGTGACGGTGCGCAAGCTCCGTCCGCCGCTGGCCCTCGACGTGGGCTCGACCGGGGTCAGGGTGCGGCGCGCCCGCTGATGGCGCCGGCACGGCCGCCCCGGCGTGCCTTCATCGGTCTGGGGTCGAACCTGGGGGACCGGCGGGCGCTCTTGCGGGAGGCGGTGGACCAACTCGGTGCGGCGGGTGACCTCGTCGGCGTCTCGGCCCTGTACGAGACCGATCCCGTGGGCGGCCCCGAGGGGCAGGGCCGGTACCTCAACCTGGTGGTCGAGCTGTCGACGGGCGACACGCCGCGGCAACTGCTCGAGCGTTGCCGCGCGCTCGAGCAGGCGGCAGGGCGGGTCCGGACGGTGCACTGGGGCCCGCGGACCCTCGACGCCGACGTCCTGTGGGTCGAGGGGTGCCAGGTGGACGAGGAGGACCTGATCGTGCCGCATCCCCGGCTGTGGGAACGACGGTTCGTCGTCCAGCCCCTGGCGGACCTGGCGCCCGACCTCGTGACATCGGAGCAGCTCAGGGCGTCTGGTGGGAGGGTCCGCCCTGTGGGTAGGCTGTAGCTGTCGTTTCTTCGATCGTCTGTAGGCGAACGGCACCCGCGAGGGGCTGGAACGCCGAAGGAGGTCAGATGCACTCCATCCGGATCATCGGTCCCGGTCGGGCCGGCACGTCACTGGCCGCTGCGTTGTCGGCGCGCGGCTGGGTGTTCGCCGGCTTCCTCGGGCGCCACGACGAAGTGTCCCGCGCCGCCCAGGGCGTGGACGTGCTCGTCATCGCCACACCCGACGACGCGGTCGCCGATGTGGCGGCGGCAGTCGTGCCGTGTGCGGGAACCACCGTGGTGCACCTGTCGGGCTCGCTCGGGTTGGACGTGCTGGCACCCCATCCGCTGCGCGCCGCGGTGCACCCGCTCGTGCCGCTGCCCAACGGCGAGGTCGGTGCCGCCCGTCTGTGTGCCGGCGTGACATTCGCAGTGGCCGGCGCGGCGCCGGCGCGGGAGATCGTCGCCTCGCTCGGAGGGCGGGTGGTCGAGGTGGCCGACGACGACCGGGCGGCGTACCACGCGGCCGCGTGCATCGCCGCCAATCATGTGGTGGCCCTCCTGGGGCAGGTGGAACGGGTGGCCGAATCGGTCGGATTGGATCTGGAGTCGTTCCTCCCCCTGACCCGGGCCGCCGTGGACGACGTGGCGGCGCTCGGGGCCGGAGCGGCGCTGACCGGCCCGGCCCGCCGGGGCGACTGGGCGACCCTCAGTCGCCACCTCGACGCGCTCCCCGAGTCCGAGCGCGCCGGCTACCAGGCCGGGGCGGCGCTGGCGACCCGCCTGGCGCAGTCGGACGCGGCCGTGCCGGCCCAGTCGGACGCGGCCGTGCCGGCCCTGCCGGCGGCGGTGTAGGGGCGATCGGGATGGAGGTCGTCGAGACAGTCGCCGGGTGCCGCGAGCTGCTGGAGCGGGCACGCGCCGCCTGCCGGGTGGTCGGGCTCGTGCCCACCATGGGCGCGCTGCACGACGGGCACACGTCGCTGATGGCCCGGGCCCGGGCGGAATGCGACGTGGTCGTGGTCAGCATCTTCGTGAACCCGCTGCAGTTCGGTGACCCCGACGACATCGCGCGGTACCCGAGGACGATGGAGCGGGACCTGCTCGTGTGCGGCGCGACGGGTGCCGACGTGGTCTTCGCCCCGTGCGTGCCCGAGATGTACCCGTCGTGGCCGGCGGCGCCCTCCACGACCGTGACGGTGCGCGGCGTCAGCGACGCCTGGGAAGGCGCGTCGCGGCCCGGTCACTTCGACGGCGTCGCCACGGTGGTGGCCAAGCTGTTCACCATCGCCGGGCCCTGCCGTGCCTACTTCGGCCTCAAGGACTTCCAGCAGCTGGCGGTCGTGCGCCGCATGGCGCTCGAGCTCTCGCTGCCGGTCGAGGTGGTCGGGTGCCCGATCGTGCGCGAGGCCGACGGCCTCGCCCTGTCCAGCCGCAACGTCCGGCTCTCACCCGCCGAGCGGCAGGCGGCCACCGTCCTGGCACGGGCCCTCGCCGCCGGCCGCGCCGTTCTGGCGGCCGGGACTCGGTCGGGAGCGTCGGTGACCCGGGCGATGCGCGACGTCGTGGCCGGCGAGCCGCTGGTGGAGCTCGACTACGCGGTCGTGGTCGATGCCGGCTCGCTGCAGGAGATGGCCGTCGTGGCCGACCCCGGAGCGGCGCGCCTGTTGATCGCGGGCCAGGTCGGTCCGGTCAGGTTGATCGACAACAGCGCTGCCGTGGAGGCAGCAGACGACGTCAATGCCGTACCAGTGGCGACCGAGCCGGTGCGCCAACTCGAAAGGATCGGGTGAGCCGATGCGCCGCCGCATGATGAAGTCCAAGATCCACCGGGCCACGGTGACCGGGGCCAACCTGCACTACGTGGGATCGGTGTCCATCGACACCGAGCTGATGGCCCTGGCGGACATCCTCCCCTACGAGCAGGTCGCCGTCCTCGACATCGACAACGGGGCGCGCTTCGAGACCTACGCCATTGAGGGGGAGCGGGGCCAGATCTGCCTGAACGGAGCGGCGGCGCGCCTGGTGGCGCCGGGCGACAAAGTGATCATCATCACCTACGGCGACTACGAGCGCGCCGAGCTGGAGTCGTACGTGCCCCGCGTCGTGCACGTCGACGGGCGCAACCGGGTGATCGACGAGGTGTCGGCCCGACTCGACGCCGAGCTCACGCTGACCGAACCGGCGTGACCACCGGGGCCCGGCCCGGACCCTTCGACGTCCTGGTCCTGGGCAGCGGGGTGGCCGGCCTGTCGGCGGCGGTGCGGCTGGCCGGACCGGGTGGGCCGTCGCCCTCCCTCTCCCTGGGCGTGCTGACCAAGGGTGCGCTGTCGCAGTCGGCGACGCGCTGGGCCCAGGGCGGTGTGGCCGCGGTGCTCGGCGCCGACGAGGACTCCACGGATCTCCACCTGGCCGACACCCTGGCGGCCGGTGCGGGCCTGTGCGACGAGGAGGCGGTGCGCGTCCTCGTCGACGAGGGGCCCGGGCGCGTGCACGAGCTGATCGCGCTCGGCGTCCAGTTCGACCGGGAGGCCACGGGCCTGTTGGCCCTGGCCCGCGAGGGGGGCACTCCCGACCGCGCGTCGTGCACGCCGGCGGCGCCGCCACCGGCGCGGAGGTGGAGCGGGCGCTCGTCGACGCCACCTACCGCTCGGCCAGCGCCGTGCTCGAGGGCTGGTTCGCCCTCGATCTGCTCGTCGAGGGCGGCCGCTGCGTGGGGGTGCGCGCCCTGCCTCCGGGCGCCGGCGGGGTGGTGGAGGTCCGGGCCGACCACGTCGTGCTGGCCACCGGCGGCGCCGGGCAACTGTTCTCCGTCACCACCAACCCCGCCGAGTCCACCGGCGACGGCGTCGCCATGGCGCTGCGGGCCGGCATCCCCACGGCGGACGTCGAGTTCGTGCAGTTCCATCCCACCGCGCTGCACCACCCCGCCATGCCCCGCCCCCTGCTCTCCGAAGCGCTGCGCGGCCACGGCGCACTCCTGCGCGACAGCGACGGCGAGCGCTTCGTCGACGAGCTCGCCCCCCGCGACGTGGTCAGCCGGGCGATGGCGGCCCGCATGGCCGAGCAGGGCGTCGACCACCTCTGGCTCGATGCCACGGGGCTCGAGCGCTTCTCGGCGCGCTTCCCGACCATTGCCGCCTCGCTCTCGTCGATCGGGTTGGACCCCCAGCGCGACTGGCTCCCGATCGCCCCCGCGGCCCACCACCTCTCCGGGGGCGTGGTGACCGACCTGTGGGGCGCCACCGCGCTGGGTGGGCTGTGGGCCGTGGGCGAGGTCGCGTGCACCGGGGTGCACGGGGCCAACCGGCTGGCCTCCAACTCCCTCCTCGAGGGCATGGTCTTCGGCGCCCGGCTGGCCGAGCGCATCCCCTCGGGCGCCGACAGCCCCGAGCCGAGCGGTGCGCTGCGCGCCGTCCTCGGAGAGGAGCCCATTGACGGCATCGGGTGCACCGTCGTGGAGGCGCCCGCCGCCGGGTCGCCGCCCGACGCGCACCGACTGCCCGGCGTCGACGTGACGAAGCTGCGGGACACCGTGCAGCGGGCCATGACGCGCGGCGCCGGGGTCGTCCGCAGCGCGGAGTCGCTGGCCGGGGCGCGGGCCGCGGTCGAGGATGCGACCGCGGCGCTCGGAGACGGCGCCGGGTCGGCCGCCGCCGGGGAGCTGGCCAACCTCCTGCGCGTGGCGGACGCGCTGCTGGCGTCCGCGCTCGCACGCACCGAGAGCCGTGGCGCGCACGCGCGGCGGGAGTACCCCGACACGGACCCGTCGTGGCGCCGCCGGCTCGTCCACGGCCGCGCGCCGGGCGGACACGGGCAGCGTCCGTGAGCGAGAGCGAGTCGGAAAGCTACGCCCGGGTGGTGCGCGACGCCGTCGCCCGCGCCCTGGCCGAGGACCTCGGTCCCGAAGGAGACGTGACGTCGGCTCTGGTGCCCGAAGACGTGTGGGCGCAGTTCGCCCTCCGGGCCCGCCGGGCCGGCGTGCTGGCGGGCCGCGAGTGCGCGGCGGAGACGTTCCGGCGTGTCGGTCCCGAGATCGAGCAGGTGTGGCTCGCCGCCGACGGCGACGAGCTGGCGGCGGGTGACACGTTGCTCGAGGTGACGGGGCCGCTGCGGCCGATCCTGACCGCCGAGCGGACGGCGCTGAACTTCCTCGGCCGCCTGTCGGGCGTGGCGACGCTGACGGCGCACTTCGTCGCCGCCGCCCACGAGAGCAACCCGTCGGTGGCCGTGCTCGACACCCGCAAGACGACGCCGGGCCTGCGTGCCCTGGAAAAGGCGGCCGTGCGGGCGGGTGGCGGCACCAGCCACCGCTCCGGCCTCTCCGATGCCGTCCTCGTGAAGGACAACCATCTGGCGGGGACGAGCATCGCGGACGCGGTCAGCCGGGCCCGCGCGTTGTGGCCGGGTCGGATGGTCGAGATCGAGTGCGACGCCCTCGACCAGGTGGCGCAGGCCGCCCGGGCCGGCGCCGACGCCGTGCTCCTCGACAACATGGACCCGGGAACGGTGGTCGAGGCGATCGCGGTGGCGCACATGGACGCGCCCGGCCCCATCCTGACCGAGGTGTCCGGCGGCGTGACGCTGGCCACCATCGGGGCGTACGCGGCGGCCGGGCCGGACCGCATCTCGGTCGGCGCGCTGACCCACTCGGCCCCGGCGCTCGATCTCGGGCTCGACCTGATCTGGACCAAGGCGGGGACCGACGACGCGCCCGCGGGAGGGAATTGAGCGGTGCTCCTGGTCATTGACGTGGGCAACACGGAGACGGTGATCGGCCTGTACGCGCCGGACGGTGACGGCCACGCTCCCGCACCCGAGGAGAGCATCGGGGTCGGCATCGGGACCGAGCACGATCCGACCGCGCCCCGCGGCCTCACGCACCACTGGCGCCTCTCGACCGTCCCCAGCCGCACCCCCGACGAGCACGCGGTGCTCCTCACCCAGCTGCTCGACCTCGAAGGCCTCGACATCTCGACGTCGGTCTCGGGCATCGCCGTCAGCTCGTCGGTCCCGCACGTCACCGGCGAGCTGCGCCAGATGGCGTCCCGCTGGTTCTCCGACCTGCCCTGCGTCGTGCTGGGCCCGGGGACCAAGAGCGGGATGCCGATCCTCTACGACAACCCCAAGGAGGTCGGCGCGGACCGCATCGCCGACGCGGTCGGGGCCTACGACCTCTACGGCGGCCCCTGCGTCGTGGTCGACATGGGCACGGCCACCACGGTCGAGGCTGTCAGCGCCAAGGGCGAGTACATGGGCGGCGCCATCACGCCGGGGGTGGGCGTCAGCCTCGATGCGCTCTACCAGTCCGCCGCCGCGTTGCGGCGGGTGGAGCTGGTCGAGCCGCGCAGCGTCATCGGCCGCTCCACGGTGGAGTCGATTGAGGCCGGGACGCTGTACGGCTTCGCCGGCCTGGTGGACGCGCTGGCCCGGCGCTTCATGGAGGAGCTCGGCCCGTCCGCGGTCGTGGCCACGGGAGGGTTCAGTTCGCTCATCGCGCCGTATTCGGACACCATTGAGCACGTGGAGCCCTGGTTGACCCTGCACGGTTTGCGCATCGTGTTCGAGCGCAACGTTCCTTCATGAGCGAGCCGACTCCGCCCGAGGTCCCGTACCGCTTCGACCGCACCCACGACACGGCGGCAGTGGTCGAAGCCTGGTCCTCGCTCGCCCCCGGGGAGGAGTCCAGCGTCACCGTCGGGGTGGCCGGCCGCATCATGCTCCTGCGCGATCAGGGGAAGGCCGCCTTCGCCGAGCTGCGCGACAACTCGGGATCGATCCAGCTCTTCGCGTGGGCGGCGGAGACGCCGCGCTTCGAGGAGTTCACCAAGCGCAACCTGGGCGACTGGGTCGGGGTCACGGGCGAGGTCGTGCGGACCAGGCGGGGCGAGCTCTCGGTCAAGGTGGGCGAGTGGTCGCTGCTGGCCGAGGCGCGGCGCAACTTCGGCGACAAGTGGCACGGGGTGAGCGACGTCGAGACGCGCTACCGCCAGCGCGAGGTCGACCTGTGGGCCAACGAGCGCTCGCGCCAGTTGCTGCGGTTGCGCAGCGACGTCGTGCGGCACATGCGCCGGCGCCTGTGGGAGCAGGGCTTCGTGGAGGTCGAGACGCCGCTGCTGCATCCCATCGCGGGCGGCGCGACGGCGCGCCCGTTCGTCACGCACCACAACACGTTCGACACCGACTTCTACCTGCGCGTGGCGCCCGAGCTGTACCTCAAGCGCCTCGTCGTCGGCGGCTTCGACAAGGTGTTCGAGATCGGTCGCAGCTTCCGCAACGAAGGCATCTCGCCTCGCCACAACCCCGAGTTCACGACGCTCGAGCTCTACCAGGCCTACGCCGACTACACCGACACCATGGTCGTCTTCGAGGAACTGGTGGCGGGGCTGGCGCACGACGTCCTGGGGACGACGAAGCTGTCGTACGGCGGGCGCGAACTCGACCTGACGACGCCGTGGCGGCGCGCCACCATGAGCGAGCTGATCGCCGAGGCCACCGGCTTCACCCTCGACGTGCGCTCGCCCCGCGCCGAGCTGGCCAAGGTGGCGGCCGAGGTCGGGATCGAGGTGGACGACGCCTGGGGGCCGGGCAAGATCCTGCTCGAGATCTACGAGAAGACGACCGAGCCCGAGCTGTGGGGCCCCGTGTTCGTCGTCGACTACCCGGCCGAGGTGTCGCCCCTGGCCCGTCGTCACCGCGACGGTCCCGAGCTGGTCGAGCGCTACGAGCCCGTCGTGGCGGGCCGCGAGCTGGGCAACGGGTTCACCGAGCTCATCGACCCCGACGACCAGCGGGCGCGCTTCGAGGAGCAGGCGGCCAAGGCCAGGGCCGGTGACGACGAGGAGTCCGCGGAGGTGGACGAGGACTATCTCCGCGCGCTCGAGTACGGGCTGCCCCCGACCTCGGGGTTCGGGCTCGGCGTGGACCGGCTGCTCATGCTCCTCGGCGACGTGGCGAACATCCGTGAGGTCATCGCGTTCCCCACGCTGCGACCCGATCGCGGCTGAGGCCCCTCGGGCGGCGGTCACCGCCCGGGTGCACCGGTTCTTCGGGTTTCCTTAGGCTGCGGCGTCTTCCCTCAAACCCTGATGACAGTTCCCTCACATCTCGCACTCAGTGTGGGTTGTGCCGCCCGATGGTGGTGGAGGGTGCAACGAGCACCGAAATCCAAGGAGGACACCATGTTTCGCACGATCATCGCAGGAGCCGCAGTCGCCGGTGCCCTGACCTTCGGCGCGGCCGGCCTCGCCGGCGCGTCGACCACCGCCACCGGCGCGTCGAGCACCGCCACCGGCTCGACGGGCGCCAACTCGGCCGCCCTGTGCGCCAAGCTCCCGGCCATTCAGGCCAAGGTCCAGAAGGTGGAGGGCAAGGTCACGACCTGGGTGCCGAAGGCGCAGGCCCGTGAGGCCAAGGCGAAGGCCAACGGCCACATCAAGCTGGCCGACGCCATCGCCAACCGGATCACCAGGGTCCAGAACCGTGAGACCAAGGTCAACGCGCGGCTGGCCAAGGCCCAGGCGGCCTGCAGCACCAGCGGGACGAGCGCCGGCTGACCCTGACCGGTCGGAGGGAGACGAGGAGCGGCCACCGGCCGGGGAGACCCGCGGTGGCCGCTCCTCAATTCACTGAAAATTTTGCCCTCGTCGAGGAGATTCCGCACCGGGTTTTCGAGTTTTGTCCACCCGTCCTCACAGGATCCTCATATCCGGGGTGCACAGTGGGCTCTGCCGCCCCTGGGCGGAACCGCCCGTGCGCACAGGTACAGGTACACAGGCGTCCAAGGAGGAACCATGTTTCGCAGGCTCATCACCGGGACGGCGATGGCCGGGGCGCTGACGCTCGCAGTGGCCGCCGCCGCGGGCGCGGCGCCCGCGGGCCCGACCGGCGGTGCCGGGACGAGCGCCACGGCGGCGGCGGGGTGCGCGCGCCTGCCCAGGATCGAGTTCCGGCTCCACACCTTCGAGGGCAGGGTGGCCGCCCGGATCCCGAAGGCCGAGGCCCGTGAGGCCAAGGCGAAGGCCGCCGGCCACACCAAGCTGGCCGACGCCATCGCCAAGCGCATCACCCGGGTGCAGGACCGTGAGAACAGGCTGAACGCCCGGCTGGCCGAGGCCGAGGTGAACTGCGGGACGACGTCGGCCCCGCCGGACGTGTCGGTTTCGCCGGGCGCGTCGGGCATCAGCGGGAACACCGGCACGACCGCCGGCTGACGGAGCGGCTCAGCCCGGAAGGTCGCTCAGCAGCTCGGCCGCCAACCGCGAGAGTCCCGTCCGGAGCTCGGGTTGGCTGATGCCGGCGGTGGCCTTCTGCGCATCGTCGACGTAGACGCGGGCCTGCTCCACCGAGTCGGCGATCCCCCGTGAGGTCATCACGATGGCGCGCGCCTTGTCGCGCTCGGGCTGAGCCAGAGGCTGTCCCAGCAGGGCGCGGAGGTCCGGGCCGGCGTCGGGGTCGGCCAGCGCCACCAGGGCCGGCAGCGTGTAGATCCCTTCGGCCAGGTCTTGTCCTGCCGGCTTCTGCAGCTGTCCGTCGGTGGCGGTGATGTCGAGGATGTCGTCGCGGATCTGGAACACCATGCCGAAGCAGCGCCCGAACTCCGTGCAGGCCTCGACCTCGGCCGACGGCAGGCCGCCGGTCAGCGCGCCGATGCGGCACGACGTCGCGGTGAGCGCCGCGGTCTTGCCACTGATGGCCGCGAAGTAGTCGTCGCGGCTGCGGCCGGTCTGGAAGGCCGAGCGCACCTCGGTCACCTGCCCCTGGCAGAGCCGTCCCAGCGTGTCGGCCAGCAGGCGCGCGATCTCGGTGCCGAGGCTGGCCGCGATGGCGGCGCTGCGGGCGAGCAGGTAGTCGCCCGCCACGATGGCGACCAGGTTCCCGAAACGGCTGTTGACGCTCTCGACGTTGCGCCGGATCGTTGCCTCGTCAATGACGTCGTCGTGGTAGAGAGAGGCGAGGTGGACGAGCTCCACCGCCACCCCTCCCATCAGGTCGTCCTCGGTTGCGTCGCGGTTGCCCCCTGTGGCCGCGGCCAACGCCAGGAGGGGCCGCAGCCGCTTGCCCCCGGCCGCGATGAGGTGGGTCGTGACCTCGTCGAGGAACCCGTCGCCCGTCACCACAGAGGCGGTGAGCAGGGGTTCCAGACGCCGCAGTCCCTCTTGCAGGCGGGGCAGGCCGAGGGCTTCGGTCGGATTCACTGCTCCAAACGTTAGGGCACGACCACCGAATATTGACAACTGCCTGGTCGCAGGGGCGAAGTAAATCCTTCCCGCCGGGGTTTTCCAGGTGGATGCGGCACCCGCGGGCTGCGGCGTGATGGACTAAGGCCACAGGTACACTGGGCCGAGAAGCAAGAGGAACAAGGAGAGGCGGTCAGGGTGTTCGAACGTTTCACCGACCGGGCACGGAGGGTGTTGGTGCTGGCGCAGGAGGAAGCGCGCCTGCTCAATCACAGCTTCATCGGCACCGAGCACATCCTTCTGGGCTTGATCCACGAGGGTGAGGGCGTCGCCGCGAAGGCCCTCGAGTCTCTCGGGATCTCCCTCGAGGCTGTGCGCGAGAAGGTGGAAGAGACGATCGGCATGGCCGGCACCGCGCCGAGCGGCTCACCGCCCTTCACGCCGCGCGCCAAGAAGGTGCTCGAGCTCTCGTTGCGTGAGGCGCTGCAACTCGGACACAGCTACATCGGCACCGAGCACATGCTCCTCGGCCTCGTGCGCGAAGGCGAAGGCGTGGCGGCCACGGTCCTCGTGAGCCTCGGGGCGGACCTCGGGCGCGTGCGCCAGCAGGTGATCCAGCTGATGTCGGGCAACCAGGGCAAGGAGTCCGTCGGCGCCAGCCAGGGCGCCAGCTCGGGCGACAGCCCGTCGGGGTCCCCCGTGCTGGACCAGTTCGGCCGCAACCTCACCCAGCTGGCCCGGGACGGCAAGCTCGACCCGGTCATCGGACGTGCAAAAGAGATCGAACGCGTCATGCAGGTCCTGTCGCGCCGTACCAAGAACAACCCCGTCCTCATCGGCGAGCCGGGTGTCGGCAAGACCGCCATCGTCGAAGGACTGGCGCAGCGCATCGTGTCCAACGAGGTGCCCGAGACGCTCACGGGCAAGCAGCTCTATACGCTGGACCTCGGCGCCCTCGTGGCCGGCAGCCGCTACCGCGGTGACTTCGAGGAGCGGTTGAAGAAGGTCCTCAAGGAGATCCGGACGCGCGGCGACATCGTCCTCTTCATCGACGAGATCCACACGCTCGTCGGCGCGGGCGCCGCCGAGGGCGCCATCGACGCGGCCTCCATCCTCAAGCCGATGCTGGCCCGCGGCGAGCTGCAGACCGTCGGCGCCACCACGATCGACGAGTACCGCAAGCACCTGGAGAAGGACGCCGCCCTGGAGCGGCGCTTCCAGCCCGTCAAGGTGGACCAGCCGACGGTGGCGCTGACCATCGACATCCTCAAGGGCCTGCGCGACCGCTACGAGTCGCACCACGCGGTGAGCATCACCGACCAGGCGCTGGTGGCGGCGGCGAACCTGGCCGACCGCTACCTGGCCGACCGCTACCTGCCCGACAAGGCGATCGACCTGATCGACGAGGCCGGCAGCCGCCTGCGCATCCGCCGCATGAGCACCCCGCCCGACGCCAAGAAGCTCGACGAGGAGATCGCCCGCCTGCGCGCCGACAAAGAGGCAGCCATTGAGAAGGGCGCTTTCGAGCAGGCCAAGAAGTTGGCCGAGCAGGAGAAGGAGCGCCTCGACCGCAAGGAGAGCCAGGAGGCCGAGCTGCGGGCGGAGGGCGTCGACCTGTTCGACGTCGTCGACGAGGAGGTCATCGCCGAGGTGCTGGCCGCCTGGACCGGCATCCCCGTCTACCGCCTCACCGAGGAGGAGACGGCGAAGCTCCTGCGCATGGAGGACGAGCTCCACAAGCGCGTCATCGGCCAGGAAGAGGCGCTCAAGGCGCTGTCCCGTGCCATCCGACGCACCCGCGCCGGCCTCAAGGACCCCAAGCGGCCCAGCGGGTCGTTCATCTTCCTCGGGCCGACCGGTGTCGGCAAGACCGAGCTCGCCAAGACACTGGCCGAGTTCCTCTTCGACGACGAGGACGCGCTCATTCAGCTCGACATGTCCGAGTACATGGAGAAGCACACGGTCAGCCGGCTCGTCGGCTCGCCTCCCGGCTACGTCGGGTACGAGGAGGGCGGTCAGCTCACCGAGGCCGTGCGGCGCAAGCCGTTCTCCGTGGTGCTCTTCGACGAGGTCGAGAAGGCACACCCCGACGTGTTCAACACGCTGCTGCAGATCCTCGAGGACGGCCGGCTCACCGACGCCCAGGGGCGCTCGGTCGACTTCAAGAACACCGTCCTGATCATGACGTCGAACCTCGGCACCGCCGACCTGCGCAAGGCCAACATCGGCTTCGCCAAGACGTCGGAGGCCGTGACCTACGAGCGCATGAAGGCCAAGGTGGACGAGGCGCTCAAGGCGCACTTCCGTCCCGAGTTCCTGAACCGCATCGACGAGGTCATCGTCTTCCACGAGCTGTCGCGTGCCGAGGTGACCGAGATCGTCGACCTCCTCATGTCGCGCACCGTCAAGCAGCTGTCGGACCAGGGCATCGGCCTGGAGCTGACGCCGGCGGCCCGTGCCCTCCTGGCCGAGAAGGGCTACGACCCCCAGCTCGGTGCACGGCCGCTCCGCCGGGCCATCCAGCAGCTGGTCGAGGACCCGCTGTCGGAGCGCATCCTGTGGAAGGAGTTCCGCGTCGGCGAGACCATCGTGGTCGACGTCGAGGAGGCGCCCATCGACGGGGAGGGCCCGCAGCTCAGCTTCACCGCCATCGAGGGCATTCAGCCACCGCCGCTCGAGCTGGCGGGTGCCGGGGCCGACGCCGAGTAGGGGCGAGCAGGCGTTCCCGGTCGCCCGGGTCACGTGCTGAGTGCCCTCGCTGAGGGCGGGGAGCGTGGCAAAACTGTAAGCAAGACCGCTTTAGAGTTTTTCGCGAGTCCTCCGGCGCACGTGTCCGTCACTCCCAGCAGTAGCGGAACTCCCCTCGCAGCGCCGGGCGGTGGCCCGGGAGCCGGCGGGCCTGGAAGTGCGGGTTGCCCGCCCCGACCGGCGGGTAGCTGAGGCCGAGCGGGCCGGCCGGCTCGAAGCCGAACCGCCCGTAGTAGGCCGGGTCGCCGAGGAGCACGAGCAGGGGCCAGTGCAGTCCCTCCGCCGCGCCGATCAGTGCCCCCATCAGTGCACTGCCGGCGCCGCGGAGCTGGTGCGCCGGCGCGACGCACACGGGTGCCACCCCGGCCACGACCGTGGCACCCCCGTCGAGGCGGCCCGGTGCCGCCTGCAGGTGGCCGACGACCGTCCCGCCTTCTTCGGCAACGAGTTCAATGAGCGGGCGACCACGCTGGGCCGACCAGGTGTCCGTGACGATGGCGAGCTCCTCGTCCGCGTCACGGGTGCCGCCGAAGGAGAAGGCGTCCGCGACGACGGCGAGGATCTCCGTGGCGTCGGCGGGCCGCGCCGGGCGGACGATCACCGTCACGGCAGTCGCACCCCGAGAAGGCAGGGGGGCCGTCCCGACCACCCGGCCCGAGCGGGCGTCGGCGCGTCCACATCCACGGCCCCGAGCCTGCCACCGGGACCGCGGTGGCGTCGGGCCCGCCCGGCAGCCCTCTCTGTCCACAATGAGTGAGACACCTTGACCACAGCGTTCTGAGCGTGAGGGCAATGGAGGTTTCACGATGGGTGACCGCAGTGGGGAGCCGCGGGCGGCGATCTACAAGGCCGATACTTGGCATGTGGACGACAATGTTGCGACCGATGGCAGCGGGCGACCGCTGTCGCGCAATCCGGTGCGCCGGGCCTTCAGCCCCGAGTACAAGCTGAGCATCCTCGCCGAGTACGACGCGTGCTCTGAGTCTGGGGAAAAGGGCGCCATCTTGCGCCGCGAGGGCCTGTACTCGAGCATCATCACCGACTGGCGCCGACAGCACCGCCAGGGACTCCTCAAAGCGGCGGTCGGGCGCCAAGAAGGTGGACGCGGTGGTCCGACCTTCTCGGAGACCATGAGGCTGCGGGCCGAGAACGAGCGGTTGCGCTCCAAGTTGGCCCAGGCCGAGGCGGTCATCAATGTCCAGGGAAAAGTGCACGCGCTCTTGGAAGAGATCTCCAAGAGCGCGGCCAGCGACGAGTAGTCGACGCCATCATCGACGCCGCGGTTGACGAGCTCGCCCCGCTCGTCGGGCGCAGGCGAGCGTGTGCGGCCCTCGGTCGCAACCGGGCCACGCACTACCGCAGAAGACGACCACCAGTCCTGGGCCCACCGGCGCCACGACGCTCACATCGAGCTCTGGCCCCGGCCGAAGCCGACGCGGTGGTCGAGACCCTCAACGAGGAGCGCTTCTGCGATAGGGCTCCGGCCCAGGTCTGGGCCACGCTCCTCGACGAGGGCACCTACTTGGCCTCGGTCTCGACCATGTATCGGCTGCTGCGTGAACGGGCCCAGGTGCGAGAAAGACGGGCCCAGGCCCGCCGGCCCGCTCTCGTCAAGCCCGAGCTCGTGGCGACGCGCCCGTGCGAGGTCTGGAGCTGGGACATCACCAAGCTGGCCGGCCCCTACAAGTGGACCTGGTTCCAGCTCTACACGATCCTCGACGTCTACAGCCGCTACGTCGTGGGGTGGCTCGTCGCACCTCGGGAATCGGGCGTCTTGGCCGAAGGGCTCATCGCCGACGCCATCTATCGACACGGTGTCGCCGACGGCCAGCTAACCCTCCATGCCGACCGGGGCAGCTCCATGACGTCGCGCACGGTGAGCCAGCTCCTCGTCGACCTCGGCGTCCTCCAGAGCCATTCACGGCCTCATCAGTCCAACGACAACCCATACTCAGAAGCCCAGTTCAAGACGCTCAAGTACTCGCCGAGCTTCCCCAAGCGCTTCGCCAACCTCCCCGCGGCACGCTCGTTCTGCTCGGACTTCTTCGAGTACTACAACAACGAGCACCGCCACTCGGGCATCGGGCTGCACACCCCAGCCGACGTCCACTTCGGGATGGCCGAGGCCGTCCGGGACAAGCGCCAGGGGGTTCTCGACGCCGCCTACGCCTCCATGCCCCAGCGCTTTCGGACCCCACCCCAGGCACCGAGGATCCCAGAGGTCTTTTGGATCAACCGACCAGAGGAGGAGCCCCTGGCCAGCGCAGGGATCTGAGCCATCGGTGTCTCATTCGTGTTGACAGCTTCCGCAGGCCCGCCCGTTGTCACACCCGGCTCCTACGGTTTCGCCATGGCCACGGCTCCCCGCTCGCGCGCTCGCGCCGAGGGTGCCTACCTCTGTTCCGCCTGCACGGCGACGTCGCTGCGCTGGGCCGGGCGCTGCCCGGCCTGCGGCGAGTGGAACACCTTGGGACCGGCGCCGGCGCCGGCGCGGCCGCAGTCCCGGTCCGCCTCGGCCGACGGCCCGCCCGCCCTGCCCCTGGCCGACGTCTCGACGGACGCGATGCATCCGTTGCCGACCGGCGTCAGCGAGCTCGATCGCGTCATGGGCGGCGGTGTCGTGGCCGGCTCGGTGACGCTCCTGTTCGGCCCCCCCGGCATCGGCAAGTCGACGCTGCTCTTCCAGGTGCTCTCGTCGCTGGCCGCCACCGGTCTCGACGTCATGCTGGCCTCGGCCGAGGAGTCGTTGGCCCAGGTGCGCGGCCGGGCGTCCCGCATCGGCCTGGTACCCCGGCACCTGCTGGCGATCGAGGGACCCGATGTGGAGGCGATCGAGGCGGCCGTCGCCCGTCATCGCCCGGCCCTCGTGGTGGTCGACTCGCTCCAGTCGGTCTCCGATCCGGAGCTGGGCCAGCCGGCGGGGAGCCTGGCCCAGGTGCGCACCTGCGTCGAGCGCCTGACCCGCATGGCGAAGTCGAGCGGCGCCCCGCTCCTCCTGGTGGGCCACGTGACCAAGGACGGCGAAGTGGCCGGCCCCCGCGCCGTCGAGCACCTGGTCGACACGGTCCTCTCCTTCGACGGCGACCGCCACCACGCGCTGCGCGTCCTGACCTCGGTCAAGCACCGCTTCGGGCCCGCCGGGGAGGTCGGGATCTTCGAGATGCGCGACGACGGCCTGCGCGCGGTGCCGGACCCCGGCCCCCTCCTGCTGGGGGACCGCATGGCCGGCGTCCCGGGCAGCGTGGTCGTGCCCATCCTCCAGGGCCGCCGCCCGCTCCTCGTCGAGGTGCAGGCGCTGTTGGGGCCCGGGGCCGGGGGCGGCAGCGGGCCGCCGCGGCCACAGACCCTGGGCATCGACGCGGCACGGGCCAACCTCCTCCTGGCCGTCCTCGCCTGCCGGACGGCCGTCGACATCCCGTCGTCGGCGCAGATGTTCGCCGCCGCCGTCGGCGGCATCACCGTCACGGAGCCGGCGGCCGACCTGGCGGTCGCGTTGGCGATGGCGTCGGTGATCACCGACCGCGCGCTGCCGCCGGACGTGGTCGTCTTCGGTGAGCTCGGCCTCGCCGGCGAGGTGCGCACCGTCCCCGGCGCGGACCGGCGGCTGGCCGAGGCGCACCGGTCCGGCTTCACCCGGGCGCTGGTTCCCGCCTCGATCGTGACCGATCGTGCGGCGGCGCCGCCCGGTCTGGTCGTGCACGGCGTGCGCACGCTGGCCGAGGCCCTGACGCTGACCCGATCACCGGCCGGCGTGCCGGGCGGGCCGGGTACGATGCCCGGGTGGCCGACGGTCCCGGCGGCAGCCAGCCTCTGAACGACGCGCTGGCGATGATCGCGCCGGGCACCCGGCTCCGCGAGGGCCTCGACCGGATCCTGCAGGCCAAGCACGGCGCCCTGATCCTGGTCGGTGACGACCCGGCCGTCCTCTCCGTGTGCACGGGCGGGTTCCTCCTCGACGCGGAGTACACCCCCCAGCGCCTCTCCGAGCTGGCGAAGATGGACGGCGCCATCATCCTGGCCGCCGACGCCTCCCGTATCGCCAGGGCCAACGTGCACCTCGTGCCCAAGGCCACCATCGCCACCTCCGAGACCGGCACGCGCCACCGCACGGCCGAGCGGGTGGCCCGCTCCATCGACGTCCCGGTGATCGCGGTCTCCGAGGCGATGGCGACCATCGCGGTGTACCGCAACGATCGCAAGCACACGACGCAATCGGCGGGTTGGCTGATCGACCGCTCGAGCCAGGCGCTGTCCACGCTCCAGCGTTTCCGGGCGCGCTACGACGACGCCCTGTCCGCGCTCACCCGCCTCGAGATGGAGGACGCGGTCTCCGTGCGCGACGTCGTCTCGGTGCTGCAGCCGGGCGAGATGGTGCGCCGCATCGCCGAGGAGATCGAGGGCCACCTGGTGGAGCTCGGCTCCGACGGTCGGCTCATCCACCTGCAGACCGAGGAGCTGAGCTCCGGCGTCTCCGAGAGCCTGACGCTCGTGCTGAGCGACTACGCGGACGACACCGGGACCGACCACCTGCGCTCGCTGTCCGCCGACGCGCTGATGGACCTGCCCAAGGTGGTGGCGGCGCTGAACCTGCCCGCCCCCGAGGGCCAACTCCACGCCGAGCTGGCCCCGCACGGATACCGCCTGCTGCACCGGCTGCCCCAGCCGTTGTCCGAGACGCTCACGGAGCGCCTGGTGCAGCGCTTCGGCTCGCTCCCCGAGATCCTCTCCGCCTCGGCCGCCGAGCTCGAGTCGGTCGACGGCATCGGTGCCGCCACGGCCCGCCACGTCCGCGACGGCCTGGCCCGACTGGTCGAGGCCAGCATCTTCGAGCGATACGAATGACCGGGTGGGTCTGGTAAAATGGAAAGCCACCGTCGGGCGGCCCACGCCCGTCACGGTCGCCTCCGCACAGCATCGCCGCAGCTCCGCGTGCCCGTGCGGGCGCAGCCGATCCACCCAAAAGGGAGCCCTGAGTCCTGTGTCCTTCAAGGTCGGAGACAAAGTCGTCTACCCCCACCACGGGGCCGCCGTCATAGAGAAGCGAGAGACCAAGGTCGCGTTCGGGGAGAAGCGGGAGTACCTTGTCCTGCGGCTCGCCTACGGCGACCTCATCCTCAACGTGCCCGCCGACAACACCGAGGGCGTCGGCCTGCGCGAGGTGATCAACGACGAAGAGGTCGAGGAGGTGTTCGCCGTGCTGCGCAAGAAGGAGGCGCGCATGCCGACGAACTGGTCCCGCCGCTACAAGAACCACTCGGAGAAGCTGCGCTCGGGCGACATCTACCAGGTGGCCGAGGTGGTGCGGAACCTCTCGATCCGGGACAAGGACAAGGGCCTCTCGGCGGGGGAGAAGCGCATGCTGCAGCGGGCCCGCCAGATCCTGGTCTCCGAGCTGACCTTCGCCCTCAACGTGGACGAGGAGACGGCCGAAGAGCGTCTGAACGACGCCCTGACCTGATCGCCCGGCCCGGTCGCACCGTGGCACAGGTGTGGTCGATCGTCGTGGCCGGGGGCTCCGGGCACCGCTTCGGCCGGTTGAAGCAGTTTTCGGCCCTCGGCGGCCGCCCGGTCCTCGAGTGGGCCGTGATCGCCTGCCGGCCCGCTTCGGTCGGCGTGGTCCTCGTCCTCCCCGCCGGCTCGGAGGGCCACGAGACGCACGGCGCCGACGTCGTCGTGCCGGGCGGCGCCACCCGCGCCGAATCGGTGCGCTGCGGACTCGCGGCGGTTCCCGCCGACGCGGAGGTGATCGTGGTCCACGACGCGGCACGACCCCTGGCCTCGCCGGCCCTCTTCGCCGCCGTCATCGCCGCCGTCACCGACGGGGGAGCGGAGGGAGCCGTGCCCGGTGTCCCCCCGAGTGACACCATCAAGGCCGTGGACGACTCCGGGCAGGTCACGAGCACGCTCGATCGCGCCCGGCTGGTCGCCGTCCAGACGCCCCAGGCGTTCCGCGCCGCCGCGCTGCGGCGCGCCCACGAGGGTGCCCCGCCCGGGGCCACCGACGACGCCATGCTCGTCGAAGCCCGGGGCGGCACGGTGCGGGTGGTGCCCGGCGAGCAGGGCAACATCAAGATCACCGATCCCGACGACCTGGGGGCGGCCGAGCGGCTCCTGGCGGCGCGGCGGGGATGAGCATGCGCATCGGCCAGGGCATCGACGTCCACCGCTTCTCCGACGACCCGCACCGTCCGCTCGTCCTGGGCGGCGTCGAGATCGAGGGGGCGCGTGGCCTGGGTGGCCACAGCGACGCCGACGCGGTCTGCCACGCGCTGGCCGACGCCGTGCTGGGCGCCGTGGGCCTGGGTGACCTGGGCCGGCATTTCCCCGACACCGATCCCGTGTGGGAGGGCGCCGACAGCGTCGCCCTGCTCACCGAGGTGGTGGCGATGGCGGCGGGGCACGGGTTCGTCTGCGCGAACGCGGACTGCACGATCGTCGCGGACGCCCCCCGGCTGGCCCCCCATACGGCCGCCATGGTGGAGCGGCTGAGCGCGGTGCTCGGCGCCCCGGTCTCGGTCAAGGCGACCCGGGCCGAGGGCCTCGGCGCGTTGGGCCGCGCCGAGGGCATCGCCTGCCTGGCCGTCGTGCTGATGGAGTCGGCGTGAGTCCCCGCCCGGCCCGCGGCGGGCCGCGCCGGTCGAGTGGGCACCAGGAGTCGCGCCGGGGCCAGGGAGGGCAGCGGGGCCGCGGGGGCCCGCCGCCCGACCGCCGCCGGGGACCGCGCAGCGAGCTCGGCGGCGACCAGGTCGAGGGGCGCCGGGCCGTGCTCGAGCTGCTCTCGGTCGGGCGCCGCACCGTGCGCCGCATCATGCTGGCCGAGGACCAGGACCCCTCGCCGCAGCTCGACCGCATCGAGGAGCTGGCGGCACGGCTCCGGGTCCCGGTCGAGACGGTCCCCCGTCCCCGGCTCGATGCCCAGGCCCGCACCGAGTCCCCCCAGGGGGTGCTGGCGCTGGCCCGCCCGCTCGAGCCCGTCGCGCTCGAGGACCTGGCCCGGCCGGATCGCCGCGGCACGGCGCCGTTCCTCCTGGTGGCGGCCGGTATCACCGATCCCCGGAACCTCGGGGCCCTCCTGCGCAGCGCCGAGTGCGCCGGTGTGACCGGCGTCGTGCTGCCACGCCACCGCTCGGCCCGGCTCTCTCCCACGGTGACCAAGACGGCGGCCGGGGCGATCGAGCACCTGCCCTTCGCCGTGGTGGGTGGCGTGCCGGCCGCGCTGAGCGAGCTGCGCGAGCTCGGAGTGTGGTCCATTGGCCTGGCCGGCGAGGCCGAGCAGTCCCTCTACGACCTGCCGCTGGACGAGGGCCCGGTGGCCCTGGTGGTCGGGAGCGAGGAGAAGGGGTTGGCGCCCCTGGTGCGCCGGCGCTGCGACGCCGTGGCGGCCATCCCGCAACACGGAGCGCTGCCCTCGCTCAACGTCGGGGTGGCCGGCGCGGTCGCCTGCTTCGAGGTGGCCCGGCAGCGGGCGGCCGGGTCCACCACGCGGCCAGACTGAATCGACGAGGCCCCGCGTCACCCGCGCCCCCACGCGGCACAGACGGGCGGCGAGGACCAGCGGTAGGGGCTACGCGGCCGCCTTTACCTCGGACGTGCAGAACGCACAGCGCTGCGCGGCCACCGGGATGTCGCTCAGGCACTCCGGGCACTCCCGGGTCTCGGGCTTGGGCTCCTCTCTGGGCAGCAGGTTGAGCCGCCGCATCAGCGTGGTGAGCGGCACCACCACGGCGAAGAAGACGACGGTCGCCACGATGAGGAACGAGAGCAGCGCGTTGAGGAACGACCCGTACTTGAACGTCGAGTTGTGCAACGCGAAGGTCAGGTTGGCGAAGTTGGGTTTGCCGAAGATGGCCGCGATCAAGGGCGTGATCAGGTCGGCTACGAACGCGGTGACCATCGCCGTGAAGGCGACGCCGACCACGACCGCCACGGCCAGGTCGACGACGTTGCCCCGGAGGACGAACTTCTTGAAATCAGACAGCATCTGGGCCTCCCTGCTAGCGCCTCGCTGACGCGGCCGATGTCCTTGGGTCTGTAGCCGTTCTCACTCGCCGTTGCACGTGTACCGGGAAGACCGTGGACGTGGGAAGACGTGCACGTGGGAAGACGTGCACGTGGGAAACCGTGCACTTGGGAAAACAGTGCCAGCCGGGAAGGAGGGCGCACGCCGGGAACGGAGCCGGCGGCAGGGAGCCCGAGGGAGCCCGAGGCAGGAATCGAACCCGCGACATCTTCATTACAAGTGAAGTGCTCTACCAACTGAGCTACTCGGGCGCAGTGCTCAGACTACAGGGCGCAAACCCTGCCCACGGCCCCTACCAGCGGAAAGGCTTGCTTCGGGCGGGGGTGCAGGGCAGGCTGGACCCCCAATGGATGAGGATCAGCCGCCGACAGGGTCAACCGGCTCACTCTCCATCGTCAAGGCGGCCGCTGTCCTCATCGTCTTCGTCGTGGCGGTGACCGTCCTCGTGGCCGTCGGGACCCGCCCCAGCGTGAGCAGCACGCCGAGCACCACGGCCACCACGACGGCCACCACCGTGGCCAGCGGGGCGGCGACGACCACGTCGACGACGAAGGCCGGCGGCGCGGCGACGACCACCACCACCACGAAGGCGGGCCACAAGGACCACGGCGCCACGACCACCACCACCGTGCCGCACGGCTCGGTCAGCGTGGTGGTGGCCAACGCGACGAGCGTCAACGGGCTGGCCGCGCACTACTCCACCGTGATCGGGGCCGGCGGCTGGGCGATGCAGACGCCGGTCGACGCCTCCACGACGGAGGCGACGTCGGCCGTGTACTACGCGTCGGGCCAGCAACAGGCGGCGGCCTCCATCGCCACGACCATCGGCGTCGCGCCGTCGCAGGTGCTCCCACTCACGACGGCCACACCGGTCAACGGGGTCACCGGCACCGACGTCGTGGTGGTCATCGGCCAGGACCTGGCCACGACGACGACGACCACCACCTCGACCTCCTGACGGTGCCCGCGGCAGGCGACGGCGCAGCGCGCCTGCCGGCGCCGCTGCGGCCACTGGCCACCGAGCCGGACCGCAGCGCGCTCTTTCTCGACTTCGACGGGACGCTGGCGGCCATCGTCGAGGACCCGACCGCGGCCCGTCCGCTCCCCGGCGTGCCGGCCCTGCTGGCCGAGCTCGCCCTGCCCTTCGCGCTGGTCGCCGTGGTCTCGGGCCGGCCCACCGCCTTCCTGGCCGACGTGCTGGGCGCGCCGCCGGGAGTGACGCTGGCCGGCCTCTACGGCCTCGAGCGCGCCCTGCAGGGGCCGGCGCACGATGCGTGGGCGTCGGTCATCGACGAGGTGGTGGACGAGGCATCCGCCGCCGCTCCCGAGGGCGTCTACGTCGAGCCCAAGGGACTGACCGTCACTCTGCACTGGCGTCGCGCCCCCGAGCACAGGGACTGGGTGGTGGCCTTCGCGGGGCGCCAGGAGGCGGCGCGCGGCCTACTGGTGCACGAGGGCCGCTACGAGCGCGAGCTGCGTCCCCCGCTCGACGTGGACAAGGGCACCGTCGTCCGCGCGCTGGTGGCCGAGCACGACGAGCAGGCCGCCGCGCCGCTGCGGTCGGTGGCGGCCTTCGGCGACGACATCGGCGACCTGCCGGCCTTCGCCGCCGTCGGTGAGCTGCGCGGCGCGGACGGGAGGCCGCTGCTCGCGGTGCGGGTCGCCGCCGTCGACGCGGAGAGCCCGCCCGCGGTGGCCGCGGCCGCCGACTTGACGGTGCAGGGCGCGGACGGCGCGGTCGCGTTGTTGCGCCAGCTGGCCGACACCGCGGTCAGCGGCGTCGGGGCCACCGGTCAGCTTTGAGCGGCCACCAGCTGGTCCGCCCACCAGTCGGCCGCCGTCCGGCCGCGCACGACGGCGCGCAGCGCCCCGGCGCGCGCCGAGCGCTCCGGCGCGCCCATGGAGAGCGCGGCGTGCAGCACGTCGGCCGTCCCCGCCACGTCGAAAGGGTTGACCACGAGCGCGCCGTCGCCGCCCAACGCGAGCTCCTCCCAGGCTCCCGCCTGGCGTGAGAGCACGAGGACGCCGTCGTTCGTGTTGAGCAGCGGCCCCTCCTTGGCCACCAGGTTGAGCCCGTCACGTACCGGGTTGACCAGCAGCACGTCCGAGATCGTCAGGGCGGCGAGGGAGCGGGCCCAGTCGTCCTTGACCGAGAGCACGATGGGCGTCCAGCCGGCAGCCTCGTCCCCCAAGGCGTGGTTGATGCGCTCCGCCGTATGCTCCACGTCGGCGCCGTAGGCGAGATACTCGGCCAGCCCCTGCCGGCTGGGATAGGTGAGCGCCACGTGCACCACCTGGCCGCGCCACTCGGGGTGCGCGGTCAGCAGCTCCTCGAAGGCCAGCATCCCGCGGACGATGTTCTTCGAGGGCTCCATGCGGTCGGTCCGGGCGATGATGCGGCGTCCGCCCACTTCCGCCCGCAACGTCGCCCGCGCCGCCACGGTGGCGGGCGACGCGACCTCCTCCTCGAGCACCTCGGCGTCGACCCCGAGCGGGGCCACGAACGTCGGCGGCGCGTCCAGCCCGGCCGCGGCATAGCAGTCCCGGAAGCCCGCCTCCCACTGGTGGCAGTGGAAGCCGCACGCCGAGTAGCCGGCCATGCCCTCGAGCACCTCGGCCACCACGTCGTCGGGCAGCACGCCGAGCATGTCGGGCGCGGCGAAGGGCGTGTGCAAGAAGTGCACGGTGCGCAGGTCCGGGCGCGCCTCGGCCAACATGCGCCCGAGGAGCGAGAAGTGGTAGTCCTGCACGAACACGGCGTCACCCCGGCCCGCCCGGGCCACCACCACGTCGGCCATGGCCCGGTTGTAGGCCCGGTAGCCCTCCCAGGCCACGCGCCAGTGCCGGTCGAAGCGGGGCCGGTGCGGCAGGTCGAAGAGGTGGTGGTGGCAGTACCAGAGCGTCGTGTTGGCCACGACGTCGTAGGCCTGGCGGTAGGTCTCGTCGTCGACCACCACGGGCAGCAAGTCCAGCCCGTCCTCGTGCATGAGCCCTCGGGCGACGGCCTCGCGGTCGGCGGCGCCCATCGTCACGGAGGCCCACGTCGTGCCGCTCCCGGCCAGGATCCGCTGCAGGGACGAGGCGAGCCCGCCGGCGGCGCGGGCCGGGACCAGCTCGCCGTCGGGCCCGGCGCGGAAGGTGAGGGGGCCGCGGTTGGAGACGACGATGGTGCCGCTCACGGCGCTCTCAGGACGCCATGACCAGGAGCGGTCACGACCGCGGTGGCAGTGTCGACGGCGGGACGCGCTCGAGCGCCGCCCGCAGCACGTCGACCGCCTGGGGGCGCAGCTCGTGCAGCGGGCGGTTGCGGTGGATGCGCTCTCCGAGGTCGACCTGGGCCAGCCGCTCCGGTCCGAGATGCTGGGCTACGTCGATCAACAGGCCGAGCTCGACCCCGTACCCGTCCGCGAAGCCGAGCTTCTCGAAGACCCAGCGGTGCGCCGCCGTCTCGCCCGCCAGTGGCTGGCGCACCCACGACAGCTCGGGGAAGAGGAGCTCGAGCGCCGGCCGGGCGACGAGCTCGGTGACCCGCCCGCCGCCGGTGGGGTCGCCGTGCAGCGGTCGGGTGTAGAACCCCTTCACCAGGGCGACGTGCTCGGTGGTCAGGAGCGGGCCCAGCAGCCCGGTGACGAAGGCGGGTGTCGTGTTGGCCACGTCGGCGTCCAGGTAGACCACGACGTCGCCGAAGGAGGCTGCCAGGGCGGCTGCCATGGCCTGTCCCTTGCCGCCGGGCCCGCCGGGCCCGGCCACCACGAGCGCCCCGGCGTCCCGGGCCTGCTCGGCGGTGTCGTCGAGCGATCCGTCGTCGAGCACGATGACCTCGTCCACCAGCCCGTTGCCCCCGTGCCCGGCCAGGAAGGGCTGCACCACCGCCCGCACGACCGAGCCGACCGTGGAGCCCTCGTCGCGGGCCGGGATGCAGACCGAGACGGTCCGCCTGCTCCGGGCCTTGGCCTCGAGCACGGGACCGGTCGAAAATTCCCCGTGGTGGAAGGTGTGCGCCACGCCCCTGATTCAAGCAGCCGCGCCGCGTTGAGGCGGCCGGCCCCGGCGGGCTACCATTGATCCCATCATCCAGAGCGACTGAGGGACGGGCCCGTCGACGTCGCGGCAACCAGTGCTGAGCACCAGGTGCCAATGCCCGACCGATGAGGAGGACCGATGGTCGATTTTGTCACTGGGCTGCGTTGTCGGGAATGTGCGCGTGCCTTCCCTGCCGAGGCGCTCCACGTCTGCGACTACTGCTTCGGGCCGCTCGAGGTGGCCTACGACTACGAGCGGATCGCCGCCGCCATCAGCCGGGAGCGCATCGAGGCCGGTCCCCGCTCCATCTGGCGCTACCGGGACCTGCTCCCCGTGGACGACGCCACGCCGGTCGACCTGGGCGCCGGCTTCACCCCCCTGGTGCGGGCCGACCGCCTGGCCGCCGAGCTCGGGCTGGGCGAACTGTGGATCAAGGACGACACGGCCAACCCCACCGGCTCGTTCAAGGACCGGGTGGTCTCGGTGGCGCTCACCAAGGCACGCCAGCTCGGCTTCAAGGTGGCCGCCTGCGCCTCGACGGGCAACCTGGCCAACTCGGTGGCGGCCCACGCGGCCCGGGCCGGGATGGACTCGGTCGTCCTCATCCCGCACGACCTGGAGGCGGCCAAGGTCACCATGACCGCGGTCTACGGCGGGACGGTGATCGCCGTCGAGGGGAACTACGACGAGGTGAACCGGCTGTGCGCAGAGCTGACGAGCGAGCGCCCGACCTGGGCCTTCGTCAACGTCAACGTCCGCACCTACTACGCCGAGGGCTCCAAGACGCTGGCCTTCGAGATCGCCGAGCAGCTGGGCTGGCAGGCCCCCGACCACGTCGTGGTCCCCATCGGGTCGGGCAGCCAGCTGACCAAGGTGGCCAAGGGGTTCTCCGAGTTGGGCAAGGTGGGCCTCTTGCCCACCGAGCCCGCCGTCCGGGTGTCGGGCGCCCAGGCCGAGGGGTGCTCGCCCGTCGCCACCGCCTTCCTCGGGGGCACCGACGCCATCCGGCCGGTCAAGCCGCAGACGATCGCCAAGTCACTGGCCATCGGCAACCCGGCCGACGGCTGGTACGCCCTCGAGGTCATGCGCCGGACGGGTGGCTCGTGCGCCGCCGTGACCGACGACGAGATCGTCGAGGCCATCGGGCTCCTGGCCCGCACCGAGGGGATCTTCGCCGAGACCGCCGGCGGGGTGACCATCGCCACGCTGTCCAAGCTGGCCGCCTCCGGGGCGATCCGCCCCGACGAGCGGGTGGTGGCCCTGGTCACCGGGCACGGTCTCAAGACAGTGGAGGCCCTGGCGGGGGCGCCGGGCAGCGCGCCCACGGCGACCATCGCGCCCACGCTGGACGCCTTCGATGCCGCGCTGGAGGCCCACGAGACCAAGGAGGCCGCCCGATGAGCGTGACCGTCCGCATCCCCACGCAGCTGCGCACCCTCACCGGGGGTGCGGGTGAGGTCGAGGTGGAGGGGGCCTCGGTCGGCGAGGCCCTCAAGGCCCTCGACGCCGCCCACCCCGGCCTGGCCGAGCGGCTCTTCGACGAGGCGGGCAACCTGCGGCGTTTCGTGAACGTCTTCCTGGCCGACGAGGACGTCCGCTTCCTCGACGGCCTGGCCACGGCGGTCTCGCCGGGCCAGACGCTCTCCATCGTCCCCGCCGTCGCCGGGGGCTGATCTCCCCCGAAGCGGCCTCGGACCGGGGCGGGGGGACGGGCCCCGCCGGGACGGTTCCGGTGGCACCCGGCCGGCGGCCGGCGGCGTCTCCCAGAACTCTCAACGAGATGGTTGAGAGTTTTTCACCCCCCGCCCGCCCTCCGCCTCCCGCCCCCGCCCGTCCCCACCTGGCCCGCCGCGCTCCGCCTCCCGTCTCCGCCAGGCCCGGCGCGCGGCGACCGCATCGCCCTTGCGCGCGGCGCCCTAAGGTGGTTACCTATTAGCACTCACAAGACGAGAGTGCTAACGGAGGAATAGACCAGATGGCCAAGATCATCGCCTTCCAGGAGGACGCCCGCCGCGGCCTGGAGACCGGCATGAACAAGCTCGCGGACGCCGTGCGCGTCACCCTCGGCCCGAAGGGCCGCAACGTGGTGCTCGACAAGAAGTGGGGCGCCCCGACGATCACCAACGACGGCGTGTCGATCGCCAAGGAGATCGAGCTCGAGGACCCGTTCGAGAGGATCGGCGCCGAGCTGGTCAAGGAAGTGGCGAAGAAGACCGACGACGTGGCCGGTGACGGCACCACGACCGCCACGGTGCTGGCCTGGGCCATGGTCCGCGAGGGCCTGCGCAACGTCGCCGCCGGAGCCAACCCCATGTCGCTCAAGCGGGGCATCGAGGCCGCCGTCGAGATCGCCGTCGGCTCCATCCACGGCATCGCCAAGGAGACCGAGTCCAAGGCGCAGATCGCCCAGGTGGCCTCCATCTCGGCCGCCGACACCGAGATCGGCGAGATGATCTCCGAGGCCATCGACAAGGTGGGCCGCGACGGCGTCATCACCGTCGAGGAGTCCCAGACCTTCGGCATGGACATGGACCTGGTCGAGGGCATGCGCTTCGACAAGGGCTACATCGCCCCCTACTTCGTGACCGACCCCGAGCGCATGGAGGCCGTCCTCGAGGACGCCTACGTGCTCCTCGTGGGCTCCAAGATCACGGCGGTACGCGACCTGCTCCCCATCCTCGAGAAGGTCATGCAGAGCGGCAAGCCGCTGCTGATCATCGCCGAGGACGTCGAGGGCGAGGCCCTGGCCACCCTGGTCGTCAACAAGATCCGCGGCACCTTCCGCTCCGTGGCCGTCAAGGCTCCCGGCTTCGGTGAGCGCCGCAAGGCCATGCTCCAGGACATCGCCATCCTCACGGGCGGCCAGGTCGTCACCGAGGAGGTCGGCCTCAAGCTGGAGAACGTGACCCTCGACCTGCTGGGCACCGCCCGCAAGCTCGTCGTCACCAAGGACGAGACGACCATCGTCGAGGGCGCCGGCACCGAGTCCGACATCAAGGGCCGGATCAACCAGATCAAGACCGAGATCGAGAACACGGACTCGGACTACGACCGCGAGAAGCTCCAGGAGCGCCTGGCCAAGCTGTCCGGTGGTGTGGCCGTGATCAAGGTCGGGGCCGCCACCGAGGTCGAGCTCAAGGAGAAGAAGCACCGGATCGAGGACGCCGTGTCGACGACCAAGGCCGCCATTGAGGAGGGCGTCGTCCCCGGCGGCGGGGTCGCCCTGCTGCGGGCCCAGACCGCAATTTACGAGGGGGCCGAGAAGCTCGAGGGCGACGAGGCCACCGGAGCCCGCATCGTCGGCAAGGCCGTGGAGGAGCCGCTCAAGCAGATCGCGGTGAACGCCGGCCTCGAGGGCGGGGTCATCGTCGAGAAGGTGCGCGGCCTGAAGGGCTCCCACGGCCTCAACGCCGCCACCGGCGAGTACGAGGACCTCTTCAAGACCGGCGTCATCGACGCCGCCAAGGTGACCCGCTCGGCCCTGCAGAACGCGGCGTCCATCGCGGCGCTGTTCCTGACCACCGAGGCGGTCATCGTGGACAAGCCCGAGGACGACGCGCCCGCCATGCCCGGCGGCATGGACGACTACTAGACCGGCCTCGTGCCGGTCCCGGACGGGACTGTCACCCCGATGCCACGGCGCTGCAACAGCACGGTGTGACACTGGGATTGCCTCACCCCCAACCGAGGCTGTACGGAACGCCTGGCCGCAAGGCCGGGCGTTCCGTCTGCCAGGCCCAGGTCGCTTCTCTACACTGACGCCGTGGCACTGACCCCGAAGACCGGTTGGGGGGTTCTGCACCTCTTCTGCCGGCTGGCGCCCGACTTCGACGCCAACGCCCTGCGCAAGGCGGTGAGCGCCGCCGAGGCGGACGGCTACCAGGTGGTCCCGGTGGCCCTGTTGGGCCACAAGGCGGACCTCGGGCTCATGGCGCTCGGGCCCGACGTCTGGCGGCTGCGCCGCCTGCAGACCGAGGCGGCCGGCGCCGGCCTGGTGCCAGCGCGGTCCTACGTCTCGCTGACCGAGGTCTCCGAGTACGCCGCCGGCGTGCCCGAGGAGTTGCGCCAGGCCCGGCTCTTCCCCCGGCTCCCGCCCGAGGGCAAGGACGCCTTCTGCTTCTACCCCATGAGCAAGCGCCGCGGGGAGCAGCACAACTGGTACGCCCTGGGCTTCGACGCCCGCAAGGAGCTGATGCTGGGCCACGGCAAGGTGGGCCGCACCTTCCACGGCCGGGTGCTCCAGGTGATCACCGGATCGACCGGGCTCGACGACTACGAGTGGGGCGTGACCCTCTTCGGCACGCACCCCGACGACCTCAAGGAATGCGTCTACGAGATGCGCTTCGACGAGGCGTCGGCCCGCTACGCCGAATTCGGGCCCTTCTACACCGGCATGGTGGGCACGCTCGACGAGGTGCTCACGGCGCTGGGCGCCTGACCCGACGCCGTGACCGTGACCTCCCCCTCCGGCCCCACCGCCCCTTCCGCCCCCTCCGGCCCCCTCACCCCGAAGGCTTCCCGTGCGTCCCTCGAGGGGCTCCGGGACGAGCTGCGGCGGCTCGGGCGGGTGGTGGTGGCGTTCAGCGGCGGCGCCGACTCGTCGCTGTTGGCCAAGGTGGCCCACGACACGCTCGGCCGGGACGCGGTGCTGTGCGCCACCGCGCTGTCGCCCTCGCTCGCCGGCGCCGAGGAGGCGGACTGCCGCGCCCTGGCCGACGAGTGGGAGTTGCGCTGGGTGGGCGTGCCCACCACCGAGATGGAGGACGCGGCCTACGTCGCCAACGGCGAAGATCGATGCGCCCGCTGCAAGAGCGCGCTCATGGACGCGCTGGGGCCGCTGGCCGCCGCCGAGGGCGCCACCGTCGTGCTCGGGGTGAACGTGAGCGACCTGGGCGACCACCGTCCGGGGCAGGCGGCGGCCGCTGCCGCCGGCGCCACCTTCCCCCTGGTCGGGGCCGGTTTCGCCAAGGACGACATCCGGTACTGGTCCCGCGCGCTCGGGCTGCGCACCTGGGACAAGCCGGCGGCGGCCTGCCTGGCCTCGCGCCTGCCCTACGGCACGCCGGTGACGCTCGGCCGCCTGGCCGCCGTCGAGGCGGCCGAGGCGGCGCTGCACGCACTCGGCTTCGGGCAGCTGCGGGTGCGACACCACGGCGACGCGGCCCGGATCGAGGTCGAGACGGCCGCACTGGCCGACGTGGTGGCGCGCCGGGACGACGTGGTCGCCGCGGTGCGCGCCGCCGGCTTCCGCTTCGTCGCACTGGACCTGGAAGGCTTCCGCTCGGGCAGCCTCAACCGCGGCCTGCGGGTGGCGGGGGCGAGCGAGGAGGAACCATGAGCGAGGTCCGGGTCAAGGTCAAGCTGACGTTTCCCGAATCCGAGGTCCGGCGGGCCGTCCTCGCCACGCTGGTGCGGCGCTTCGACGTCGACCCCGACATCCGCCGGGCCGACGTCGAGGAGCACCGCGGCTGGATCGTCTGCGAGTTGGACGGTCAGTCGGCGCAGGTGGAGGCGGCGCTGGACTGGTTGCGGGCCGAGGGCATCACCGTCGACCTCCTGGGTGACGTCCTCGAGGGTTGACCCGGCAACGGGCCGGGCTCAGCCCTCGTCGGGGCGCTGGGGCACGTGCCACCCCGCCGAGGAGACCCTCCGGGGCTCGTAGAACACGCAACCCTCGGGGCAGGCGAAGGGCAGCGGCTCGTTGGCATCGACCTTGCAGCGCTCCAGGCGCTCGCCGCCGGGCGTGGTCCTCATCACGTAGTGGCGGCAATCCTCGTTGACGGACACGCCCCATTCTGGCCCAGGCGGCGGGTCGCGGTAGCGTCAGCGCCCGTGGAGCCGAGTGACGACAGGGACGTCCCCCTCAAGACGCTGCTGCGCTGGAGCGAGGCGCTCTCGGGCATCGCCCGCACCGGTCTCGGATTCACCGAGAGCCTGTACGAGCGGGAACGCTTCGAGGAGATCCTCAAGGTGGCGGCGGACATCCGGGCCGAGGCGGACGGAGAGACCGACGACCCCGATCACGCCGGCGGTCTCGTGCAGGAGTGGATGGACACGGTCGGCAAGGGCGTCCCCGGCTACGTCACCCCCAAGGTCGCAGTGGGGGCCGCGGTCGGCAACGACAAGGGCGAGCTGCTGCTCATTCAGCGGGCCGACTCGGGCATCTGGCTGTACCCCACCGGGTGGTGCGACGTGGGCTACTCGGCGGCCGAGGTCGTGGTGAAAGAGGTGGAGGAGGAGACCGGCATCATCGCCGAGCCGGTGCGCCTGATCGCCGTCCTCGACGGGCTGCGCCTCGGCTTCACCCGCGTGCCGCTGTACTCGCTCCTCTTCTATTGCCGCGCCGTGGGCGGCGAACTGGCGCCGCACCCGCTCGAGACGCGCGACGTCGGCTGGTTCACCCGCGAGACCATGCCCCAACCGCTGGTCGGGTCCGATCGTTGGGGCGAGCACGTCTTCGCCGCCCTCAACGGCGAGCGGCGCGATGTGCTCTACGACAGCGTGCGCCAACCGATGTGGCGGGGCGACTCGGCCAAGTCGTGATCTCGGTCCGGATCGCCGCATCGGTGGACGCCGACCTGGTGGCGGCGGTGACCGCACTGCTGCCCCAGCTGTCGACCTCCGCGCCGCCGCTCACCCACGAGCAGCTGGCGCGCATCGTGGCCGACCCGGGCACCACGTTCTTCGTGGCGGAGGACGAGGGGCGGATCGTGGGCTCGCTGAC
This sequence comes from uncultured Acidimicrobiaceae bacterium, assembly GCA_963826835.1. GTDB lineage: Bacteria > Actinomycetota > Acidimicrobiia > Acidimicrobiales > RAAP-2 > Bog-473. The sequence continues at coordinate 55,466 of CAWGYK010000002.1, forward strand.
GTTGGTCGCCTTCGAGATCCCGACCGGCCGGCGGGCCTGGATCGAGGACGTCGTCACCGACACCGCGGTCCGCCGCAAGGGCGTGGCCAGCGCGCTGGTCGACGCCGCACTGACCCACGCGGCGACGATCGGCGCCCGTACCGTCGACCTGACGTCGCGCCCCGAACGCGGCGAGGCGAACAATCTCTACCTGAAGCTCGGCTTCGAGCAGCGCTCGACCAACGTCTACCGCCGGACGCTCGACGGGGGGACGTGAGCGCCGGCACCGGCCCGCGCTGCTCCGCCTCGTCTTATCCGCTTATCCGCCGAGTGGGAAGGCGGACGGCAACAGGCGCATCAAGGTCGCGAACATCGGGGTGAAGCGCCCCTCGCCCCAGGGAAGATCCGGCTCGTTGGCAAAGGCCTGACTGAGCACTCCCACGATGAGCACCGAGACGAGGTAGATGGCGCCCTCCTCGTTGGCCCCCGGGCCGAGCTCGCCCTTGGCCACCGCGTCCGCCAGGGCGCCCCGCTGCAGCTCCACCATCTCCGTGCTGACCGCGAACGCCTCCGCGGAGGGGTGGAAGCTGGGGACGGGACGCCAGAAGAGCAACTCGGCGACGGCGCGGTTGGCCAGACACCACTGCCCGCTCGCCTCGAGGCCTGCGACGAGCGCGTCGAGCCCGGGCTCGGCCCCCTGCATGCCGGCGCGCAGCGCCTCGAGGTTCTCGCGCTGTCCCTCGTCGAAGAGCGCGTCATAGATCGCCATGAGCGACGGGAAGTACTTGTAGAGGGACGGTGGCTGGACGCCCAGACGCCGCGCCACCTCCGCCAGGCTGAGGCCGTTCACCCCGTCGGTGGTCATCACGTCACGGGCGATCTGGAGGATCTCGCGGATCGTCTCCTGGCGGTGCCGGGCCCGGCGGTCCGGCCGCACGGGAGGCTCCGCGGTGGTCCCCGTCTGCGCCCCCCGGTCGGTCCGCGGCATGCCAATGAGTATAGCTTAAATATGTCTTGACAGCTATAGCTAATGAGATTAGCTTTACGGCCGAGACCACAGGAGGTAGGGAGATGAGCGGAACGGAGACCACAGGGACCATGACCGAGACCGAGAACCCGAGCCCGAGGCGGAGCAGCCGGTGGTGGCTGCGGGAGGAGTCGCAGTCCGTGGTGATCGAGGCGCCGGCGGAGCGCATCTACTCCCTGGTGGCGGATCTGCCCCGCATGGGGGACTGGAGCCCCGAGTGCCGGCGGGTGGAGTGGCTCGACGGGTCGACCGGACCGGCCGTGGGCGCCACCTTCGTCGGCCACAACCAGGGCGGTCCCGCCGGCCTCATGAAGTGGTCGCGGCGGGGACGGATCCTCACCGCCGACCCCGGCCGCGAGTTCGCCTTCGTGACCGAAGAGGGTGGCCGGGAGTCGACCGAGTGGCGGTACCGGCTGGAGCCCCTGGAGAGCGGTACCCGGGTCACCGAGTCCTACGCCGTCCGGTGGATACCGACGTGGGCCCGCATCGTGGACGTGCCGACCAACCGCGCCCGGGAGTTGCGTCACGCCATGGAGCACACGCTCGGGCAGCTGAAGGGTGCCGCCGAGGCGACGCCATCGGCCCGTTAGAGACACCCCCGTACCCACCCTTCGTCCCTTCGAGATCAGAGGAGTTCTTCCGATGCACACCTACAGGGCCGCGCCCGACGTCGACGTGGTGACGTCGACCAACGCCATCAGCGGCTTCGGCAACCTCGCCATCAACGCCTTCGTGATCCACGCCGACGAGCCGGTGCTCGTCGACACCGGCTCGGTGGTGCAGAGCGACGAGTTCATGGACGCCCTGGCTTCGGTGATCGATCCGGCCGACCTCCGCCACATCTGGCTGACGCACACCGACTTCGACCACATCGGCTCGCTCCACCGCCTGCTCGAGGAGAACGAACGGCTCCGGGTCATCACGAGCTTCCTCGGGTTCGGGATCATGGGCCTGGGCGCTCCCCTGCCCATGGACCGCGTCTACCTGGTCAACCCGGGGCAGACGGTCGACGTGGGGGACCGGACCCTCACCGCCGTGCGGCCTCCGGCGTTCGACAACCCGATCACGACGGGCCTGCGGGACGACCGGTCCGGGATCTTGTTCAGCTCGGACTGTTTCGGGGCCCTGTTGGACGAGGTACCGGAAAGCACCGAGGACGTGGCCGACGAGGAGCTGCGCCGGGGCCAGGTCTTCTGGGCGACCGTGGACTCCTCGTGGCTGCACACGGTGGACCGGGTGCTGTTCGCCGCGGAGCTGGAACGCATCCGCGCGCTCGAGCCCACCATGGTCCTGAGCAGTCATCTGCCGGCCGCGCCGGGTTCGTCCCTGGGGCGGCTGCTCGGTGCGCTGGCCGAGGTTCCCGACGCCCCCGCCTTCGTCGGCCCGGACCAGGCCGCGCTCGAGCAGATGCTCGCCGGGCTGACCGGTTAGCGGCGACCCAGTTGCGGCGCGCCGTTAGCCCATGGCGACGATCGGCGCGTCGAGCGCGAGGCCACCCGTCGAGCCGTTGAAGACCGCGTCGCCGTAGCTGAAGATGCCGCCGTCGGAGGCGACGAGCCAGTAGCCACCACCACCGGGAACGCCCAGCATCCCGACGATGGGCTTGTTGAGCGCGATGGCGCCGGCCGAGCCGTCGAAGCCGGCGTCGCCGTAGTTGAAGATGCCCCCGTCGGAGGCGACGAGCCAGTAGCCGGATCCCGAGGCGCTCGAGGCCATGCCGACGATCGGCTTGTTGAGCGGCTGGCCGCCGCGCGAGCCGTAGAAATTGGCGTCGCCGTAGTTGAAGATGCCCCCGTCGGAGGCGACGAGCCAGTAGCCGCCGCCGTCGGGGGTGGCGGCCATGCCGACGATGGGCCGGTTGAGGTGGAGGGACCCGGCCGAGCCGTAGAAGTGCGCGTCGCCGTAGTTGAAGATGCCCCCGTCGGAGGCCACCAGCCAGTAGCCGCCGCCGTCGGGGGTGGCGGCCATGCCGACGATCGGGGCGTTGAGGTGCAGGCTGCCCGCCGAGCCGTGGAAGGCCGCGTCCCCGTAGCTGAAGATGCCGCCGTCCGATCCCACCTCCCAGTAGCCACCGCCGCCGGGGGTCTCGGCCAGGCCCACCATGGGCGCGTTGAGGGGCTGGCCCCCCATGGAGCCGAGGAAGGGCTGGCAGAACGAGAAGACGCCGCCGTCGGACGCCACCAGGCGGTAGCCGGGACCCGATCCGCAGTTGACCGCGGTGCCGGGCAGCCGGGCCTGGCCCGAGTTGGGGTCGACCATCAGCGAGGACTCGTCGACCGCCTCGAACGCGCTGGCCGGCACCGTCTTGAGCTCGTCGACGAGGGAGAGGGGCCAGTTGTCGTCGGCCGTTCCGCCGAAGTACCAGTTGGAGCCGTTGTCGGCCAGGATCAACCCGTACTGCTGCATGGCGCGCAGGACCACCTGAGCCTGGGCCGAGTAGCCCGAGATGTCGAAGCTCGCCTTGAGCCGGAAACGGGCCCCCATGGGCGGGAGGTCCGGGTTGGACGACGTCCCCGCCTCGTGGCGGGCCGGCCAGATGTACGACGTGTCCGTCGCCTCGGCGGTCATGCGGATGGCGTGGGTGATGACACCGGACTGCACCTCGTCGTAGCGCACGAGCCCGGGCAGGATCGGCAGCCCGGCGGCATCGGCCGACGTCCAGCCGGCCGGGCGCAGGGCGTTCGAGTCGAGGTTCCAGATGGCGCCCGAACCGGCGGTCGAGCCCGACGCGCTGTACTGCGCGTCGTAGAGCTCGTAGAGGGTGCACGTCTGCGGGTTGACCATGATGGCGTGACGGTCGCCCGTGGAGTCCTGGCCCCCCTCGATCGGCGTCGTCGCGCTGAAGGGGTACGGCCCGGGATCGCTCTCGTCGGCGTACTGGAAGGTGATGTATGTCTCGGGGGCTGACGGGGGCACCACGGTGTAGGGGATGCCGTAGGGAGTGGAGGGGTCGCCCGAGGGCCCGAAGTCGGGGTGGAGGTCGGTGCTGGAGGCGTCCATGCTGGCCAGCCACTGCGCACTCATCGGGTTGACCGGAAGGCTCGTGATGGGTGTGTTCCAGACGTTGTCGGCCGGGAACATCGGGCAGTCGGGCGCTCCGGGCACGGGCGTGCCCGCCGAGGCGACGCAGGGCGCGACGCCGAGGGTGAGACCCAGCCACATCATCCCGACGGCCGCCAAGGCGACCGGCACTGCCGTCTTGCGTCGTCGCACGGGCGCCCCCTCCCGTCACGACGGTACCCGAACCGGCGCACGTCCCGTGACCAGACGCGTCGTTGACCACCAGACGAAGGCGACCCGGGGTTGCTTCCTGGCGGCGTCTGACCGCCGGGCGCAACTCGCGCCAACGCCCGGACGACGACGGTGGCCGCGAGGATCACGGCGAACAGACCGTGGCCCCGCTTCCGCGCCGTGGTGGTCGCCGTCACCCCGACGATCCCCCTTTCGTGCCCGTGCCGAACCGTTAGGGTCACTGCCAACGACGCGCAGGGAGGGGTGCAATGAGCGGAGACGGCATGCAGGGTCGCAACTGGGTGCTGGCCGCCATGATCTTCGCGGTCTCCATGACGTTCATCGACCAGACGATCGTCTCCATCGCCGTGCCGAACATCCAACGCGAGCTCGGTCTCACGTCGACCGGCGTCCAGTGGGTCGTCAACGGCTACCTGATTGCTCTCGCCGCGCTGTTCGCGCTCGGCGGCCGGCTGTCGGACATCTTCGGCCACACCAAGATGTGCGTGATCGGCGTCATCATCTTCGTCGTGGCGTCGACCATGTGCGGCCTGACCCCGACCGGGTCGATCGCCGAAGCGTGGATCGTGACGTTCCGAGTGGTCCAGGGCGCAGGCGGTGCCCTCATGTTCCCGGCCGCTTTGGCCATCGTCGTCAACGTGTTCCCGCTGCGTGAGCGCGGCAAGGCGCTCGCCCTCTTCTTCGGGATTGCCGGGGGGCTGACGGCGATCGGGCCGATCCTGGGCGGGTACCTGACCCAGTGGACGTGGCGGGCCATCTTCTGGGTCAACATCCCCGTCGCGCTCATCGCGCTGGCCCTCATCGCCGTGTCGAAACCGAAGACCCAGTACAAGCGGGCCCCGATCGACTACCGGGGGGCCGTGCTCATCGCCGCCGGGATCGGGCTCAGCATCTTCGGCCTGCAGCAGTCCGTCCCCTGGGGCTGGACCAATCCGTGGACGTGGATCTGCATCGTGGGCGGGATCATCATTCTGATCGTCTTCGTCCTGGCCGAGCTGCGCACCGAATCACCGCTGATTCAGGTCGCCATCTTCCGCATCCGCGCCTTCACGGCGGAGAACGTGGTGTTGCTGATCGCCATGATGGCCTTCATCCCCGTCTTCTTCTTTGCCAGCGAGTACGCGCAGATCGCGCTGCACAAGTCGGCGTCGGAGGCGGGGCTCTTCCTGCTCTACTTCTTCATCGGCTTCGTCATCGCCGCCCAGATCGGGGGCCGGATGCTCGACCGGGAGGGGGCCAAGCGGGCTGTCGTCATCGGCTGCGCCATCGCGGCGGTCGGCTTCGGCTTCTGGGCCTCCAAGGCGACGGTCCTGAACTTCGGCCAGCAGGAGATCTGGGTCATCGTGGCCGGGGCCGGCATGGGCATGATGCTCGGCCCGGCGAACACCGACGCGGTGAACCGGGCGGGGAACCTCTCCTACGGCGAGGCCACGGGGATCACCCAGACCATCCGCAACTTCGGGGCCAGCCTCGGTCTGGCGGCGCTCGGCACCATCCTGCTGACCATCTACCGCTCCCACCTGACGACGTCGCTGCAGGCGATGGGGGTTCCGAACGCCGCCGCCAAGGCCAACACCATCACGCAGTTCCAGCAGGGTCATGGGTCGGTGACGTCCATCCCGCACTTCGTCTCGCTCGACTTCGCCCACGCCACCCAGGGGGTGCTCTACGTCATGTGCGGCATCATGGCCCTGGCCGGCGTGGTCGCCCTGTTCGGGCTGCAGCGGGGCCGCCAGGAGCTGGCGCCGGTGGAGGCCGGGGCGGTTCCCGCGCCGGCGGGTGGCGACTGACTTCCTCGGCCGGTGCCACGCTCGCTGAGCCAGTGCCACGCTCCCTGAACCGGTGCCACGGCGCGGTGCCGGGCCTGCCGTAACCTCGCGACGGCGTCACCATCTGCTCTCGGGCACTACCTCGAGGAGGCTGGAATGTCGTACCGGAGCCGCATCGGGATCATCCTGGCCTTGCTGGTGACCCTGGGGGTCGTGGGCACCAGCTGCAGCGTGGTGAGCAAGGTCAGGCAGGACGTGCACAACATCGAGGGCAACAAGGCGACGATCGACTCGTTCACGCAGAACCTGCAGTCCAACAAGGACACGCCGTTCGAGGCGACCTACACGACGACGGGCAGCTCCCCGGCCACGGTCGTCTATGCCGTCGACCCCTCCAGCGGGGGGCTGGCCTTCCACGAGACCCAGACCGGAGCGAGCGCGTCCAACGTGCAGGTCATCGTCAACTCGTCCGGCGAGTACGCGTGCAACCAGAGCGGCACGGGCGGCGCCTGGTCGTGCCAGAAGCTGGGCCAGGCCGACGCCGCCACCGAGAACAAGATCTTCGACTTCTACACGCCGTCGCATTGGATCTCCTTCCTCAAGGGTGTGTCCCTGGTGGCCGGTCTGGCCGGCGACAAGGTGACGAGCTCGACGATGTCGCTCAACGGCTTCGACATGAATTGCGTGGACCTGGTGGCCCAGGGCGTACCGGGCACCAGCACCATCTGCAGCACGTCCCAGGGGATCCTGGGCTACGTCAAGGTCGCGTCGGACTCGACGAGCTTCCAGATCACGAACTTCTCGTCGTCGCCCTCGCCGTCGTTGTTCCAGCTGCCGCCCGGGGCCACGATCACGACGACCACGACCTAGCGGAGCCGGCCTCCCGCGTGACCACCTTCATCACCCGGTACGAGACGTCGGGACCCGGTGTGCGCCTGGCCGTCAAGGACCTCATCGACATGGCGGGGGAGCCGACGACGGCGGGCTGCCGCGCCGTGGCCGAGCGGGCCGTGCCGGCGGCCCGGGACGCCGTCTGCCTGGAGGGGGCCCGAGCGGCGGGCGCCCGGATCGTGGGACGCACCAACCTGCACGAGCTGGCGCTCGGCGTGACCGGAGTCAACCAGTGGTACGGGACGCCGGTGAACCCGCTGGACCCCACCCGCGTGCCCGGCGGCTCCTCGAGCGGCTCCGCGGTCGCGGTCGCCACCGACGAGGCGGACGTGGCCTACGGCAGCGACACGGGCGGCTCCATCCGGATCCCGGCGGCCTGCTGCGGCATCGCCGGCCTCAAGACGACCTGGGGCCGCATCCCGCTCGAGGGGGTCTGGCCGCTCGCGCCGAGCTTCGACACCGTCGGCCCGATGGCCCGCGGCGTGGCCGGCCTGGTCGCGGGGATGCAGCTGCTCGAGCCGGGCTTCACGGCCGCTTCGGACGCCTCCGGCCTGGTCGTCGGGCGGTTGCCCGTTGAGGCGGACCCCGCCATCACGGCCGCTCTCGACCGGGCGCTCGACCTGGTGGGGTGGGACTGCCGGGAGCTGCCGGTCCCCGGATGGGACGAGGCGACCATGCAGGCCGGCCTCCTCCTGATCGCCGAGGCGTGGCGGTGCGACGCGACGCTGGTGGCCGAGGACCCCGGGGGGATCAGCGACGGCGTGCGCTCCCGGTTGGAGCTGGGCGGGTCCTTCGACGAGGGCACGGTCGCCGCCGCCTGGCGGGTCCAACGCGCCTGGAAGGAGACCCTCGAGCAGGTGTTCAGCGAGGTCGACGTGCTGGTGACGCCCACCCTGAGCATCTTCCCGCCGCACCTCGAGGACGGCGACGACCTCCTGGTCTCGCGTTGCACCCTCCCGGTGAACCTGGCCGGGGTCCCGGCGCTGTCGCTCCCGGTGCCCTCGGCGGGGTCGCTGCCCGCCAGCATCCAGCTGATCGGGCCGGCCGGCGGCGAGGAGCGTCTGCTGGCGGCGGGAGCGCTCCTCGAAGCTGCCGTCGCGTCCGCCTGACGTGGCGTCCGCCTGACGTGGCGTCCCGTCGCCCCCCGGGGCGTCGTCAGGCGTTGGTGCGCACGAGACCACGACCGATGTCGGCCAGGTGACGCCGCACGCTCCGCGGTGCGACGACCTCGAGGCCGTCGGCGAAGCCGGCCAGCTGGCGCGCCACCATGAGCTCGGACTGTGCGCGTAGCTCCACCTCAATCCGGCCGTCGGGTCCCGTCGCCCCGGCGTCCACGCGGTTGCCGAACATCCAGCGCAGGACGTCGACGATGGCGGGGTCGGTCCGCAACCGCACCCGCACCGGCGCGCGTTGCGCGTCCACGGTGGTGACGATGGACCTCCACGCCTGCGCCAGGTCGAAATCCTCCGGACGCTCTGCGGGATCGGTCGTGAGCCCCACCGACCGCACCCGGCTGACCCGGAAGGTCCGCTGTCCGGCCGCGGTGCCCGCCACGAGGTACCAGATGTTGTTCTTGACCACGAGCCCCAGCGGATCGACGCTACGTGAGGACACGCGTCCGTCCCGACCGCGGTAGTCCAGCTCGACGCGTAAACCTTCGATCACGGCGCGCTGCAGCGCCTCCAGATGGTCCGGCGCCGCGGGCGACGCGTGGTCCCATCCGGAGGGGTCGCGCACGACCGCGCCCGCGGCCGCCTCGGCGTGCTCGCGGAAGGTGGCCGGCAGGGCGCGGACGAGCTTGCGCAGGGCGGCCCGCACCTCGGGCGTGGCGGCGGAGGGCCCGGCGATGAGGAAGAGGGCACGGGCCTCGTCGGCGGTGAGCCCGCTCAGGTCGGTCCGCGCTCCGCCCACCAGCTCCCAGCCGCCGCCCCGCCCGGGTTGGGAGTAGACGGGGATGCCCGCCAGCGCCAGGCCCTCGAGGTCCCGCCGGGCCGTGCGCTCGCTGACCTCGAGCTCGCGTGCCAGCTCCGCCGCAGTGACCCGGCCCTTGGCCTGGAGGACCAGGAGGGCGGCGACGAGGCGGTCGGCGCGCACGGATCGAGTCTGCCAGGAAAAGTGGCCATGAGGTGTCCAGTTTCGAGGCGCACCATGACGTCGCCCACAGTGAGCGCCGGCAGACCCGGCGGAAACGGAGATGACCATGCCAGGACTCGTAGCCCCCCTCGTCGACGAGCGCGAGGTGCTCCTCGCCTTCCTCGGGCAGCAGCGCGATGCGCTCCGCTACGCCGCCCATGGTCTGGACCCGGTCCAGAGCACCGCTCGCACGACCGCCAGTGAGCTGAGCCTCGCCGGTCTCATCAAGCACGCCGCACTGGTCGAGCACGCCTGGACGACGTTCCTCACCACAGGGGACACCGGCGTCTTCGTCTCGGCGGACGATTGGTCGGACGGCTTCCGGCTCTTGGAGGGTGAGACCCTCGAGGACGCGATCGACCGGGCCGACGACCAGGCCCGCATGACCGAGAAGGTGGTCGGTGCGTTGGAGGACCTCGGTGCACCCCTGCCGCCGACGGTCGACCTGGTCCCGTGGATCCCGGGCGGCATCGTCTGGACGCCGCGCTGGGTCCTCCTGCATCTCATCGAGGAGACGGCGCGCCACGCCGGGCACGCCGACATCATCCGCGAGTCGATCGACGGCGCCACCTCTTGGACGCTCATGGCGGCGGCGGAGGGTTGGCCGGCGCGGGACTGGGCGTAGGGCTGCGTCGACGCACCTAGGGTGATGGGTGCATGCAGATCGATGTGTGGTCGGACTACGCGTGCCCGTGGTGCGCGCTGGGTCTGGCCCGTCTCCAGGCCGCCCTGGCCGACTTCGAGCACGCCGACGCCGTGACCGTGGTGCACCGCGCGTTCGAGCTGCACCGGCATGCGCCGGCGCGGATCGAGGGCACGCAGGAGGAGCGCCTGCGACGCAAGTACGGCCTGAGTCCGGAACACGTCCGCGCCGGTCACGCGCAGCTGACCGCGCTCGGGGCGGAGGTGGGCTTCGTCTTCGACTTCGAGCACGTGCGGTCGGGCAGCACCTTCGACGCCCACCGGCTCACCGAGGCGGCCCGCGGGACCGCACACGAGGGTGCGCTGGTGCGACGGTTGTTCGCCGCCCACTTCACCGAGGGGCGCCAGCTCTCGGATCACGACGTCCTGCGGGACGTGGCCCGGGCGGCGGACGTCCCCGCGGATGTCACCGAAACGGTGCTCGGCGGCAGCGTCTACGCCGCGGAGGTGCGCGCCGACGAGGCCGCGGGCGAGGAGCTCGAGGTGACCGGCGTGCCCTTCTTCCTCATCGGCGGCGCCTGGCCCGTTCCGGGCGCGCAGGACGTCGAGACACTGGGGCTCCTGCTGCGGCGCGCCTGGTCACGCGTCGGCCATTGAGCCGAGGATCTCGTCGACCATCGCCACGGTGGTGTTGGGGTGGAGGAAGGCGAAGCGGGCCACCGTTTCTCCTTCCCAGGTGGTCGGGGTGACGAACCCGATCTGGTCGTGGAGCAGGCGGGCCGACCAGCTGTCGTAGTCGAGCTTCTCCCAGCCCGGGCGCCGGAACAGCACAATGGAGAGTCCCGGCTCGCGGACCAGTTCCACATGGGGCGTCGCGGCGATCCGTTCCGCGGCCTGCTGGGCGATGGCCAGCCCCGCCTCCACGGCCTCTTGGTAGGCGTCGAGGCCGTTGACGGCGAGGGAGAACCACAGCGGGAGCCCGCGGGCGCGCCGCGTGAGGTGGAAGGCGTAGTCGCTCGGGTTCCACTCCTCGGGGTTCTCGCTGTGCAGAACGTCGAGGTAGTGCGCGTCCTGGGTGTGCACCGCCTTGGCCAGGTTGGGCTGGCGGTAGACGAGCGCGGCGCAGTCGAACGGAGCGAAGAGCCACTTGTGGGGGTCGACGATGAACGAGTCGGCGCCCTCGAAGCCGGCGAATTGGTCCCGCAGGGATGGCGCGAACAGGGCGGCGGCGCCACCGTAGGCACCGTCGATGTGGAACCACAGCGTGTGCTCGGCGGCCACGTCGGCCACGCCGGCCAGGTCGTCGACGATGCCGGCGTTCGTGGTTCCGGCCGTGGCCACGACGGCGATGACGTCGGCGCGTCGCGGGTCGGCCTCGAGTGCCGCCCGCAGGGCGGCCCCCGTCAGCCGGTGGTCGGGCGTCGGGACCGAGAGGGTTCCCACCCCCAGGACATGGAGGGCCTTGCCCACGGACGAGTGCGCGTCCTCGCTCAACGCGACGAGCGGGTGGCGCGGCGGGTCGCTTTGGCGCCGGTGTCCCGCCGTGTCGCGGGCCACCATGAGGGCGGACAGGTTGCCCGCAGACCCTCCCGCCACGAAGCAGCCTCCCGCGCCCTCGGGCAGGCCGGCCAGCGCGGACAGCACAGCGAGCGCCTGGTTCTCCGCCACCACCACACCCGCTGCCTCGAGCCAGGAGGTGCCGTGGAGGGACGAGCAGGAGACGAACATGTCGAAGAGCAGGGACGCCTTGGTCGGCGCCGCAGGGATGAACGACAAGAAGCGGGGGCTGTCACACGAGACCACGGCCGTCGACAACTTGTCGACGAACAGCTGCAACACCCGCGCCGCGTCGTTCCCCTCCGGGCGCATCAACCCGGCCAGCTCCGCGTCGAGGGACTCGACGAGGCCACCGAAGTCGAGGGCCACGGGGTCGATGGACAGCCGCTCCCGGCACGCTGCCAGGATGAGATCGGTCATCGCCTCGTCGTAGTGGAACATCTCGCTCGCCATCAGGCGGGTGTGACCCCCGGGCCCGGCGGTCGACGATGGGCGCGCCAGGCCTCCTCGGCCCGGCTGGAAACCTCGTGGAGCGGTGCCCCCGTCTTCGCGGCCACCAGTACCACGTCGTCGAACTCGGGCTTGGCGCGGCCACGGGTCACCTTCATGCGCACGGTGATGCCGTCGAGCGTGACCTGCTCCATGGCGCGGGCCTGCGGCCAGCGCTCCACGGCGGTGGCACGGATCCCCATGGTGCCGGTGACCTGCCGCATCTCGGTGCGGAGCTGGTCGGCGAGCATCGCGTCGGTCAAGACGTGCAGGACGTGGCCGGGCCGGCCCTTCTTCATGGTCACCGGGCTCACCCAGGCGTCGAGGGCGCCGGCCTCGAGTGCGGTCGCCACGGCATGACCGAGCTGTTCGCCCGTCACGTCGTCGAGGTTCGTCTCGAGCAGCAACGCCGGCTGCCCGCTGCCGACCGACGGCGCGTCGCGTCGACCGACGACGACCTGGGTGCAGTTCGGCAGTTCGTCCAGCTCGCCGGACCCGCCGCCGAAGCCCGACGCCGCGATCGTCATGTCCGGGAGGGGTCCGAACGCCGTGGACAGCGCGGCGAGGAGCGCGGCGCCGGTGGGCGTCGTGAGCTCGATCCGGACGTCACGGCCGTAGGTCGGGATCCCCTCCAGGAGGCGGACCGTCGCCGGCGCCGGATTGGGCAGCCAGCCGTGGGCGCTGCGGACGGTGCCCGTTCCCGTCGCCACCGCGGAGGCACACACCTCGTCGACCCCGAGCACCTCGAGCGCGGCGACCGTCCCCACGATGTCGATGATCGCATCGTGCCCGCCCACCTCGTGGAAGTGGACCTGGTCGATGGGTCGCCGGTGCAGCGCGGACTCCACCGTGGCCAGCCGGTGGAACACCGCCTGGGCGCGGGCCGTCACCCGGGCGGGCAGCGCGGCGTCCTCTATGAGGGCGGCGATGGCCCCGTGGGTGCGCACCACGACGTCGTCCCCCCCGACCACGGCGCGGGTACAGGCGATGCCGCCGCGGATGCCCTCCTCGAACTCGAGGTGCCAGCCGGGCAGGTCCATGCGGTTGAGGAGGCCGCGGACCTCGCCGACGTCCGCGCCCGCGTCCACCAGCGACCCCAGCGCCATGTCGCCCGCGATGCCGGCGAAGCAGTGGAACCAGGCCACCGTCTCCGGACCGGTCACCGGCGTCGTCACGGGAGGAGCCGGGCGACGGCGCAGGCGGCGCCGTAGCCGTTGTCGATGCCGACGACGGTGATCCCCGAGGAGCAGGCGGAGAGCATGGCGAGCAGCGCGGTGACGCCCTCGAGCGCCGCGCCGTACCCGGTGCTGGTCGGGACGGCGATGACGGGTGCCGGCGTCAGCCCGCCCACCACGCTGGCCAGGGCGCCCTCCATGCCGGCGATCACGACGACGGCGTCGGCCATGGCGAGCGTGTCGAGCTCGGCGAGGAGCCGGTGCAGTCCCGCCACACCGCAGTCGGTGAGCTGCCTGGGGACGAACCCGAGCGCGCCGAGAACGGCCGTGCACTCGGCGGCGACGGGGAGGTCGGCCGTCCCGGCCGTGACCACCACGACGGCACCGGCCTTTGAGGGCGCGGGACGGAAGACCACCGTCGAGAGGGCCCCGCTCTCCGAGACGGCAGCCGGACCGACACCGAGGGTGGCCGCGCCGGCCGTGACCGCCTTCACCTGGGCCTCCGTGGCCCGGGTGAGGAGGACCGGGCCGTCGGTCGCCGAGAGGAGCTCCTCCACCACGGCCGCGCAGTGCTCGGGCGTCTTGCCGGGGCCGTAGACGGCTTCGGGCATCCCGAGCCGCAGGTCGCGGTGGTGGTCCACGCGGGCGAACCCCAGGTCTGCGTAGGGGAGCCGGCGCAGCTGGCGCACGGCGTCGTCGGGCGCGCAGCGGCCCTCAGCGACGTCTTCGATGAGCGCGCGAAGCGAGGAAGCGTCCATGACCTGCTCTATCCTGCCCAACTGTGAACCCGCCTGCGACCTCGGTGGCCTACTTCGGCCCGGCTGCGACCTTCACCCAGGAGGCGCTGCTGACCCAGCCCGACCTCGCGGTGGCCCAGCTGACGCCCTTGGCCTCCATCACCGCCGTGCTCGATACCGTGGCCGGGGGCGGGGCGGCCCTCGGTTTCGTGCCCATCGAGAACGGGATCGAGGGGACCGTGAGCGCCACCATCGACGGCCTCATCCACGACGTCGACCTGCACATTCAACGTGAGGTCGTGATGGACATCCACCTCCACCTCATGGCCCGGCCGGGAACCGGGCTCGGCGACGTCCGCTCGGTGTCCTCGTACCCCCACGCGCTGGCCCAGTGCCAGAAGTATCTGGCCCGGGAGCTGCCCCGGGCCGAGCAGCGGGCCGCCAACTCGACCGCGGACGCGGCCCGGCTGTTGGGCGAGTCCGGCGCCGCCGCCGAGGCCGCCATCGCGCCCCGGCTCGCCGCAGAGCGCTACGGCCTGGAGATCCTGGCCGAGGACGTCGAGGACCACCCGGAGAACCAGACCCGGTTCGTGCTGGTGGCCCCGACGTCGGTGCCGGCGCCGACGGGTCACGACAAGACGAGCATCGTGTGCTTCCAGCGGGCCGACCACCCCGGCAGTCTGCACGGCATCCTGGGCCAGTTCGCGGCGCGCAACATCAACCTCACCAAGCTCGAGTCGCGCCCGACCAAACAGGCCCTGGGCGACTACTGCTTCGTCATCGACCTTTCGGGCCACGTCGGCGACGAGGTGGTGGCCGATTGCCTGCGCGACCTCCACGCCGGTCTGGCCGGGGTGAAGTTCCTCGGCTCGTACCCGGCGGCGGGGGAACACGGGCCGGAGCAGCGGCGCCAGGCCGATGCGGCCTGGCAGGCCGCCGATGCCTGGCTGGAGGGGATCCGCAGCGCTATCGGCTAGCCGGCGTCGTCACGGGGCGCGTCAGCGAGCCGGGCAGGCGGCGCGCGAGGACCAACGCCAGGACGGCGGCGAGCGCAGCCACCGCGAAGGCGATGACGACGCCTCCGGCGACCGCCCGCGTGCCCCGGGACGCCGCCGCCACGGCAGCGCCGCCGATCCCCACGCCCAGGGCGATGCCCAGGACGTCGGCCAGGTTCAATGATGCCGAGGCCCAGCCCTCGCGTCCGGGCGGGGCGGCCCGCAGCATCATGAGCGAGATCGGCGCGTAGCTGAGGCCCATGCCGAGCCCGGCGGCCGACCAGGCGACGAAGGCCTCCCAGACGGGCACGCCGGGCCGCAGCTGCCAGGCCATGCCGGCGGTGCCGAGGAGGATCAGGACCAGTCCCGTTCGCACGAGGCGCGCTCCCTCCCAGCGCTCGTTGAGGCGCGCCTGGACCCAGGAGCCGATGGTCCAGGCGAGCGTCGAGGCGGTGACGACGGCTCCGGCGATGAGGGTGCTGTGCCCGCGCACCGTCGTGATGGTCAAGGTGACGTAGGCGTCGGCACCGAAGAACGCGAACGTCAACAGACCCCTGCTGAGGATCGTGGCGGGAAGCCCCCGGGCGGCGCGCAGCGTGCCGGCGGGGAGCAGCCGGCGCAACGGCGTCAGTCCGACGGCGACGCCGAGGGCAGCCAGGCCCAGACCGATCCCCACGTTGCGCGCGCCGAGCGCCGCCAGGAAGAGGGCGGCACCGGCCGCGGTGCGTACGGCATCGCCGATCCGGTGCTCCTCGGAGGGGGGCACGTCGGTGCGCCCGAGACGGACGAGCGCCGGCACCGCGATCGGGCCCGCCACGGCCACCAGCGGGATCAGACCGAGGAACACCCAGCGCCAGCCGAAGAGGTGCGCCACCGCGGCGGCCACGCCCGGGCCGACGATGCCCGGGACCACCCAGGCGGTCGACAGCACCGCCATCATGCGGGCTCGCTGCGCTTCGCGCAGGGTCCGGCCGATGGCGACGTAGGCCACCGCGGGCACGGCGCCGGCGCCCAGGCCCTGCAGGCAGCGCCCGGCGACCAGCACCCACATGAACGGGGCGAGGCCGGCGACGAGGAGCCCGGCAGAGAACAGGATCAGTCCGGCGACGTACGGGCGGGCCGGTCCGTGACGATCGGCGTCGCGTCCGGCGAGGACGATCCCGACCAGGCTTGCCAACTGGAACGTCGAGAAGACCCAGCCGTACAGCGCCAGTCCGTGGAGGTCCCGGGCCACCAGCGGCATCACGGTGATGACCGCCAGCGCCTCGGAGGCGACGAAGGTGACCGTGAGCACCAGGCCGAGCGTCAGCGCGCGGCGATGCGGCGCCCACAACCCGTCACCGGTGACGCCCCCGTCCATGCGGCGAGACTACGGGGAACGGCCGCTGGTACTCTGCGCCGGGAGGGCACGTGACAGCGCAGACCATCGACGTCGATCAGCACCTCTTCGAGTCGAGGACGACGTGGTCCGAGTACATCGACCCCGCCCAGCGGCCCGACGCCCTCTCCATCTCCGACGACGACGCGGGATGGCCCTGGCTGACCTGGCGGGGCGACCACCTCACTCCGCTCGAGGTGCCCATCCCCGAGCGCTCGGTCCTCATCGGCGAGGACCGCCTCCGCCGTCTGCGGGGCGAGCGGGCGCCCGCATCGTTCGACGAGCTGGTGCCCGACTCCTACCGCCTCGCCGGTGCCCGTCTGGCGGCACTGGACCGGTTCGGCCTCGATGCCGCCGTGCTGTTCCCCAACTACGGCCTCCTGTGGGAACAGCGGCTGGCGTCGGACCGCGAGGCGCAGCGCGCCAACGCGCGGGCCTACAACCGCTTCGTGGCCGACGTCTGCGGCGACGGTGCCGGCCGTCTCTTCGGGGTGGCCCATGTCCTGTTGCACGATCCGGCGTGGGCGGTGGAGGAGATCCGCCGCGTGCGGGAGGCGGGCCTGCGGCTGGCCATGATCGCGCCGGCCCCGGTGGACGGGAAGCCGCTCTCGCATCCGGATCTCGATCCGGTGTGGGCCGCCTTCAGCGACGAAGGCGTCGCCCCCGTGTTCCACGTCTCGGAGTTCGAGAGCCCCCTGCATCCCGCCTGGCGGACCGGGGAGCACGAGGACGGCGAGCAGCTCTTCGACTCGATCTTCTTGTACCTGGCGCCGGCGGTCGCGCTCGCCAACCTGATCCTGAACGGCGTGCTCGAGCGCTTCCCCCGCCTCCGCGTCGGTGTGGTCGAGCTGACCGCGGGCTGGGTGCCACACTTCCTGTTGCACATCGACGGTGCCTCGGACTTCTACACCCTGCGCCACGGCGAGCCGTTCCACAAGCTGGCGGATCGCCCGTCCAATTACTTCCTGCGCCAGGTACGGGTGGCCGCGCTCCCCTACGAGATGCCGAACCGACTCGTCCCCAAGGTCGGCGACGACACCTTCATGATCGGCAGCGACTGGCCCCATGCCGAAGGCGTCGCCGACCCGATGGCCCAGGCCCGGCGCGCCGCGGCCGGACTGGCCGAGCCGGCCCGGGCCAACCTGCTGGGAGCCAACGCCGCATGGCTCCTCGGGCTGTGACCGTCGACCTCGAGGCCGCCGCCGCCGAGCGGGAACGGCTGCGGGCGGCGTACCTGCGGGAGGCGGCGCAACGGCCGACGTCGACGGCGCGCGGCGTGCACCACCTGGCCCTGCTGTGCTCCGACGTGGAACGGACCATCCGCTTCTACCAGGGCCTCCTCGGCTTCCCGCTGGTCGAGTTGTTCGAGAACCGCGACTACAAGGGATCGACCCACCTGTTCTTCGACCTGGGGCACGACAACACGCTCGCCTTCTTCGACTTTCCCGGCCTCGGTCTGGGGCCGTACGCCGAAGTCCTCGGTGGGTTCCACCATCTCGCCATCTCGGTGGACCGGGCGCAGTGGGACGCCGCGCGCGCCCGCCTGGAGGAGGCCGGTATCGCGACGCAGATCGAGAGCGAGGTCTCGCTGTACTTCTCGGACCCCGACGGCGTCCGCCTCGAGCTCATCGCCGAGGACCTCGGCTCGCTGTACGGCACACCCCTGCACTGATGGTCGTCACCGGCCTCGCCAACCTGGCCGTCAAGGTCGCCGATCTGGAGCAGGCCTGCGCCTGGTTCGGGGCGGCCGGTGCCGAGGTGACCGAACCGGTCGAGTGGGAGAACGGACGCCGGGCCGACGTGCAGCTGGGTGCGCTGGCGCTGACCCTCTTCACCCAGGCGATCTACGAGGACGCCTGTGTCCTTCCCGCCGAGGGCTTCCTGCACCCGGCCCTCTTCGTGGACGATCTGGATGCCGAGCTGGCGCGTCACGTCGTGCTGTGGGGCCCCCGGACGGTCAGCGGCTCGTTCGGGACCAGGCGCATCGCGTTCGTGGAGGCTCCGGGCGGCATCCGCCTCGAGTTCATGGAGCAGATCGAGGACCCGCCGGCCTGACGGCGGCCGGCCGTGTGCCAGGCTCTGGCTCCATGGCAGAGCCACCTCCGGTCGAGATGGTCCGGTCGCCCGAACTCTTCCAGGGTCTTCCCTACGCATCGGCGGCGACGACGAGGAACCGAGTGCTCTGCGTCTTCACGGCGGGCGCGTGCCCTCTCGACAGGCCGGGATGGACGGTGGCCGCAGGCGACGTGGTCGCCCAGGCCGAGCAGGCGATGGGCAACCTCCGCCATGCCCTCCGTGCGGCGGGCGCCGGCCTCGACGACGTGGTCAAGACCACGGTGTACGTGGCCAGCAGCAGCCGGTCCGATCTTGTGGCCGCGTGGCAGGTCGTGCACCGCCACTTCGGGGATCACGAACCTCCGAGCACCCTCCTCGGGGTGACGGTCCTCGGCTATCCCGATCAGCTGGTCGAAGTGGAGGCCATCGCGGCCCTCGCCGGCTGAAGAGGAATTCCGGCTGACTGTCGAATTCGGCCGATCCCGTTCGTATGGATCACGAGCGCCGGTGCCGGACCGGGGCCGACGAGTGACGGAGGCAACAGCATGGGCAGGATCGTGGTGACCGAGTTCGTCTCGCTGGACGGGGTCATGGAGGATCCGGGCGGTGCGGAGGGGTCCGTGCACGCGGGATGGACCTTCCGTTTCAACCGTGGTGCGGAGGGCGATCAGTTCAAGCTCGACGAGCTCGTCGAGGCCGAAGCGCAGCTCCTCGGGCGGATCACCTACGAGGCCTTCGCACAGGCATGGCCCACGATGGAGGACCCGGTGGGCTTCGCCGACAAGATGAACGGCATGCCCAAGTACGTGGTCTCCACCACCCTGCGGGACGAGGACGCCACCTGGGAGAACTCCACCGTGATCAGGGGCGACGTCGTCACCGAGCTGCGTGCGCTCAAGGGACGGCTCGAGGGCGACCTCCTGGTCGCCGGCAGCGCCACGCTGGTCCAGACACTGGTTGAGCACCGGCTGGTGGACGAGCTCCGGCTCATGGTCTTCCCGATCGTCCTCGGGAGCGGCAAACGGCTCTTCGGCGAGGTCTCCGAGCCCCCCATGTTCACCTTGGGCAATGTCACCGCCGTCGGGGACATCGCGATCCTGACCTACCGTTCGGCCAACTGACGAGGAGGAGGCCCTCCATGAAGCAGTACATGTTGAGCGTGCCCATGATCGACGGCGCGCCACCCCGGCCAGCGGCAGAGATGCAGCAGGCCTTCCAGCAGGTCACGCTGCTCAATGAGGAGCTGCAGGCGGCCGGGGCCTGGGTCTTCGGGGGCGGCCTCCTCCCGGCGTCGTCGGCCACCGTCGTAGAGGCGGACGGTGGCTCGTTCATCGTCACGGACGGGCCCTTCACCGAGTCCAAGGAGCACATCGGTGGCTTCTGGGTCATTGTCGCCGCCGATCTCGACGCGGCGCTCGACTGGGCCAAGAAGGCCACCCGCGCCTGTGGCGAGCGCGTCGAGGTGCGGCCGTTCCAGGAGGTTCCTCCGGCCTGATGACCGTCGGGCCGACGGGGGTGGGCGAACCGGAGATCGAGCGCATCTTCCGCCAGGAGTACGCCCGGGCGGTGTCGGTCCTGATCCGCGCCTTCGGGGACATCGACCTGGCCGAGGACGGGGTGCAGGACGCCTTCACCGTGGCGACGCAGCGGTGGCCCGAGGACGGGCTGCCCGCGAGCCCCGCCGGCTGGATCATCACCACGGCACGCAACCGGATCGTGGACCGGCTGCGCCGCGAGGCCTCCCGACATGACCGCCAGACCCAGGCCGCCGCGCTCATCGCCGCGGCCGACGAGAACGAGGAGCTTGCCGTGCAGGACGACCGCCTCCGCCTGATCTTCACCTGTTGCCACCCGGCGCTGGCGGTGACGGCACAGGTCGCGCTGACCCTGCGGCTCCTCGGAGGCCTCTCGACTCCCGAGATCGCCCGGGCCTTCGTCGTTCCCGAGGCGACGATGGCCCAGCGCATCGTCCGCGCCAAGGCCAAGATCCGTGACGCAGCCATTCCGTACCGGGTCCCGAGCAGCGCCGAGCTCCCGGAGCGACTGCCGGCCGTGCTGGCGGTGATCTATCTCGTCTTCAACGAGGGTTACGCCGCGACGTCCGGCGATCGGCTCGTGCGTGAGGACCTCTGCACCGAGGCGATCCGACTCGGGCGCACCCTGGGAGAGCTCATGCCCGACGAGCCCGAGGTCGTCGGGCTGCTGGCGCTCATGCTCCTGATCTCCTCCCGTCGACCCGCCCGTACCGGCCCGGCCGGCGCACTCGTTCCGCTCCGTGAGCAGGACCGCTCGCTCTGGGACCCGGATCTGATCGCCGAGGGCCAGGCGCTGGTCCGCCGTTGCCTGCGACGCAACATGCCCGGTCCCTACCAGCTCCAGGCCGCCATCAACGCGGTCCATAGCGACGTGCCCCACGCGGCGGCGACGGATTGGCGCCAGATCCTGACCCTCTACGACCACCTGCTCGTCTTCGACGCGTCGCCCGTGGTGGAGCTCAACCGGGCCGTCGCCCTCTCCGAGGTCGAGGGGCCGGCAACGGGGTTGGCCGCGGTGGACGGCCTGCCGCTCCAGGCCTACTACCTGTTCCACGCGGTGCGGGCCGATCTGTTGCGCCGGCTGGACCGTCTCTCCGAGGCCGCCACCGAGTACGCGTTGGCGTTGGCGGGCACCGACAACGAGGCCGAACGCGCGTTCCTCGAGCGTGTCCGCGCCGAGGCGGCCGCCCGGCCCCGGCGGTGACAGACTCGGGCTCACCATGAAGGTGAGGCTGGACGCGTGACCCAGGGCTGGCGCGTACAACGAGTGGACCACCGGGACCCGTCGGCTCCCGTTGAGGGCATCGTGCGCCTCATCGACCTTGCCGGAACGGCCACCACCGCCGCGTACAGCCGCAGCGATGTGGTCGAGGCGCTCAACGAGCAGCAGCCGGCCGCGGTGGCATTCGGTTCGGGTCAGCTCGTCGGCGTGGCCGTCGCGCGCGTGGCCGGTCGCGACGCGCATCTGCTCGCGTTGGCACTGCACCCGGCGTGGCGGAACCGGGGCATCGGCTCGGCGCTGCTCCGGGAGCTGGACCAGGAGGCAATCCATCACGGCGCCCTGCGCATGCTCGCCCTGGTCGAGCCGGGCCAGGTCGGGGAGGTCGCGTTCGCGCACCAGGGTTTCGAGCGGGTCAACGGACTGCACCTCTACGTCAGGGCTGCCGCCATGGTGCCCGAGGAGCTCGAGATCGTCGAGCGCTACGGCGGGCACTTCCCCGCCGCGGGCCTCTGGGAGGAGATGAAGGGGTTCTCGACGACCAAGGAGCTCCTGGAGCGCCGGATCGTCGCTCCGCTGGCGCACGCCGAGCTGGCTGACAGCGTGGGGCTGCGAGCGCCCGCGGCGGTCATGCTCTTCGGGCCACCGGGCACGGGCAAGACCTCGTTTGCCCGCGCCATGGCGTCCCGGCTCTCCTGGGCGTTCGTCGAGCTGCATCCCTCACTTCTCGGCCCGGGCACCTCGGGCGCCGCCACGTTGCGTGCCGCATTGGACGACCTCGTTCACGTGGATCGCCTCGTGTGCTTCATTGACGAGGCGGACGAAATCGCCTCGGCGCGAGCCAGCCGGCCGGAGAGCCAGCCCCTCGTGAACGAGCTGCTCAAGGCGATTCCAGCCATCAAGTCCCGACCGGGTCGACTCATGGTGATGGCAACCAACTCGATTGCCTCCATCGATCCCGCCATGCTCCGACCGGGACGCTTCGACCTCATCATCCCGATCGGAGCGCCCGACGCTGCCGGAAGGGCCGAGCTGGCGGCCGAGTTCCTGGAGAGTTGTGATGCAGAGGACATCGCCGGGCGCACGGAGGGGTTCACGCCGGCTGACTTCGCCCTGGCCGCCCAGCGAGCCTCCCAACTCGCGTTTGAGCGCGCGCTCGCCGGCGGCGCGCCCGCGGTGACATCCGCCGACTGTGTCGACGGCGTGTCGCGGACGCGTCCGAGCGTGCAGGAGGTAGCGGCCGCTGCGTTCGAGGTGGAAGCGGCCGCCTTCGCCAGGATCTGATTTGATTCCGCGGTGTCATCGGACGCGGGCGGCGGCGGGAGGTGGACAACGTGAAAACCCTGGCGTGGGAGGCTCTCTGACATGAAGGTCCACCTGGTCGACGGCACCTACGAGCTGTTCCGCCACTTCTTCGGCGCGCCGCCCCATCGCAACGAGGCCGGCAACGAGGTGGCCGCGGTGCGGGGGGTGGTGGGCTCGGTGCTGCAGCTGCTGGGGGAGGGGGCCACCCACGTCGGCGTCGCCACCGACCACGTCATCGAGTCGTTCCGCAACGAGCTGTGGCCCGGGTACAAGACCGGTGAGGGCGTCGATCCCGACCTGTGGTCCCAGGCCTGGCCGCTCGAAGAGGCCCTCGCGGCGCTCGGGGTGCTCGTGTGGCCCATGGTCGAGCTCGAGGCCGACGACGCACTGGCCAGCGGGGCGGAGGTGGCCGAGAAGGACCCGGCCGTCGAGCAGGTCGTCATCTGCACGCCGGACAAGGACCTGGGGCAGTGCGTGCGGGGGAACCGGGTGGTGCAGCTGGACCGCCGGAAGGACAACCTGATCGACGAGGACGGCGTCGTCGCCAAGTTCGGGGTCGGCCCGGCCTCCATCCCCGACTACCTCGCCCTCGTGGGCGACAGCGCGGACGGGTTTCCCGGCTTGCCGGGCTGGGGAGCCAAGTCCGCCGCGACCGTCCTCGCCCGCTGGGCCCACATCGAGGACATCCCGCCCGGCCCCGGCGACTGGGGGGTGACGGTGCGGGGCGCGGCCAAGCTCGCCACCACGCTGCGGGAGTGCGGTGACGCCGCCCGGCTCTTCAAGGAGCTGGCGACGTTGCGGGTCGATCGCTCACTGCTGGAGCGCGTGGAGGACCTGCGGTGGCGGGGGCCCACGAGCGACTTCGCCCGGGTGTGCGCCGAGCTCGATGCCCCGGGGCTGGGGCGGCGGGCGGAGGCGCTGGCCGCGACCCGCTGAGAACGGGGGATTGCGAGGGCGCGGGCCTATCCGGTCGGCGCCACGGTCGGCGCCGACCCCGAGACGTTCAGCCGACGAAGGTACAGGTCGCGGCTGTTGGGGAACCCCACCGCGCCGGGAACCCAGGCGTCGAACGCGATCCAGTAATTCCCGCTCGTGTCGGTGAACACCGACTCGCCGCCCGGACCGGCCACCCCGGACCCGCCCGAGAGGATCGGGCCCGGGGTCATATCGGTGCAGGGACCCAGAGGGCCCGTGCAGGTGGCGACGCCGACGGCGTAGTTGGTGCCGTTCCAGTCGTTGCCCGAGAAGAACAGGAAGTAATGCCCGCCCGTCGTCACCATGTCCGGGGCCTCGACCGTCCCGCCCTCCCACGACTGGTCCGGCACGAGGAGGGAGGTGGGGCTGGCCCCCGGGACGAACGCCGTGCCCGAAGGAGCGAGCTGCTCGGACCAGATCTTCGAGGAGCCCGGGCCGCCGGACTTCCACACGAGGTACGGCGTGCCGTCGGAATCGACGAACGAAGCCGGGTCGATGGAGCCGCCCAGCGACTTCTGACACTCGAGCGGTGCCGTCGACTTGTCTCTGAACGGTCCCTGCGGCTTGTTGGCGGTCGCGACCGAGATGCACTCCTTCCCGCTGCCGGCCACGTCCACGGCGTAATAGAGGAGGAAGTTCCCGCCGAGCACGGCGACGGAGGGCGCCCACGTGTAGTCGGCGCTGGCCCAGGCGGGAAGGGTCGGGAGCGCGCTGCCGATCGCGGTCCAGGTCGTGAGGTCGGAGGAGTCGATGATCTGGATGTTGCCCGCCACCGAGTTGGTCGCGTAGGCGTAGTACGTCGTGCCGACCAGGATCACGTCGGGGTCGGGAAAGTCGAACGGGTAGACCAGGCCGCTGCTCGTGCCCCCCGCCAGCTGGGTGCACGAGCCCGCCACGGCCGAGATGTCCTTGGCTGCCCGATCGTTGTTCTTGGCGGTGATCTCTTCGAAGGCGCTCTTGACGCCGCCCAGGCACGTTTGCAGCGTCTTGATGCCGATGCCCTGCTCGTACGCGTGCACGTTGGTGGAGGCCAGCGCGGCATTCGTCGCGGCCAGCTGGGCCGTGGTCGAGTTGATCGAGGACTGCAACGTGTCGCGCTTGCTCGTCGTGATCGCGTTGGCGAAGCGGGTGAGGGCCGCGTCGTGGCGCAGCGAGGCGAGGTGCGCGTTGGCCGCGGCCAGCGCGGCCTGCTCGTTGCGGCTCCGCGTCCGCGCGTCCACGTCCGTCCAGATCGCCGCCACGAGCAGGCCCGCGCCGACCACCGCCGCGGTGGTCACGAGCCGCCGGCGTCGTCGGGTCCGACGGAGCTCAGCCACTCGCGGCCTCCGCCGTGGTGCACTGCGAAGAGACGGCGTTCAACGCGGCAATGGCCTGCTGCTGATTCTCGACGGCGAGCGAGTTCAAGGCCTGCTCGACACCGCCGAGACAGGTCTTGAGCGAGCCGATGAGCGACGCCTGTTGCGTCACGTGGGCCTGGGCGGCGGCCAGGGACGTCTGTGCTCCCAGGAGCTGCGACGAGTCCTGGTTGAGCGCGGTGGTGTCGTTGCCGACCTGGGTCCTGAGCACGCTGAGGTCACGGCTGAGCTCGGCCAGTTCGGCCGAGACCGTCTGCGTGTGCTGCCGCGTGACGCCGAGCGACGTCTGGGCCCGGTCGAACTGGTCGTCGGCCTGCATCCGGTCGGCGATCAGCCAACCCAGTGCGGCGGACAGGAGGGCGCCCGTCACGATGGCCACGATCCAGCGCGCCCGGCGCGACAGCCGGTGGCGCGGGGGTGGCTGGACCGCGAAGGGGCGGCGATCAGTCTCGAGCAGGCCCCTCATCCCGGCCGCCCCGGTGCCTCCTCACGCGCCATCTGTCTCCCACCGTGACATGTGTCATCTTGGCACCGGGGCCGCACGCTCCCCCGTCACGCCATGTCAGCCGCCCAGATAGCTGGTGGAGAGCGCTTCCTCCATCTCGGCCGGAGACCCCTGGTGGGCGATGACGCCCTGGAGCACCACGGCGGCGCGGTCGGCGATGGGCAGCGCGGTGCGGGCGAACTGCTCCACGAGAAGGATGGAGAGGCCCAACGACGCCAGCTCGCGGACCTTGTCGTAGAGCTGGGTGACCACGATCGGGGCCAGTCCCATGGAGAGCTCGTCGAGGAGGAGGATCTTCGGTGCGGTGGCGAAGGCCCGGGCCAGCGCCAGCATCTGCTGCTCTCCCCCCGACAGCGTGCCGGCCATCTGTCGGCGGCGCCCACCCAGCTGGGGGAACTGGGTGAAGGCAACCTCCTCGATCCGCTCCATGGGCACCCCGACCTGGGTGGCCATGAGGAGGTTCTCCCGCACGGTGAGGTTCGGAAAGATCCCCCGCCCCTCGGGTACCGTGCAGATGCCCCGCCGGGCGCGGTCATCGGCCGAGATCCGGGTGACCGCGGCGCCCTCGAAGCACACCTCGCCGCTGCTCGGGGCCAGGGTGCCGGCGCACACGTTGAGCAGCGTGGTCTTGCCGCCTCCGTTGGGGCCGAGCAGGGCCATCACCGATCCGGCCGGGACCTCGAGGCTGATCCCGTGGACCACCTCGATCGGCCCGTAGCCGGCGCGGACGTCGCGCAGCTCGAGGATCGGCGGGGCTCCGGGGCCTCCTCCCGACGGCCCGGCGGCGTCCCCGCTCAAGGAGCACCCAGGTAGGCGTTCACCACGACGGGGTCGACCTTGACCTGCTCGGGT
Source organism: uncultured Acidimicrobiaceae bacterium (assembly GCA_963826835.1). Taxonomy (GTDB): domain Bacteria; phylum Actinomycetota; class Acidimicrobiia; order Acidimicrobiales; family RAAP-2; genus Bog-473. The sequence continues at coordinate 81,291 of CAWGYK010000002.1, forward strand.
GACCCGCTGGCGATGATCTGGCCGTAGTCGAGGACGTGGATGTGCCGACAGGTGCCCATGACCAGGCCGACGTCGTGCTCGACGAGGCAGATGGCCAGGTCACGCTCCTCGACCAGCTCGCCGAGGAGCCGCGCGAAGGCCTCTGTCTCCTGCTCGGTCTGCCCCGAGGCCGGCTCGTCGAGGAGGAGCACCTTGGGCTGTGTCATCAGGGCGCGCGCCACCTCGACCACACGCGCCCGCCCGGTCGGGAGCTCGCTGACCTCGCGCTCGGCCACGTCACCCAGTCCCACCAGCTCAATGACCCGGTCGGTCTCCCGGCCGACGTCGATCCGGCCCCGCCGACTCCACGTGTTGCGGATCTCGCCGGCGACCTGGATGTTGTCGCGCACCGAGAGGGAGGTGAACAGCTCGAGCCGTTGGTAGGTGCGGGCGAGGCCGCGGCGGGCGCGGGCGGCGGGCCCGGCCTTGGTCACGTCGTGCCCGTCGATCCTCACGCGCCCTGACCGCGGCGCCAGGAGCCCGCTGACGACGTTGAACAGGGTCGTCTTCCCCGCCCCGTTCGGCCCGATGAGGCCGGTCACGCCTCCGGCCGCCACCGTGAGGGAGACGTCGCTCAGCACCTGGGCCCCCCCGAAGGCCACCGACACCTCCGAGACCTCAAGAACGGACATCGGCCACGCCTCCCACTGCGGGCATCGCCGGGCGCGCCACGGCCGCCCGCTCCGGGGTACCCGGAGCGGGGATGGCTGCCGCGCGGAAGGCGTCGGGCCGGACGGCTCGGGCGATCCCGGGCAGGCCGAGAGCGATCAGCCCGGTGGCCAGCACGAACCACCAGTTCCCCATGACCTTGGTGAGGGTGAGCAGGTAGACGACGACCTCGGCGGCCACCCCGAGGGCGAGCACCGGCTTCACCCGCCACAGCGGGCTGTAGTTCGCGACGATCTGCGGCACGGCGCCGCTCGGGTTGCGGCCCAGGCTGACGCCCACCAGGGCCGGCGCCACGAGGGCCAGGTTGGCCATCACGCTCCAGAAGCCCCCGCCGCCGCGGTCCATGCTGAGGTTCGTGAACGTGGTGTTCAGGACCTGGAAGGCGCAGCCGGCCAGGATCCCTCCCATGAGGGCGCCGGCCACGCTTCCGATGCCGCCCACCACCGTGAGCATGACGAGGGCGAGGCTGATGAAGATGATGTACGTCGTCGAGCTGACGCTGACGGAGGCGGCGGAGAGCAGGACGCCCCCGATGCCGGCGATGGCCGCCGAGAGCATGAACACCGAAAGCTTGAGCCTGACCAGGTTCTGTCCCAGGGTGGCCGCCGCCGCCGGGCTGTCCTTCATCGCGGTCAGGCGCCGGCCGTACCGGCTGCGGCGCAGGGCCACCAGGCCGATGCCGATGAGCACGAAGATGCAGACCGATGTGGTCAGGAACGTCTTGGCCGAGCTGAGGTCGATCGGACCGAGCTTGAGCGGCGGGATCTGGAGGGCCCCGTTGGGGAAGATCGAGAAGTGGACGTGGAAGATGGGCAGGATGTGCGGGGCGATGTCGTTCAGGATCATGTCGGACACGAAGACGCCGAAGGCCAGGGTGGCCAGGGCGAGGTAGAGGCCCCGGAGCCGGAGGGCCGGGAGCGCGATCAGGCCACCGACCAGCGCGGTGACGACGACGCCGAGGAACAGCCCCCAGATCGTGATCCGCTGGTCGAGCCCGGTGCCGGAGAGACCCAGGTGGAACACGATGATCGTGGCGATGGCCCCGAAGGAGACCGGGGCCAGGTTGATCTCGCCGGCATAGCCCGTCAGCAGGGTGAGCGACAGGGCGATGATGGCGTAGGTGATGCCGACGGTGAGCGTCCCCATGTCGCTGGTGCCCATGATCTCTTCGAGGGCCAGGACGGCGAGCACGAGGATCAGGCCCCAGGTGACGGCGGAGCGCATGGTGGGGACCGTGAACCGCTCCCTGGTGCGCAGCATCGTGGCGCCGCGCAGCCGGTCCTGGGGCAGCACCAGGAGGACGACGAACAGCGTGATCATGGGCAGGGCGATGCGGAAGTCCGAGGCCCAGGACCACGACGACGGGAAGTAGGCCAGCACATAGGTGGTCGTGAGCCCGAGGACCAGGGCGCCGGCGAAGGTCAGCCAAATACTGCGCAGCCGTCCGAACATGGCGGCGGCGATCGAGTCGAGGACGAGCAGGGTCAGCACGTGGACGTCGAGCGTGCCGCCGCTGATGGGGGTGATGAGGATGCCGGCCAGCGCGGCCAGCGCCCCGCCGAGCGCCCACGAGATGGCGGCGAGCCGAACGGGCCGTCCACCGTTCAGCTGCAGGAGGGCGGGGTTGTCCACGACGGCCCGCATGGCCACGCCGGTGCGCGTGCTGGTGAAGAGCAGCCGGATGCCCACGGCGATCAGCACCCCGCAGGCGAGGGCGATGGCCTCGTGATCGGTGACGTAGACGCCGAGGAACTTGAATTTCGCCGCGATCCCGAAGAAGGGGAGGTCGTTGCGCGGCACGCCGGGATTCCAGATCCACTGGGCCAACGCGATCAGCCCCAGCATGATGCCGATGGTCACCACGATCTTGGTGACGTCCGCCGTCTCCCGGAGCCCTCGCATGATGCCGGCGTAGAGACCTGCTCCCAGCAACGGTGCCAGCACGGCGATCACAACGATGAGCGCCAGGGGCGCCGGCCAGTTCCAGCCGTAGCGGAATTGCCAGTAGGTGAACGCCGCCAGCATGGCCATGGCGCCCTGGGCGAAGTTGAAGATCCCCGAGGTCGTATAGGTCAGGACGAGCCCCGACGCCGCGATCCCGTAGACGGCACCGGTGACCAGGCCGAGGATGGTGTACTCGAGGAACAGGTGCATGGCCGGAGCTCTCGTCGCTCAGGTCAAGGGCCGGACGAGCACCCGCGGCGGGCGCTCACCCCTGGGGCTTGATGACCGTGGAGGTCGCGTACTGGGTGGCGTACCCCTGGGCGTTGAGCGTGGTGCCGATGACCGAACCGGTGTTCGCGACGACGTACTTCGACGAGCAGCCGAAGGTCCCGAGCTTCTTCGGGTAGGCCTGCACCCACTTCGTGCCGTCGAGCTTCATCAGGAGCCCGCAGTTCGGCGGGATGTTCTTGGCCGGGTTGCCCGACGCATTGAGTCCGCCGCCGGTCCACGTCGTGACCTTTGAGAGGTGGTTGATCATGCACTGGCGGGTCAGGGTCGAACCGCACGCCTTGGCCTCGGTGGCCCACAGGAGGAACGAGGACGTGGCCTGCTCTCCGAGCTGCGACGTGAGCCCGCCGTACTTCTTGACGATCGACAGGTACTGGGACACGGCCGGGACGACCTTGGCCGCCTCGAGCGGCTCGTAGGAGATACGGACGTAGACGTTGTTGGCCAGGCCGTCGGTGTTCCACTGGGCGAAGCCCGCCGTGTAGGCGCCGGAGTCCATCACCCAGATCGGGTCGTAGCCGATCTGGTTCTCGGACTCGAAGGCGCCGTAGAGCGTGGGCCCGGGAGTGGCGTCGTTGAAGATGATCTGTGCGCCACAGCTCTGGAGCTTCTGCACGAACGGCGTGTAGTTCGCCTCACCGTTGTAGTCGATGTTCACGCTGCAGCCGGGAATGAACTTCCAGCCGGCCTCCGTGTAGGCCTGGACGGCCTTGGCGGTCGAGGACTCCTGGGTGGAGAGGGTGGAGTCGTAGACGCCGACGTGCGTGGTCTTCGACCCGAAGAGCGTCTCGGCCTGATACGCGCTGGACACCGGGCTGGCGTTGGCCGGGTTCGGCGACGCCTGGTACATCTCGTACGCGTTGGCGACCGCGGGGGCAACGGTGAAGCCTGGCACCGCCGCCAGGTTGCAGCCGAGACGGGTCTGCTCCGCCAGACCGTCGAGCGCGAAGCCCTCGCCGACCAGCATGAAGTCCTGCTTGCAGGCCTGCGTCACCACCGAGCCGACATTGGTGACGGCGGCGTCGTAGTAGTCACCGACGATCTTGCGCCCGTTGATGCCGCCCTGGGCGTTGCACCACGCGATCATGTCCTTGACCGCGTCACCCATCTCCTGGTCGAGGCCGGGAAGACCCGAGAAGCCACGGTCGTCGCCGTAGGCGACGTTGATGGTGGAATTGGTGACGCCCTGGTCCGTCGCACCCGTGGCGTGCCCCTTGCCGCAGGGCGAGGGGAGGGTGCCGAACGTGGCCGACGATGTCGACGCTGCGCCGCCGACCCCGGGTGAGACGAGCACTCCCGCCGCCGTGAGCGTGGTGAGCAGCAGTGCCGCCCCCACGGCACGCATACCGGTGACCCTCTTCATCATCTCAACCCCCTGTCCGCGGAACCGGACCCGATCCGGGCTCTCTCCCGACTCCCACGAAATCCTAGAACACGTTCTTGTTTCGCACACTAGCAACCCGGGAGTCGAAAATCTTGGCGCAGGCTGAGAGCCCGCGGGACGCGAGGCTACGAAGGTCCTGCCGTCTCGACGTGGTAGCGCTCGGTGTAGTCCTCGAACTCCGTGGCCAGGCCGGCGTATGTCCAACCGAAGTCGGCCGGGTCGTAGCGGTGCCGGCCGTGGAGGTCCTGCGGCCGGTCCTCGAGGAAGGCGTGCATGCGGCGGGAATGGAGCGAGCCCACCTCGGACCCGAAGCCGCGGTAGAGCTCTTGCACGGACCCGACCGGGTCGGCGACCAGCGCGTCGTAGTGGAGATGCTGGCACCAGCTCTCGCCGGCCTTCTCGTCGAAGGCCATCGCCGAGTGGAGGGCGAACGAGCACTTGCGTTTCCACTCCTCGGCGGTGGGGCGCGGATCGACGCGGCTGGTCAGCAGGCGCTGGCCGGCATTGGCCAGACTGGCCAGCGAGGTGACGACCGGCCCCGGGTCACGATGGGTCCAGATGACCCTGGCATCGGGATAGGCCGCCAGGAGGGCTCCGAGGTTCCACAGGTGATGGGGCGTCTTGAGAATCCAGCGCTCGGTCGGTTGGCGCGACTGCAGGGTCTGCAGAGCGAGCTTGTGCTGCTCGTAGGCGGGCGCCATGTCGGCCTGCTCGAGCCAGCGCGCGTAGGTCGGCACATGGGCCTGGGTCTCCAAGGCGAGGGACCGCACGTCGTACATGAAGATGGCCACGCATTCCTCGGCCAGCGTGGCCCCGAACGGGTGCATGGCCTTGAGGGGCGGGTTGAGCTTCATCAGGCCGTCGAGGTTCTTGGCCGCGCTCGCAATGCGGGGATCCTCGGCCGACTCCTCCAGGGTCGGGGGAGGGACGGGGTGCGCGGCCTCCCACTGGAGCAGTGGCCGGGCCACGGGATCGAGACCGAGGAGCAGGGACAGCAGGCTGGTCCCCGTACGGGGCAACCCGACGATGACCCACGGGCTCTCGATGCGGCCGTCCCTCACCTCGGGGTGCTCCTTCGACCAGGCGTGGAGGGCGATGCGGTTGGCCAGCGCGCCGGCCAGCATCTTGGAGATCAGGAGGCGTCCGAAGGTCGTGAGCTCTGCCTCCTCCTCACAGGCGCGCAGGTACACCTCGAGGGGCTCGCGGTAGGAGTCGCTCCCGAAGTCGTCGGACTTGGCCGCCTTGGCGGCGGCCGCCGTCACCGAGGACGGAGCGAGCGACGGGAGCTCCGGACCGACGCGGGCCAACTGCGCGCCCGTCCAGTTGAGGGCCCGGAGCGGCCGGCTGCGCAGCTCGGAGTCGCGCCAGGTGTACTCGACCACGCTCACCGGACCTCGACGACCGTGCGCCCGACCGAGCGGCGTGCTTCGTGCTCGTCGAGGGCCCGACCCGCCTCCTCCATGGAGACGCGCCGCCCGACCGCGGGACGGATGGCGCCGGCCTCGGCCAACCGCAGCAGGTCGGCGTGGATCTCGTCGGCGACGTCCCGGCCGAAGGGGTTGAAGCCGAAACGCCGCATGCCCGGATCGACCGAGTCCGCCCAGGCCACCATGACGGCCACGATGTCGATGTTCCCGATGCAGGCCATCCGCAGTGGCCGGCCCGTCATGCCGTTGGCATCGTCGTCGGCGAAGCCCACGGCCAGGTAGCGGCCACCGTGGGCCGTGCACCGCCACGAGCGCTCCGTGAAGTCGCCGCCCGTCAGGTCGTAGACGACGTCCGCACCGGCGTCGCCGGTCGCCACCAGCACAGCTTCGACGAAGTCCTCGGCGGTATGGTCGATCACCAGGTCGGCGCCCAAGGAAGCGCACAGGGCCCCCTTCTCCGGTCCCCCGGCCACCGCGATGACCCGGGCGCCGACGGCCTTGCCCAGTTGGATGCCGGCCGTGCCCAGCCCGCTGGCGGCGGAGTGCACGACCAGCGTCTCTCCGGCCTGCAGCCGTCCCCGCTTGAACAGCGCCAGGTGGGACGTCTGGAAGGACAGGAGGAAGGCGGTGGCCTCGGCGTCGTCGAACCCCGCCGGCGCCTCGAACACCGAGATGGCGTCGGCAATGGCGTACTCGGCGATGCCGCCGAGCGCGTTCTTCGTGATGGCGACGACGCGTTGGCCCAACCATCGTTCGGCACCCTCGCCGACGGCGTCGACCACGCCGCACACGTCCATGCCCAGCGTGAAAGGCGGCGGGGTGGGGACCGAGACCAAATTTCCGCGGCAACGATCGATGTCGTTGAAGTTCAGCGAGGCCGCGTGCACCTCGACCCGCACCTCACCGGGTCCGGGCTCGGGACGCTCGATGGTCCGCACCGCCAGGACCTCGCCCGGTTGTCCGTGCTCGGTGACCTGTAGGGCCTTCATCTCTGCCATGCGCGGTTCCCCCTTGCGATCGGGGCGAGGTTACCGCCGGTGCCTGATCGCGTGTTGCGAGACGGCCGGTGAGCGGAGGGAGTGGGATTCGAACCCACGGAGGCTTGCACCTCGCAGCTTTTCAAGAGCTGTGCATTCGTCCGCTCTGCCATCCCTCCGGCGTGTGCATGCTAGATGAGCACCCGCCGCCGGCTCACCCATCGGCCACCTCGGCCACCTCGGCCACCTCGGCCAGCTCGACCACGACGCCGGGACCGTCGAGGAACACCAGCTTCTTGTCGTGGTAGTCGAAGACCTCGTTCCGTGGGGTGATCCCGTTGGCCGCCAGGTGCTCGAGCATCGCGGTCATGTCGTTGACCCGGAAGCACACGTGGTTGAAGCCCGTGCGGTCGAGCGTGCCCGTCTCCTTGTCGACCTTGATCGGCGGCTGATGGAAGCGCAGCAGCTGGATCTCCTGGTGCACGTCGGCCCCTTTGAGGGCCAGGGTCACGTGGTCGGACTCCCACCCCGGGATCCCCATGTAGGCGGAGATCTGCTCCCCGGACGCCACCACGGCGATCGTCTCCTCGAAACCCAGGAGCCCGAAGAAGCGCCGCGCCTCTTCCAGGTCGGTGACCACGATCGTCATGTGATCGAAGCCCTCATTGCGCGCGGTCACCATGCGTGGCCCCTTTCGCTACCCCTTCGAAGCCTCGGCGCGCAGCGCCGCGTCGCGGGCCCGGCTCCGTAAGCGTCCCCGCGTCGCCTGGTCCAGCAGGACCTTGCGCAGGCGCACCGCCTTGGGTGTCACCTCGACGCACTCGTCCTCGGAGATGAACTCCAACGCGTGCTCCAGCGAGAACGTCATGGCCGGTGTCAGGCGCTCGAAGTCCTCAGCCGTCGCCGAGCGGATGTTGTTCAGCTTCTTCTCCTTGGTCGGGTTGACGTCCATCTCCTCCGCCCGCGCGTTCTCCCCGACGATCATGCCCTCGTAGACCTCCTCCGCCGGGCCGATGATCAGCGTCCCGCGCTCTTGGAGGTTCATCAGCGCGAAGGTCGTCGTCATCCCGCGCCGGTCCGCCACCATCGACCCGTTGCGCCGGGTGCGCAGCTCGCCGTGCCACGGCTCCCACCCGTCGAAGACGTGATGGAGGATGCCGGTGCCGCGGGTCTCGGTCAGGAACTCGGTGCGGAAACCGATGAGGCCGCGCGCCGGGACCCGGTAGTCGAAGCGGACCCAACCCGTCCCGTGGTTGACCATCTCTTGCATGGTGCCCTTCCGCAAGGCCAGCAGCTGGGTGACGACCCCGAGATACTCGTCGGGCACGTCGATGCTGACCCGTTCCACCGGCTCGTACACCTTGCCGTCGATCTCCCGGGTGACGACCTGCGGCTTGCCCACCGTGAGCTCGAAGCCCTCGCGCCGCATGGTCTCGACCAGCACGGCCAGCTGCAGCTCGCCACGACCGAGCACCTCCCACATGTCGGGCCGGTCGGTCGGCGCCACCCGGATGGCCACGTTGCCCACCAGCTCGGCGTCCAGCCGGGCCTTGAGCAGGCGGGCCGTGAGCTTCGTCCCGTCGGCGCCCGACAGCGGTGAGGTGTTGATGCCGATGGTCATGGCCAGGCTGGGCTCGTCGACGGTGATCGCCGGCAGCGCCACCGGCCGGTCCGGATCGGCCAGCGTCTCGCCGATGGTGACCTCGGCCATGCCGGCCACCGAGACGATCTCGCCGGGGCCGGCCGACTCCGCCGGCACCTGCTCGAGCGCCTCGGTCACGTACAGCTCGGTGATCTTGGCCTTCTCGACCGTGCCGTCCAGCCGGCACCAGCCCACGGTGCTGCCCTTGACCAGCGTGCCGTTGTGGACGCGGCAGATGGCCAGCCGGCCCACATAGGGCGACGCCGAGAGGTTGCACACCAGCGCCTGGGTCGGCGCCCCGTCGTCGAAGGAAGGCGCCGGGACCCGCTCGATGATGGTCCGGAACAGGGGCTCGACGTTCTTCCCCTCGACGCCGGGCTCCGCGCTGACCCAGCCCGCCCTGGCGTTGGCGTAGAGGATCGGGAAGTCGATCTGGTGCTCGTCGGCGTCGAGGTCCAAGAAGAGCTCCTCGACCTGGTGCACCACCTCCGCGATGCGGGCATCGGCGCGGTCGACCTTGTTGACGACGAGCACGACGGGAAGCCGGGCCTCCAGGGTCTTGCGCAGGACGAAGCGCGTCTGGGGCAGCGGGCCCTCGGATGCGTCCACCAGCAGCAGCACCCCGTCGACCATGGTCAGCCCGCGCTCGACCTCGCCGCCGAAGTCCGCGTGGCCCGGGGTGTCCACGATGTTCAGCTTCACCCCGCCCCAGCGCACCGCCGTGTTCTTGGCCAGGATGGTGATGCCCTTCTCCCGTTCGAGGTCCCCGGAGTCCATGACCCGGTCGGTCAGCTCCTGGTGGGCCCCGAAGGCCCCCGTCTGGCGCAGCAGCGCGTCGACCAGCGTCGTCTTGCCGTGGTCGACGTGGGCCACGATGGCCACGTTCCTGATGTCGTCTCGTGTGCCCATGGGGGGACCAACGATAGATGACCCGGGTGGTGGCCCCGCCTCAGGCGGCCGGTCGGAGCGATGTGCCCGCGCCGCCCAGGGCCAGTTCGACGGCTTCCGTCCCGAGGGTCAGCACCGCCGGCTCCGGTTCGACCCGCACCAGATGGCCGGAATCGGGCCACCACCCGACCACGCGTCCGGGCACGGCGTCGCCCCGGGGTCGCAACGCCTCGACGAGGGTCACGAGGGCGAGCTCCGCCGCGCACCGAGTCCCGCCGCGGCCCGGACAGCACGACGAGGTGGGCGTGCGCCGTGCGCACGTCGGCTCGGCCACGCAGCGCGAGAAGAGCGGAGTGAGGGCTGTCCCACCAGTGATCGCGGCCGATGACCGGGACCGGCGCGAAGGCCGACCAGTCGAGGGCGCACCAGAGGCGGGTGGCCCAGGTGACCGCCTCCGCCGCCACGGCGGCGCGCCCCGCCGGCGGGAGAGCATCGACCCAGCGGTCGAGTTGCGTGGCGCACGAGCTGCCGTCACGCACCCAACGGGACGACTCGGCCAAGCGGCACCGCACCGCCTCGAGCGGCGAGCGCGCCCCGCCGGCGAGCAGGAGGCGGACCGCGGCGACCCCGACCGATCGTCGCGCCGTGCGCGACGACCACGCGAAGGGCTCGGCCGGCGCTCCGTCGATGCCGTCACCGCCGAACGCGGTGCGGACCTCGTGGTCGGTGACGCGGAACCGGACCGCCCCGGCGCGCCGCACGGCGAGGCCCGCCAGCTTCGACTTGGCTTCCGCCAGGGCGGACTGCCAGGACGCTGCGTCGACCACGGGAACGGGTGCCACCAACGCCTCCATGAGCCGGTCAGTCATGGCGCGCGCTGGCGCGGGCGAGCCATGCCGCGAGGTGGGAGGCGATGGCGCGGAGGTGCTCCTCACGCACGTCCTCCACGCCGTAGCGGCCGCTCGCCGACTCCAGCAGGGCCAGCCGGAACGGGGGAGTGCCGCTGCGGAGGGTCTCGAGCAGGGAGAGATAGTGCAGCGACCGCCGCTCCGATGCCCAGGGCCCGCCCGTGGACACTCCGAGCGCGCACAGGGAGGCTGTGCGCGGCCGGGGGAGGCCGACGACCAGATCGAAGGTCCCGTGCACGATCACCCGGCCGCCCCCGAGAGGGATGGCCACCCGGTCGTCGGTCCGGGGCATCCAGCCCGGGGCGAACCGGGGAACCAGCCCGCTGAGGTTGCGGGCGTGTGCGGCGAGCGTGTCCGCAAGAGCCGAGCGCGCCGCGGTCGGGAGCGCCTCGACGTGGTGCGCCACGACACCTCCGCCCGAGGCGCGCAGTGCGTCGAGCGCGTCCGCCAGCGGGTCGCCGACCGCGCCGACGGTGACGAGCTGTCGCAGCAACGCGTGCACCAAGCGCGACAACACGAGACCGTCGCTCAGGGCGTCGTCGTCGGGCCACTCGTCGGGGGAGCCGAGCAGCTGGCGAGGCCCGAGGAACAGCGGTGGCGCGTGCTCGCCGCGCGCCGCGACGACGTCGTAGGCGGCATCCTCGAGCCAGGCCCGCAGCCCGCCGGCCAGGCCGGGGTCGAAACGCGGGCGTGCCGCCGCGTCCCCACGCAACAGCGCCAGGACCTCGCCCCCGGTGCCCCGATCCTCCGGTGCGGCGCCCGGCGGCGTCGACCGGAGCAGGGGACGGGGTGCGACGAGGACCATCGGGGCAGTGTGCCCACGGGGTGTGACACTCCTCTACCCTGGCTGCTGAGATGTCCATGGCACCCGCGCTCCTGCTGGCGTCGGCCGGCAACACCGCCTTCGACGTGATCTTCGGGATCTTCGTTCTGGCGATGCTCGCACTCGTCGTGATCGTCGTCGTGTGGGCGGTGCGGCACGATCTCGCCGGACGCGAGGCGTGGCGCCGACGTCAAGAAGAGAGTGGGCCGCCGACCGCTCCTCCGGGGCCGGCGTCGTGAGCGACGCGTCGCGCTTCGAAGGCGCACCGGCACCGGGGTGGACCCGGCGCGTGCGCGCGCTGTGGGGGCAGCGGCCGTCCTCCGGCGGCCGGCACCGCTCCGCCGCGCGCCGGACGGCGTTCGTCCTCGCCGGCGGCGGCAGCCGGGGCGCCGTCCAGGTGGGCATGCTCCAGGAGCTCATCCGGCGCGACATCAGGGCCGACCGCGTCTTCGGGGCCTCGGTCGGGGCGATCAACGGCGCGTCCTACGCCGGGAACCCGACACTGGAGAAAGCCGAGCGCATGGCGGCCATCTGGCGCGAGGTGAAAGGCACCGACATCTTCCCCCGCGGTCCACTCGACGGGCCGTGGGCGTTCCTGCAGAAGCGGCCGTCCGTGCATGCGAACTCCGGGTTGCGGGCCATCATCGAATCGGGGATCGACTATGAGGACCTGGAGGACGCCGTCATCCCGATCGAGGTGGTGACGACCTCGCTCACCGACGGCCGGGAGCGCTGGATCGGCCACGGCCCCGCTGTCCAGGCCATCCTCGCCTCCTCGGCCATCCCGTCCATCTTCCCGCCCGTCACCATCGACGGCGACATGCTCGTCGACGGCGGCGTGGTCAACAACGTGCCGATCAGCCGGGCGCTCGAAACCGGGTGTGACCGCATCTACGTGCTGCTGTGCGGGCCGTTGCACTACCACCCGCCCGCGCCGCGCCGCCCGCTCGAGGCGCAGCTCACCGCATTCTTCGTGGCCATCCATGCTCGATTCATCCGCGAGCTGGCCTCGCTCCCGCCGGGCGTCGAGGTCGTCGTCTTCAGCGGGGGCGGTGAACCGTCCGGTCAGTACCGCGACTTCTCCGGGTCGGCGACCCTGATCGAGGAGGGGCGGGCCGAGGTGGCGGGCGTGCTCGACGGTGACGTGGGCACGCCGCAGGATCTCGCTCCGGCGATCACCCCTGCGTCATGAGCGGCGAGCGCTACCTGCTCTCCAACGACGCCCCCGAGGCGATGGACCGCTTCACCGCCTTCACCACACTGTTCGACCCCTCCACGTTCCGCCATCTCGACGGCCTGGGTCTGGCCCCCGGCTGGCGCTGTTGGGAGGTGGGAGCGGGTGGGACGTCCGTGGTGGCCCACCTCTCCGAACGGGTGGGTCCCGCCGGACACGTGCTCGCCACCGACATCAACCTGTCGTGGGCCGGCGGGGCGGTCGCCCCCAACGTGGAGGTCCTCGAGCACGACGTGGCCGCCGACCCGCCGCCGGGCGGGGCCTTCGACCTGGTGCACGCCCGGCTCGTCCTGGTGCACGTGCCCGAGCGTGACGCCGCCCTGGTCAAGATGGTCGCCGCCCTCCGCCCGGGCGGGATCCTGCTGGTCGAGGACGCCGATCCGGCCCTGCAGCCTCTGAGCTGCCTCGAGGAGAACGGCCCGGCCGAGGTGCTGGCCAACCGGCTGCGGCGGGGCTTCCGCTCCCTGTTGGCCGAGCGCGGGGTGGACCTGGCCTACGGACGCTCGCTGCCCCGCCGCCTCCGGGCGGCCGGCCTGGTCCAGGTGGCCGCCGACGCCGCCTTCCCGGTGAGCGATCCCGCCTGCAACCACCTCGAGACGGCGACCATCGCGCTGATCCGGGACCAGCTCCTGGAGCACGGCATCGCCACCGAGGACGAGATCGCCCGGCACCTGGCCAACGTGGCGGCCGGGGCGCTCGACCTGGCCCAGCCCCCGATGATCTCCTGCTGGGGCCGCCCCCCGCCCGCCTCCTGAGCGGTACCGGCGGCCGGCTCCGGTCTTCGGTGTGGCGCGGGCGTCACTGCTTCCTGGTGGAATAAGAGCATGCCCGACGCTCCACCCGAATCCACGGGGCCCGAGTCGCTCTTCCACCCGGCCGTCGCCAGCTGGTTCTCCCGTCGCTTCCCGGCCGGGCCGACGCCGCCGCAGTCGGCGGCCTGGCCCCACATCGCCGCCGGCAGCGACGTCCTGGTGGCCTCGCCGACCGGTTCGGGCAAGACCCTCACGGGCTTCCTGGTGGCCATCGACGCCGCCTATCGCGCCGCCGACGCCGGATCGAGCGCCCGGGGCGCGCCCGAGGTCCTCTATATCTCGCCCCTGCGGGCGCTCGCGGTCGACGTCCACGAGAACCTCCAGGTGCCCCTCTCCGAGATCCGGGAGGAGGCCGCCCGACTCGGCTTCGCCGATCCGGGCCTCCGGATCGCCATCCGTACGGGGGACACGCCGGCGGCCGAACGGGCCGCCATGAAGAAGCAGTCACCGGACCTGCTCGTCACGACCCCCGAGTCCCTCTACCTCCTGTTGACCGCGCCCTCGTCCCGCGCGCTCCTGCGGGGCGTGCGGACCGTCATCGTCGACGAGGTGCACACGCTCGCCCGCGACAAGCGGGGCAGCCACCTTTCCCTCAGCCTCGAACGCCTCGACGCCCTCGTGACAGAGAGCGGCGGCTCCCTCCAGCGCATCGGCCTGTCGGCGACGCAGCGGCCGCTCGACCTGGTGGCCCGGCTTCTCTGTGGCGTGCACGAGGACCGTCCGCCCCCCGTGATCGTCGACTGTGGCCACGCCCGCGACCTCGAGGTCGCCATCGAGCTTCCCTCCACCGAGCTCGAGGCCGTCATGAGCGGCGGCCAGATGTCGGACATCCTCGACCGCATCGCGGAGCACACCCGCCACCACCGCACCACCCTGGTCTTCGTCAACACGCGCAAGATGGCGGAGCGGGTGGCGCACCAGCTGGCCGAGCGCCTCGGGGAGGACGAGGCGACGCGCGCGGCCGACGTCGATGCCTCGCTCCTCGTCGCCGCGCACCACGGGAGCCTCTCGGCGGCCCGGCGGCGCATCGTCGAGACCCGCCTGCGGGCGGGCGACCTGCGTGCGCTGGTGGCCACGGCGTCGCTCGAGCTGGGGATCGACGTCGGGCCCGTCGAGCTCGTCTGCCAGATCGGGTCGCCCCGGGCCATCGGCACCTTCCTCCAGCGGGTGGGCCGGGCCAACCACCATCGCGACGGGACCCCGGCGGGGCGGCTCTACCCGACGACGCGGGACGAGCTGGTGGAGTGCACCGCCCTGCTCGCCGCCGTGCGTGAGGGCCGGCTGGACCTCCTCGAGCCACCCATTGCGCCCCTCGACGTCCTGACCCAGCAGCTGGTCGCCGAGGTGGCCTCCACCGACGAGCGGGACGTCGAGGCGATGTGGGCCATGACCCGGCATGCGGCCCCCTACGCGGAGCTGTCCCGCCGGGACTTCGACGACGTCGTGGCGCTGGCGAGCTGGGGGATCGAGACCGGGCGCGGGCGCCGTGGGGCGCACCTGCATCTCGACGCCGTCAACGGCCGCCTGCGGGCCAGGCGGGGCGCCCGGTTGGCCGCGCTGACCGGCGGCGGGGCCATTCCCGAGACCGGCGACTACCGCGTGGTGCTCGACCCCGACGGGGTGACGGTCGGGTCGGTGCACGAGGACTTCGCCGTGGAGGCGACCGCGGGAGACATCTTCCTCCTGGGCACGCATTCCTGGCGGGTGGCCAAGGTGGAGGTGGGCACGGTCCGGGTCCACGACGCCGGGGACCTGCCGCCGACGATTCCCTTCTGGCTGGGTGAGGCGCCGGCCCGCACGGCCGAGCTGTCGGAGGCGGTGAGCGAACTCCGCGCCGCCCTCGAACCGCTGCTGGCCGCCAACGACGGCGACGGGGCACGCCAGCTGGTACAGGCCCGGGCCGGCGTGTCCGCCGAGGTGGCGCAACAGGTCGTCGCCTACTGCGCCGCCGGCCTGGCGGCGTTGGGCCACCTCCCCACCCGGGAGCGACTCGTCGTCGAGCGTTGCTTCGACGACAGCGAGGGGTCGCAGCTGATCATCCACGCGCCCTTCGGTGGCCGCATCAACCGGGCGCTGGGTCTGGCGCTGCGCAAGCGGTTCTGCGTCTCCTTCGACTTCGAGCTGCAGGCCGCGGCGGACGACGACACCGTTGTCCTCTCGCTCGGACCCCAACACAGCTTCCCGCTCACGCGGGTGCAGTCCATGCTGAGCAGCGCCAGGGCGTCGGAGGTCCTGACCCAGGCCGTGCTGCCCCATCCCATGCTCGGGGCGCGTTGGCGCTGGAACCTCAACCGCGCCCTCGTGCTGCCGCGCATGCAGGGCGGCAAGCGCCGGCCGATCCATCTCCAGCGCATGGAGGCCGACGACCTGCTCGCCGCCGTGTGGCCCGGCCTGGCCGCCTGTCAGGAGAACGCACCGCCCGGACCCGTGGGCGTGCCCGACCATGTGCTGGCCCGCCAGACCGTCTACGACTGCCTGCACGAGGGCCTCTCCGTCGAGGGGCTCGTCGAGTTGTGGAGCCGGGTCGAGTCGGGCGCCATCGCGGTGCACACGGTCGAGTCGTCGGAGCCCTCTCCCTTTGCCCACGCCATCTTGAGCGGGCGCCCCTTCACCTACCTCGACGACGCGCCGCTCGAGGAGCGGCGGACCCGGGCGCTCTCGCTGCGACGCGGCCTGGGCGAGCTCGGGCCCGACGGGTTGCCGGTCCCGGCCTCCGAGCTGGCCGCGCTCGATCCCGCCGCCGTCGCCGTCGTGCTCGACCAGGTGCGGCCCCGCCTCCGCAACCCCGACGAGCTGCACGACCTGCTGCTCTCGCTGGTCGCGGCCCGTCCGTGCCCCGAGTGGGCGCAGTGGTACGACGCACTGGCGGCCGACGGCCGGGCGAGCAGGGTCGACGACTGCTGGGTGGCCACGGAACGGCGCGAGGCGGCGCTGGCGCTCGGGGACGACGACGATGCCGCGGCCGCTTGCGTCGCCGGGCACCTGCAGCTGGCGGGACCGGTGACGGTCGAGCAGTTGGTGGCGGACGCCGCCCTGCCCCCGGGGGCGCCGATGGGGGCGCCGCTCTCGCCGGCCCGGGCGCGTACGGCGCTGGCCCGCCTGGAAGGGAAAGGTTCCGCCATTGAGTTGCCCGACGGGCGATGGTGCGCCCGCAACCTGTTGGTGCGCCTGCACGGGGCCAGTCGCAACCGCCGCCGTGGTCTGGTCGACGCGGTGCCGATCGCGGAGTACGTGCGCTTCCTCACGCACTGGCAGCACGCGACGCCCGACAGTCGGGTCGAGGGGCGGGCCGGCCTGCTCGAGGTGCTCGAGCAGCTGCAGGGGATCGAGGCGCCCGCCGTCGAGTGGGAGGCCCAGATCCTGCCTGCCCGCGTGACGGGCTATGACCCCCGGTGGCTCGACGAGCTCTGCTTGTCCGGCGAGGTCGTGTGGGGGCGCCTCACGCCGCGGGCCGAGCGCAGCGGGCGCAGCGGCACACCGTCGCCCGCCACGCCGCTCGCCTTCGTGCGGCGCGACGACCTCGAGGACATGTTGCGCGCCGTGCGCGCCGGATCGCCGGCAGCCGAGCCCGAGATCGGTGCGGCCGCCGACGTGCTCGCCGTGTTGCGCGGGCGCGGGGCCTGCTTCCGACCGGAGTTGGCGCCGCTGGCCGGCCGCCTCCCGGCCGAGGTGGACGAGGGCCTGTGGGACCTGGTGGCCCGGGGCCTCGTCACGGCCGACGCCTTCTCGGCGGTCCGCGCGCTGCTGTCGGCCCGAGACCGCTGGCGCACCCGGACGGTGCGCCGCCCCTCGGGGCGCCTGGCCCGGCGTCGTGCGCCGGTCGGGAGCGGCATCGGCGAGGGTCGATGGTCGTTGCTGCCCGGGCCCGACGTGCTCGGTGCGCCGGCCGTCGACGACGGCGTCCTGCTGCCCGGCAACGAGGCGCTCGCCGAGACCGTGGCGCAGCAACTGCTGCTGCGGTGGGGCATCGTGGCCTGGGAGCTCTGGAGCCGGGAGTCCTTCAGGGTTCCCTGGCGCGAGGTCGTGTGGGCGCTGCGCCGGATGGAGGCGCGCGGGCTCGTCCTGGGCGGTCGCTTCGTGGCGGGCCTCTCGGGCGAGCAGTACGCGCTGCCCGAGGCGTTCGACGACCTGCGGGCCACCCATCGTCGCGGGGCCGACGGGGAGGAGGTCGTGGTGGCCGGAGCGGATCCGCTCAACATGACGGGCTCCATCCTCGGTGGGGTCAGGGTGCCCACGCGACGCAACCAGCGCGTGGTCTACCGCGACGGGATCGTGGTGGACCAGCTCGAGGCGGGCTGACCGTGGCCGCGCACCGGAGCATCGATCTCAACGCCGACGTCGGCGAGGCGACCGACGCGGCGGGGATCGAGGTGGAGCGCGCGCTCCTCGCTTTGGTGACGTCGGTGCACGTGGCCTGCGGCGGGCACGCCGGAGACGAGGACTCCATGGCCGCCACCGTCGGCGCCGCGCTCGAGTACTCGGTCCGTGTCGGGGCCCATCCCTCCTACCCCGACCGCGCCGGCTTCGGGCGGAGCCCGATGGCCATCGACCGCGGTGAGCTGCGCGTGTCGTTGTGCGAGCAGCTGCAGACCCTCGGCCGGGTCTGCCGGTCGGCGGGCGCGGTGATCGACTCGGTCAAGGCCCACGGGGCGCTCTACGAGGAGGTGGCGAAGGGCGGTGCGGTCTACGAGACCTTCCGCGACGCCGTGCGCGTCAGCGTGGGTGAGTCCGCCGCGCTCGTGCTCCCCTCGGCGTGTCGCGCCATGGCCATGGTCCTGCGCGACGGCGTGGAGGCCCGCGAGGAGGGGTTCTGCGACCGGGCCTACCGGGCCGACGGGGGGCTGGTCGACCGGGCCGTGCCGGGCGCCGTGCTGGGTGATCCCGATGTGGCGGCGGCACAGGCACTCGGCCTGGCCCGCGGCGCGGTGGTCGCCGACGACGGGTGCGTGCTGACCCTGTGGGTGGACACGCTGTGCATCCACGGCGACTCCCCCGGGGCCGTCGCCATCGCGTCGGCGGTCCGCCGGGTCATGGCGGACGCGGGAATCGACGTGGTTGCGCCCGCGCGTGCATGACCCGCTCCATCCCCGTCGGGGAGGTGCGACCCCTCGGTGACCGCGCCTTTCTGATCGGCGTCGCCGACGCCGCGGCGGGCCGGGTCCTGGCCCGGGCGCTCCAGGGTCCGCTGGCGGGAGTGGCCGACGTGGTGTGCGGTGCCGCCACGGTCATGGTCGGCGCGGCCGACCCCGACGCCGACCTGCGATCGGTGCGCGCCACGGCGGAGGAGGTGCTCGCCGACGGCACCGGCGGCGCGGCCCCCCACGATCCGGTCGCGCCCGGTCGCCTGGTGACCGTCCCCTGCCGATTCGACGGGCCGGACCTCGAAGAGGTGGCGGCGCTGGCGCGGTGCCGTCCCGGTGAGGTGGCCGGGCTCCTGACGGCGGGGCCCCTGACCGTCAGCGTGGTCGGGTTCTCGCCCGGATTCGCCTATCTCGACGGGCTTCCCGGCCCGCTGCAACGGGTGCCCCGGCGCTCGAGCCCGCGCCCGGCGGTGCCGGCCGGATCGGTCGCCATCGCCGGCGGGCACGCCGCCGTCTATCCCACCGCCTCCCCCGGGGGCTGGCAGCTGGTCGGGCGGACCGCCTTCCCCCTCTTCTCGCCGGCGCGTCCGCCCTATGCCGTGCTGGCGCCGGGGGATCAGGTGCTCTTCACCGTGGCCCGGTCCGACGAGGCCGACGCGCCGAGCCCGGTGGCGGCACCCCCGTGGTCCCTCCCACCCGACGCCCGACCGGTCTTCGAGGTGCTGGTCCCGGGCCTGCGCGCCGTGGTGCAGGACGGTGGCCGGCGTGCCGTGGCCCCCGTGGGCGTCCCCGGGGCCGGCCCGGCCGACCCGGTGTGCTTCACGTTGGCCAACCGGTTGGCCGGCAACACCGTGGGCGCCGGGGCGCTCGAGGTCACGGGCGGCGGGACCCGGCTCGCGTGCCGCGCCGCCTGCCACGTCGCCGTCGTGGGCGCCGCCCCCGAGGTCCGCGTCGACGCCACTCCGGCGGCGGCCGGCCAGCTCCTCCCCCTCGCCCCGGGCCAGGTGCTCGAGGTCGGACGCCTGCGCGGGGGTTGCCGCACCTACCTGGCGGTGGCCGGCGGCTTCCTGGGGCCGACCTGGTTCGCCAGCTCCGCCAGCGACGAGCTCACCGGGCTCGGGGCCGGCCCGCTGGCCCCCGGGGCGCTCCTGCACGCGGGCCCGTGGGCCCCGCCGCTCGGGGATCATCTGACGCCAGGCGCCGCCACCGAGCTCGAGCCGGGCGCGCCCGTCGCCCTGCGTGTCCTCCCGGGCCCCCATGCCGAGCTCTTCGAGCCCGATGCGCTGGCCCGACTCGCCGGCGCGGTCTTCGAGGTCGGGCCCGCCTCCAACCGGGTCGGACTCCGGCTGCATGCGGTGGACGGCGGGGTCACCCCGCACACGCCGCACGGCGGGGCGGAGCTGGACTCACAGGGTGTGGTGACCGGGGCCGTACAGCTGCCGCCCGGCGGCGACCCCGTCATCCTCCTGCCCGACCACGCCACGCTCGGCGGCTACCCGGTGCTGTCCGTGGTGGTGGCGGCCGACCACGGTCTGCTCGGCCAGTGTGGGCCCGGCACGCGGGTGCGCCTCGTGCCCGTCGACGGCGGCGCGGCGGACGAGGCCCGCCGCGCCGCGCGCCGGGAGCTCCAACGCGCCGTGGTCGGTCACTACCCGCTCGCCGTCGACTGACGGTGGTCCCGGTCAGACCAGCAGCTTCACCGCCGTGCCCACGCCGATGACCACGACCACCACCCGCAGGGCGGGCGCCGGGAGGGCGAGGGCCAGGCGCGCCCCGGCGTAGCCCCCGACGAGGCTGCCCGCGGCGAGCAGGCCCACCGCCTCCCAGGCCAGCCCGCCATGGATGAGGAACACGACGGCGGCGACGCCGTTGACGATCATGGAGAGGACGGCGCGCAGCCCGCTCGTGTGGGCGATGGAGAGGGGCAGGGCCAGGCCGAGCACGGCGAGGAACATGACGCCCATGGCGGCGCCGAAGTAGCCGCCGTAGACCGAGGCGGCGAACACCCCGGCCACCAGGAGCACCGGCCGGCTGTGGGGGTGGGCCGAGCCGCGGTCCAGGGCACGCCGCAGGAGCGGTTGGAGGGCGAACAGGGCGGCGGCCCCCAGGACCAGCCAGGGGACCACGTCCTCGAAGGTCGCGGCGGAGGTCGTGAGCAGGAGCAGCGCGCCGGCGACGCCGCCTCCCAGGGCGACGGGGGTCAGGTGGCGGAGCCGCCGGGACTGGTCGCCGATCTCCTTGCGGTAGCCGGCGGCCGAGGCCAGGTAGCCGGGCCAGATGCCGATGGTGTTGGTGATGTTGGCCGTGAGGGCCGGATAGCCGAGCCCGAGCAGGATCGGGAAGGAAATGAGGCTGCCCCCGCCGGCCACCCCGTTGAAGATGCCGGCACCCAGCCCGCCCAAGAGGAGCAGCACGACGTGGGAGGCGGGCATGCGGGGCAACAGTACGGGACCGCCGCCGATCCGCCGCCGACCGGTTTTCGGCCCCGTGCACGGCGCGGGGACTCAGACGGGGATGACAACGCGCCGATTCTTTCGTCGGGCCGGGCGCAAGGTTCGGCGACGTCCCCCGTTTCATTCACGAAGGCGGAGGATCCCCTCAGCCTCCCGTAAGCCGGCTGGACCGCCGATAGCCTGCGGATGAACCGGCCGGCGCCCTTCGCGCCGGCGCCCGACAGGAGGTCCCATGGTCAGGCTCACGTGCCTGCTGCGCCGCAAGGACGGTCTCACCCCCGCCGAGTTCCACGCCTACTGGCAGGACGTCCACGGCCCGCTGATCAAGTCCAGCAGGAGCGGCAGCCACGTGGTGCGCTACGAGCAGCACCCGCGGCCGCTCAGTGACTACAAGGACGACGCCGATGCCGGCTTCGACGGCGTGACCGTGCAGTGGTTCGAGAGCATGGAGTCCTACCAGGCCCACATGGCGGAGCCGGATTTCCCCGAAATCTGGGCCGACATCGGCCACTTCCTCGACGCCGACCAGTTGCATTTCATCGTCACCGAGCACCCCCGCCTCGTCATGGGTGACGACGCGGGCTCATTCCCCCTGGCTTGACTGGGGCGGCGGCGCCAGGGCCGTGAGCCCCGGACCCGTGGCGGGGTGCGCAGTGCCGGGCTGGGACGCCGGGGGCGCCGGGGGTGCCGGTGCCGGTGCGGCCTCGGGCGCGGGCCGGGGCAGGGCGCGCAAGGCGGTGCGGGCGTGTGGCCGTTCCGTCTCGGCCTCGTCCCGGCGTCGTTCCATGAGGTCGCGCAGCTCGCGCCACGCCTTGCCGCGGGTGCGGGGCAGTTCGGAGGGCAGGCGCTTGAGGAACCGCTTCACCTCCCGCCGGTGCCGTTCGGCCACGCCTCCCATCACGAAGATCGTGGCCGGGGGCAGGCGGGTCTCCCCGGTGGCGAGGGCGGCGAGCTGGAGCGAGGCCACCTCGGCGTCCTGCATCTCGCCGAGCTCGTCCTGCAGGACGGTGAGCTCGCGCACGAAGCGGGAGGTGCGGCCCCCGTACACGTCGGCGCTGAACTCGAGCGCGTAGCGCAGCCGCTTGCACCGGATGCGCAGACGGTGGAAATCCGACACCACACCGGACCGCTTGGCGGCCCGGGCCGCCTTGGCCACCTTGCCGTGACGCTCCAGCACGAGCTCGGGCATGGCGATCTCGGCCGGGACCCGCGTGGCCAGCGACCGACGGGCCGGGCCCTGTTGGGCCATGGCGGTCAGTCCCTTCACCAGGCGATCCCAGCGGACCGAGTCGAGCCCGCTCAGCAGCTCGGCCCGGGCGGCCTGACGCTCGCGCTCGAGCAAGGCAGCCAGATCGGCCAGGGGATCGTGGTCGCCGCCCTCGGTCCCCGCGATCACGCCGGCGCCCTGCGCCGCCATGTCCGCCAGGCCCTGTTGCTGCACGTCGAGGTCGCGCACCGCGCCCAGGAGGCGTCCCATCCAGCCGAGCTCTTCCCGGAAGACCTGGGCGCGCACGGGCAGGACGGCCTCGAAGAGCGAGAGCCCGGCGCGCAGGCGCCGGGTCGCCACGCGCATGTCGTGCAGCTCCTCGACATCCTCCCCGAGGCGTGTGCCCGGCTCCTTGTCGCGCACCACGGCGAGCTGGCGCCGCAGCACTGCGAAGGCGAGCTCACCCATGGTGGAGCCGGCCGAGATGTCGGTGGGCCCGAGGTCCGGGGTGCCGGGGATCTCCTCGCCGAGGGCGAGCAGTCCCGCCTCGAACTTCGAGAGGCGCGCCGGCTGGAGCCCGCACGACGCGCGCAGCTGGTCCACGATCGGCTCCAGGGCGTCGAGCCATTCGGGGTGGACTTCGACCTCGACCCGCCGCAGCTGCATGGGACGCTGCCCGTTCCCGACCACGATCATGGTGTCGTCGAGCGCGACCTCCGCGGCGTCGACACCGCCGACCCGCAACGCGAAGGGGCGCCGGCGGGTGCGGACCTGGAGCACCTCGTGCAGCCGACGGGTGCCGACGATGGCGCGCAGCCGGCGCCCCACCGGACCGTCCGGGCCGAGCGCGGCCAGCCCCGTCGCCGGCAGGACCTCGGTCACCTCGAGGCGCTGGCGCAGCCCGCTCCCCTCGGCGGGGCGGGTGTCCTTCAGCGTCACCTCGTCGTGGCGGCCGCGACGCCGCGTGCGGACGACGAACCCGGCGCGGGCGATGCGCCAGTCGTCCGTGTCGAGGTAGGAGTCGACGAGGCGCCGGGGCGTGCGCGAGAGCGCGGTCACCGTCCCGCCGTCGCCCGTCTCGATGGCAAGGGTGGGCAGCGTGGCGAGCCAGCGCTCGACCGGCCGCAGGTCGAGCGCGTCGAACTGCCACTCGATCTCGACGGGGTCGTGCTCGCCCGGCTCGTCACCGTTGGAATCGGACATCGCGGGTCAGGCTACTGCGGGTCTGCGCCGCCGGCCGGGCCGGCGGTGATTGCCGCGGTTGGCGCGGGGTGCGACGGTAGTGTGCGGCGCAGTGGCGCGACGATCGATGACGGCCGAGCTCCCTTCCCCGACAGATCTCGTCCAGGCGGCCGGCGGGCTGATCGTCCGCCGGCAGAGCGGGATGCTCGAGATCGTCGTCGTGCATCGGCCGGTGCACGACGACTGGTCGTTTCCCAAGGGCAAGCTCGAGCCGGGCGAGACCTTCGAGTCGGCGGCCCTGCGCGAGGTGCGCGAGGAGACCGGCATGGTCTGCCGTCTCCTGCGCTTCATCGGCCACACCGAATACGTGGACCGCAAGGGGCGCCCGAAGGCGGTGGCTTACTGGGTCATGGCGGCCGAAGGGGGGTTCTTCACCCCCAACGCGGAGGTCGACAAATTGCGGTGGTTGGGCCTCGAGAATGCAACCCGCCTTTTGTCATATCCACGCGATGGGGAGCTGGCGGCGGTCCTCATGGCCGCTGACCAGGTAGAACCCGTCATCTAAACGCTTCCAAAATTTCCTGAAATTCTGTGTTTACCGGTCCCCGGATCGGGAATAATGGGTTCAGCGATCTACCGCCTGATCGCACTGCCGGCGTGCGTGCCCCAGTCGTAAGCTCCAGGACCTATCGCCAAGGGCCCTGTGACAGCGCTTTGTCGTGAATCGACTGGGGCACCGTCGGCGTTTCCTCTTTCTGAGGAGATGCGCCGGTGCCGAGGCCGTTGCCCCCCACCGACGCGCCCTCTTGGTGCATTCGGGTCGGCCGCGAGCGGGGACCCTGGTCGATTGGCCAAGATCGGTGCGTGAGCGCTGGTCAGGAGGTTCGGTGCCTCAGGCGACCAGGACGGCGGCGCCGTTGACGCGGTCGTCCCGCAGGTCGCGCAGCGCAGCGTCGGCGCGGTCCATGGCGTAGGGGACGGCCGAGACGCGTATGCCGATCCGGGCCGCCTCGGCGAGGAACTCCTCCCCGTCGCGCCGGGTGTTGGCGGTGACGCTCTGCAGGGTCCGCTCCTCGAAGAGGTGCCGCTGGTAGTCGAGGACCGGGACGTCGCTCAGGTAGATGCCGGCGAGGGCGAGGGTCCCACCGCGGTCCAGGGCCGCCAGCGCGGGGGGCACGAGCGTGCCCACGGGCGCGAAGAGGATGGCCGAATCGAGCGGCTCCGGCGGCGCGGCGTCGGCGTCGCCTGCGCTGGCGGCGCCGAGTTGGAGGGCCAGCTCCTGTGCCTCCGGCGAGCGGGTCATGACGTGGACGCGGGCGCCGCGGGCCAGCGCCACCTGGGCCGTGAGATGGGCGGAGCCCCCGAACCCGTAGATGCCGAGCCGGCCCCCCTCGGGGAGGTTGGCCCGCAGCAGGGCCCGGTAGCCGATGATCCCGGCACAGAGCAGCGGCGCGGCCTGCAGATCGTCGAATTCCGTCGGCAGGGCGTAGGCGTAGGCCTCGTCGACGACGGCGTATTCCGCGTAGCCCCCGTCGACGTCCCAGCCGGTGAAGCGCGGGTCGGTGCAGAGGTTCTCGCGACCGGACACGCAGAAGCGGCAGACGCCGCAGGTGTGGGCCAGCCAGGGCACCCCAATCCGGTCGCCCACCTGCCAGCGGGTGCTGCCGGACCCCAGCCGGTCGACCTCGCCGACGATCTCGTGACCAGGCGTCACCCGGGGCCGGCGTGGTGCGAGGTCGCCCTCGGCCAGGTGGAGGTCCGTCCGGCACACGCCGCACGCCCGGACGCGCACCCTGACCTCGCCCGGGCCGGGCTCGGCGACGGGCCTCTCGACGCGCACCAGCGGGTCACCATGGACCGGGCCCGGCCGGTCGACCACCCATGCCTGCATCAGCGCGGCCATCGGCGGGCAGCCTAGGGCTCTCCGTTCCACGAGCCGGTGGGGGTGGGGTCGCCGAACGGCTCCGCCGCCACTGCGACATGGCGCCCCATAGCATGGCCACCGAGGAGGAGGGCGCCATGCCGGCCGTGTCACCGATCGCTGCTCCGGGTCCGGACGATCCTGTGGCCGCCCCCGCCCCCCGAGGGCTCGAGCGCGATGTCGTCATCGGAGGCGTGCGCTGCCATGTCCGACCCATCCGGCCGGACGATGCCGCCCGCCTGGTCTCCTTCCACGCCCACCTGTCACCACAGTCGATCTACCTGCGTTTCTTCACCTTCCACCCGACGCTCTCCGAAGCCGAGGTCGCACGCTTCACGCGGGTGGACTTCGAGAACCGCGTGGCGCTGGTGGTGACCGCCGGTGACGAGCTCATCGCCGTCGGCCGGTTCGATCGTGCGCCGCCGAGCACCGAGGCGGAGGTCGCGTTCGTGGTGGCGGACGAGTACCAGCACCACGGACTCGGCTCGCTGCTCCTCGACGAGCTCGCGCAGGCGGCGCGGCAGCGGGGCGTCCAGTCGTTCACGGCCGACACGCTGGCCGAGAACCACACGATGCTCGACGTCTTCCGCCATGCCGGCTATCCCGTCACCTCGAGCATCGAGTACGGGACAGTCAGGCTCCGGTTCCCCCTGGCGGTCACGGACACGTCGCGGGCCGCCCTCGCGGCGCGCGAGGAGTCGCGACGGGTCACACCGCAGGACGGCCCGTGACCACGCTCGTCGTGAGCGGTCCCGTGGGGCTCACCGAGCATGACGGTGGCAGCGCCCACCCCGAACAGCAGGGCCGCGTCTTCGCGGCCATGGAGGGGGTGCGCGCCATCGGGCTGGAGGACGACATCGTGTACCCCGTCATCCGTGAGGCCTCGCTCGACGAGCTGTCGCGGGTGCACGCGCCGGCCTACCTGGCCGAGCTGGAGGCGTTCTGCGCCGCCGGTGGCGGGGCACTCGACCCCGACACCTATGCCCGACCGGACTCGTGGACGGCGGCGCGGCGCGCCGCGGGAGCCGGACTGGTCGCGCTCGCCGAGCTCGACCGTCGGGACGGGGCCGTGGCTTTTGTCCCCGTTCGTCCCCCGGGGCACCATGCCACGGCAGACCGGGCCATGGGGTTCTGTCTCATCAACAATGTGGCAGTCGCCGCCGCTTCGCGGACCGCTCGGGGGGAGCGCGTGCTCATCGTGGACTGGGACGTGCACCATGGCAACGGCACCCAGGACATCTTCTGGGACGATCCCGACGTGCTCTACGTCTCGACCCACCAACACCCCCTGTTCCCGGGGACGGGCCGACCGGACGAGGTGGGCGGTCCCGGCGCGCCCGGGCTCACCGTCAACCTGCCGCTTCCCCGCGGCGCCACCGGCGATGTCGTGCGGGCGGCACTGGACGAGGTGGCGCGGGAGACCATCGAGGCGTTCAATCCGGACTGGGTGCTCGTCTCCTGCGGGTTCGACGCCCACCGGGCCGACCCGCTGGGGGAGCTGGCGCTGTCCAGTGGCGACTTCGCCGAGTTGGCCCGCATCGTCGCCGAGTTCGCGCCGCCGGGGCGCCTCGCCCTGTTCCTGGAGGGCGGCTACGACCTCGAGGCGTTGGCCACTTCGGTGATGGCGACCCTCGGAGCCCTGGTTGGGGTGCCCGGTCACCCCGCCGCGCCCACGACCGGAGGACCCGGGCTTTCGCAACTGCGGACCGACAGCACCGTGCGGCTCCGTGCCATCGACCGCGCCTATCTGGAGATCGGGCCGTGACGAATCCCGGCGTCGTCGTCGTAGGCTTCGACGGTTCGGCGGATGCCACGGCGGCGTTGAACTGGGCGACAGGGGCCGCCCGGGCCATGGGTGCGTCCCTGTGCATCGTCCATGCCGTCGGCCTGCTCGAGCATGCCGGCATGGCGGGGAGCCCGGTCGACGGTGCGGCCGCGGTCCGGCTCGCCGAGGACGCCGGCCTGGACCCGGGCAGCGTGGAGTGGCGCGTGGTCGACGGCGATCCGTGCTCGGCGCTGCTCCGCGCCGCCGAGGGCCCGGATCACGCCGTGCTCATCGTGGTCGGGTCGCGCGGTGCGGGAGGCCACGCGGGAACGCTCCTCGGCAGCACGAGCTTGGAGCTGGCCGAGCACGCCGCGGTGCCGGTCACCATCGTGCCGGGCGGGCCGCGCCACTGAGACTCCGAGGACTTCTCGGAAGCCGCCGGCGCGCCGGCGACGATGACGCAGGTTTTCCCGGGCGGTCCTCTCCTAGGTGCTGCTGCGGTACACGAGCACCGGGCAGTGCGCGTTGGTCACGCAGTAGGCGCTGACCGAGCCGATCAGCATGCCGACGAACTCGCCGTGGCCCCGGCTGCCCACCACGAGGAGATCGGCGTCCTTGGACGCCTCGACGAGGATCGGCGCCGGATGCCCGTTGACGAGGCGCGTGTCCACGACCAGTCCGGGGTGCTCGGCGCGCAGGCCCGCCACGGCGGTGTCTGCCGCCCGCTGGGAGTCCGTCTCGGGATCGAAGTCGGCGGGCACCGGCACCGCCCAGCCGTAACTCGACGGCAGTTCCCACGTCATGACGATCTGGAGGGTGCTCCCGGTCAGGTCGGCCTGGCGGGCGGCCCACGCGAGCGCGTCGAGCGAGGGGGCCGAGCCGTCGAAGCCCGCCACGATCCTGCCCTTGTCCCGAGCCTGCTCTCCGCTCATGGTGCCGCGCCTTCCTCTTGGAGTCAGGCCGAGCATACCGACAGGGGTCGCGGCAGCATCCCCGCGAGTAACCGCCGCCGGCGGTATGGCAACGTGACCGCGGTGGCACTGGCGCCAGGGACGGACGCCGATGCGCCGGCGGGCAGAACGGCGACGAGCCCGGACGTGGCGATCCTCGACATGCGTCTGCCCGACGGCAGCGCTGTCGAGGTCTGCCGCGAGATCCGATCCACATCGCCGGAGATCGCCCTCGGCATGCTCACTCCCACGCGGACGACGAGGCGCTGATCGGGTCCCAACGGTGACTGTCCCGGACCGGTCGCCAGAGAGAACCCCGGAATTGGAAAATGGCGACCGAGGGGGGTGGCCGCCATTCTCCAAGCACCGTTGTCTGGGAAGAGGAGGGTGTCCCAGTCATTCTGCGGCGGCACCCCTGGTGTCGGTAGAGCCGAAAGTCATGGATTGCCCGCGGCCCGGAACGAAGTCCGTGGTCAGGGAGTGGATTCGGTGCGAGAGTGGTCCCGTGCCGAACGTCTGCAGCGTGGAGGAGGCCGTAGGGTTGCTCCGCCCGGTCGACCAGGTCGGCTTCGGGCTCGGCCCGGCCATCCCCGACGCCCTCCTCACCGGGCTCGGGACACGCGACGACTGGGAGGACCTGCAGGTCGGCGGCGCCCTGTGCCTGAACCTCTACGACATCTTCACCAAGCCCGGGGTCAGCTACCGCTGCGGCTTCTTCGGTCCGGCGGAGCGGCTGCAGCGCTCCCTGGGTCACCAGATCGATCTCGTGCCGGGGGGCTTCCGGCAGATGGGGCCGATCATGGCCAGGTTCGCACCCCGGGTGATGATGGTGCAGGCGGCACCACCCGAGGGGGGAGCGGTGAGCCTCTCCCTCCACATGGGGGGCACCCGGGACGAACTGCTCCGCGCCGGCCGGGACCCCGGGCGCCTGCTCATGGTGGAGGTCAACCCGCACCTGCCCCGGACCAAGAGCCTGCTGCCGTTGTACGACAACACCATTCCCCTCGATGCGATCGACGTGGTGGTCGAGTCCGACGGCACCCCCTTCGCCCTCACCGAGCCGCCGGCCGACGAGGCGGACGAGGCGATCGCCCGCATCGCGTTGTCCTACGTGCAGGACGGGTCCACGTTGCAGACGGGCATCGGCGCCATCCCCAACATCGTCGCAGCGGAGCTGGCCCGTGGCCCGCTCGGCGGTTTCGGCGTCCACTCCGAGATGTTCACCAGCGGCCTGATGCGGCTGCACCAGGCGGGCAAGGTCACCAACGACGCCAAGGGGGTGTTCGACGGCGTGTCGGTGACGACGTTCGCCCTCGGTGTCGCCGAGCTCTACCAATGGCTGGACGGGAACGAGGAGGTGGCCTTCCTGCCGGTCGACACGGTCAACGACCCGGCGGTCATCGCGCGCAACGCCAACCTCGTCTCCATCAACGGCGCCCTCTCGGTCGACCTCTTCGGCCAGGTGATGGCCGACACCATCGACGGGCGGCAGATCTCGGGTGTCGGGGGCCACGAGGACTTCGTGGCCGGGGCGGAGCTGCACCTCGACGCCCACTCGCTCGTCTGCCTGCGCTCCACCGCCGTCCGCGCCGGCGAGGTCGTTTCCCGCATCGCCGGCCTCCCGCCCGAGGGATCGGTCGTCTCCACGCCACGGCACCACACCGGGGTCGTCGTCACCGAATACGGTGCCGCGGAGCTCACCGGTCGGACCGTCCGCGAGCGCGCCCACCTCCTGGTCGACATCGCCCACCCGGACTTCCGAGAGGATCTGCGCAAGGTGGCGGACGCGCTCGGCCGGAGCTGAGTCAGGGGGACGCGGCCGGAGCCGGCTTGTTGGGCCACTCTCGGAAGGTCCGCTGATGGCGGGCGACCTCGGAGATGATGGCGTCGATGTAGACCAGCTTGCGGATCATGTACGAGCGGGTCTCCTTCGGGTCGAGATAGAGGTTGTAGAGCCGGCCGTAGCCGTAGCGCTGCACCACCCCGGTGAACCCGCCGGGGTTGAGGACGTCGGTGTCGTCGTCCGAGATGGACGAGGACAGGTACTTGTATTCGCCCACCCGCACTGCCGAGTACGTCGCGGTGAGCCAATAGTGCTGGAATTTCCGGTTCGAGACCACCTCGCGGTCGTCGGCGGCCAGGAGGAAGGACAGCTGGTCGACGGCGTCGATGTAGCGGTCGCCCGGCACGCGGTCGGCCGCCCCCGCCATCGTCAGGCAGGTGGCGAAGAGGTCGAGGAGGTGCACGAGGCCGTCACTGGCGCGGCCCGGCTCGATCATCCCGGGCCACGACACGACGGCGGGCACCCGCACGCCACCCTCCCAGGTCGACCCCTTGGCGCAGCGGAAAGGAGTGAAGGCCGAGTCGGGCCAGGTCTCCATTTCGGGCCCGTTGTCGGACGAGATCACCACCATGGTGGATTCGAGCTGACCGGTCCGCTCGAGGGAGGCCACGAGCCGGCCGCAGATGTCGTCCAGTTCGACGATGGCGTCCTTGTAGGGATGCCGGGCCGGGGAACGACCGAGGAAATCGGGGTGCGGATAGTTGTCGAAGTGCGCGCCCCGCGTGCAGTGGTAGAGGAACCAGGGGTCCGGCCCGCCGGCCATCCGCTCGATGAAGGCCTCGGAGTACCGGCACCACTTGTCGTCGAGCCGGGAGAGCACGGGCACGGTGACCTCCTCCACCTCCTCCGGCGGGCCGCCGCGCGTCGCATGCACGAAGCACTTGTTGAACGGCATGTTGCGGACCCATTCGGTCCGGTCCTCGCTGTAGACCACCTCGGGGAAGAAGTAAGGGTCCCGCCATTCGGTGTACATGTCCGAGACGGACAGGAACCCGTAGAAGTCGTCGAACCCGACGTTCTGGGGTTGGCTCTCGGTGTTCTCGCCCATGTGCCACTTCCCCACGGCCTGCGTCACGTAGCCGGACTCCGAGAGCAGCTGCGGGAGCGTGACCTCCCCACTCAGTCCGCCGGGCATGCCGTACATCGGCGGAACGAGCAGGCCGTGGCGCATGGGGAGGCGACCCGTCATGATGGAGGCACGCGTGGGGGTGCAGGACGGCTCGCTGTAGCACGACGTCAGTAGAAGTCCATCCCGGGCGAGCCGATCGACGTTGGGGGTGGGCGCCCCGACCGCGACCCCGCCGCCGTAACATCCGAAGTCACCCCAGCCGACGTCGTCCATGAGGATGACCACGACGTTGGGGCGACGGCCCGTGCGCTTGTTGAACTCCGCCATCTTGGCGGCGGCCGCCTCGTCGCGGCCGGGAACCACGAAGGCGGGTTCACGATTGGGGGCCGGGGCCGCCGCGTCACCCGTTACCGGATCGACGCTCGGACCGGGCCGGCGCTCGCCGCCGCCTGCCGTCGGGTCGTTCATCACCACTCCTCACGCCTCGTCGGGACTTCCATGGTGCCTCGCGGAACGGTCCTGTGCAGGTGAGGCGGTCAGTGCTCCAGACCGAGCGCACGCAACAGCTCGCCGTCGTGGAGCGGCGGCGCGTCGGCCACCACGCGGTGGATGAACCGGCGGACATGCCGGAAGACCTCGCGACTGTCGTCCGCCCACGGCATCAGGATCGGGAACACGTGGAACATCCCGTCGAACTCCCGTGCGTCCGTCGACACTCCCTCCGAGCGGAGGCGCTCGGCATAGCGACGGATGGGATCGCGGAACATCTCGTCGCCTCCCCACGTCACGCACGTCGGAGGGAACTCGCTCAAGTCCGCGGTCAGGGGCGAGACGGACCGGCTGCTGCTGTCGACTCCGTGCAGGTACGACGCCGTCGGGATGTTCCAGGGCAGGATGTCGAGATCGGCGTTGTCCGTCACCGAGTCCTCGTCGAGGCGCAGGTCCACCTCGGGCGAGAAGAGCACGAGCCCGGCCGGACGGAGGGGCTCGATTTCTGGAGGCGCATCGAGGAGGACCGTGTTGGCCAATCCTCCGCCGCCCGAGTCACCGGCGAGGAAGATCCGTTCCGGGGGGATGCCCGAGTTGACGAGCTCCTTGAAGATGGCGGACGCGTCCTCGGCACCGGCCGGATACGGGAACTCCGGGGCCAACCGGTAGTCGGCGACGAAGACGGCGCACTCGGTCTCGCGGCACACCCGTGCGGTGAAGAACGCGTACATGGTCGGTGACGTCCCGATGTACCCGCCACCGTGGAGGTAGAGCACCATCCCCAGCGGCGCCTGGTTTCGAGGCACGTAGAGGATCCCGGGCACGCCGCCGAACTCGGCCGGATGGCCGTCGACGTCGAGGGAGCGGACGATGGGCGGCATGATCCACTTGCAGACGTCGTCGAGCACGAGCTCGAGGGAGCGGAATTCGGGGATGCGCAGCGACGAGGCATAGCCCATGAAGGCCCGGATGACCTCCCGCGTGACCGAGATGCCCAGGTTGGACAGGGGCGATGACTCACCCGTGAAGGGGCGGCGGAACGGCACCCGGGCCAGGGCGGTGACGAAGTGCTGCGCCAGCAAGGAGACGTCCAAGGCCACGATCGGCGTCCGTGCCGTCTGCACGTCCGGACGATTGCCCATTGCCATGCGGCCTACGCTCCCGCGACTGGCCCCCGAGGTCAACCCGGCGTCGACCGCCCGGATCGACGATCGCATGACAGGTGTGCAGCCCGGTGACGGGTCCAGCGAGGTCGAGCCACTATTTTGGGGGCCCGTCTCGAAAGATTGGGGTTGGGCGGATGAGGGGGCCTGCTACCGAGCTTGATGTCGCGCTGGAGACGCCCATGCCGAGCCCCGCCCGGGCCCACAGCCGGCAGCGCGAGGACCGAAGCCGGGTAGGGGCGACGTCGATCCTCCTCGTTCTGGTCGTGGCCGGCACCGCCATGAGGGTGCAGGGGCTGACGAGCCTCGGTCCGTACCGCGACGATGCCTGGGCCGCCATGTCGTCGCGGGTCGGCATCGGAACGGCATGGCACATGTGGGTCACGGCACCCGCGTTCTCTTTTCTGGAGCGATCCTTCATCGGCCTCCACCCCGGGGTCACCTGGTGGGCCCAGATCCCACCGCTCGTCCTCGGCATCGCGGCCATCCCGGCCATCTACTTCCTGGCGCGGCACTTCGGGTTTGGGCGCGCCGTCGGGCTCATCCTGGCTCTCGTGGTGTGCGTGAGCCCGGTCTGCGTCGTCTACTCCACGCGGCTCAAGGAGTACGGGACGGTCTTCCTCATGACCTGCGCGGTGCTGTGGGTGGCCGAGACGGCCCGTCGCCGACCGGCCCGGCCCCGGTTGATCCGGCTGGCAACCGTGTGCGTCCTCGCCTTCGTGCTATCGGCGTCGATGGGTCCGGTGATCGCGGGCGTGTGGATCGCTTTGGTGCTCTCCGCAGCCCGGGAGCGCCGACTCCGGCGCGACTTGGTGCTCAGCACCCTGGTCGTCGCTGGAGGTTGCGCCATCGTGGCGGCGATCTTCTACCGTCGCATCTCGCCTTCGTTGGGCAAGTTCTGGGCCAACAACTACATTGCCCAC
This sequence comes from uncultured Acidimicrobiaceae bacterium, assembly GCA_963826835.1. Lineage (GTDB taxonomy): Bacteria > Actinomycetota > Acidimicrobiia > Acidimicrobiales > RAAP-2 > Bog-473. Next base: position 114,372 of record CAWGYK010000002.1, read on the forward strand.
GGCTCGGTCGCCGCGTTCCTGCGGTCGCTGAACAATGGCCTGTGGGGCGTCTACCTCAACCTCCTGCACCTCCCGGCGCTGACCACGGCGGGCCAGCTCCTGCTCCTGCTCGTCCTTCTGGGCCTGTCGGTGCTCGGTGCCGCCCGCAACGCCGCCATGCTCGGCCCGGCCTGCATCACAGTCGTGGCGGTGTGTGCCAGCGCGGCCCACGTTGCGCCGCTGGGGACGGGTCGGACCGACGAGTACCTCTACCCGGCGCTCCTGCTGCTGTTGGCCTCCGGGGCCGTCAGTCTGTGGGTCGGTCTGCGTGACCGTGTCAGTGCCGAAGGGCGCACCACGGCGGGCGCCGTCGCGGCGGCGGCCGGAGTGGTCGTGGGCGCGGTCCTGATCGTCGTGGCGATCGCGACCACCGCGTCCTACCCCGGGTTCGCGGTGCAGAGACTCGCGGCGGAGATCTCGCGCACCGCACAGCCGACCGACCACATCGTGGTCGGAGAACTCGCGAGATACCCGTGGGCCTACGGCGAGGATCACCCGCTCCGGGTCCGCTTCGGTCCGGACTGGAGCACGTACTTCACCGTGGTCAGCACGAACCCCCGCGTGTTCATCGTTCCCTCAGAGGGGTACGAGGGCGGTTCGCACCCGGTTCGCTGGGCCAATCAGTTGCGCTCTTACGACCGGCTGTGGTTCGTGGAGTCCCCACCCCTCTCACTGAACCCCACCTACGCGGCGCTCGTCGCAGACGGGTGGCACCCGGTGCGCACGTTGACCGTGACAGGGGGCGCGGCGATTCTCCTCGAACGAGGTCCGGGCTGAGCCCGGCCGGCGGGCGTCGGGCGGACCGGGGGGTTGCCGGGAGAGCCTCCCGTGGTACCGTACGTCCGCAACACATTGCAGTGCTGTACTGCCCGAGAGGGGAAGCCGGTGAAAATCCGGCGCTGGTCCGCAACCGTGAGTGGTGCGCCGACGAGGCGACACCATGAGCCGGGGTACCTCGAGGACAGAGGAGTTCCCACCGTCGAGACACAAGGACCGGGGCTCGGTGTGGCCCCGCTGGTGCGGAGTTTTCCGGGTCGAGGTCCGGGAAGCGAGAACCGTGCACATCCTCCGCCGCACCCTGATGGGTGCTTCTGCTGTCGGCCTGGCGACGACGCTGAGCGCCGCCACCATGACCTCCTTCGCAGCGTCCGCAGGCGCCGCGTCGGTGCAGCCGCAGATCCCCCAGTTCGCCGCCGCACAGTCGGCGGCCACGTGGGTGGCCGGTCAGCAGGCCGCCGACGGCAGCATCGGCGGGTCCCTCTCGACGACGGTCAACGCCATCCTGGCCCTGGCCGCCGCCCACGTCGACAGCGCGGGGGCGCAGGCCGCGTTGACCTACGTGGAGGCCAACGCCAACTCCTACATCACCGTTGACAGTGCCGACGGTCCGGGCCAGCTGGCCAACCTGATCCTCGACGCGCACGCCATGCGTGTCGACCCGACCAACTTCGGCGGGACGAACCTCGTGACGCGGCTGCTGGCCACCGAGCAGACCTCGGGGCCCGACGCCGGCCTGTTCGGGACGGAGACCCAATTGAACGACGAGTACGTCGGCACCTACGACCAGGGACTCGCCCTGGTCGCGCTCGAGGCGGCGGGGGTGGCGGCCAATGCGGCAGCGATCGGTTGGCTGACGAGCCAGCAATGTTCCAGCGGCGGCTGGGCATTCCCGAATCAGGCCCTCGGGATCTGCGCCGAGGACCCTCCGAGCTTCCAGGGCGCCGACAACCAGACGACCTCGCTCGCTGTGCAGGGTCTCGCTGCGCAAGGCGCGCTGACCTCCGCCATGGAATCGAGCGCGCTCTCCTTCTTGACCAGCGGGCAGGATCCCGATGGAGGCTGGAGCTTTTACCCCAACTCCGTGGCCCAGCCCCAGCAGACCGACTCGCAGTCCACCGGGCTGGTGATCCAGGCCCTTCTGGCGCTGGGGCTGTCACCGACGGCCTCCACTTTCACCAGCTCGGGCCGTTCTCCCGTGACCGTGTTGCAGTCGTTCGTGGTGACCTCGGGTCCGGACAGGGGTGCTCTGGGCTATCAGGACAACTCCTCGGGCAACATCCTCGCCACCAACCAGGACGTGCCGACTCTGGCCGGCCTCATCTACGGGTTCGGGCCGACGAATTCCTACTGGGTCGCCACCGCTTCGGGATCCGTCGACCCCTACGGGTCGGCGAAGTCGCACGGCTCGCCCGCCGGAACGACACTCAACGAGCCGGTTGTCGGCATGGCGTCGACCCTGAACGGGTTCGGCTACTGGCTGGTGGCCTCCGACGGCGGGATCTTCAACTACGGGGACGCCGCCTTCTTCGGATCCCGCGGCGGTCAGCCCCTGAACAAGCCGATCGTCGGCATGGCGGCCACGCCCGACGGCGGCGGGTACTGGCTGGTGGCCTCCGACGGCGGGATCTTCAGCTACGGGGACGCCGCCTTCTTCGGATCCCGGGGCGGTCAGCCCCTGAACAAGCCGATCGTCGGCATGGCGGCCACGCCCGACGGCGGCGGGTACTGGCTGGTGGCCTCCGACGGCGGGATCTTCAGCTACGGGGACGCCGCCTTCTTCGGATCCCGCGGCGGTCAGCCCCTGAACAAGCCGATCGTCGGCATGGCGGCCACGCCCGACGGCGGCGGGTACTGGCTGGTGGCCTCCGACGGCGGGATCTTCAGCTACGGGGACGCCGCGTTCTTCGGCTCGACGGGGGGGATCGTGTTGAACAGGCCCATCGTGGGCATGGCCGCGAGCCGTGACGGTGGCGGCTACTGGCTCATCGCCTCCGACGGCGGGATCTTCAACTACGGCGACGCTCTCTTCTCGGGGTCGGCAGGGTCGCTCGGCATCAGCAACGCCGTGGGCGGAACGGACAGCGCTTCGTAGGGTGCGCCGCGTCGGATTCCGGGCCCGGGTGCTCATGTGGGGGCTCTTCGTGGGCGCAGCTGCGGCGGCGCTCGCACCGGCCGGCCCCGGCGCCCTGGTCCCCCTCAAGATGGCCATTGCGTCCGCCGATTCGGTGGGCAACGACGTGTACGTGGCGGTTGTCGTCGACTTCGGGAGCGGATCGTCGAAATCGACCATCTCCGCGTGCGTCCCGGTGGCGTCCAGCGCACACGATGCCGACGCACTCGCTGCCGTCGTCGGCTCGGACGACGTGGCCTACAACAACTCGGGCCTGTTGTGCGCCATCGACAATTATCCACCCAACGGCGTGGAGAACTGCGGCCAGAGCGTCGGGAGCGGGGACTACGACTACTGGTCGTATTGGCACGGGTCCACGGGCTCATGGGTGTATGCCAACGACGGCCCGGCAGAGCAATCTGTCGCGAGCCCGCCCGACGATGTCGAAGGTTGGCAGTTCCAGACCGACGAACCGGACGACGCCGATGATCCGCCGCCCGGGGCCGTTCCGACCTACGCACAGATCTGCAATGCGTCGACCGAGATCCCCCCGGCGCAGTCCTCGTCCGGATCAGGCTCGACGCCGACCACCTCGACGACGACCGGCCCGGGTCCGTCCGCCACTCCGACAACCGGGGACACGAGCGCGGGGCCGGCGCAGGCCACCACGTCCAGCACCGCGGCGGGAACACGGCCGAAGCCCGCGGTGTCGACCACGACCACGGGCCCCGGCGCGACCACGACCACGACCAGCTCGGGGCACGGAGACAGCGCTGCCCCCGGCGGGGGCACCCACGGACCGACGGGCAGCCACCGGTCGATCGTGGCCAGCGCCGCGTCCCACGATGCCGGTGGCGGGACCTCGAGCCCTGTCCTCCCGGTGATCCTGATCGCTGTGGTCGTCGCGGGCCTCGGTGGTCTCGCGCTCTTCCGATGGCGCCGGCGGCCGGCCGAGGAATGACCCGGGCCGCCGCCCCCAGGCGCCGCTCCCTGCACCCGGTGGCGTGGTGGTTGTGGGCGGCTGGCTTGGCGATCTGCGCCATGCGGACGAACAATCCTTTTCTGCTGGCCCTCATCGGGGTCGTGGCCTGTGTCGTGGTATCGGCCCGCCGGAGCAGCGCGCCATGGTCGCGTTCGATCGCCTTCTTCCTGCGCATCGGCGTCCTGGTCATTGTGATCAGGGTCGTGATCGAGATCCTCTTCGGTCAGCGCGGCCTGCCGGGACACGTGCTCTTCGTTTTCCCGCGCGTCCCCCTCCCGACGTGGGCCGCCGGGGTGAGCATCGGTGGCCCGGTCACGCTGGAGTCCATCCTCGTCGCGTTCGTGGAGGGATTGCAGATTGCGGTGATCCTGCTGTGCTTCGGCGCCGCCAACTCGCTCGCCAGCCCCTACCGACTTCTCCGTTCTCTCCCCGCCGTGCTCTACGAGACGGGGGTCGCCGTCACGGTGGCACTGTCCTTCACTCCGGAATTGGTCCAATCGATCGGGATCGTGCGTCAGGCCCGCCGCCAGCGCGGCATCCCGATCAAAGGCCTGCGCGGCATGCGCGGCGTGGCGGTGCCCGTCTTGGAGAGTGCGCTGGACCGGTCGCTCCAGCTTGCCACGAGCATGGACGCCCGGGGCTACGGACGGCGCATCTCCCTCGGGAAGGGGTCGCGTCGGTTGGCCAGCGGCGCCACTGTCGTCGGGCTGTTGCTGGTGGCAGTCGGGATCTACGGCGTCATCGATTCGGGGTCCCTCTTCGGAATGGGCCTCCCCGTCCTGGCGGTCGCCGCGGTCCTGTGCGGCGTTGGCCTCGCCCTGGGCGGGCGACGGACGGCGCGCTCGCGCTACCGCCCCGACCCCTGGCGACAACCGGAATGGATCGTGGCGGGTTCCGGGCTGGTGGCGTTGGTGGCCATGGCGATCGCCCGCGCCCTCGATGTGCCGGGCCTCACCATCTCGTTCTCACCCCTGGCGTTTCCGAACATCCCACTGCTGCCGGTCGTGGGGATCCTGATCGCCTTGGTCCCCGCCATCGCGGCCCCCAACCCGGCTGCACAGTCGCGGACCCCGCCGCACGACGGAGCCGAAGGGGATGGGGCGAGTGCGGACGGGATGGCCGGAACCGGCCACCCCGTCGAGCCGGACCTTTCGAGCGTGTCCACATGATCACGTTCGACCAGGTGTCGTTCACCTATACCGACGCTGCACGGCCAACGTTGCACCGGGTCAGCCTGGATATCCCCGAAGGTGAGCTCTGCGTCGTGGTGGGGGAGACCGGCACCGGGAAGTCCACTCTGTTGCGGGCGATCAACGGCCTTGTCCCGCACTTCAGCGGCGGGACGCTGGCGGGGACGGTCACGGTGGACGGGAGGACGACCAGGGACAACCGACCCGCGATCTGGCGGACGTCGTTGGCTTCGTGGGCCAGAACCCACTGGCCAGCTTCGTGACCGAGACCGTCGAGGACGAGCTGGCGTACACCATGGAGAATCTCGGGGTGCCCTCCGATGCGATGCGCCGCCGGGTGGAGGATGCGGTCGATCTCCTGGGCCTGCAGGAGCTGCGCGACCGCTCATTGCGCGCGCTCTCGGGCGGCCAACAGCAGCGCGTGGCGATCGGTGCCGTCCTGACCGCGTCGCCGCGGCTGCTGGTGCTCGACGAACCGACGTCCGCCCTGGACCCGGCCGCCGCCGAGGAGGTGCTGAGCACGCTGGCCCGGTTGGTGCACGACCTCGGGCTGACCGTGGTCATGGCCGAGCACCGGCTGGAGCGCGTGGTGCCCTTTGCCGACCGGATCGTCCTGGTGCCGGGTGACGGCGCACCGCTCGTCGTCGGGCCGCCCGAGACCGTCATGCGGTCGTCCTCGGTCGCCCCACCGCTGGTGGAATTGGGCCGGCTCGTCGGTTGGGACCCGCTGCCCCTGTCGGTACGGGACGCGCGCCGCCAGTCGGCCCCGCTGCGCGCCCGGCTGGCGCCGATGGCGCCGCCGCACCCCAACGCCGCAGGAACGCTGCATGAGGACCGGGTCGAGGCCGCCACGCTCCACAAGCTGACGGTCTCGTACGGACCCGTGGTGGCGGTCGACGGGGTGGACCTTTCGATCATCCCGGACGAGGTGCTGGTCCTCATGGGGAGGAACGGCTCCGGGAAGTCCACGTTGCTCAATACGCTGGCAGGCGTGCGGCGCCCCACCCGCGGCTCTGTGCTGGTGGACGGTCAGGATCCCCGGTCTTTCCGGGCCGCTGATCTGGTTCGCCACGTGGGATTGGTGCCCCAAGACCCGGGCCTCCTGCTCTATGGGGAGAGCGTCCGGGGCGAGTGCCGCACGGCTGACAAGGTGTCGGGGCTCCCCGAGGGGACGACGGCCCACACGTTGGAGCGGGTGCTGCCCGGAGTGCCCCCCGATCGCCATCCCCGTGACCTGTCCGAAGGCCAGCGACTGGCCCTCGCGCTGGCCATCGTCGTGGCCCCGGCCCCCGCGCTCCTGCTGCTCGACGAGCCGACGAGGGGGCTGGACTACCCGAGCAAGGATCGCCTCATTCACGTCCTGCGCGAACTGGCCCGGGACGGCCACGCCATCGTGCTGGCCACCCACGACGTTGAGCTCGCCGCCCGCGTGGCGGACCGGGCCGTCGTGCTGGCGGACGGCCAGATCATCACCGACGGCCCCGCCCGTCAGGTGGTCTGCCATTCCCCGATCTTCGCTCCCCAGGTAGCCAAGGTGTTGGCCCCCGAAGAGTGGCTGACGGTGGACGAGGTACGCCGGGCCCTCGAGAGAGCAGCACCGGCATGACCGTGTCGGTCCCTCCGGCGACGTCGTCGCGCCGTCTGACCCCGGCCATCCGGTTCGGATCCCGCTCGTCCCTCCTGCTCCTCCTGACCACGCTGTTCGGCATCGCCGCGTTCGCGTGGCCGCTGTTGATCCATCAGTCTTCGGGCCCGAACTCGGCCCACAGCGGCGACGCACCCTGGATCTTCGTCGGGCTGATCCCGCTCCTCCTCGCCATTGTGATGGCGGAGCTGTCCGAAGGGGCGATCGACGCCAAGGCGGTGGCGCTGCTCGGGATCCTCGCCGCGTGCTTCGCCGCGCTTCGTGTGCCCAGTCCCGGCATCAACGGGTTCGAACCGGAGTGGTTTCTCCTGATTCTCGCCGCACGGGTGTTCGGGCGGGGCTTCGGGTTCGTCCTGGGGGCCGTCGCGTTCTTCGCGTCCGCCCTGATCACCGGTGGAGTGGGCCCGTGGTTGCCGTTCCAGATGCTCGCTGCGGGATGGGTCGGCTTCGGCGCCGGCTGCCTGCCGCCGATGCGGGGATTGCCGGAGCGGCTGCTGCTCGCCGGATACGGCGTTGTCTCGGCCCTGGTCTACGGCCTCCTGACCAATTTCTGGTTCTGGCCCTTCGTCGGCGGGACCACGACGATCTACTCCTTTGTTCCCGGCCTCGGGACCGTCGCCAACCTGCACCGGTTCATCCTCTTCGACCTGACCACATCCATGGGCTTCGATCTCACCCGCGCCGCGACGTGCGCCGTCCTGATTCTCGTCCTTGGTCGTCCGGTGCTGGCCGCGTTGCGCCGTGCCTCGCGGCGGGCCGCCTTCGAGGCACCGGTGGAGTTCGACGACCACAGCCCGCTCACCCCATCGTGAGGCGGCGGTGGTCGGAAACCCGTCCTCTGCGCCGGCGCGTGGTGCTGGGGCGATGAAGATCGTCTCGTTGCTGCCGTCCGCGACCGAGATCGTCTACGCCCTCGACCTCGGCCAGGACCTGCTCGGTGTCAGCTTCGAGTGCGATTTTCCCGAGGCGGCCCGGTCGGTGCCGGTGATATCGGGGACAGTCCTGCCCACTGATGGTTCGCTGAGCGCGCGCGAGATCGATGCCGCGGTGAACGCCAAGGTGGCGGCGGGGGAGTCCATCTACACGCTCGACGATGCGCGGATCCGGGCCATCGATCCCGACTTGATCCTGGCCCAGGACCTCTGTCAGGTCTGCGCGGTGCCGTCGGGCGCGGTGGAGCGGGCACTCGACGTCATCGGCTGCCACGCCCTCGTGGTCTCACTCGATCCGGGCCGGCTCGACGAGGTCATCGACTGCGTCGGTCTGGTGGGGGCCGCCACGGGCACGGGGGAACGAGCGGACCTGTTGATGGAGAGCCTGCGCGGACGGGTGGAGGCGGTGCGCCGGCGGGTGCACGGACGCGACCGGCCCCGGGTACTGGTGTTGGAGTGGGCGGACCCTCCGTTCAATGCCGGGCACTGGGTTCCCGACATGGTGGAGGCAGCGGGAGGCGTGCCGGTCCTCGCCGTCGCCGGTGCCCGGTCGCGCCGGCTCACCTGGGACGAGATCGGGGCCGAACAGGTCGACGTCACGGTCTTCATGCCGTGTGGATTCGATCTCGACGGAGCGGTCGCGCAGGCCGGCCCGCTCTTGGCGCGCCCTGAGGCCGCTCGTCTCGGTCAGATCTTCGCCGTCGACGCCAACGCGCACTTCTCGCGTCCGGGTCCTCGCGTCGTTGACGGCGTGGAGCTGCTCGAGGGATTGCTGCACGAGGGGGCAGCTCCACCTGTCCGGCGTGGCGCCCGGCTCCTGCGCCAGGGCTGACCGGCCTCCTTCAGCCGACGGCGTCCAGAGGCGATGCTGCCTCCTCGAACCGGAGGCGCACGATCCCCTGGGCGACCCGGGCGACATCACGGAGCTGGTCGTAATCGTCCGCAACACCCAGAACCGAGTAGACGTAGTCGTTGGTGCCGGTGCGCCAGTCGATATCGGTTCCCGGCGGGCGATGCAGCGTGGCCGATCGCGCGCCCGGCAGTCGGTTGACTCGTTCCAGACCTTCCACGGCCAGGACCTTGCGCGCTTCGAGTGGCGCGTGGAACAGGAGCCTGAACCCAATGCCGCCGCGCGGGACCAGGGGGGCACAATCCGCAGGACGGCCGAGCGCCACTTCCATCGCCAGTCGCGGCGCCGAAGCACCGGTGGCCATCTCCAGAATGAGTGGAACGCCACCGCCGAGCCGGCCATTGACCTCGATGACCCGCGGGCCGTCCGACGTGAACTTGATCTCCGTGTGCAGGCAACCGGTCTCCACGCCCACCGCGCGCACGGCAGCAGAGGCGACATCCAGTGCCGCAGCTCTCTGGGAAGGAGTGAGATCGGCCGGGATGAAGAACCCGGTCTCCCGGAACGGTGGCGCCAGCGGAAATCGCCCGGTCACCGCGAAGTGCTCGACGACCCCAGCGCTGACGGTGCTCTCCACCGAGACGTAGTTGGCGAACCCCTCGCCGAGGCAGGGCACCGTGTCCGCGATGTACTCCTCGAGCACCATGTCCGGCGGGTCGCCATCGAAGAGTGACCGGAGGGCGCACAGCACCTCATCGACATCTCGCACGCGGACGGTGGTGCGGCTGTCGGTGCCGCGACGCGGCTTGAGCACAGCGGGGAATCGCACGCGGCGGGCCAGGTTCGCCACGGCGTCGTCGGCCAATCGACTCTGCAGGATGGTCGAGTCCGGCATTGGCAGGCCGCCGCGCCGCAAGGCATCTCGTTGCGCCGCCTTGTCGGTCAGCCGCCGCGCGACCTCGGGTCGGTGAAACGGAAGACCCAGGTCCTCGGCCAGACGCGCCACGTCAACCATTCGCTGATCGGAAAAAGTCACGATGCCGTTGGGCCGAAACGGTGCAACGGCATCAACCCAACGTGACGGGGACCGGCCGGCCAGGTCGACGACCTGACCGAAGCGCTCGAGCGCACGCCGATCGGCCTGCACAGAAGGATCCTCGCCGTCCACGAGCCACAGGATCGAACACAGCCCCGCCGCCGCTTGGACCGACGTCATCACGGGAAGCGAGAGGCCAGCGTGAGGGATCGCCAGCAGCGGAAGGTCTTGTGTCGCCGAGGCAGTCACAGTCGAATCGGATTCGCTCGGAGAACAGGACGCCATCGTCGTGCTGCAATCCCCGTTCGAACGGGTTGCGGGCACGGTCGGGCAACCTCGGAGACCCTCTGATAGTCGCGGTTCTGACCTGTGCTCACAGAAGTTCCTACGGCGAGGGGTGGCGAATAGTTCGTATTCCTGCTGACGTGATCGGAGAAGCCGCTCCAATCCCTGAGTCGGATGGATCCGTGGCCACCTTGAGTGTATTCAGGGAAGACCGCTCCCAGACGCGGGGTGGGTGTGGTCGAGCCACGGCGCCGCCCTCAGGAGCCGGCTCTGTATGTTGCCGCGGGTTTTGGCCACGGGAGCGACCAGGATCACCGGAGCGGCCTGGAACCCAAATATCTCGCCTTTTTGGCATACGGGTTTGCCGGGGCTCCGAACTCCAATGCAGGGAACGGAGAATCGGATGCGGACACCGGGCAGGAATGGACTGACGAATCGTGGAGGGCCCAGCCGACACGGCAAACCGAGCGGGCCGCCCACCACGTCGGGAGTGCAGCCCGGACTCGTCGGTCCTCCGCTCCGAGTATGCCGACGAGACCACCTCGGTTGTCGGTGACGAGGGTGTGCTCCTCACGAAGGAGTGCCCCGAGGAAGGATGCACCATGCCGGAGATGAAACGCCGTGACTTCCTGAAGAGCGGAACGATGGCCGTCGCCGCCGCAGGAGTGGCGGCCGCGATTCCGATCGTGCCCGCCATGGTCAATGTCGCAGACACCGAGGGTCCGGAAGCCGACTCGGCGGTGGCCGCCAACACCTCGGAGGTGGCGGTGAACGCGGCGCAGCCACTCGTCGTACGCGTCAACGACCTCGCGTCGGGTTCGATGCAGATGTTTTTCGGCACGCGCGAAGTGACCTACTCCGACCCGCAGCTCGCGGCGCGGCTCTTCCGAGCGGCGCAGTGAGATCTGACATCACAACGCTGCCCAGAAGCTGAAACTCCAATTTCTCGCCCCACCATCACACGAACATCCACCAATCCAAAGAACCGAGGTCAGTCATGTCATCCCACCGTGAAGCGCCCCAGATCTCAAAGGACCCCGTTGCTGACAGCACGGACGTGTACGCCTTCGTCAGTCCGGACGCGCCCGAGACGGTCACCTTGATCGCCAACTACATCCCGCTGGAAGGACCGGATGGCGGGCCGAATTTCTACGAGTTCGGAGATGACGTCCTCTATGAAATCAACATCGACAATGACGGCGACGGCATCGCCGACATCGTCTATCAGTTCCAGTTCACCACCACTCTGCGTGATCCGTCCTATTTCCTGTACAACGTGGGGCCCATCACGAGTTTGAGCAGCCCCAACTGGAACAGGGTCCAGACCTATTCTTTGCAGCGGGTCGACTTGCCCGAACAGCGCGTCACGGTCCTGGGTACCAACCTCCCGTGTCCGCCCTGCAACATCGGCCCGTTGTCGACGCCCAACTACGCGGCGTTGGCCAGCGCCGCCATCTCCAACGTCGGCCAGGGCACGCGGTGCTTCGCCGGCCAGCGGGCCGAGGGGTTCTACGTGGACCTCGGGGCGGTCTTCGACCTCGGCAACCTGCGGCCGTTCCAGGGGGATCACGCGGGGTGGTCGGGGACCGGACTTCCGGCGATGGCGGCCGGCGTGAATGCCACTGACATGGTCAACGTGCACAGCCTCGCGCTTCAGGTGCCGATCCAGGAGCTGATGTCACTCTGGGCATGGCGGCCCAACAAGCCGAGCATCATCGGTGTCTGGACGACGGCCAGTCGTCAAAAGGTGAAGATCTACGAGGGTGAAAACGGAGCCATCTTCAATTCGGGCCCGTACGTGCAGGTATCCCGACTCGGGAACCCCCTCTTCAACGAGGTCCTGGTTCCGCTCTCGCTCAAGGACATGTGGAACGCGCAGCAGCCCTCCGGCGACAAGCAGTTTGCGTCCTACGTGTCGACGCCCCAGCTGGGCACCCTGCTCCCGGGTCTCTTTCCGGGCGTGTTCCCCAAACTGGCCGCGTTCAATGCGACGAACGCACCGAGGGCGGACCTGCTGGCCATCCTGTTGACCGGGATACCCTCGACCGTTGTCCCGGGTTTCGCCGGCAACTACACCGGACCGACCCAGGCCGACATGCTCCGTCTCAACATGACGATTCCGCCGACGTCGCCGGCGAAGTTCAGCAATCTGGGGCTCATCGGCGGGGACGTCGCCGGCTATCCAAATGGTCGACGTGTCCAGGACGACGTGGCGACGATTGAGCTGCGTGCCATCGCCGGTGCAACCCTTCCTCTGGTGGACCCCAGCTACGTCCCCGACGCAGCAGCGGGTGGGATCTCCATGGGGCTGACCTCGGGTCCGACGGACCCATCGGCCCTCAACGACGAGATCTATCTCGACAGCTTCCCGTACCTGGGGACGCCCCACAGCGGGTATGACGCCCACACGGCCGCCGCGATCACCGGATGACTCCGCTGGCGATGTCGACGGGTGAGCAGGCAGAAGCCGGACACGAACACCCCCAAGGGCACAGCCACCAACACGTTCCCGAAAGCCGTCCCGGGCCGAGCGAGGCCGGCTCGGTCGTCCTGGACATTGGCCGGGGCAAGGGGGCGGCCGTGATCCTCACTTCGGTGGAGATGAACGAGCTGGAGATCGAGTACCGGGCCGCCGGGGCAACGTGGAACGAGGAACACATGGCCGTCCGCGAGCGGCAGGGTGCGGGGGACCTCCGCTATGCGGCGATCTTCGGCCCCCTTTCTCCTGGCCCCTACGAGTTTCGTGTGCGGGGCGGTGGGCGGCCGGAGCCACAGCTCTGCGTGACCGTCGTGGACGCAACGGTCACGAGTGCTTCGTGGCCGGAGCCGGGGTGACGCAAACAGACGGAGACCAACGGAGTCCGTTGTCCCCCTCGGCTTCGACCAGGCCAGACGCGTCGTCACCCGTGAGCGGCCCATAGCCGGTCCCGAGCGCGTTGGGCCGGGCCGGCTTCCGTGAGAGACTGTCGACAGAAGTGAGAGGTGGGAGGCACATGCGCCGATGTGCTCTGGGAGCCGGCTCGATGCTCGTCGTGGGCAGCGCACTTCTCCTGTCGTTCTCGCCGGCGTCAGCGGCAAGCGGCTTCCATTGCCCCGGCACTCCGGGCTCTGCGAACCACTCCTTCGCCTACATGCGAGGGGTTACCGGTGAGCCCTCCCCGTCGAAAGCGCTGACGCACTTTCTCCGAACAGGAAGCGATGGGTTGCATCTTCCTCTCGCCAAGTGGACCCATCCCTCGAAGAATCTCTTCGTCTATTCGGGTGTCCATGGGAACATCCAGGTGACAACCCTTCGCCTTCCGACGGGGTCCTCTGTCATCGTCCAAGCCAACCAGACTTGTTCGACGTTTTAGGGCCCGGTGCTCCTGGCGGGAGTGAACGCGCCTGGGCTCGGTGAACGTGCCGTTGTGAGAGACGGTGGATCTCCCGTACTCGCGGAGGAAATTGGAGGCCCACAAGGACGACGCGATTTGGGAACTGAAGTACCTCGATATGTCCTGGACCGGGAGCCCAGCCGCGGTGACCATACGGTCGGGTCATTCCCCCTGCACGTCCCGCCTCCTGAACGCGTATCCTCCGATACACGCACAGGCCACTCCGATGACCGTCATGATTCCGTTCGCCTCCCAGTTCGGGTGCACGGCTGGAGCCGACGCCATGTGGTGGAAGACGGAGGTGTCCAACGCCCAGTGGTTGATGGCGCCGATGCCCCCGACGATGACGACGAGGAGCGACCAGCCCAGTAGGCCGTAGACGGCGATGGACGTGAGCCGGGGCCGCACGCCGAAGACCAGGACGCCGAAGCCCAGAACGATGATCGCCGGCGGCACGAGGTTGACCCCAGCTCCCAGGAGGGTCGTGACGCTCACCCCCGCGTGCTGGCTCACGGCACCGAACCAGGTGAAGAGCCCCGCTGCGAGGCCGCTCAACAGCAGGATCACGAGTGCCACGAAAAGCCGTCCTCCCAGCCACGACGTACGCGAGACCGGCCGGGTCAGCATGTGGTCGAGCATGCCCCCGGACTCCTCGGCGCGGGCCGCGGTGATCTGGCCGGCGGCGACGAAGGCCACGAGGACCGCGAGGATGAGGAAGCACGCACCCAGCAGCGCATCGGCGCCCGTCCCGGTGGCGCCGAGCTTGGAGAACACCTCTTCGGCCGAGCCGGAGATGGTGGTACTGGCCGATTTTGCGATGAGGCCGAACAGGAGTGCCGCCACGGCGATCGCTACCCACCATCCGATGACCCTGGCCCGCAGCAAGCGGACGGCGAGTCCCGTCGGACCGAAGAGCAAGCGGAGGTGGGGCTGTGCGACTGCCCGGTCCGGCACGATGCTCTTCCCGACGTCGCGCCTGCCCGCCAGGTACACGGCGACCGCGACAAGCAGCGCGCAGAAGCCGATGATCGGCAGGAAGGCAAGGGGCTGCGGAGTGGTCAGGGGCTGGAGCTCCTCGACCCAGCCGAATGGGGAAGCCCAGATCAGCCCGTGGAACCCGACGCCCGCATCAGCGATCAGGCGGAGGGCATAGCTCACTCCGAGGAAAGCGCCGCCGTAGGAGGCGGCCTGGCGACGGGTGGCCGCCAGCTGGCTGGTGACGGCCCCGACGGCCAGGAACATGGCCGCGGTGGCCACCATGGCCAGGGCGAAATAGACCGACGGACCGGCCGCGATCCCCACATTCGAGCTTCGGCCGGAAAGGACCGCGATGATCGCGCTGGTTCCCCAGAGCGTCACGACGCCGACACCGAAGCCCGCGATGGCCTGCGCGGCGGCACGCCGCCGCGTGGTCAGCCCCACGAGCAGGAGGTCCCAGCGGCCGCAGTCCTCCTCGCCGCGCAACAGCCTCGTGCTGGTCAGGAGCCCCCAGACCGCACCCAGGACCATGAGCGTCATGGAGATCTTGAAGACCGTGAAGCCAGCCACGGTCTGCAGTTGGGGAGCGGGCCCGAAAAGAGCGCTCAGCGCCTTGTTCGAGCCGTAGGTGGCGGCCAATGCGTCGCGCTGGGCCGAGGCCTTGTAGACCTTGACGTAGCTGATCTCCGACGAGGCGATGGCGATGCCGAAGATCAGGCCCCACAGGACGCCCGAGCGAGCCGCCTTCCGGGCGCTGACCACGGCGACGACGGCACCGGCAGATCGTGCGACCGGCGCGGGCGCCTTCACCGGCGCCCGCACCGCGAGGTCAGGGAGCACGGCCGTCACCGCCGTAGAGGGCGAGGAACAGCTCTTCGAGCGAGGGTTCGCGGCTCACGAGGTGCGTGACGCCGACATCGGTCAGGAGTTTCAACAGAGGCTCGATGGGCCCCCTGATTTGGCAGCGAACCGTTTGACCCTCGATTTCCACTGAGCTCACGCCGGGTATTCCCGACAGATCCGGGACCGGCCCGTCGAGGGTCGCCTCGACGCTCACCGCACTGAGGTGGCGCATCTCGGCCAATGTGCCCATCTCGATCAACTTCCCGGCACTCAGGATGCCGACCCGGTCGCAGAGGGCTTCCACCTCGCTCATGATGTGTGACGACAGGAAGACCGTCTGGCCCCGGTCACGGGCTTCCCCGATGCAGTGGCGGAACGCTTGTTCCATCAAGGGATCCAACCCGCTCGTCGGCTCGTCGAGAATGAGGAGATCGGGCCGAACCATGAGGGCGGCAATCAGGATCACCTTCTGATGATTTCCCTTGGAGTAGGCGCGCACCTTCTTGCTGGGATCGAGGTCGAACCGATCGATGAGCTCGTCTCGGTAGGCATTGTCCGTTTGCCCGTGCACGCGTCCGAGCAGGGCCAGAGTCTCGGCTCCGGTCAGCGACGGCCACAGGTTCGCTTCGCCGGCGACGAAGGCCAGTCGGCGATGGGTCTCGACTGGGTGGCGTTGGCAGTCGACTCCGAAGATCTGACACTGCCCGCTCGTCGGTTGGCTCAGCGCAAGAAGGAGCCGAATGGTGGTCGTCTTGCCTGCACCGTTGGGTCCGAGGTAGCCGACCACCTCGCCCTGGGACACCTCGAGATCGAGATGATCGAGGGCAACCGAATCGCCGTAACGCTTGGTCAGTCCTTCGGTGTGGATTGCCGTATCTGCCATGCCAGCCGCCCTCAGCTCCCGATTCGAATGCCTACCTGTATAGGTGGGCCCTGCCGCCATTGCTTGGATGGACGGCCTTTGTCGGCGTCCGGTACCGGTCCCGTCGGGGTCGCTCGCACCATTGCTCCGTCCGACCCCAACCGCCGGACCGGTGGCGTGGAAAAGTGATGAAAGGCAGGCCTAGCGAGAGGCCTCGGGCGATTCGCTCCGCGGATCATCCCGGTACACGAGCACCGGACAATGCGCATGAGTCACGCAGTGCTCGCTGACCGATCCCAAGAGAAGGCCGACCAGCTCTCCGTGGCCTCGTCGGGCGACCACGAGCAGCGCAGCACCAACGGATGCCGATTCCAACACGGTCGCCGGGTCTCCTTCTACGACCTGACCGTCGATCGTGAGCTCCGGGTGCTCGGCACGCTGTTGCTCAATCAGATGGTCGAGCATCTGCTGGGCGCTCGTGTCGGGATCGAAATCAGACGGGAAGGGAGCCGACCAGGCCAGGCTCGATGGCCACTCCCACGCCACAACGACCTCGACGCGTGAACTCGTCGCGGCTGCGTAGCCAAGCGCCCATTGCAATGCCTGGAGCGAAGCGGGCGAGCCGTCAACGCCCACGACGACACGCTGGGGACTCCGAACGGAGGTGTCCTCTGACGTCGTCATGCTTCAACCTCTTGGGGTCGATCGACGGGAGCGGCGGATGTGGTCAGAGTCCGATCATTCGCGTGGACGATGGTTCCCGCCTCGGCGGCAAGGAGTTGGGCGGCGTCGGTCAGCTTCCCGATGGCCGCAGTCTTGCCTGTCTGTTCGACAAAGCGACAGGCTGCCTCGACCTTGGGGCCCATCGATCCGGCGGCGAAGTTGAGCTTGCGGAGGGCCTCCACGGTCGTCCGGCCGATGGCCTGTGCTCCCGGCGTGCCGAAGTCGCGTTGCACATTGGCCACGTCGGTCAGCAGCAAGAGGACGTCCGCTTTCAACAGCACGGCGAGTAGGGCCGTTGTGAGGTCCTTGTCGACCACTGCATCGACGCCTCGAAGCCCCCCATCCTCGTCCCGGACGACCGGAACTCCCCCGCCTCCGGCGCAGATCACGGTCGTGCCATTCTGCAGAAGCGACCGGATCTCCTTCAGCTCGATGATGGCCGTCGGTTCCGGCGACGCGACGACCCGTCGCCAATGCGCGCCGTCATGGCGCACGGACCATCCACGTGCGCGGACGAACTTCCTCGCCTCGCTTTCGCTATAGATCGGGCCCACGAACTTTGTGGGTTCCAAGAAGGAGGGGTCCGCAGCGTCGACCAGGGTTCGCGTCAGGAGGCAAACGACCTCTTGGTCGGGGGCGGCATGCTCGAGGGCGCCCACCAGCCAGTTCCCGATCAGCCCCTGTGTCTCCGCGACCAGGGTGTCGAATGGATAGGGGTGTGAGAGGACGGGGTCGGACGCACTCTCCAGCGCCAAAAAGCCCACTTGAGGTCCGTTGCCGTGGGTGATCACGACATCATGAGCCTTCACCAGCGGTGCCAGAGCCTCGGCGGCAGCCCGCACATGACGTTCCTGAATTGCGGCGTCGGGCGCCTCCCCGCGCTCGAGCAGTGCGTTGCCACCCAGGGCAACGACGATCTTCACGATTGAGCCACCTCTGCGCTCCTGCTCAGCGTGGCCACCATGAGGCTCGTGACGGTCATCAGGGTCTCCTTTGGATCAGCCGCGGTCATGCCGCGGCGTGTGGTGGCCTGACGTCGATCTTGAGATCCGAGGCATCGGTTCATCTAGGGACGAAGGTCCCGAGGGGACAGGGACGTTGGTGGTCATTGCAAGGCTCTGAGGGAGCCCCGATCTCGCTTCGGGGGGACCTCTGGAATAGGGACCATGGTCCTGAGCCACCCACACCATGGCCCCTATCGACGCCGCTCCAGGTCCCGTACCGTCGAACCAGTGACTACCAGGACCCTGCACCCGTTTGATTTGCGCAAGCGGCTCTCACGTGCCCGTCTGGCCCGATCCATAGGAACCACGAAAGTGATGAAGTGATGAGGGCATCTGGTTTCCGGGCGTTCGACGAGCCGCTGCGAATCGAGGCCCAGCCCGTTCCCGCCCCCTCCCGCGGCCAAGTGCCGGTGACGAGCGAGCTGGCGTCGGCGGCTCTACCTCATCGGAGTGCGCAGCTCGAGGAGCTCAGCCAAGGCGAGTGTCTCCTCCGTCTCGAGGCGAATGGCGTAGGTCGGGTTGCCGGCGTTCTCGATAGCCGCCCGTACATTTGTCCGGTCAACTACGTCGTCCATGAAGGTGCGATCATCTTTCGTACACGAATGGGCAGTCACCTCCACAAGGCGACCCTCGACTCCTATGCAGCTTTCGAGATCGACAGTGCGGACTTCATGTATCACGAAGGGTGGACTGTGCTCGTTCAGGGCCGGTCCTCCCATGTCGTTGATCCGGCCGATGTCATCACACTGGCGCGGGTCTGCGCCGTACCATGGGTCGACGATGCCAGGGACTCCTTCGTACGGATCCGTTTGGATCAGGTGCGAGGCGAGAGAATCAGCCATCGACCCGTCGACGCCACCCCGCGGCAGATGTCTGAGACAATGCCGAGCTCCTCTGAAGGGGGCGTACAGGGGGGGCCATGAGCATCTACGCCGGCATCCTCTCCAGTGTCCTCAATGACTGGGTCGATGAGCTCAGCGGCGACGCGCTCATCGACTTCGCACAGGTGTGTCGAGTGCAAATGCTCGACACATCACCCCACCGTGACGGTGCCGCCATTGCTCTGGCTGCCGAGCTCTCCTACGATCGGGCTCTCATCAAAGTCTGCGAGACACACGGGATAGAAGCGGTCCCCCTGCGCTTCTCGCGACCAGGAGCGGAGCGGGCTCGGCTCGAGGGTGAGTTGGCGTCGATTGGTGTCGACCTCGTGGCGCCATCGAGGAGTCTCGGGGGGAAACTAGCGCGTCCCAGTGTCTGACGTGTCCTTGCCTGCCTTGAGTTTTGTTGCGTAAATCGCTGCCTCGGTACGACTTGACATCTTGAGCTTGCGCAGAAGCCCCGTGATGTAGTTCTTCACCGTATGTTCGGCCAGGAACATGGATTCGGCAATCTGCCGGTTGGTCTGTCCTTCTGCGATGAGGTCGAGAATCCGTCGCTCCTGGGGCGTCAGAGCCTGGATTTCGGGGTCGGTCTGCGGCGGGTTGGAGATGCGTTCGACTACCCGTGCCACGCTCCGCGGATCCAACAGACTCTCCCCGGCCGCAACGCGGTGCACGTCCGTGATGAGATCGCGGGACTTGATTTGCTTCAGGATGTAGCCAGCGGCTCCGGCCATGACGCTGGCGAAGAGCGCCTCGTCGTCGGCGAAGCTGGTCAGCATCAAGCAGATCAGATCGGGCATCAACGATCGTGCATCCCGGCAAACCTCGATACCGCTGCCGCCTTCGAGGCGAACGTCAAGGATGGCGACATCTGGCTTGGCCAGAGGGATCCGTTCCATGGCCTCGGCCGCCGTGGCCGCCTCGCCGACGACCTCGATTTCGTCGTCGGATTCGAGCAGAAGGCGGATTCCCTCCCGGACCACCTCATGGTCGTCGAGGAGGAACACGCGGATCGTCATCCAACCATTGTGCCAGCGCCGGCCACCCAGGCGTTCATTTCCCTGAGGTGGCCAGCCCTCTTCGGCTTTTTGGCCCCGGTACGATAAGAATCGTGCCGTATCACAGGATCAGCGATCCTGAAAAGCTGGGTCGCCTGATGGACGCAGTGCTGATGATCGAGGCCGATATCGATCTCCCAGCCTTGCTCGGTCACTTGGTGGAAGAGGCTCGCACCTTGGTCGGTGCACGCTACGGCGCCCTCGGGGTCCTCAACGAGGCCAGGACGGGCCTCGAACAATTCTTGACCGTTGGGCTGAGTGAGTCGGAAGAGAAAGCCATCGGATCGCGTCCTACGGGTCGCGGCGTCCTCGGGCTCTTGATCACGGACCCCGCGCCGCTCCGATTGGCGGAACTCGGCACGCATGAACTCAGTTATGGGTTCCCTCCGAATCATCCGTCCATGGAGTCCTTCCTCGGTGTGCCCATCCGGGCGAAAGGTGAGGTCTTCGGCAACCTCTATCTCACAGACAAGATCGGAGCCGATGGCTTCACCGACGAGGATGAAGCCCTCACCGAAGCCCTCGCTCTGGCAGCGGGTATCGCCATCGACAACACCCGCCTGCACGACCGTGTCCGGACGATCAGCCTGCTCGACGACCGAGAGCGGATTGGGCGTGACCTCCATGACAGGGTCGTGCAACGCTTGTTCGCTGTCGGTATGGCCCTGCAGGCGGCCGCACGCCTCCCCGATCTCGACCTCGTGCGAGAACGGATCGACAAGGTGGTGGACGAGCTCGACATCACCATTACCGAGATCCGTACCACCATCTTCGAACTCGGTGACAGCTCGCTCCCTGGTGGGCTCCGCCAGGCTGTCGTGGGCCTGGCGGACGATTTGACCCCCACCCTCGGGGTCCGTCCAGAGCTCAGCTTTCGGGGCGCCATCGACAACACTGTTCCTCAACAGACAGCCGATCATCTGCTGGCGGTCCTGCGGGAGATGCTCTCCAACGTCGGCAAGCATGCGCACGCGACCCGTGTCGCGGTCGTCCTTGCCGTGGCTGACGACGTCACCCTAGAAGTCATCGACAACGGTGTTGGATTCAGTCCCTCAGCGGGTGGCGGTGGATTGGGGTTGACAAACCTTCGGAGCCGCGCCGAGAAGTTGGGTGGGACATTCGAGATGCAGGCGATCGACAGCGGTGGTAGCAAGGCCACCTGGCGCGTTCCCCTCTAGGCGGTCATGGGGGTTTTTGCGGGTCTGAGAGGCATGTCGATCGTGCGCCAGAGCGCGTTGACCAGAAAGGCACCCATCTCTCGGAGGGCTGACAGCATCGGACGCTGAGTCCCCCAGAGAAAGGGGACCCCTTTCCCTGCCCCCTGGGACCTAGGTCCCTAGCTGGCGGCCTTCTGACCAGGCACTCTGGACTCTGTGACCACCACCACGACGAACCGCCCAGACGAGCTCCGGGTCGTCGTCGGTGTCGATGGGTCCGACTGCGGCACTCGGGCGCTCGAGTTCGCAGCTCACGAGGCGAAGCTTCGAGGTGCGCTCCTTCATGTCGTGTGCGCCTACGAGGACACCCCGATGACGACGCCGTGGCCGGTTGTTCCGCCCGTCCCCGACCAAGGTTCGGCGGCGGCCATCGTGGACGATTCCCTCCGCCACGCCCAAGAGATTCAGCCAGAGATCGTGAGCAAGGGAGAAATCCAATACGGCGCCGCCGGAAGAGTGCTGGTAGCGACAAGCCATGACGCCACCTTGCTGGTCGTCGGGTCGCGTGGTCGAAGCGAGGTTGTGAATGTCCTCCTGGGCTCGGTCTCCGAGTACTGCGTGCACCATGCGGCCCCGGCGGTCACGGTCGTGAGATGAGGTCGATGACCGCCGCTCTCACTGCCAGCGTCTGCGATGCCGCCCCTACCGAGGCCGCCCGGCCGTACACGGGCGCGCCGGATGAGCTCGCGGCGATCGACGACGTGCTCGATGTCTGGGCCGCTCGAAGGCAGGCGTTTCGTCGCCAGCGGGTCGAGGATGAAGACGAGCGCCGAGAGTTTATCCGCCACGCCGAGGGAATCGCCAGCAGCGTCATTCGACCCACCCTTGAGGCCGTGGCGCAACGACTCAAGGCGTGCGGTGGGGACGGCAGGCTCGTCGAACGTCCGATGGACGCGTTCCACGGCCTGCGCCTCACGCTCTGGATGGCGCTCGATCGCGAGGTGACCATGCTCGACCGCCCAGATCTCTATCCCTACATTCGGTTGGACCTCGATGTGGCCAACAGGAGGTTCACCCTTTGGGAGGGGGACATGTGGGAGCGACAAGGCGCCAGCCGCCCGACCGATCCCTGGGAACTGAGCGACATCAGTGGTCCGATCGTGACCGAACGGGTCATCGCCATCCTCCGCAGAGCGGCGAGCCATGACGTGCTGACGTAAGACCATTGGAGGATTCGATGTCGAGCCAGGCGTTCGGAAAGAGCGGGAAACGATCCCGTGTCTGAGATCGAGGATCCAAGCCTGATCCGGCGGATCGTGGTGGGAGTCGACGGCTCCGTTGGGTCCGACAAGGCGCTCGAATGGTCCATTGCGGAGGCGAATCGTTCTCCGGCCACCCTCGAACTCGTGACCGCATGGATGTTCCCGATGGCATTGGGCTACGTCTTCGCCAAAACGCCCGATAAGGAACGACAAGAGGTGCAACGCATCGCGGACCGGGCCGCTTGTCACGTAACGGAAGTCGCTCCTGAGATCGTCGTGAGGTCAATCCTCAGCGAAGCCGAAGCGGGGCCGGCTCTTGTGAAGCTGAGCGCAGGAGCGGATCTTCTCGTTGTGGGAGCACGAGGGCTCGGCGCTCTTCGCGAACTGCTGCTCGGCTCCGTCGGTGCCTACTGCGCCCGACATGCCCCCTGCCCCGTCGTGATCGTCAGGTAGGGGACGTGTGTCCCCGGACCCAGGAGACCAATGTCATGGCCTCTGGGGGACCTTTCTCCCTACACAACCTCGAGCCGGCAGCCCAGAATGGCTCCTATGACGCCTCGCATTGACGCTGACGTGCCCTCCAACTCCACCGACATTGCCGACTCCGGTCCCGAGTCACCGGCCGTCGGCTCGTCCCACCCGGGCGACCTGGCCCGGAGGATCGCCCATCGCCGACGCGAACTCGGCCTCACTACCGAAGAATTGGCGCGGCGGGCCGGCATCGATCCGACGTATCTCAAGTACTTCGAGCAGAGTTCCGACGCCCGCCTGAGCTTCGGAACCCTGAACCTCATCGCGCTTGTTCTGGACACGACCCCGACCGCTCTTGCGGGAGGCGATATCGACCGCGCCCCTGGGAGGGGAAGAGCAGGCCGCCACCCCACTCTCGAGACTCTGGCGAGGGAGCAATGCGACGCGCATTTGGCCGCTGGCGGCGTGGGGCGAATCGTCTTCTCGACGGAGAGAGGGCCCGTTGCCCTGCCCGTCAACTTCGAGTTCACGGGCGGGGAGGTCATCTTCAGCACCGACGTGGCCAAGGCCGATCTTCTCGAGACGAAGCCCGTGATCGGGTTCGAGATCGATCGTGTGGATGAGGCCTTCAGCGAGGGTTGGAGCGTCCTCGTCAGCGGAACGGCGCATCGGGTTGACGACCCCGACGAAGTGCTGCGACTCTCGTCGCTCGACCTCGAGGCATGGGCCGGTGGTGCACGCCACGCGTTGGTGAAGATCATCCCCGACATCGTCACCGGTCGTGTCATCGTCCATGACTCCGTTCCGGATGAAGACTGAAGCGCTGCTCCGAGTGCTCGCAAGCGCATGCCTCGATGTGATCCGGGGAGACCATCCCCTTTCGCCTTCTTGAACGGGTGACGCCGATGACCAACCACGTGTCGTCGGGCATCGACGCGCCCACTCCAGCGGCAAGAGGCGATCTGACACAAAACGGGGAGTTTGTGGTCGAATCAACAGAGCGGTCGGCGGCCATGTATCCGCTGCACGAAGAAGAGCTTGAGGCAATCGACGGCTATTGGCGGGCCGCCAACTACTGCTCGGTTGGTCAGATCTACCTGATGGACAATCCGCTGCTGGCGGAGGCCTTGCGCCCTGAGCACGTCAAGCCACGGCTTCTGGGTCATTTCGGAACCACGCCGGGATTGAACCTGGTCTACGCCCATCTCAACAGGGTGATCAAGGCGCGTGATCTGAACTTGATGTATGTGACCGGGCCAGGTCACGGCGGTCCCGGCATCGTGGCCAACGCCTACCTCGAGGGCACCTACAGCGAGGTCTACCCCCACATCGGTCAGGACTCCGAAGGACTGCGGAAGCTCTTCCGCCAGTTCTCTTTTCCAGGGGGTATTCCGAGCCACGTTGCGCCGCAGACCCCTGGATCCATCCACGAAGGAGGCGAGCTCGGCTACTCGCTCGTGCACGCCTACGGCGCCGTGTTCGACAATCCCGACCTCGTCGTCGCGTGCGTCATCGGTGATGGGGAGGCGGAAACGGGCCCACTGGCCGCAAGTTGGCATTCGAACAAATTTCTCGACCCGGTGGGCGACGGCGCCGTGCTGCCCATCCTCCATCTCAACGGGTACAAGATCGCCAACCCGACCGTGCTGTCCCGCCTCGGCGACGACGAACTGAGGAGCCTGCTCATTGGCTACGGACATCGCCCGATCTTCGTCAAAGGAGACGAACCGGCCGAGGTCCACCAGCTGCTCGCGGCAGCGCTCGACGATGCCTTTGACGACATCGCACGAATCCAGGCGACGGCGCGGAGCGACCGTGCCAGGTCACGGCCCACCTGGCCCATGATCGTCCTTTGCACACCAAAGGGTTGGACCTGTCCCAAAGAGGTCGATGGCGTCCCGATCGAAGGTACGTTCCGCGCCCATCAGGTGCCCGTGGCCGATGTCCGTGCCAATCCTGCGCACCTCAAGATCCTCGAGGAGTGGCTCCACAGTTATCGGCCAGAGGAGTTGTTCGACGAGTCGGGTGGGCTTCGGATGCCGCTTCGTGCCCTGGCTCCGACCGGGATCCGACGGATGAGCGCCAATCCACATGCCAACGGGGGGTTGCTGCTCCAGGATCTCGATCTCCCTGATTTTCGACGGTATGCCGTCACAGTCAAGAGTCCGGGCGTGGCATCGGTCGAGCCGACGCGGGTGCTCGGGAACTTCCTACGCGATGTCATCAAAACGAATCCCTCTACCTTTCGCATGGTCGGTCCCGACGAGACGATTTCGAACCGCCTCTCCGCCGTGTTCGAGGCAACCGATCGCGTCTGGGAGGCCGAGACGTTGCCCGGAGACGAATTTCTGGCGCCGCAGGGCCGAGTCATGGAGATACTCAGCGAGCATGTCTGTGAGGGGTGGTTGGAGGGTTATCTCCTCACCGGTCGCCATGGGCTCTTCAATTGCTACGAGGCGTTTATCCACATCGTCGATTCGATGCTCAACCAGCACGCGAAGTGGCTCAAGACGTCGAAGGAGATCCCGTGGAGACGCCCTATCGCCTCTTTGAACTATCTCTTGTCGAGCCATGTCTGGCGCCAAGACCACAACGGATTTTCCCATCAAGACCCCGGATTCATCGACCATCTTGTAAACAAGAAGCCTGCGATCGTGCGGGTCTATCTGCCACCGGACGCCAATACGCTCCTGTCAGTCGCCGACCATTGTCTTCGCAGCCGCGATTACGTCAACCTCATAGTGGCCGGTAAGCAGCCTGCTCTCACATACCTGACGATGGACGAGGCGATCGATCACTGCACACGGGGACTGGGGATCTTCGAATGGGCGAGCAACGACGACGGAGATCTTCCCGACGTGGTTCTCGGGTGCGCCGGTGACATTCCAACACTCGAGACCCTTGCCGCCGCTTCCATCCTTCGAGATCGGATCCCTGAGCTGAAGGTCCGTGTCGTCAACGTCGTCGACCTGATGCGGATGTCCCACGAAACGGAGCACCCGCATGGTTTGCCCGAAGCCGAATTCGACGGTTTGTTCACAAAGGACAAGCCGGTCATCTTCGCCTATCACGGCTACCCGTGGCTGATCCACCGGCTGGCGTATCGTCACAGCAACCATCACAACTTTCATGTCCGGGGCTACAAAGAAGAAGGAACGACAACCACACCGTTCGACATGGCGATGATGAACGACATGGACCGCTTTCACCTGGTGATGGACGTGATCGATCGGGTGCCGGGCCTTTCGGAGAGGGCCGCTCCCGTCCGTCAGGAGATGCAGGACGCCAGGCTCGAAGCGCGTGCCTACACCCGCCAGCATGGTGAGGATGATCCATCGATCACCGATTGGGTGTGGGCTCGATACCACACCGGCAACCAGCCGTCATGACCGGCAGAGTCCCGCTCACGCCCCTCGACGCCGCGTTCTTGCATGTCGAGTCGGACAGAACGCCGATGCACATCGCATCGGTCGGGATGTTCGAGGGCGGTCCTCTCTACGGTGCCGACGGAACCCTTCGTATCGACGACGTGCGTCGACTGATCGCTAGTCGGCTGGACCTCGTACCCAAGCTCCGACAACGTCCTGCAAAGGGTCTCCTTGGCGGGGCGCCGCCGGTCTGGCTCGACGATCCCGATTTTGAGATATCCCAGCACGTTCGGGTCTGCCAACTGGCACCTCCAGGCACTGAAATCGAACTCTGTCAACTGTGTGCCGAATTCATGGCGGTCCCACTGGAGCCGACGCGACCGCTCTGGGAACTCACATTCGTGGAAGGTCTCTCCGATGGGCGTGTCGGCCTCATTGAGAAGCTGCATCACTCCATGGCCGATGGTTTGGCCGCCACCGAGTTGGCGACGGTGCTCTTGGATCTCTCTCCGGTCCCTCCTCAGGCTGAGCAGGTTGGTCCCTGGCGACCGGACGCCCCGCCGACTCCTTGGCGGGCGGCGGTCGACGACCTGGTGCGCCTGGCGGCTCTCCCGTTGAGGGCGGCCAAGTGGTACGGACAGTCGATCCTGCATCCCATGCTGCGCCTGAGAGAGATCGCCGACCTGGTAGGTGCCGTCAGTACGCTCGCCACATCGAAGATCATTGCCCCCCGTTCTTCATTGAACAATCCGATCACGCAAGCCAGATCCGTGACTCTCATCCGGCTTCCCCTCGAACAAGTGCACGACGTGGCCCACTCCTTCGAGGCCACCATCAACGATGTCCTCTTGACGGTGGTGGCGGGCGGCTTGCGGGATCTGCTCATGAGCAGAAACGAGCTGACGCAGCACGGGGAGCTCCAGGTGCTCGTCCCGGTCGGGTTGGTGAACGCCGAGGGACGAGGCCTGGCCAACAGCGTCTCAGCGCTCTTCGTGCGAGTGCCGATAGGCATAGAAGATCCGGTGACCGTGCTCAAGACGGTGTCGGCCGAGGTCGGACGGGACAAGCGTCGCCATCAGGCCTTGGCTGCGGGCACCGCCCTGCGCCTGCTCGAACCTCTGCCCCAGAACCTCTTGGCGGCAGCGGCTGGCTTGGTGCAGCACCAGCCCTTCTTCAACCTCGTCGTGACCAATGTGCCGGGCCCCCCGGTACCGCTCTATGCCCTGGGGGCGAGGCTTCTCGAAGCCTTTCCCCTCATGCCGTTGATAGGCAATCAGAGCCTTGCCGTGGCGGCGCTGTCCTACGAGGGACAACTCGGTCTTGGCGTGCTCAGCGATCCGGTTACGTGCCCGGACGTGGAGATCTTTTCCGAAGGAGTTCGTTCCGTCCTGGATGCGCTGAGCGAACATTCCCGGGAACCGAACCCATAAGGAGCGGGGCGTCGGTGGGACCAATTCTTTGGCAGCTCCTGGGTGACCATCCGCTCAGATGGGTGACGTCCGAGGTCCTCGGCTTACCACGGATTCCGGCCGAACACCGGCCACTCCACCGGGGCCTGCTCGAGGCGGGTTGCCGTAACGACGCCGGCGACGAGAATTCTGCGCCAAGATATGGAAATGGCGGAACCTCGCGACATCGAGGTGGCGGCCATCTCCCCGCAACGCCTGGCCTCTCTCATCGGGACGTCGCGCCTGAACAGCCTCGTCCGCGCCGCAGAGCAAGCGCGGCAGGCACTGGGCGGAGGCCGAGTGTGGAACATCGAGCGCGACGTCGGCCGGTGGCGGCGTCGCGGAGATGCTCCACACCCTCGTCGGGTACTCCCTGGGCGCTGGGGTGGACACGCGATGGGTGGTGATCGACGGCGATGAGGCCTTTTTCAAGATCACCAAGCGCCTTCACAATCGCCTGCACGGCGCAGCTGGCGACACCGGCGAATTGGGCCGGGCCGAAGCCGATCACTATGCCGCAGTCATGGCCGGGAACGCGGCTGCACTGGTCAACCGAGTCGATCCGGGTGATGTCGTCGTCTTGCACGACCCGCAGACTGTCGGTCTCGGCGAGGCGCTCACGAAGCGCGGAGCTCGGGTTGTTTGGCGGTGCCATATCGGAACTGATCGACGCAATGCCCACACGGAAGAGGGCTGGGACTTCCTGCAAGAGTCTTTGAGGTCGTGCAGTGCCTACATCTTCTCGCACCGGGGCTTCGTCCCTCGATTTCTCGCGGACGCCGACATCACGATCATCGCGCCCTCCATCGATCCGCGCACCGCGAAGAATCGGCGTATGAACGGCGATCAGGTACACAAGCTTTTGGTGAGGATCGGCCTCTTCGACGACGGCAGCCCCTCAGCGGGGTCGTCAGGGGCAGTTCTCGGAGGAGCGGGCCCCATAGCACCGGGCGATCGGGTGGTTGTGCAGGTGTCACGCTGGGATCACCTCAAGGACATGCAGGGTGTTCTTGAAGCGTTCGCTGGGAAGTCAGCGCGCCAAGGAGATCTGCGCCTTGCCCTCGTGGGCCCGGCGGTAGATGGCGTCTCCGACGATCCGGAAGGCGCCAAGGTCTTGGACGAGTGCCTGACCTGCTGGGAGAATCTTCCCCCGAGGCAGCGCGGCACCGTGCGGCTGATCACATTGCCCATGGGCAACTCCGAACTCAACGCACTCATGGTGAACGCGATTCAACGTCATGCCACTGTGGTCGTACAGAAGAGCCTTGAGGAGGGCTTCGGTCTCACTGTTGCGGAGGCTATGTGGAAGTCGCGGCCTGTCATCGCATCTGCGGTCGGTGGCATCGTTGACCAAGTGGCGCCGGGAACCGGAATTTTACTCACCGACCCATCGGACCTGGATACTTTCGCCGAGACACTCAATGACCTGTTGCAGCAACCAGAGGAGATGGCGGCGTTGGGACGTCGGGCGCGGCAACGGATCCGATCCCATTTCCTGACGGATCGCCATCTCGTCGACTACGCGTTACTGATTGAGCGCGTCACGCGGCTCTGAGCGATCTTCTCATGGCTTTGGGGCATAGAGCGGGCCTGCCCTGGGACTCCAAAAGGGGTGAGGACTGGCATTTGACACGGATACTGACTGGCGTGGAGTCAGGTGGCGTCGGCAGTCGCCAACTGCGCGGCGACACTCTCGAGCAGACGGCGACGCTCGAGCAGCGTCTTCCGGAAGACCGGATTGTCGGTGTCGGCGATCTCCGAGCTGAGGTCGCCGAGCGTCGAACCTAAGGCGGAAGACAACGCCCCGGCGGCATCCCTCCCGAGATGAAGGTCCACCTCTGGGGATTCACCTGCCGCTTCGGGCCACCGCCCCGCGGCCAGATCACCTCGCTCACCTCGAAGGTCAGGTTCCACCGAGCGACCGGTCACCTTGAACGGCACGATCTCGAACACCCGGACGCCCGGCACTTTCACGATGGGGGTCGGGAGATTGGCACCGAGCCGCCCGACATCGTCGTAGGGGACAACACGGGCGACTCCTTCGACCACAACACTCCAACCGGTGC
Source organism: uncultured Acidimicrobiaceae bacterium (assembly GCA_963826835.1). Taxonomy (GTDB): domain Bacteria; phylum Actinomycetota; class Acidimicrobiia; order Acidimicrobiales; family RAAP-2; genus Bog-473. Next base: position 143,716 of record CAWGYK010000002.1, read on the forward strand.
GTCGGGACGCCGCGAACTGGTCGGCTTCGAACGTCACGGCCGCGCCGTCGAGATGGTACGCGGCCCATCCTGTCCCGAGCCTGATCACGATTCCGCCGCCGACCATGGTGAAATTCACCGGGATGACGTAGGGGGATCGGTCGCCGTTGATCGCGACGCGTCCGATGCCACACTCTGCTGCGACGCGGGCCAGGTGGCGTCGACACGCGTCCTCACCGAGTACGGTCGAACCTCGTGGGTCGAGTTTCACATTGCCTCCTCTCCGTTCGTGATGCGGCCGAACTTAGGGCGAAGTACGTCCAACGCTCCTTGGTGGCCCTCAGTGATCAGCCTGTCAGCTTCGTGAGATGACAGCCTGCACCGCGTCGAACGCCTCGTTGATGTCGTGGAGGAACGCATGGACTCCGAGGCGCAGCGTCTCGGCAGTGCCGGCAGCGTCCTGGTAGGCGTCGCGTAGTTTCGAGGCCGCGGCAGAATTGACGGTACGAGCCAAATCAAGCTGGTGCGCCGCTTCGTCGCGGAGATCGAGCTTGGCCAGGTCCACCTGTACTCTGAGGTTGTCGATCCGGGTCCGCCAATCGTCAAGAATGTGAATGATCTCGTTGAAGGGGTCCTGGGTCACTGCGCCGTCTGTGGAGGCTTTTCCTGAGTCGCGTGCGATATCGGACATCTCCATCCCTTCTCCTGGGTTCTGTCGATGTATTCATTGGACCCCGAAGGAGAGCCTGGAGGTAGGGAGGAAGGCCCCGACTACCTGGGACCTAGGTCCTGCTCCAAAGCTGGCGGGCCGGGGACGACACCCCCAAGACCGCCCGCTCGCCATCGAACGACGCCTTTGCGGAGTGCGCTGTCGAGGTGTGCCATCCCCTGGAGGTGTCGACGAGGGCCACCGAGATAGGGAGTCTCCGCTGATCGTCGGGGCGCCGTGATCCGATAGGTCCCTCGGCCGGCTCGACACCGGCTGAGAGTTCGGGAAGGTGGCCTTGCCCAACACTGGACCAATGTCACGTTCGTCGGGACCTTGGTCCCTACGGAATCGCCGCTCGCTGCGCTCATAGTTGTTGGTGACGCTGGAGAAGCGGCACTGACGTCCCAGACGACTCGATACCGATTTTCCAAGTACCTAGACCAAGAGAGAATCGGGGAACACTATGAAGGCACTTGTCTACAACGGACCGGGCCAAAAAGCCTGGCAGGATGTCCCGAAAGCGACGATCCAGGACAACACCGATGCCGTTGTGCGCGTTGACTGCACGACGATCTGCGGAACGGATCTCCACATCCTGAAAGGGGACGTTCCCGAGGTAACCAAGGGACGCATTTTGGGACACGAAGCCGTCGGAACTGTCGAGACCGTCGGTTCAGCGGTGAGCACGGTGGCGCCTGGCGATCGGGTCCTCGTGTCATGCATCAGCGCGTGTGGGAGATGCCGCTTCTGTCGTGACGGCCGTTACGGTCAGTGCCTTGGCGGGGGCGGTTGGATCCTGGGTCACCTCATTGACGGGACCCAGGCTGAGTACGTCCGCGTTCCCTTTGCCGATACTTCGCTGTACAAGGTGCCGGCGGGAGCGAGCGACGAGGAGATTCTCATGCTGGCCGACATCCTGCCGACATCGTACGAAGTCGGGGTCCTGAACGGTCACGTGCAGCCGGGTGACACCGTCGCCGTCGTTGGTGCCGGACCCATCGGCCTCTCTGCCATCCTTGCAGCCAGGCTCTACTCTCCGAGTCACGTCATCGCCATGGACCTCGCGGATACCAGACTGGAGGCCGCCAAGCTCTTCGGCGCGGACCTCACTGTGAACAACGGCCGTGAGGATCCCGTCGCGTTTGTGAAAGAGCTGACGGACGGTTTGGGTGTCGACGTCGCAATCGAAGCGGTGGGCGTTCCAGAGAGCTTCGAGCTCTGCGCTGAGCTCGTTCGACCGGGAGGTCACGTCGCCAACATCGGCGTTCACGGTGCTCCCGCCACTTTGCACCTCGAGACGCTGTGGATACGTGACGTGACCGTCACGACTGGGCTGGTTGACACCTACTCCACGCCGACGCTGCTTCGCCTTGTCGCTTCTCATCAGATCGAGGCCGGCCGATTCGCCAGTCATCATTTTGACCTCGACGACATGATGAAGGCGTATGACGTCTTTGCACGCGCAGCGGACACGGGAGCGGTCAAGGTTGTCCTGAGCCGATAGATCGTTGGTCAATCACGGTGGCTAGTGGCGCCTGCCCACGAGGGATCTTGCGGCCTCTTCCACCGGGTGGGCCAGGCCGGCTAGCTCGACGTCGGCGGTCATCAGAAGCACGGCCCATGAGAAGCCGGAAGTTCTCGAAGACGACCACCCGCGTCGAGCACGAGGCCAGCAGGGTCCTCGTCGCCGAGGTTTGTGTCCCAGAGGTCCAAGGCACCCGAGAGGAGAGTCATGCTCACCCCTCCATTGTGCGCTTCGTCGCAGAAAACCAACTAGGGAAGTTGGTCCTCCTCAAGCCCGGTGTCACCTTCGAGCATCCAAAGCTAAGGACCTTCCTCCCTAGGTCACAGGACGTTTGCGCTCATGTCAGCGGGCCCTCAGGCGATGAGGATGGGGACAGATCTCCTCACTGGGAGGGATCACGAGCAAGGAGATACAGATGCGACGCAAGGTTTTCGACATGCTGGCCAGTGTCGGTGGTGTGGTGGTCGTCATCGTGCTGCTGGTTTCGGGCTCCCTGCTGTTGGTGGGCTACAGCTTCGCCAACAACTACGTGCACACCCAGCTCGCTCAGCAGCAGATCACGTTCCCCTCGGCGGCGGCGTTCGCCCACCCTGACGGTCAGGAGATCACCAAGTCGATGATCCCCTCAGTGTCGCAGTACGCCGGACAGCAACTGCTCACGGGCCAGCAGGCGCAGGTCTACGCCAACGACTTCATCAACGTGCACCTCAACGAGATCGGTGGCGGCAAGACCTACGCCCAGCTCAGCGCAGCGGCGATGGACCTGCCCAAGGGTTCGCCGGCCTACACGGCGGCCGAGGCCAAGGTGCAGACGGTCTTCCAGGGCACCACGCTTCGGGGCCTGCTGCTCGAGGCCTACGGCTTCAGCCTGATCGCCGAGATCGCCTTCTGGTGTGCGATCGCAGCCTTTTGCCTCGCCGGCGTCATGGCAGTGCTGGTCGGCCTCGGCTTCGCTCACGCCCGGCGGACCGGCGAGAACGAGGAGCTTCTCCCCGCCCACACGTCGCAAGAGGAGCTCGTTACGGCATAGCTCCAGCAAACTCTTCCAGTGAGGAGCCAACACCGGCCCGCAATGCGGGCCGGTGTTGCGCGTCAGGGGCAGGCCCTTGGCGACGGCCTTGCACATTCGTGGACAGTCTGCGGCGCTCGCCCTTACGGGGCATCCTGGCCCGAACCTCGACTTCCGGAGGCAGTTCCATTTGGATGGCCCAAGAGCGTCCTCGAGTAGTTCTTCATCTTGTCGAAGCTGTCTTCCATGCCCTCGAACGTGGTCATGTGGTCACGGCCTGCCTGGTCGCGGAACACCAGTTTGTGCGTCAGCCTCGTCACTCCCTCATTCTCGTGCAGATCGGTCGACTCGACGGCCTCGGCATCGGGCCAGCCCTCGAACAGCCACGTCCTGACGGTCCGGCTGGGCGGCTCGACCTCCAGGTAGGTTCCCCGAAACGAGCACTCGGTTCCGTCTTCCGTGACGAAGACCATGTGGTAGTTCCCATCGACGCGCAGGTCGATCGAGCACACCGTCATCGTGTGATCAAATGGAGCGAACCACTCGCGTACATGCTCCGGCTTCGTCAATACGTCGAACACGAGTTCGATCGGAGCTTCGAAGTACCGGGTGAGGAGGATCTCGAGTTCACTCGGAAATTCGATGCCGGCCGCGCCAGGGCGATTGGGTGTCACCGACGCCCTCCTTGTTCTTGGAGCTCCTTGAGGTAGTCGTCCAGCCGATCCATGCGGTCGTTCCATGCCTGCTCGTACTTGACCAGCCACTCGCGTAACGGCCGAAGGTGCTCCGGTTCCAGGCGGTACAACCGGCGACGCCCTTCCGCCCGGCACCTCACGAGTCCCACCTCACTGAGAACCCGCAAATGTTTTGAAACCTGAGGCTGGGTCATCGAAAGGTCGTTCACGATCGTCCCGACCGCTTTCTCGCCAGTGATCAGTATGTCCAGGATCTCGCGGCGGTGCGCCTCGGCAATCGCGTTGAAGACATCCGATGTCGTGGAAGAGCGGGCCACGGGTTCAATATATTCCGTTATGGACATGTGTCAAGCGAGTCGGGATGGGCCCGGGCACTGGATGTTTACCGGGACACTGGTGTCATCGGCCGTCCATGGGCGGCGCCACAGGTCTGACCTCCCGCCACATCAGCCACATATTCGGTGCGCCGTTCGAGAGCTGCTTCGTGCCAATGACCTCGAAGCCATGCCGACGGTAGAACGGGACGTTGCTCTCCAGTTGCGTCTCAAGGTAGGCGGGGAGACCATCGGCGTCGCAATGGCCCAAGACGGGGGCCAGGACTGCCGACGCGATTCCACGCCTCTGCCAGTCGGGATGTGTGCCCAGACCTTCGAGATACCAATGGGGCTCGGATGGATGCACCTCTGCCATCTCGATGAGAACGCCCATGGCGCGATCGACCCTCTCACCCGCTGCCTCAGCGAATGGTTCGGCCATCATCCCGATCTGCTCCTCGGAGAAGGCCCAGGCCTCTGGCGGCGCCCACACCGCCGTGCAAACAGCATCATCGGTCGTGTAGATGGCTTCGTGGATCATGGATGCGCGAATCAAGCAGTCGAACAGCAGCGTGGCTCGCCGCTCGAAGTCGTCGGAGGGAAGCATCCATGTAATCAACGGGTCGTCCTCAAATGCCCGCATTTGGACATGGGCTATCTGAGGAAGATCGTTGAGCGTTGCCAATCGAACGGTCGTCACAGGGTCAACGTATTCGGCGCAGGATCTGGAGTCGGCATGGCCCAATTCGCCGTCTCGGTGGGCACCGTGCCGCGTTGCTCCTCACTTCGGGCCGTAGTACCGACCTGCCCAGTCGAAGACCACCGCCATCCGTCCACCAGGCAAAGGTTGTGTTTCTTCCGTGCGCCGATAGCGATGCTGCTGGCCATCGCTCATCACGACGCGAAGCTCAGCCGTGTTGCTTTCGGTGGGATGCTCCTGCCCGTCGATCGGACCACGACTCAACACCGCAATACCGGGCAAGCCGCTGGGATCCTGAGCCATGGATCCAGAATCTCAGAGGTCAACGAGGATGGCAATCGAAGGTGCCCTTCCCTGCCGGGTCGAGGAGCCCTCTCGCGTGCTACCCGCAGGTCACGATCGTTGTCCGACACCAGAGAATGCTGGGTGTGGTGGCGCACATTCCCATGCCCCCCAGCGCTCGGTGAGACCCCCGCGGAGCGATCTGGCGAGGTCTCCAATGGCGTCCAGGTCACCATCGTCGCTGACAGCCCGCTCAAGATCGTCGACTGCGAGGGCGACAATCTGTCGGGCTGAAGGAACGTCGAAGCCGATTTCGTCCCAACGCCAACCCAGATCGCCCCGCTCTCCGAGTGCGTCAGTCATGCGAAATGAGTTGAGGACCCAGAGTCCATGGAACGCCGCCGCTGCAGCAAGATGCTGATCGAAGTCGTCGAACGCCCATCCCGCGGCCGATCGGTAGGCGGCGAGGCCGGCCGATCGGACCGCAGGTGGCAGGTTGCCGGTGCACCAGCACGTTGGAAAGGTTGTGACCAGGTACGCGGCATCGAGGAGGGAGTGGCGGATACCGCCACCCTCGAAGTCGAAGAGCATGGCGGAGCCGTCAGTTCCAATGGCGCAGTTGTCCGGGCAGGGGTCACGTGGCGTCATGGACCACCACCGACGCTCAGAGAGCCTTCGGTCGACCTCGATCACCGCCGCTTCGACCTCGTGGGGAATCGAAGAGATCTGCTCAAGCCGAGATCGTGCCGAGTCCAGCACCCACGCTGCCGATTCGGGATTCTGTAGCGGCCCCAACGATGTTCTCCGTGATTCCCACAGTGCCAGTATCGATGGCTCCGAAGTGGCGCGGTGGAGTTGACCGAGAGCGGATGCCCATGCCGAGAGAGACACGCTCGCCAAATCGGCATCCCAGCTCAGGAGGGCGTCGGCGAGACTTTTCGTCTCTCCGAGGTCCTCGAGGACCATCCACAGGCGTTCGAGATCAGCGGAGATCAAGCGGGGGACGAGCCCTCCAGCGCCATCGAGGGTTTGGAGGGCAGCGACTTCGTTTCTGAATCGATTGACTGGCGACCACGCGTCGAGAGAAGACCCATCATCAGTGATCGGGCGGGCTGGGCCCTTCACCACAACAGTTCCGTCGTCGCCCACCCTGAGCCGAGCGACGACGGCTCGTCCCTTGCGCCCGAGGTATCCATCGAGTGTCACCCTCTGTGCCAAGAGGCGACTGACGTCATCGAGCATCTCACTGGTCGCGCCCACGATGTATCTCTAACTCGAGAAGCGGATGGGGAGCGCCTTGGTGTCAGCCGCGTTGGTCGAGCTGGCATTGTTCACGATGACATAGCAGCTATGGGCCACGTCACAGACTCCGTTGCCGATGGTACCGGTACCAACGTGGAGGACCACCGAGCCCGATCCCGTGGGGTCAGGGTGCAGGATCGACGCATGAGCGAAGCTGCATCCTGCCGAGCTGGCGGTGCTGATATCCACTTGGGAACACTCGAGGATATTGACGACCTTGCCCGGCGTGTAGCCGCTCCATCGAACGGTGACGGCCTGGCCGTCGTTCAATCCTGTGTCCGGAGTGACCGTTGCGTGCAAGTGAATCGCCGCTTGCTTGGGGAGAGGCAGGGTTGCTGGGGAGCCCGCAGTCCAGGCGGTGTGCACAACCGAGAGGGAGGAGCGACCGTCGGCCGAGACGGCCTGGAGCGCCCCGTGTTCATGCTTGAGGAAGGCATTGAAGAAGGCCGTGGTTGACTTGATGACCGGAGCTGACGTCGGCCCGACGACCCCGGACGCCGCCATGTGTGCCGTTGAGCCAGTGCTGTCCGAGGAAGTGTCCCATTTCAGCGCGAGCAGCGCCTTTGGTCCCCGCGCCTGGTTGAAGACCGCAACGGCATCGGCATAGGGGACGAGCCCATCGTGCACATCCGATACGACGAGGAGCGGTGGAGCCTGCGCCAATTCGTAGGAGCCGCTACCGAGACCCTCGGTGGTGCCTGCCATGACAACCGCCGCCTTGACCCGGGTGTCACGGCAGCAGCTGTTGGCGACGAGACCCAAGGTCGTGATGGCACCGTTGGAGTGGCCGGCGGCCCCGATCTCGTTCGGGTCGACGAGACCCGACAGCGGTCCGTTCGGGACGGCCGAGGCACTGAGCATCTGGTCGATGACGAAGCTCATGTCGCCAGGCTGGTTCCCGATGTCCCCGCCATCGGGACCGCCGGGCGTCTGACTACTTGACAGGGGGAACAACGGGGCGGCCACCACATAGCCCGCGGCCGCCCAGGCGGTCAGGAGCTGTTGGTACTGCTGAGGCGATCCTCCCAGGCCGTGGGCGAAGACGATGAGAGGGTATGGACCATGGCCAGATGCCGCGACCGAGCCGGATCCCGGCGCCGGGTACCAGATGCTCGTCACGAGGGTCCGGGAGGGCTTGCCCGGCATTCCTTCCCACGGCGGCGTGGAGCGAGAGGTGTCGACGAAGGTCATCGTCGTGGTCGCCACCGACGTCGAGCCAGCCGCAGCGGCAATGGTCGCGGCGCCGACCACGTGGAGTGTCATGGCGGAGAGCAGAAGGCAGGAGGCAACCGCGCCCAGCGATAGCACTCGACGGATCGCCTCCATTCCCTCCCTCCCTGCCCTGAACGAGAAGGTCCTTGTCTGTGTGCACGACGGTGAATCAGACCGTCCAAGACCCCCCCGACGATGTCACAATTGGAGACCCCTACCTGTGGGGTAGTTGATATATACCGGTCATCGATATATAACGGAAGGCGTGAATGAAGTTCGAGAGCCTACGTTCCTGGTGCTCGTTGCTCTGGCCGATGGCCGTCGCCATGGCTACGGGATCATCCAAGACGTCGAGCGACTATCGAATGGGAAGACCACGCTGCGCGCCGGGACCCTCTACGCCACCCTTGACCGCCTTGACTCCGAAGGACTCATTGAAGGTGCTGGTGAGGAGATTGTTGATGGGCGCCTGAGGCGCTATTACTGCCTGACCGGTCCCGGCAGCGCCGTTCTCGAATCGGAGTCGAGGCAGCGCCTCACGGTCTCGAAGGAGGCCCTGCGCAGGCTTCGTGTGGCCGGAGGCCGACCGCGTCTAGCTGGCGGGTTTGCGTGAAGAGGAAACGCTCTCGCTTCGCAATTTTGCTGTGGGCCTACCCGAAGGCGTACCGCGAGCGGCGCGGCGAGGAAATCCTCAGCACGCTCCTCGACGGCGCCCCTAGCCTGAACTCCTTCGAGACCCTGCGTGTCGGAGCGGACGTCGTGGCCCATGGGTTCAGACGTCGCCTCGGCATCGCTTCGGACCAAAGCGGCGGCCGCATTGCGGCCGCCGCTGCCCTTCCCGGCATGATGATGGCTGCGGCGGTGGCGGTCGTGATACCTGTGTTCGCGCAACTGTTGCCCGGGATCCACCACGATCCCGTCAGCTTCGGGCCTGACACCGTGATTTGGCCCGGGCTCTACATCCTGTGGGTACTCGGCGCGGTGGCGGCCTTCGTCACGCCGAAGCGCAAGCGGGTGTTGGCGATGGCATGCGTCCTGGCCACAATTCTCACCGGGCTGCTGCTCCCGCATGGGGGATATCTGCACCCCATCTTTTCGTTGCTTGTCGCTCTTGTGGTTCCCGCACTTCTCGCGCCGAAAACGTCAGCCAGCCGGTCGCATCGCCTCTTCGCGCTCATGATAGGCGGAACGGTGGTGTGCACTCTCTTCGCCACTGCCGCGCCGAACCCTGAAGCCTCGTACGGTGGGCCGGAGTTCTACTGGGTGTTCGGGACACTCGCCCCCTACGTTGCCGGAATCTTGATCCTCTGCTCAGTCATCTGCGTCGTAGCCCGACGATGGCGTCATGGGGTCGCTCTGGCACTGCTCACCGTTCCGTGGGTCGTCTATCCGACTATCGACCAGCGGCCGTTTGGAATCGCTACCACCGGCTACCTCGTATCGACCGAACTGGTTTGCGTCCTGGGTGCAGGGCTCCTCGGAGAGTGGTTGTCTTCCCTGAGAAAGACCCCTGAAGCAGTCCTTTAGGGCACGCCGGGCCATCCGATCGGCCCGTCCCACCACCTGAAGGGCGGAATTGCCGCACCTTCTCAGTTCGATCGAACAAGATCCTGGTCGCGAGGCGTCACTTCTGCTGGAGACGTGCGAGAGGGGCCGAATCTGCGTCAACGCTGCCGAGTTCACTCGTGCAGGCGGTGCCCGCTGACGAAATGGGATACTCGGCGCCATGCTGTCGCACCTACTCGACATGCTCGACGACGATGAGCAGCGCGAGGTCCTCGCGGCAGCGAGGCGTCGGCGGTTCAAGCGCAACGAAGTGGTATTTCACGATGGCGACCCCGGGGACACCCTGCACTTGGTCGTCAGCGGACATTTTGCGATCCGCATCACAACACCGATGGGTGACCAGGCCATGGTCCGGGTGTTCGGCCCCGCGGACTATTTCGGTGAGCTGGCGATGCTCTCGTCGGGCCCTCGCCGGGGGAGCGCCGTCTCCCTCGACGGAGGTGAGACTTTGAGCGTGCACCGTGAGGACTTCGAGGAGCTACGGGCGAAGAGGCCGAGGGTCAACGAGGTGCTGACGGAAGCTCTGGTCGCCGAGGTGCGACGGTTGTCGGCCGCGCTGATCGAAGCGCTCTACGTACCCGTCGAACGACGCGTCTGGCTTCGCTTGATTGACCTCGTCGAGCTGTACAACGGCGTCGCGCCGGTCGTCATCCCTCTGACGCAGGACGACGTCGCCCAACTCGCCGGTACGACGCGCCCGACTGCAAATCGGGTCCTACGCTCGGGCGAGGAACAAGGCGTGCTTCAGCTGGCACGCGGCCGCATACTGGTCCACGATCGGGCCGCGCTGCGACGGCTCGCGCACTGAGCTCAGCGGCGCCGCAGCTGGTACATCGGGATGGTCTCGAATTCCTTCGCCGTCGTCACCCGGCCGACGTACTCGGTGGCGAACGGAGCGACTGGTTCGAGCGAGAGCAGTGCGGCAAACGCGTCGGTCACGTAGACCTCCCCTTCCGGCGTGCGCGGCTCGATCCGTGCGGCACGGGTGAGCTCGCGTCCCCAATAGGTCGGCTTGTGCGTGACGGGGTCGGTGATCGCCATCACCGGGCCGGCGTGCGCACCGATGCGGAGCTCGAGGTCCCCCGGAAGCCCGATTGCCTCCAGGTCGATGCGGGCGAGAGCTTCGTGCAGCCCGAGCGCACAGTCCGCCGCCTCGATCACATCGGAAAACACGGCGGCGATGGCGTCGCCCCAGCAATTGCGCCACAGGACGGTCTCGCCGTGCCCGTCCAGCACGGCGCCCAGAGATCCGAGGACTTCGTTGACGAACAGCGGGAACTGCTCGTCTCGCAACCGAGAGAAGCCGTGCAGGTCGGTGAAGAGGATGGCGCCGATGTTGCGGTTCGCCGACGGGGGGCCCGCCCCCTCGGGAGATTGTTCCGGCGGGAGCAGCGCGATCACGTGTGTGGGGTGACCACTGGCCTTCCAGAGCGCGACGTCGTGGGCTGTCCCGGCGAGGACGAGACCTTCTGCCCGGTCCCAGATCGCCAGCTGTTGGGCCGGGGCGTCAAGGAACGCGGCCCGGTTCAAGGTGTGACCCATGGCGATACGGCCGGCGTACCCGAAGAGCTCGTCGTCGCCCATGTAGGAAGAATCGGACGCGTGGACGACTGAGTCTGCGCGTCCGAGACACGTCCGGAACCGATCGACCCACCCGGGACCCGCCGGGCTCACTGAAGTCCGTTCGAATTCGGCGGTGTCGAAAGGGAGCACGACCTGGAGCGAGATTCCACGGTCGAGAAGGGCTTCGGCGATGAGGATGTCCGCGCCCGACGCCAGCGAGCCGTACGCGAACCCGATCTGCTGCTGAGCCAGGTACGAGCGGATCTCGTGGTTCACGTGCGCCTCGAGAGCGGGAGGAAAGCGTGCGGAGACACCGGCAGGATCAATGCGGTGCCCGCAGTAGTGGAGGATGGTCGGAGGACGGAGATCGTCGAGCACCTCCATGTCCGTCGATGTGGCGTCACAGACGAGTTGGAGCTGGCGTCGTGTCACCGCCAGCGCTGCAAAATCGTTCCCCGCTACGGCGACAGCGCGGGTAAGGGCTCGGCTGGCCGCCTCCACGTCTCCGAGGATCAACGTGGCCTCCGCTTCCGTCGCATCGAGCCAATAGTCGTCGGGCTCGGTCTTGCGCGCGGCAATCACCAGGCGGCGCGTCTGTTCGGCCAGCTTGCGAGCTCTCTCGAGCTCACCGGCCAACAGCCGCAGCGTGGCCGCGTTGATGCGCGTGTAGAAGCGTCCATACCGGTCGGCAATTGCTTCGTACAGATCGGCAGATTGTCGTAGCTGCGCGGGGCGATCGTCACCTTGCGTTGCCAACGCGTCCTGCTTGGCGAGTCGGGCTACCAGGGCGGCGGCGTCCTCGCGGAGCCTGATCGGGACATCGGTGGCGTCCTCGATCCTGGCTAAGAGTTCGGTCGCTGCGGCCCTTGCCCGTTTGCTTGCCCCGGCCCGGGCCAGGGCCAACGCAGCCACGAATGCGGACTCCAGGCTCTCGGGGTCGGCCTCCATGGCCGAGACAGCGGCGTCATAAGCCATCAGGACGTCACCACGCGCCAGCGCGGCGCGGGCGGTTGCAAGCAGTCCATCGGGCACGGGGAGCACGGTAGCGGGTGGGCACCGCGACGACCGTGTCGACGGGAACACACGCTATGTGTCCTTCGACACAGACCTCGTTGCCGTTGGCGTTCAGCGTCTTCTTATGGCTTTGAACTGGAACGGAGGGTCTGAAATGCGAACGATTCGATCAGCAGCGACGGGGTGGAGCGGGTTCGGGAGAAAGGCGAAGCGGACAGGCGTGCTGGTGACGCTGGCCGTCCTCGCGGCCGTGTCCGGCGCGCTCATGCAGTCGAACTCGGGGGCTTCGGCGACCGCGGCGAGCCGACAGCCGAAGGCCAACGTGGTCGCGGCCCGGACGGTCCCTTCTGGTTCGGTCGCGACCCCGGCGCCTCCCGCTGAGGTCCACGAGACGGTGGACCTTTTCGGGGACTCGCTCGGGTACCAGGCCGAGCCCTATCTCGACATGTTCTTCGGAGAGACCGGGCACTACACCGTGTCGAACAACACCTACGGCGGCACCGCCACCTGCGATTGGCTGAGCAGGATGGCGGTCGCCGCCACCGAGCGCCCCCAGGCCGCCGTCCTGGTGTTCTCGGGAAACGCGTTCACGCCCTGCATGGACGGGGTCGCCTTCCGGAGCCCTCAGTACTACGACCTCTACACCACCGCCACCGAGCAGGCCATCGGGATCTTCCGCGCGGTGGGAGCCCACGTCTTCTTGGTCGGGACCCCGATCGACCAGTCCTCGGTCGCCGGGTGGGACCGCCTCGACGCCATCTACGAGCAGTTTGCTCTGGCCGATCCTGCCGATGTGACGTACGTGAATGCCGCCGCCGCCGTGGAGTCTCCCAGCGGCGGGTTCACGTGGCAGTTGCCCTGCATGAGCATCGAGCCGAGCTGTGGCCCGAACGGCGTGAACACTGTGCGCTCGCCCGACGGCATCCACTTCTGCCCGGACGGCACGCCGGCGACAGCGGGCGTCACTGGACCGTGCGACGAGTATTCGCCCGGGGCGTTCCGGTTCGCCCTTGCCATTGTCAGTGCCGTGACGCACTACCCGCACGGGGCGCCGGCCTCCTTGGTCGTGGCTGCTCTGTGACCGGGTTTCCCGATCGGGCGTACGAGGCGAGGGGGAACGGGCGGGGTCGCTGAATATCCCTCGCCTCGCCTCGTCCGGCCGACCGCTCTCGTGGCCTGCCAGGCCAATCCCCATGTCACGTGCGAAGATCTCCCCCACTCCTACGGAGGCCGGGGAAGGGACCGATGGCCTACAACGGCTTCATTTCGTACAGTCATGCGGCCGACGGCAGGCTGGCCCCGGCATTGCAGGCGGGCCTCCAACGCCTGGCCAAGCCCTGGTACAGGCCGAGGGCCCTTCGTGTCTTCCGAGACGAGACCGGTCTCTCGACCAACCCGCACCTGTGGAGCTCCATCGTCAGCGCCCTCGACGAGTCGGAGTGGTTCGTGCTCCTGGCCTCCCCCGAGTCGGCCCGATCGCCCTGGGTCGACCGTGAGCTCGCCCACTGGCTCGAGACCAAGCCTGCAGATCGGATCCTGCCGGCGCTGACCAGTGGCGAGTGGGGCTGGGATGCCGAGGCCGGCCGCCTGGTCGGGGACTCGGTACCCGAGCGCCTACAGGCCGCGGTCAGCGAGGAACCCCGCCATCTGGACCTCCGCTGGGCCCGCGACAAGACGGATCTGGACCTGCGCAACAGCGGGTTCCGCTCCGCCGTCGCCGACCTGGCCGCGCCGATGCACGGCGTGGCCAAGGACGAGCTCGAGGGCGAGGACATCCGCCAACACCGCCGGGCCCGACGCCTGGCCCGTGGCGGCGTGACCGCGCTGGCGCTGCTGCTGGTCGTCTCGCTGACCACGACCGTGTTCGCGGTGGGCCAGCGCGATCAGGCCCAGCGATCTTCGAACGAGGCCCTGGCGCGTGGCCTGACGGCAGAGGTCGGCGCCGAGACCGGCGAGCACAGCTACGCCACGGCGCTCTTGCTCGCGGCAGAGGCAACCCGATTCGCCGGGGTCTCCGGCAGTGACCCGAGCACCACCAGGCAGGCGCACGAAGCCCTGTTGGGCACGGTCAGCACGGCACCATGGATGTACGGGTCGCTGAGCGGCGTACGCGGAACGGTCGACCTGATCCGCTTTTCTCCCAACGGGAAGATCATCGTCTCGTCCTCCTCGACCGGTCAGCTACGGGCCTGGGAGCTTCCGTCCCTTCAGACCCTTGCCGAGCTGCCGCCGCCGGACGGCCTGGTGAGCGATCTCGCCGTCAACGATTCGGGGCTCGTGGCTCGCGCCGGGTACTCCATCCACTCTCAGAACGATGCCTACGTGCAGCTCTGGGACCTCCGGACCCACAAGCCGTGGCGCTGGCAGCCGCCCGAGCCGAGAAGGATTCCGACGTACCACGGACAAGCGCTCGACACCAGCTCCGTGGCGCTGAACAACGGTGGCTTGCTGGCGGTGGCGCGAAGCGAGTTTCAGTCCGGCCCCGGCACGACCACACTGAGCGTGTGGAACGTCCGGACCGGTCGTCAGGTGCTCGGACCCCTCTCCATCCCCGGCACCGAGGCCAGTGTCGCCATTTCGCCCGACGCCCGCACCGTGGCCGTGAGCGTGACGCGCGGCGATGGGAACACCAGCCTGCTTACCCAACTGGTGGATGTCTCGAATGGATCCCTTGGTCCGTTGCTCGACGCCCACCCGCAGGGTCTGTTCGACCCCATTGACAATCCGGGTCTCCGTGCCATCGTGTTCTCGGCCAACAGTCGCCTCGTCAGTTCCGTCGCCAGCACGGACTACGCGACGAGTCCCGACGACGTGGCCACCTTCGATGTCGCCACCGGTGCGCGGGTGGGTGGCCCCAGTGTCGGGGTGACGTCTGGTTCCGCGCTGGCCGTGTCCTCCGACCTGCGCGCACTGGTCCTGGGTTCGTCATCGGGTGCCAGCGTGGTCGACACGGCCACCGGTGCAACCCTGGCCGAGGTCCCTATCGCGGGCGCGATCAACGGCGGGGCCACCACCCCTCCGGTGGCCGTCGACCCGGTGAAGCCGATCGTCGCCTTCCAGGTCGGCCAGGGGTCCATCACGCTCGCCGACTGGGCGCAGGTCGGCGCGCCTCGCTTCGCATCCCTCAGCCGCTCCGGCCGCATCGCCGGACCCGTCGCGCTCTCTCCTGCGGGTGCTCCGGTGGGACTGGCCCGGCCGTTGCGACTCCTCGGTCTCCCGCTGCAGGCCTCCCCGCAGCAACCGTGGTTCGCCATGGCCAGCAGCGCCGGGCCTGTCGCCATCCTCAGCTCGTCGGGCATCGCCATCTGGGATCCCACCACGGGCCGCATCACCCACCGCCTGACCGGCATCCCGAGCGACTGTGAGGTGAGCGGCTTCGTCCCCAATGACATGGCCTTCACCGGCTCGGCCTCCACCGGCCACGTCGTCGTCTCGTGCGGCAACGCCGTCATGATGTGGGCCCTGGCGTCGCCCCGGTCGACCCCGACCTGGCGACTGCCGTACTCGGGCGCGGCCTTCAACAACGCCAGCATTCAGGTCAGCGACGATGGCGCGGTCGTGACGTATGTGACGGCCACGGGCGCCGAGATCCGAGACGGGCGGACCGGTCGGCTGCGGACGTCCGGCCCAACCGCGGGCGAGGACGAAATCGTCAACACCGCCCTCTCCGGTGACGGCCGCGTCCTGGCGACCGTGCTGTCTTCGGGCACGGTCGTTCTCGTCGACACGGCCAACGGCTCGGTGCTCCAGACCTTGGAGGCGCAGGCCTTGCCGATCCCGGACAACGGATGGCCGGGGACGATCGCGGAACCGATGTTGGCGATCAGCCCGGACGCCCAGTTCGTTGCCACCTGGCACGCCGTGACGGGTGTGCAGCTCTGGGACGCCACGACGGGCCAGTCGATCGCCGTCCTCGACGGGCGTCAGATCGTCGAGACCCGGTTCGAAGATGCGGATGCATCCTCTCCTGGTGATCAGGTGGGCGCCCTGACCTTCAAACACGCCGGGAACGTGCTCGTGCTGAAGGACCTGCAGAGCTACCCTCCTCCGTCGGTCGGGGGCGCGCAGACCGGAGCCCCCTACGCGGTGACGCGGACCATCACCTGGTCCATGCGACCAACTGACCTGATGCAGGCGGCGTGTGCCATGGTGCGGCGGGATCTAACCTCCGCCGAGTGGGACTCCTACGTGGGCGCAGGCGTCCCGTACCACCGGACGTGCACCCCGCTTCTCGCCGGACTCTGAAACTGGTGGCCGTACGCGAGAAACCTCGTCGTGAGCTTCAGCTCACGAAGCGATGCCGTGACGGTCACCGATGCGGAGGGCCTGTGGACGGCGCAACCGGGACGGTCTCCACGGGGGTACGCAGCGTCACCTGGTCACTGCGGACCGACGACTGGATCACTGCTGCCTGCACGATCGTCGGGCGAGACCTGACGAAAAAGGAGTGGAACCGGTACATCGGCGGGTCCGTGCCGTACCACCGCACGTGCACACCCATACTCCGTCGCGCAGATCGCTGAACCCGACTTCGAATTCTTCGGGGTGGATCCGATACCGACGCCCGCTGGTTTCGGGAGATCCCGCTCCCGATATGTCGGGAGTGTGTCGACGATCACACAGTGAACGTGTTCCGCGAGACAGACCGGCGGGGCGATGGAGCTCAGCATTGTCTAGGCGGCTCGCCCTCAGCGGGGCGGTCCGGCGTTCGATCAGGTAGATGACCTGCTCACAGAGATTGGAGGAGGACAGTGCGAAAGACACTTGGCATCATGGTGGGTACGGCGGTGCTCAGTAGCGCGAGCATCGGGTTGATGGCCACGCCCGCTGGGGCGGCGCCCAAGACGCTCACGGGCGCGTTCACGGAGACCGACTACGTCGTTCCGGACGGCCTCGCCAATGAGGAGTACCTGGTGAAGGTCACGAACTCCCAGGCCGGAGAGGGTGCGGGTGTGACGCAGGCCAACGTGGCCAATGATGCTCCCTCCGGCACGCTGACAAGCGTGGACTACTTTGCCGGAGGCTCCATCAAGACGAGCGCGACGATCGTCTTTGGTCCGTCGGGTCTCTCCACCGGGACTCCACAGCCGACGAGCGGGAGCGGAACATGTACCGGCGGCACAGGTGTCTTCGCGAAGGTCAAGTGCAGGTTCACGTACACCGGGGCCTTCAACGAGGTGAAGGGCACCAGCACCGTCAAGATCACGGGCACCTACAAGAAGTAGTCGTCGATCTCCCAAGACACGGACCGTTTTCGGCTTCGGGGGGCGGGCTCTGGCGTCCCTCTGGTGTCGAAATGGCAACGAATCGGGTTATGACCTGGAACAGGCGTTGAGGTCCCGATGAGGTGCTGTTTCGGCACTTTGAGGGCGCCGAACCGGAGGTGGGGCGCTTGGACGGGGAGAACTCGACGAAACCCTCGTCGTGTTCGCCGTCATCGATCCAGTTGCCGGAATTGCAGTCGCCGGTTGAACAGCTGCTCGTGGACGTAGTCGACGACCCGGGCGCTCGATTTCGTGCGGAGGGGGCAACGCCGAGCCATGGCCCGAGATCCTGCCGCGGGAGTCAATCGACCTCTTCGACGCGGTAGCCGTCACGCGTCAGCAGGCGCACCGGGTCGCTTCCGTCCCAGTGAGCGCAGGTCTGGGCGATCGCCTGCAGCTGCTCGAGGAAGCCAGGCCTACTTTCTACAACCTCTGTGTAGAAACCGAAGTCCGCCACCGTGTCGATGTAGGCGACGCGGAATGAGCCGCCGATACTTTCGGCGACGACTTCGTAGCCCTGCGCTTCGAAGTGCGACTTCTTCGCCTCATAGGCGCTCGTCACCGTTGCAAGCTGATGGAAGGTCGAGGTGCTGGCTCGGCTCCACTCGCGGTAGATGCTCGGGGTGTCGCAGTGCTGCTGGATGAGCTCGATCTGGATCGGCCCGGCCTGGGCGACGGCGATCTGGACGCGGACAGTTTGCTCCTCGTCGCGATGAGTCATCCGCTGGTCGGAGACCGGGAGTACGTGGAACGGTCCGATTCCGAATACCTCGACCCAGCTCGCGGCGGCGGCGAGGAGGTCGTCGACCACGTGGCCGAGCTGGAAAAACCGGTACTCGCCCTCCGGCCACTTCTGCTCGAACAAGGGCTGCGCAGATCTGATCATCAGACTGATCCCGTACGCAAGAGGACCTCCTGCGCCACGCTGGCCACCAGACGTCCGGCGTCGTCGTGGATCGCCCCGACGGCAAGGCCGCGATCGCCGACGAGTGCCACCGCCTCTTGGGTGTGGAGGTGCCAGTCGTCGAAGCGCACGGGTCGGTGGAACCAGATGGCGTGGTCGAGGCTGAATCCGTTGGCCCGGCCGGGGCCGAGCTCGTCGGGGTGCATGCGGAAGATCATGTCCATGAGGAAGAAGTCGCTGGCGTAGGCGAGGAGCGCGGCGTTCAGCGCGTTGTCGTCGCCGATGCTTCGCGGCAGCCGCATCCAGTGCGAGCGCCTGTTGCTCGCCGTGGCGCCAGTGAGGAAGGACGGGGATTCGGGCAGGCGTATTTCGACGGCTGGTGGCCGGTCGATCCAGTGCTCTCCGGTGCGCACATCCGCGGCCCACACTTGCAGCGGCGGCATCTCCTCCGGGCGCGCAGTGTGGGGGGCGGGCTTGCCCAGATCGGGCCCAGGCGAATCAGTGGCGAAGGACGCCGTCGCCACGAGGAGCGGCTCGCCCTCCTCGAGGATGGCGATCTGCCGGATACCGATCGATCGCCCGTCGCGGACGCGCGTCACGGCGATCGCGGCCGGGACGCCCGGTGTTCCCGCCCGCACGAATGTCGCGTGCAACGAATGAATGTTCTTCCCCTCCACGGTCGCCGCTGCGCCGATCACCGCCTGTGCAAGGAGCCGACCGCCGAAGACGCGGCCCGGAGTAGTGCCCGGGGACGCGGGTGCGGCCGCGAACCGATCCTCTCCCACTGAGCGCAGGGCGAGCGCGGCGATCAGCTCGTCGAGCGATGCATCGATGACCCCTGGCGGTTGGTGCACCGGCACAGTCATATGGTTATCATCCCGCGATGCCTAGGTTTGATCAAAGTTCCCAACGGTGTTGAGCGGCGAGAAGGTTCTCATCACCGGTCCGGCCGGGCGCATCGCCTACGGCATCACCAAGATGCTGGCCCCCGACAACGAGGTCTGGGGCATCGCCCGGTTCTCCGATGTTGCGGCGCGTGACGAGATCGAGGCACTCGGCGTGACGACTCGGGCGGTCGATCTGGGTGATGCCGATTTCAACGACCTCCCGTCGGACTTCACCTACTTGCTCCACATCGCGGCCGACTTCGGCGAGGACTACGAGCGTGGTCTGCGGGTCAACGCCGAGGGCACCGGGCTGCTGCTGTCGCATTGCCGCAACGCCAGGGCGGCGTTGGTGATGTCGACGGTCACGGTCTACAAGCCACACCCCGACCCCTGGCACCCGTTCCGGGAGGACGATCCGATCGGCGATGCCGGATTGCCGAACCCCCGGCCCTACTCCATCGTGAAGATCGCCGAGGAGGCGGTGGCCCGGTACTGCGCTCGCGAGTTCGACCTGCCGATCACGATCGCCCGCATGGGCACCGCGTACGGCGATCGCGGGGGGCTGCCGTTGTGGCACCTCCAAGCGATCGCCGAGGGCAGGCCTGTGCCGGCGCGGTGGGATCCGCTGCCGTACACCCCGATCCACTACGACGACATCAACGCCCAGGTCGAGGCGCTCCTCGATGTCGCCAGCACACCGGCCAGGATCGTCAACTGGGCCGGGGACGTGGCGGTGACGGTCCAGGAGTGGTCCGCCTACTTCGGCGAACTGTTGGGCGTACACGCTGAGGTGCAGGTCCAGGTCGTCCCGGGCGCCTCGGTCGGCTCGGTCTGTGACCACACCCAGCGATTGTCGATCACCGGTCCCGGCCGGGTCAACTGGCGAGACGGCTTCCGAGCCATGGCGGCCCAGTATTTCCCGGATCGCGTGAAGGCGGGATGAGACCGTGCGCTACCCCTCTTCCGACGACCTGCTGCACGAGGCGATCGACGAGGTCGGGCTGTCCGACTTCGGACCAGGCGACTTCCGCCAGGGCCTTCTGGTGCTCCTCGAGAGCCTCGAGCACGACGGCGACCTCGACCCGGGGACCGACACTGCGGTGGTCGGTGACCTTCGACGTCGCCTCGTCAACCGCCTGGAGGTCGAGGCCTGGTACGCCGAGCACCCAGAGGTCGACGATGTCGCCGTGAGCGGCCCCGTCGACATCCATGGGCTCCCCCGGACCGGCACCACCGCGCTGGCCGACATGCTCTCACTCGACCCGCAGTTCCGGTGCCTGACCGGGTGGGAGCAGGGCAAGCCGGTCCCGCCCCCCATCGCAGGGGAGGAGGTCGATGACCCGCGGCGCCAGGCCTTCGTGTGCAGCCAGGAGCAGCTCCCACCCGAGCAGAAGGCCATGCACATCTTCGAGGTCGACGCCACCCTGGAGGACACCGAGATCCTCGGCATGGCCTTCCACGGCCAGCAGATGACCCTGCCGGTCCCCGGCTACCGCGCCTGGTGGCGCCGGGCCGACCTCAGCGACGCCTACGAGTACCACCGGCGGGTGATCAAGCTCCTGGGTTCGAGACGCCCGCCCGAGCTCTGGCTGTTCAAGGCGCCTCACCACGAATTCCACCTCGAAGCTCTCACCCGGGCCTACCCCGACATCCGTTTCGTGATGACCCACCGCGACCCGGCCATGGTCGTCCCCTCCTATTCCAGTCTCGTGTCGACGATCCTGCCGCCCGCAGCCGGCGAGCGAGACCTGCACGCCCTCGGTCGCGAGATCAGCCAGCACCTTCGCGATGGCGTTGCGCGCGCCATCGACGAGCGGTCCCGGATCGGCGATGACCGCTTTCTCGACGTCCACCATCGCCAGCTCGTCGCGGACCCGAAGGGCACAGTCGCTCGCGTCTACGAGTGGCTCGGCCTCGACCTTGCTCCCGACGTGGCGAAATCGATATTCGATTGGCAGGACACGCACGCGATGGGTTCCGGAGGGACCCATCGCTACACCGCCGAGCAGTTCGGCCTCAGTACCGACCAGATCCGATCCGATTACGACTTCTACATCCGCCATTTCGAGGTGGCGTTGGAGGGATGAGATGAGCACGCTGCCCACGTGGGACGACCAGATGGAGGCGCTCAAGGGGGTCGCCGACCACCTGCTTGCCACTTGGCGCCCCGACGGCCCCACCCAGGCCGAGGTCCAGGACATGAACAAGCTGGCGCTGTCGATCCTCGCCTGCGGTTACTTCTGCAACGTCTACACGGACACCAGGCGACCGGCATTCATGCCGCTGTGGAATTTTGCCTGCAACCAAGGCGGCCCCGACCCCGACTACCTCTACCTCACTGCCGAGATCGACGGCGCCGGCGTCTACGAGCTCACCGGCCGCCGCGGCACCAACCGCTTCGTCGAGATCACCCAGCAGGCCCCCGGGATGATGACCAGCCTCAAGGGACACGAGCGGACGATGAAGTTCCGGGCCATCACCCACGACCTCGACGATCTCACCATCGCCGAAGATGGCTTCTTCCGCGTGATACTCAGCGTCGAGCGACCCGAGGGCCACGACGGTGACTGGTGGCAGCTCAACCCCGAGGTTGGCAAGCTCCTCATGCGCAAGTGCGCGTGCGACTGGAACAACGAGCTCGACGCCCAAGTCGCCATCAACCGACTCGATGATCCTGGCGAGGACATGCAGCCCGCCGAGATCGCCCGACGGTTCTCTCAGATGGGCGACTGGATCAAAGGCATGATCCAGTTCGACATGGAGCTCGTTCGCTACTACCAGGAGCACCACGGGATTAACGTCCTGACCCGGTCCCAGTGGATTCAGCAAGGCGGTGGCCTCGCCACGAAACAGGCCTACTACGACGGCATCCACAAGATCGAGGACGACGAGGCACTCATCGTCGAGTTCCCAGTCCCTCCCGAATGCACCTACTGGCAGATCCTCGTCGCCGACGACCGCTTCTCCACCGTCGACTGGGTGAATCGCCAGTCGAGCCTCAACGACTTCCAAGCCCGCGTCGACCCCGACGGATGGTTCCGCGGCGTCGTGTCGAAGCAGGACCCTGGCGTGCACAACTGGCTCGACAAGGCCGACTGGCCCTGGGGTGTCCTCCAAGCCCGCTTCTACCGGGCGAACGAATACCCCGAGGCGACCGTCACCAAGGTCCCGGTCGCCGACGTCCTCCAGCACCTGCCCGCTGGCACCCTTGTGCTCACACCCGAGGAGCGGGCGGCGCAGCTCCACCACCGCCGCACCGGCGCCCAGTTGCGACGCATCTGGTGAGCTGTGTGCGTGGCAGCCATCCCGACGATCGGTTCGTTGAGCGGACGCCCGCCCAATGGAGCCGGCAAACAGGGCGTCGCCGTGAACGAGCACGCTGCCCCCCGACGCGACCAGCCAGAAGCCTCCGTCCGGGGTGGCGTCATCGTCGGAGCGTCCTCTGGGAGACCCCGAAGAAGGATCCGGCATCGTCGAGCACCGCGAAAGGCGTCACCAAGTCTGCCTGCATTGAGCTGCTGAGTACGACCATGCGACTTTGCTCGTCGTCAGTCATCATGCGAAAGTCTTGCACCGTCACGCGACTGATTCGGCTGCGGACGGGCCGACTGGATGATGCACCGTTTGCCAGCACATTGGTGCTGAGCGAACATGCGCCACCTGCTCAGTGAGGCAGCTGCAACTCTGCCCCTGCCCACCATCGGGCCATCGCAGCTCGACTCGAACTGTCGATGAGCTCGAACCAGAGACCGCTGCCGGCATGTCGATGGAAGCTCGGACTCGTCGGCCGTCCTTGAGCGTCGAGACCATGCAATTCGGCTGTGAGACCGAGGTCGTTCATTGAGTTCATGCCCTGCTGGAGATCATCGACCCAAAACCCAAGGTGGTGCACAAAGCGCCCGCCCGTAGCGGTCTCCCACGCGGTGCTGTCGAGGTGTTGGATTAGTTCAACGTGGTGGGGACCTTCGATTGAATAGGTGAAACGCGAGCTCCGATACAGCGGGCCTTTGGAGGTCTTGACGAGCCCACCGATCACCTGGGGCGAAGCCCATTGCAGTCCCGCAATCCGGGTCAGCAGGCTCATTGCCTCGTCCAGATCGTCTACGACGATGCCGGTGTGATAAAGCTCACCGATTTCTGTGTCAGAGTTTTCCGAAGGCACTCCCTCTTCCTCCTCCGTGCCACGGATGATGCCGTGCACACGCTCGTTACGCCTCGAACTCGTCGGACCGGCCTGCGTCCTCTGTTGTGACAGGAATGGGAGCCGAGTGATTTTCGTCGACCATCGGCTTTCCGGTCCCCCTCCTCGTCGCAGATCGTAACCCGGAGAGGCCCGGCAGGGTGTGTGTACCCTGCGCACGACAGCATCATGTCGATGGTCGTCGATTGGGCGGAGCGGGCGGAGAGCACGGCGATCTCATACCTCCTGCGCCACTCGGGACCGTGAGAAGTGTGAGGACGCCGACAACGTGCGCAGCAAGCTGAAGCGGGAGGTGACGCCATCCGGACGGAGTGGCGACAATCTCCGGCGACGAGGACCAGAGAGACGAAGAGCGTCGCCGAGTCGGGGCCATCTTTCGGATGTGGCCTTGGTCGAACGGATCTCGACCCGACCCGGAAGGTCGGAGACGGATCGGCGCGCCACCAACGGCCACGGCCCAGCGGCGGTTCTCGACCAAGGTCTTGGTCCCGGGGCCACGATGTGCTCGAGCCAGCCGGCCAGAAGGTTTCCGAAGGTCTCCTTCGAGAGCGGCCGAATCGGACTCACTGCTAACGGGCAGCAAGCAGTTCATTCCGTTCTGCACGATCCGCTGAATAGGCTCTGACCAGGAGCTCGATCCGGCCCGTTCGTCTACGTCCAATCGATTCCGTCTGCGCTTATGGACAGGATTATGGACAAGAAATCTGGCCCGCTTTTGGAATCAAGAGTCGCAGCCATGTCCCGCGAACGCCGTGGACTACGGTGACAGTATCTACTACAATGCGTAGTACGCTACGTTTGTGACCCGTAGCGGCCGCGAGCGCGACGCCTCGGCCCTGGTCCAGCTGGCCGGGGACGGTGAGGCGGTGTTGTGACGTCCGGTCTGTGGCCCCAGGCATCCTCGGAGTGCCGTGGCCTTCCTCGGTCTCATACCCGGTCTGATGGCGCCCCTTTGCTCCTTCCGCGTGTTGGTGGCGTGCGGTATCGGGGATCTCCCACCCGCACGGGCCAGCCCGGACATCGTGCAGGAATGCTGCGGAGGACGCGGGGGGCGACGTGACACCCAGGTGGCGTTTGCTCCTCGTGACCCTTGCGGCCGTGGCCGTGAGTTGCCTGGTGCCGGACTCCATGCTGTCGCATGCACCGACCTCAGCTGGCGCCGCCATCGTCACCGCGTCCCAGCCCGTGCCTGCGGGGAGTCAGTGCGCAGCGGTGGCTTGCAGCCGGGGGTCACTGTCGTCGACCGTGCCACTTCCCGGCATCACGCTGGCCGGCATCGTCGCCTTCGCTGCCCTCGTCCTGCTCGCGCTCTGCACCGTCCGCCGCAGGCGCCCCGCCTCGGGCGACCTGCCTGCCGGCTCGCCGTCGCTCCTGCTCAGGCCGCCGCAGCACCTCATCTCTGTTTAACCGCCGGCGCCAGTTCGCCGACTTTCCTTCTACATAGCGTGCTGCAGCGCACGCGCCACCGTCGTCAGCAGCGTGGGGTCGCCTCACACGCGGTGCCTTCCCGTTCGTTCACAGAGAAGAGTCGTCATGCCGAACAACAGTCCCCGATCACGATCGTCGAAGAAAACTCCCTCGACAGGAACCAAGAAGAAGTCTGCATCCAGCCAGCGGTTCGCCGAGCGCCAGGCGGCCAAGCAGCAGGCCGCACGCGAGGCGCGCCGGGGGCGCACCCGCACGTACGGGATCCTCGCCATCGCGCTTGTGGCGATCATCGTGGCCGTGCTGGTCATCGTCAAAGTGGCCGGCGGAGGCTCTGGCTCGGGCTCCACGGTCGACCAGGCGTCACCCCCCGCGGGCACGCCGATCCCGGCGGCCACGCTGGCCAAGCTCCAGTCGGTGCCGGTCTCGACGCTCACCGCCGCATCGACCGACGGCATCCTCACGACGCCGCAATCGGTCAACGACCCGGCCTTGACTGCAGACGGCAAGGCCGAGCTGCTCTACATCGGCGCCGAGTTCTGCCCGCACTGCGCGGCCGAACGGTGGCCGCTCTACATCGCCCTCTCCAAGTTCGGCACCTTCAACCCGCAACCGGGCCGCATCCACTCCGCCAACGAAGAGGGTGACGTACCCACCCTGACCTTCTACGGCACGACGTACTCGAGCCCGTACTTCACGTTCACGCCGGTTGAGGTCACCACCAACAAGCCCGAGGGCAACGGTTACGCGCCCCTGCAAACACCGACCCAGGCGCAGCTCACCCTGTGGCAGGACACCAACGGCGGCGAGTTCCCGTTCGTGGATTTCGGGGGGAAGGAGGTGCTCCCCTCGGCGCAGTACTCGTTCGGCCCGCTGCAGAACCTGCCCTTCGCAACCGTGGCGGCCCAGGTGGGCAACAACTCGACTTCCATAGGGGCAAACATCGACGCCAGCGCCGCTCAGGTAATCAGGACGATCTGCGGCTCACTCAGCGAAAAGCAGCCCGTCGCCGTGTGCTCGGCGGTGAACAGTGGATGACGAGATGCCCCGGTGGCCCGGGTTCGTCGGGACGCTCGTCTGCGTGCTCGGACTCGGGGTGGCGGGTTACCTCACGTACGAGCACTTCACCTCGTCGACCACGCTGGCCTGCTCCGACAATGGGGTCGTCAACTGCCTGAAGGTCACCACCAGCTCGTACTCAGCCGTGGCCGGGGTGCCGGTAGCCGTGCTCGGCCTCGTGTTCTTCGCCGTCATGTTGGTCTTCCAGCTCCCGCCCATGTGGCGGCGCCCGGAGCCGGCGGTGCGGCTCGGGCGCCTGGCCTGGGCGGTGGTCGGGCTCGGCACGGTGCTTTATCTCCTCTACGCGGAGCTCTTCGCCATCGATGCCATCTGCCTGTGGTGCACCTCGGTCCACGTGCTCACCCTGGTGCTCTTCGGCACGACGGTGTACGCCACGGCTTCGTACCCCGCTCCGATCGTCGTCGACACGTGAGTGCGACCGCCAACACGGCGCGAGCAGGTACTACGCCCCTTTAGGACGAGCACGGGTGGACAGGTAAAGGCCAGGCGAATCCTGGGATCCGGCGGTTCGTGCGCCCAACGTGTTCTACGCCACGTAGAAGCACATCACCTAACGGAGTAATCTCCCATCCGAGGATTCAGACAGGCGAGGGAACAGCTGATGACCAAATTGGGAGAACTCGAGCGCAAGGTGATGGACGTGCTTTGGGACTCCATGCACGAGCCGTTGACCGGCCGAGAGGTTGCCGATCATCTGCCGGATCGGGCCTATACGACGGTGCTCACCATTTTGGAACGACTGCGCCGTAAGCGCCTCGTCGAACGAACGGCGCAAGGCAAGGTTCATCGGTTCGCCGCCCTGGCAAGCCGAGAGACGTATATGGCCGAATTGATGGTCGAGGCGCTGGGAAGTGCCCGTGACCGCAACGCCGTTCTGGTCCGGTTCGCCGAGGTCGTGAGTGCAAAGGAAGCGCTCGTCTTGCGTGAGGCGCTCGACGCATTGTCAAACGGGAACAGCGGGTCCCCGAGATGAGTCTTTATGTCGCCGCCGGTCTGCTGGCAGCGATCGCCTTTGTCTTGGTCGGTCCCCTCAGTGTCCGGCTCGCGCGCGCACCATGGGTCACTCGCTCACCCCGAGCCGCAGTGGCCCTCTGGCAGTCGATGGGGCTCAGCGCGGCTCTGGCGACGATCGGAGCGGGCCTTTGCGTCGCTGTTGAGCGGTTCCACGCCGGCTTCGTTGGTGGATTGAGTTCACTGTTCGACGGAGTGACCGGCGGTCACCCACTCCAGGGTCTCGGTGTACCCGATGCCCTTGGCTTGACCCTCGCGGCGGACCTTGGAGTCGTGATCTGCTGCGTCGCCCTCAGTGTGATCGTTCGCACCGCCAAGGCGCGCGCCCATCACCGACGCCTGCTGAGCCTGGTATCGGCCCATGATCCCAGACCGACGGGAACGGTCATGCTCGATCACGCGACCGCCGTGGCCTACTGCCTCCCGGGGATCCGTCCCCGCATTGTGATCAGCAAGGGCGCGATGCGTCTTCTCGAAAGCGATGAGCTGGCTGCGGTGATCGAACATGAACGCGGTCACGCGAACGAGCGCCATGGCCTCGTGATGCTGCCGTTGGCCGGACTGGCCGACCTGTTCAGGTGGGTTCCCTACGCCAGACTCGCGCCATCGGTCGTCGCGGGGCTTCTCGAAATGGCCGCAGACGATTATGCGACTCGCCACCACCATCCGCACTCGCTCGCCCGAGCGCTCGTGAACATGGCGACTTCGGGTGCCACGCCGAGCTGCGCGTTCGCGATCGCCTCGTGCGGGGTCCCCCAGAGAGTGCTCCGACTCCTCGGCGACGAGCGATCTTCGAAGAAGGCCGCACTGGCGGCCGGCATCGGCGCCGCAGTCGTGCTGGCGATCCCGCTCTCGTTGATGGTTGCCGTGTAGGTCTTCTCACTCTGCATGGCGGGCGAGTTTCGTCCATTCATCTCGAGAGGATCCGACTCAGCGGCACGACGGGCACCTTGATCGTGACGGATCCGGCCCACTTGAATCGCAGGGTGACGAGCACCGTCTGCCCGACCTTGAACGTCACCGTCGGTTGTTCGAGCATGACGTGGCCATGGCCCGGAACCAGCGATGCTTGACCATGAGCGGGGATCCGCAGCTCGCGTAACATGCCCATCGAACCGAAAGACCCGTGAGGGTTCTCCGTCATCAGCATGACGTCAGGTGCAACGGGTGACGTTGCCGCAACCAAGGCATCGGCCTTGGACCCGGTGTCCTTCACCGTGAGGTAGATGGCCGCCACACTGGGACTGGCGGGATCAGGCAGGAACGGATTGATGATTTCCAGATGGCCGAGGTGAGCGACCACCTGGGCTCCGGTCTGCTGACTGGCGCCAGCGGACGAACCAACACCAAAGGTCAGGGCGCCGCCCAGGAGGGCGGCAGCCACCAGCCAACGCCGGGCGGGGTACGACCGCCGCACCGTCAGGATGGCTTCATTCGGTGGGCCCCTCGGTGGAGCCCGAGAGGATGGCACGAGGGTGGCGTTCCCCGGCCGGGACGATCTTCCTCAACAGAGGGGCGTCGCTGCGCAACGTCGCAGTTGGGGCGACAAGTCGGGTTCGGGTGTGCGTCACTACTACGCTTCGTAGTATACCTAGGAGGTGGTGGCTCGCAAGCGGCGTCCCACGCCGGTCCTCCGTCCCCGTAGCCCGGCGACCCCCGGGAGCGGCCTGTGACGCTCATCGAGCTGCGTGACGACCTCTCCACCGAGTCGACCGAGGTATCCCTGTCGATAGGCGGAATGACCTGTGGCGCGTGCGCGGCCAGGATCGAAGCGCAACTCAACGCGCTGGAGGGCGTCGAGGCACGAGTCAACTTGGCGTCGGAACGAGCCAGGGTACGGTTGCCCGCGGGAACCTCTCCCGCACTGATCGTCGAGCGGATCGAGTCGGCCGGCTTCAGCGCGGAGATTGCCGAGAGCTCGAGCTCAGCCGAGGACGACAAGGCCGAGGCCGACCGTCGAGTGCGCTACGTCGGAAGACGTCTGGTCGTCGCCGGTCTCTTGTTCATGCCCCTCAGCGACGCCTCGATTGCGTTCTGGCTCGTACCCTCTCTCCGCTTCCCCGGTTGGCAGTGGATCCTGGTAGCCCTTGCTGCACCCATTTTGACGTGGGCCGCTTGGCCGTTCTACAAGGCGGCGATCCGAAATGCCCGACATGGGATCGCCACCATGGACACGTTGGTGTCCGTAGGTATCGCGGCGGCCACCGCCTGGTCGATCTACGCCATGTTCTTTCGAGACACGAGCCACGAGGCCCGGTCGTTCCGCTATGTACTGGCCCATCAGTCGAGTGGAGCGATCTATCTCGATGTCGCTGCCGGTGTCACCACGTTCCTCCTCGCCGGCCGTTACTTCGAGGCACGGAGCAAGCGGCAGACCGGGAGCGCGCTGCGCGCCCTCTCTGCGGTGGGCGCCAAGGATGTTGCCGTGCTTGACGCTGAAGACTCCGAGCAGCGCCGCCCGATCGGAGCACTCCGTGAGGGAGATCGCTTCGTCGTCCGACCCGGTGAGACGGTTGCCACCGATGGCGAGGTTCTTTTCGGACAATCGGCCATAGACCGCAGCGCCATGACCGGTGAGTCTGTCCCAGCGGACGTGACAGTCGGCGACACTGTCGTTGGCGGCACCGTGTGTGTCGGAGGACGGCTGGTGGTGAGGGCCACGAAGTTGGGGACTGACACGCAGCTGGCTCAGATGCTTCGCCTGGTCGAGGACGCGCAGAACCAGAAGGCGGACGTGCAACGACTGGCTGATCGGATTGCCGGCGTGTTTGTGCCCGCAGTGATCGGCATCGCGGTCCTCACCCTGATGGCGTGGTTGCTCATCGGGGGTTCGAGTGAACAGGCCTTCAGCGCGGCGCTCTCCGTCCTGATCATTGCGTGTCCGTGCGCACTCGGCCTGGCCACCCCCACTGCGCTCATGGTGGCCTCGGGAGAAGGGGCACGGCTGGGCATCTTCTTCAAGGGATATCAGGCTCTCGAAGAGTCACGCGAAATCGACACGGTGCTCCTCGACAAGACCGGGACCGTCACCGAAGGGGCGACGGTGGTGGCAGATATCGGCAGTGTCGACGGCGTCTCGTCGGAGGACCTACTGGGATGGGCGGGTTCGCTGGAACTGGCATCTGAGCACCTGGTGGCCAAAGCAATCGTCAAGAGGGCGCGCAGCGAAGGGGCCGATCTGTCAGTGGTGACGGGATTCGAGGCACTGGCGGGTCTTGGAGCCCGCGGTTTCCTCGAAGGCCACGAACTGATGGTGGGACGACGCGAGCTCTTCTCGGATTCGTCGCTCTCGACGATGCCCGGGTGCCTGGAATCACGATGCGAGGAGTGGGAACGCCAGGGACGGACTGTGGTGCTCGTTGGTCGAGACAGGGTGATCGTTGGCGCGCTCGCCGTCAGTGACAGGGTGCGCGCCACGGCGGTCTCCGCCGTGCGCCACCTCAAAGATCTGGGGTTGCATTGCGTCCTCGTGACCGGGGACCATGAAGCTGCGGCGCATGCGGTCGCAGAATCGATCGGAGTCGATGACGTTCTTTCCGGCTCGTTGCCGGCCGAAAAAGTTGCCGCGATCAGACGTCTGCAGCAAGAAGGTCATCACGTCGCGATGGTGGGCGACGGCATCAACGACGGACCCGCGCTAGCGAGTGCCGATCTGGGCCTCGCCGTGGGGTCGGGTACCGATGTCGCCCTTCAATCAGCCGATCTGATCATCGTGCGTGACAACCTCAACGCCATCCCGACGGCGATCAAGCTTGCTCGGCGCACCTATCTGACCATTCGAGCCAATTTGCTCTGGGCCTTTGGCTACAACGTGATCGCGATCCCCCTCGCAGCGTTCGGACTCCTCAATCCCTTGATTGCCGGTGCTGCCATGGCACTTTCGTCTGGTTGCGTGGTGTGGAACAGCTCCCGCTTGCGTCACTTCTCAACAGAAGAAGTCGCGGCTGGCAGGCCGAGCCAAGACTTGGTGGGGGCGTAGTGGTCGAACCCTCCTGGCTCGCCGGCACCCTTGCGGTCGTGATGGTGGCTGTTGTCGTCTACAGCGCGGCCCGGCTCGTTGCCGGGTACGCCTGGCACCTCCGTATCGAACGCGATGTCGAGATCGCCCATGGCGCAATGGGTCTGTCCATGGCCGGAATGCTCGAGCGCAATCTGCCCCTGATTCCGGGCTCTGCCTGGGTCGCCATCTTCACGGCAAGCGCGATCTGGTTTGCCGCAAGGTCAGTTGGGGTCCGTGGTCGCGTCGCCGCCGCGGGGGTTGTGGGGCACGGCGTTCCACTGGTGGTGGCAAGCGGCGCAATGGTGTACATGTTCTGGGCCATGCCCACATGGTCCGGCATGGCGACGTTGATCTGCGGAGCACGCATGGTTGGAATGTCCAGTTCGGGATTCAGCTCGGTCAAGTTGCCTGCACTGGGACTTGGGCTGGCCATTTTCCTCTTCGGAAACGCCGCGATCCTTGCGGTCCGTCGCTACCGCCAGGGTCGGACGACAGGTCCGGCTCATGCCGAAACCGATGAGACTCCGCGGATCGAGACCCAGCAGAGCGTTGGTGCCGCCAGCGTGGCACTGGGTCTGGGCGTGCTCGATCCTGTTCTGGTCGAGAATCGAGCGTTCGACGAGGCACTTGCGTCCCCTCGAGTTGCGGTGGGCTGCCAAGTCGTCATGAACCTGACGATGGGCTACATGCTCATCACCATGATCCACCTGGCCTGACTTGACGGCTTGGTGGTCGACCTCAATACTACATTCTGTAATACTACGCTCTGTAGTAGGAATGATGGGGAGCAGAGGTCGGCTCGTGCGTGTTGCTGTGGTCGCTGTCGGAGCACTGCTGATTGTTGCCGCCGGCATCCTGATAGCAGTGGCCGCCAGCGCATCAGTCCGGGCCACTCACCGAACCGTCATCGAGGTGGTACGGACCTCCTCAGGACCAGTCCTCGCTGCGGGGGACGGCCGGACTCTGTACGTCTTCGTGGACGACTTGTTGACGAAGGCTCCCAGCGGCTGCATCGGCGACTGCGCCCACGACTGGGTGCCGATGCCGGTGTCCGGGACGGTCGCCGTCGGCAAGGGCATCACCGGTCGGGTGGGCACCGTCGTACGCAGCGACGGTGAGCGCCAACTGACGTTGGATGGGCGCCCCCTCTACCTCTTCTCGGGTGACCGGGCTCCTGGGGACGTCAGAGGCAACGGTGTCGGGAACATCTGGTGGGCGATGACGCCCAGCGGGCTGTCGGCCACCTCCTATCCGCTAACACGCGCCACATACGGTACTGCCCAAGCAACCACGCTGACGGTGGTGCGGACGCACTTCGGATCGGTCGTAGCCAACGACCGAGGTCAGGTGGTCTACACCTACGCCGATGACACACCGACTACGAGTGCGTGTAACGCCGACTGGTGTCTGGTCGACTGGCCTCCGCTGCGGTCTCAGGGTGCACCCACGAAGCCGGCATCGATCAGTGCGCCACTAGGCGTGATCACTGGCGCCGGCGGGACGAGCCAAGTCACCTTGGGCGGCCATCCCCTCTACACGTTCGCGGGCGACTTCCATCCTGGAGACGTCCGGGGCGAGGGCATCGGTGGAGACTGGTTTCTCATCTCGCCGAGCGGTCAGGCGGTTCCATCCGAAGACGCTGGCCCCAACGATAACGATCCTTCACCCTCATCCTCGGCCACGTCTCAGCTTCTTCAGACGCCATGAGGCAATCGTGTTGGCCGGGTCGACGCCTCTCGAGCTTGGTGGTTGCGGCAGGTCTCGCGGCCGGAGCCCTGGGACTGTCGGCTTGCTCGGGTTCCGACGGCACCGGAGCGATCGTCTCCCAAGTCGGTGGTCCTCCAGAGACGAACTCGCACTATCCCGGCGCCTTGACCTTTCCAAATGCGTATTCCAAGCCCAACGTCACCCTGACGGACACGGAGAACCAACCCTTCAACATTGCGTCGGACACCGGAACCAAGGTGACGCTGGTCTATTTCGGCTACACCCACTGCCCTGACCTGTGCCCGCTGAACATGTATGCCGCCGCGACGGCGATCAGTGCAATGCCAGCCGACGACCGACGCCAGGTGCACGTGGTCTTCGTGACGACCGACCCGGCCCGAGACACACCCAACGTCATCCATACATGGCTGGATCATTTCAGCCCCGCGTTCACTGGACTCACGGGCACCATCGCCCAGATCCGGAGTGCCGAAGAGGCAATCGGGATGCCACTCTCCTTCGCCGAAAAATCGACCTCACCTGGCTCGAGCTACGAGATCGTGCACGCGGGATACGTCCTTGTCTACACGCAGAAGACGGCCCACCTGGAGTTTCCGGCCGAGATCACCGTCCCCGAGGAAACGCAGGATCTCATTTCGCTCGTGCGTGCCGGATGGCAGCCGTCATGAGTCAAACGCGACCGGGTGAGATTCGGCACACAACACGCAGCACGCCGCCCGCCACGGAGTACACGACGCCGGGTCAACCCTCGGCTCAATCCTTCTCCCATAACGGAACATCGGAGGTTACGTGATGACGACTCTGGAAGAGGAAGCCAACCCTCCGATCTCAGCACCTCGCAGGTCCTTCCGCCTCGTGAGAACTCAGCGCGTGCTCCAGATCATCTTGGGTTTGTTCTGGCTCCTGGATGCCGGCCTGCAGTTCCAGCCTTTCATGTTCCGGAGCAGCTTCACCACGACGTACTTGTTGAACAATGCAAATGGTCAGCCCGACATCATTCGGTGGATCATCACCAACGTGGGCAACTTCGTTGGGCCACATGTCGCTATCTGGAACACTTTCTTTGCTCTCATTCAAGTTGCGATCGGGCTGGGGTTGCTGTTCCGTCGGACGGTACGACCGGCACTCGCCGTCTCGTTCTTCTGGGCGTTTGGGGTCTGGTTCTTCGGGGAAGGACTCGGACTGATCTTCACCGGATCGGCCTCCGCCCTGACCGGCGCACCGGGTTCGGTCTTCCTCTACGGATTGATCGGCCTCATGGCATGGCCGCGGTCAGCTCCCACCGAGGACGCGGAATCAGAACCACGCGTCGGGATGGCGTCCTCGGCCGCCGGCCAGGGCATCGGCGGAGCGATGACTCCTCTTCTGGTGTGGGCCGGCTACTGGTCACTGGCGGCGATCCTTTTCCTGCTCCCAGACAACCGAACTCCGACATCGGTGTCGAGTGCGATCACGGGCATGTCAGCGGGAGAGCCGAGTGCCTACTCGCACTTTCTCAGCAGCTTTGGCAACCAGTTCGGCAGCGGCGGCGAGTGGACCACGTGGTTGCTGGCAATCGGCTCACTGGTTGTGGGGTTCGGGCCGCTCGTGCTCCGTCGCCCCACCCCGTACCTCGCCGCCGGTGGCCTGCTGGCCACCTTCTTCTGGGTTAGCGGCCAGGGTCTCGGCGGCATCTTCACCGGCTCGGGGACCGACCCAAACTCTGGGCCCCTCGTCGTGCTCCTGGCGCTGGCCATGGTGCCGGCCGTCATGCCCGATCCGGCGACATGGGTCTCTCCGTTCTCGACCGCGCTCTTTCGATATCCCGTGCTCGTGGTGGGGAGCCTGGCGGCACTGCTGGCCGGGCTGTTTCTGAGCGCCGCCTACCCGGTGGCGGCCCAGGAGTCGACGAGCACCGCCATGGCCGGCATGACCGGCATGTCCGGGGCGTCCATGGCCGGTTCGAGCGGGCAGACCGCCACAACGGCCTCGTGCACCAGTGGAAACAACGGCGCTCCCAGGGCCGGACTGGACATCAACAACACGCCCAACATGATCATGGCGGGACCGGGCACCGGCATGAACATGAACGGCGCCGACGCCAGCGCGGCTGCTGGTCTCAATACCACCAAGGCCAACTGGCACTACACCGGTCCTGCCCTCCCGACGGCGGAGGCCCAGGATCTGTTGGCTCAGGGAGCCAACGGGCCCACCGACATCCATATGTCCACCAATGGATGTGCGTCCGAGCCCACCTTTTCCCAAGAGATCAACGCCATCCAGTACGTCCAAACGACGAGCGAGGCCGTCGCGCGCTTCACCTCCCCGCTGGTCGCCGTCGCGGCCGGATACGTGCCCGTTTCGCCCACGACCTACCCCGTCGTCTACTACGTGAATCCGACCATCGTGGCCGCCAACGCAGCAGCCAAGGCAACGCTCAATCCCCAAAGTGTGGACGGCCTCGTCTTCGCCCAGACACCTTCGGGCCAAGAAGTGCTCGCCGCAGCGATGTACCTCTTGCCATCAACCGTGACGACACCTCCGATGCCCTACGGCCCGCTGGTGCAATGGCACCAACGGACAGACGTGTGCGGCCCAAGCTCAGAATCCCCGGCGGACCCGCTCCAGATCACCGGGGTATCACCGTGTCCGGCGGGGAGCGTCCAACAGTCAACTCCGTACATGACCATGGTCTGGCAGGTACCAGTCGCCGGTGGTCCGTTGACGATTCAGCCACCCGATATCCAGATCGTCGAGGCCTCGGTCATGGCGTCTTAAATGGCTGATACCTCATCGCCGTCACGCATGGGTTCGGATCAGAGATGTTGCGTGTACCGGGCCAGCGCCACTTGGGCGCTACCTGAGCGGGCCCCCAGGTCGAAGAGTCCGTCGCAACAGGAGACATAGCCGCCATGCCGGGGATGAATACCGGTCTCAACACGAACGACCCGACCGTCGTCTCGACGTTCAACTCGACCCTTCTACACCAGGGGATCTTGGTGATCCTCATCCTCGCCCTCCTCGCGGTGGTGTGGAACGTGCTTCGAACGGTGCAGTACCGAAGAGCCATAGCGATCGGAGGGACATCTGCCCGGCCGCCACGGTCGCCGTGGCCTTACCCTGAGCCCATCGGTCGCCGGACAATCCGGATTGGTTTCGGACTGATCTGGATTTTCGACGGTGTCCTCCAAGGCCAGTCGTCGATGCCGCTCGGCATGACAACTCAGGTGATCGAACCGACCG
Source organism: uncultured Acidimicrobiaceae bacterium (assembly GCA_963826835.1). Taxonomy (GTDB): domain Bacteria; phylum Actinomycetota; class Acidimicrobiia; order Acidimicrobiales; family RAAP-2; genus Bog-473. The sequence continues at coordinate 179,308 of CAWGYK010000002.1, forward strand.
CAGCGAGCTCGCCGACTTGGGTGCAACACATCGTCAACGTCGGTGGGACGATTTGGAGCAACCATCCGATCGCGGCGCCAGCCTCGGCGGTATGGATTCAAGTCGGTATCGGAGTCTGGCTGCTGGCCGGACCACGCGGGAACTGGTCACGAGCGGCCGGCTTGGTCAGTGCAGGCTGGGGCGTCGTCGTCTGGATCTTCGGCGAGAGCTTTGGCGGGATCTTCGCCCCCGGACTCACCTGGGCGTTCGGCGCTCCTGGCGCAGTCCTCTTCTACTCGTTCGCCGGTCTGCTCGTCGCGCTCCCCGAGCGATCGTGGAGAACGCCGCGACTGGGGCGTGTCGTCCTCGCCGTCATCGGACTCTTCTTTATCGGCATGGCGGTCCTACAAGCGTGGCCTGGGCGAGGCTTCTGGCAGGGCCATATCGCGCACAGCACCACACCCGGGACGCTCACCGGGATGGTGAGCCAGATGGCCCAAACGCCCCAGCCCGGGTTCCTCTCGTCCTGGGTGGGCAGTTTCGCCGCCTTCGATTCGGCACACGGCTGGGCAGTCAACCTGTTCCTGGTCGTAAGCCTCGGGACCATCGGGTTGCTGTTCGTGTCCGGCCGGGCCCGGTTCGCTCTGGTCGGAGTGGTCGCCGGGATCGTGCTCTGCCTCGCCGACTGGGTGCTCATCGAGGACCTCGGGTTCCTTGGCGGCGTGGGCACCGATCCCAACAGCATGATTCCCATGACGCTCATCTTCGTGGGCGGCTATCTGGCCATGACGAGAGTGCCTCACGCCGACCTTCCGATTGGCGCGGAGGAAGCCGCTGGACCAAGACCCTCGTGGGCCGAGCGTGTCATGACAAGTCCGGGCTACTCCTTCCGAGCGCTCGCCGCACTCGGCGCCATTGCAATCGTCCTCGTTGGTGCCGTTCCCATGGCGTCGGCGTCCACCAACCCCAATGCTGATCCCATCGTCGCCCAAGCGGTCGACGGTTCTCCGAATATCACCGATAGGCCGACACCGCCGTTCCAGCTAGTCGACCAGCGCGGCGGCGCTGTGTCTTTGCACGACCTTCACGGGAAAACCGTCGTTCTCGCATTCCTCGACCCGGTCTGTGTCTCGGACTGTCCGATCATCGCCCAAGAGCTCCGCCGCGCAGACGGCCTCCTCGGAGGGGCACAGAGCCAAGTCGAATTCGTCGCGGTAAATCTCAATCCCCTGTACACGGCTCCTCAGTACCTGGTCGCATTCGATCGTCAGGAGTCTCTGAATCACCTGGGGAACTGGCTCTACCTGACCGGGCCGACGGCACAATTGAAGCGTGTCTGGGCTTCTTTCGGGGTGCTGGACGAATACTCGCCGGCAGGGGCGATGATCGCGCACAGTGACGTCGCCTACGTGATCGACGCCACCGGGCACACAAGGGTGATTCTCAACACGGACCCGGGACCGGGCACGGCGACGACCGAGTCCTCCCTGACCGCAACGATCGTGGACGAGATCGACACCGTCCGCACATCCTCGTGAACGATGCGACTAAGAGCCGATCGTTCTCGCGGTGCTCATGGTGGCAGCGAGGTGTTGTCTCGGCGTTGACCTTGATGACCTTGGCCGCCATGCCGCTCGACGAGCCCGCTGGAGCCGCACCGCCCCAGATCGTTTCAGAATCACCCTCGGCCCTCGCCACTTCGGTTCAGACTTCCACAGGAACCTGGGCGACCGTTCCCATGGGTCACCTGGACCAGCCGCTCAACACGTTCTGGCAGCTCTTCTATCGGGCCAGCGGTACATCGAGTTGGTCCAATGCCACCTCGACACTCGCCGTGGCCACCAACGGAGGCCTGATCATTGCCACGCCCGATGGTCAGTCGGTGGAGGTCGGCGTCCGGCCCGCCAACCGCTTGACGTTCTCGACGCTTCTCACCGCCTCACCGACCCAGTCATCGTGGACAACTGGGGTGCTTCCTGCTGGCCTGGCCGCCGACAACAGTGACCTTGCCACCGACGCCCTCAGCGGAAGCTCGGCGGCCCTCCTGAACGACGGCGACAGTGTCCGTGCGGTCTCGAGCGCGCGGGGCCTTTCGAGCTGGCGGACGTTGACGAGCGAGCCGGCTTTGGCCTCCTCGCCGGCCGGTCGTCACTGCGGCCTCCACTCCATTACCGCCGTTGGGTACGAGGGGACCCAAGTGTTGATCGGTGGTGGATGCCGGTACGCAGGCACGGTCGGCATTTTTTCCCGAAGCGGAGATGGATGGCGCCTCGTAGGGCCCACCCTTCCACGACAGCTCGACCTCGGCAGCGTCGACGTGATCAGCCTGAAACAGACGAGCGAGGGAATCTCGGCGATTCTCGCTGTGACCATCGCCCACGAGGACACGAGCCTGGTCGCCGCCTGGGCCGGAAGCGGGGGTCAGTGGAGCGTTTCTGGAGCCTTGCTACTCAGCTCGTCACAGCGTGTGTTGTCCATCGGACCTGCCGGCGGCCTTGGGATGTTCGTCCTGCTCGCTGAATCTGGGGGGTCGGAGGAGGGGGCAGTTGTCGCGAGCCCTGCAGCCTCCTGGGAACTGATGCCAGCGTTGCCCAGGGGAACGAGCACCCTGGCCTTCGGCCCGGCGAACAGGGTCGACGCTCTGACCGTCAACGACACGGCGTTCGCCGACTGGCTCCTTTCCCCGGGTTCCAGCCACTGGGTGAAGGGCCAGGCGATCAGCGTGCCCATCGAGTTCGGCTCGTCCAGTTAGTCGATTCCAGGTCGGCTTCGCCCTCGGTCGCTCCAGCAGACGACAGGGCCGGCCCTCAATCCCCTCCCCGGGGCCCGAGTCTTGGGCTCCGCTGTCCATCTCCGACTCGCCCCAGGTCGCCCTCGATGTGGTCGAGCGAGGGAGGCAGGTCGAAGCCCGCTTGGCGAATCACGGTGGCCCTGGTCGCACGGTCGTCACGGCGGAGCATGACCGACGCGTCGTGGGTCCCGTCCGAGCGACACCGTCACTCGCCAGACCCCCGGCGAACGTTCACGTAGGCTTCCTGAACGGAGCCAGCCGGCGACTGTGGCCGGATTATGGACAACCGTCCTGGTCGAATGGCGAAACTCCTGCTGGAGAGGTGCGAGAGCGGCCGAATCGGACTCACTGCTAAT
>CAWGYK010000003.1:0-178667 GCA_963826835.1 uncultured Acidimicrobiaceae bacterium
CGGTCAGTGGCTGATGCGCCACCTGATGGCGATGCGCTCGGGCGGCCGGTCGGTCACGACCGAGACGATCTGGCGCAGCTCGGGGTCGAGGTCCTCGAGCGACCCGTGGCGCGACCGCGCGTAGATGTCCACGTAGAGCACGCCGCCCCAGCCCGTGGTGGCGAGGGTGTGGGTCACGCGCAGGCGCTCGTCGGGGCCCGTGACGTCCACCACGGCGCGGCGGACCGCGCTCTGCATCGCCCCATCCGCGTTCATGGACAGAGGTGGCCGCTCGTGGCGGCGGCCGGCGCCGGTGTCACGCGGTCAGTATAAGAAGGCCCGCCGGCCGGATCGGGCCGCGGCGCCGCCAAAAACGGCAGTTCGGTACAGTACCTGCATGACGACGACGGCGAAGCAGCAGCCCGGCGCCTTCCGCCTCCCCGGCTACACCGTCGCCGTGGGGCCGTTCACCCACGTGGCGGCGGAGCGGGAACGCCTGGCCGCGCTGCGCTGGCGCCACTTCGATGCCCGGTCGCTGGGCGCGACGGTGGGCGCGGAGATCAGCGGGGTCGACCTCACCGCCGCGCTGCCCGACGACGTGGTGGGCGAACTGCGCCAGGCGCTGCACGACTACAAGGTCATCTTCTTCCGGGACCAGCCCCTGGACCCGCACCAGCACGTGGCGTTCGCCCGCCGCTTCGGCGAGCTGGAGGTCCACCCGTTCCTGCCGTCGAACACCGGTGAGCCCGAGCTGGTCCGCTTCGAGAAGACGGCAGAGGTCAGCGGCTACGAGAACGCGTGGCACCACGACGTGACCTGGCGCGAGTGCCCGTCCATGGGGGCGATCCTCCACACGCTGTCGGTGCCCGCCGGCGGAGGCGACACGCTGTTCTCCGACATGTACGCCGCCTACGACGGGCTGGACGAGGCGACGAAGGCCGAGATCGACGAGCTCCAAGCCGTGCACGACTTCACCGAGACCTTCGGCCACACCATGTCCGAGTCGGACCGCCGCGCCGCGCAGGAGCAGTACCCGCCGGTGCGCCACCCCGTGGTGTGCACCCACCCCGCCACGGGAAAGCGGCACCTCTACGTCAACCGCCCCTTCGTCGAGCCACCTGGAGGGGATGGACCCCGACGCCAGCCGGGCGCTGCTCGACCGGCTGTGCCGCCAGGCCGACGCCCCTGAACACCAGTGCCGCTTCACCTGGACCCAAGACGCCGTCGCCTTCTGGGACAACCGGGCCGTGCAGCACTACGCGTCGAGCGACTACTGGCCCCAGCGCCGCTCCATGGAGCGCGCCTCGGTCATCGGGACGCGCCCCACCCGCTCCTGAGGCCTACCCGAGAAGGCCCGTACTCTGGCCAGGCTCAACTGGCGCGCAGCGCCGTGGCCGGCTGCTCCCGCGCCAGCACGACCGCGGGCAATGCCGTGAACACGGTGCCCACGATGACGATGGCGGCCAGGCCCGGCAGGAGCGCTTGCAGCGGGATGGCGGTGATGGGGAGGACGCCGATGGACGTGGCGAAGCTGGACCAGAGCCAGCGGCCGGCCAGGATGCCGAGCGGCAGGCCGATGGCGACCGCGACCACCAGGACGGTGAGCGCGTGCCAACCGATGACGGCGCGCACCTGGCCCCGGGAGAGGCCCAGTGTCCGCAGAACCGCCAGCTCCCGGCGCCGCCGCCGGACACCGGCGACCACGATGGCTGAGAGCGACGCCAACGTCACGGCGGCGAGCACCACGGCCAGTGTGATCGGCTGCCCGCCCATTTGGCCCGCGTTGACCACGGCCGCGCCGAGGACGCGCGGTACCCGGTACGTCCCGCCGGGAGTCCCGTCCGGGTTGGCCGCTGCGATGCGCCGTGCCACGGCGTCGGCGTCGGCCGGCGTGTCCACGTCGAGTGCGATGGTCGAGGGCACCGAGGCGAAAGCGGCGAAGGAGCTGTTCGGCCCGAGATCCTCAATGGCGAGCAGGGTCGACTCGGGCACCATGCCGCCGCGACCGAGCGAGACGTCGTCGGCCAATTGCAGTCCAATGGACGGGAGCGTGACCACTCCCACGACCCGGAGCCGCCGGGCGGACTTCCCGTTGCCGACGAGGACGGTGTCGCCGACGTGCTTGCCGAGCTGGGCCAGGGTCGTGCTGCCGAGCTCAATCTGGTCGGGCCCCTCGAGCGGGTGCCCGCTGACGGTCGGCGGCGAGACGGCGCCCCGCCGGGTGGCCAGGCCGAGCAGTGGTTCGGCCTGGCCGTCAATGGGCAGTTGGGGGAACGAGAAGGTGGACCAGGCGGTCACGCCATGCTGCTCGTCCACGAGCTTGCTCAGGTTGTAGCCCTGGAAGTTCCCGTAGCCGCCCTCCGCCTGGATGAGGACGTCCCAATTCCAGCCGTAGCGGGCGGGGTGGGTCACGAGCCCGTTGAGGCTGGCGGCGAAGATGACTGCGGTGACCAGCGCGGTGATGGCCGCCACCGACGCCAGCACGCCGACGCGCACGGGGCCGCGCCGCTCGCCCGGTGGCGCTTCGAGGCCGTAGCGGATGCCGAGCGTCGGCGTCACGGGCAGCCTGGCGGCGGCAACGATCCGGGAGAAGGCGGACTCCCGTCGCAGGCGGGTCTCCCCGACGGGCTCCGTGGCAGCGCCAGGCCAGGAAGAGCGTGACTGCGAAGAGGGCGGCGAGGAGGAGGAGACCGCCGAGCAGCAGTGTACGGCTGTCGAATTGGAGGCCCCGGACGGGGTCGAACTGGCGCACCGGTCCCACCGGGGCCAGGGGGGAGAGGAAGTAGGCGCCGGTCACGGCGAGGGCCATGCCACCGACGATGACGACGGCCCCCTTGAGGACGAGCGCGCCGACCTGCCCGCGGCGGGTGCTCCCGAGGGCACGCAGCACGACGAAGTCGGGTGCGGCCCGGTCGAACAGCTGGGCCAGCCCTTGTCCGGCCAGCAGCAGGAGGGCGAGAGCGGCGAAACCGCCGAAGATGGCCAGGGCGACCGCCTGTGGACGGATGGCCTCCTGCACCTGCTGATGCACCGTGTCGAGCTCGCGGAAGGAGAGTGAGTCGCCCGCGCCGACTTCGGTCCCGATCCGCCGCAGGGCTGGCAATAGCGCGGGAATGCCTGCGCTCCCCCGTGCCAGTCGGAGGCCGACCCAGGAGAACTCCACTTCCTTCAGATACCGCGCCGTCGCCGCCGGCGGGAGCAACGCCCCCTGCGTGTTGTCGAACTGGTCCACCAGGACGGGTGGCTCCTCGGCGATGGCGGCGACGCGGAAGGTACCGACGGCCAGCGGGACGACGACGTCGCTCTCGAGCGGGTTCTCGAACTGGTACGACACCTGGCCGCCGACGCCGACCCCGAACAGCCGGGCGATACCGGGGGTGAGGATGATGTCGTGGGTCGAAGTGAGCGGCGGGAGCCGGCCCCGCAAGACGGTGACGCGGTCCTGCGTGAAGAACTCACCATGCTGGCTGCCGGCCATGCCGTCCGTCGGGAAGGCGTCGTCGACGTGGCCGTCGACGATCGGGTTGGCGTCGAGGCCCAGCCAGGCGGAGGCCCTCGTCACGCCCGGCATGTGCGCCACGAGCGCAATTGGCGTGGTGGTGGCGGTCGGGATGTTGACCGTGACGTCGCTGGCGTTGGTCGCCCCCAGGTAACGGGCGTAGGCGGACTCGGTGCGCTGGGCGCCGGCGACGGCCGCCAGCGCGACGGCGCCGGTCATGCCGCTGAGGACGATCAGCAGCAGGGTCGACTTCCAGGTCCGCCGGTTCGTGGCGCGCCACCAGTACCACGCCGCCGTCATCGCGGTGCCCGAGACCGGCCCTTCGCCCTTGTCTCCATTGCCCCTGCTCCTCTGCTCCCCCCGGCAGCCCGGCCACGGGCGCGGCCACGGTGAAACCTGGTTCGATGGTGGCGCAGTCGGGGATGCACCACAAGGGTGCTGGCCTGTACGGCGCAGGGGTGTGGTAGCCGCCCCGGCCCGAGGGCCTACGACGCCGTGGGAACCTCGGCCGGCGGGCGTCGCCCCGGGAGGGCGGACGGACCGAGCGAAGCGTGGGCTATCAGGATGTAGGCCGACGCCAACATGACGTAGACGAGGTCGAGCAGCATGGCCAGGGTGCCGCTGCGGCTGGAGCCGAAGCTGCCGAACACGCCGGGTGCGATCAGGGCGAAGACCAGGTAGATGGAGACGGCCAGCGACGTGATGAGCTGCAGCAGGTAGATGAAGCCGACCACGCCGGCGTAGGACTGCATGACGCGCAGATTGGGTCCCGTCAGCGCACCGTCGCCCCGGGCGGTCTCGATGCCTCGGCCCAGGTGCAGCAGCAGGGTGGCGCCGAAGAGGACGACCAGGAGGCCGCCGATGACGACCGAGCGGGCGATGGAGTTCGTCAGGGGAGCGACGTGCGGCGCGATCACCGAGAAGATCGACGTGACGACGAGCACCGAGCCGGCGAAGGTCAGCTGCAGGGTCACGAAGCTCACTCCGAAGAGGTAGACGCTGTGTGACCGCTGCCCCCGCTCGTCCGGTTCCGCCCGGTTGGCCACGATGAGGATGACCGGGACCAACACGACGAGGGAGAACAGCGCGATGAAGATGGCGATGGCGGCGACGATCCCCCCGGCGAGGCCCGCGAACTGGCTTCCCACCAACTGGCTTCCCGCCAGGTGGCTCGGAACCTCGGTCATGACGACCCCCCTTCTCGCGCCCCCGCGGGCGCCTTCGCGCACGGTACGCCGCGCCCCGCTCCGGGCCGCGGATGCCTGCCCGGTCAACGAAGAGACCCGACGTGACGGATACCCCGCCATAAGCTCGGGACATGCCCATTGCGCTGCGGAAGTGGTCGGTGCTGCTGCTGATCCTCGCGGCCTGCGCCACCGCGCTGGCCGCCTGTTCGAGCAGCCCGTCCCCGTCGAGCTCATCCACGACCACCACCTCCGCCGCCACCTCGACGACATCGGGTTCGACGACGTCGAGTACCACGCAGACCTCGGGGACCCTGGTCCCCCAGACGTCGACCGGCACCGAGTTCCTCTCGCCCTCGAAGAACATCAGCTGCGAGATCGACTCCAACTTCGGCCCGAGCGCCATCACGTCCACGCTGTGCCTCACCCTTTCGCCCCCGAAGTCGGTGACGCTGGGCGCGGACGGCACTCTGACCGAGTGCACCGGGGTCACGTGCCTCTCCAACGCGGGCGAGAACACGCCGACGCTCGGCTACGGCATGTCCATCACCCTGGCGCCATTCACCTGCTCGTCGTCGACGGCGGGCATCAAGTGCGCGCTGGCCAACGGGGACGGCTTCCTCATTTCGAGCGCCGCCGTCACCGCACTTGGGAACGCCAAGGTGGCCACGGCGACCACGACCACGTCCACCACGGGCTGAGCCGAGATCAGCCGCTTCAGGGCCGCGGGGACAAGGCCTCCCTGCGCCCGACCCTCGAGAACAGCGGTGGCGGGCGTATCCTCCGCCCATGGCTGGCATCGGCCCCTTCTCCCGCCGGCTCCGCGAGCAGCCGGACGACCGGCTGCCGCTCCACGCCGGGCCCGTCTCCAACGGTGAGTTCGTCCCCGCCGCCGAGGGGACACGGGACCGCAGGGTCAACGAGCTCATCCGCGCGTCCATCGACGAGTCGGCGCGCCGGACCGGGGTGGACCGGCGCCGCTTCCTGCAGGGCGCCGGGGCCGTGGCGGCGACCCTCGCCGTGTTCGAGTTCGCCGGCTGCGCCTCCCCGGCGTCGCACCCGCAGGCCGCCTCCACCACGCAGGGCAAGGGCGGAGGCTTCAGGGTCCCCCCGCCCGAGGACACCGCCGCCTGCCAGGACGCGCTGACCGGTACGGAGTTCATCTTCGACGTCCACACCCATCACGTGATCCCGAGCGGGCCGTGGGCGCAGAACGCCCCTGAGACGGTGTCGCTGGTGCTGTCCATGCTCCCCGCCGGCTGCACCGACACCGACCAGCTGGACTGCGTGGACCGGGCGACCTACCTGCACGACCTCTTCCTGGCCAGCGACACGACCATGGCGATCCTGACCGACGTCCCCAATTCGGGCCCGTCCAACGCGCCGATCCCGTTCCCGGACGCGCTGAGCACCAAGGAGATCACCGCCGGCCTCACCGGCGGGGGCGCCAGCCGGGTCCTGGTGGAGAACATCATCGCCCCCAACGTGGGCGCGGTGGCCGCCACCCTCGAGGAGATGTCGAGCGCGGTGTCCGCCGGGCCACCCGCCGCCTTCAAGGTGTACACGGCCTGGAGCCCGAGCGGCCAGGGCTATTCACTCGAGGACCCGACCATCGGCCTCCCCACCGTGCAGCACGCGCACGACCTCGGGGTCAAGGTCTTCGTGGCCCACAAGGGGCTGCCGCTGGTGAACTTCGACCCGGCCTTCAACCACCCCGACGACATCGTGGCGGTGTCGCGCCAGTTCCCCGACATGCAGTTCGTCGTGTACCACGCCGCCTGGGACCCCTCGCAGATCGAGGGCCCCTACGACCCGAACGCCACCATCGGGATCGACACGCTGCTCGCCGCTCTCGACCGCCACGGCGTGCCGCCGAACGACAACGTCTGGGTCGACACGGCGACGATGTGGCGCCAGCTGCTCACCACCCCCGACCAGGCGGCCCACGCCCTCGGCAAGTTGCTCAGCCGGGTGGGCGCGCAACGGGTGATGTGGGGCACCGACGCCATCTGGTACGGCAGCCCCGAACCCCAGATCATGGCCATGCGCACCTTCGAGATCACGCCGCAGTTCCAGGAGACCTACCAGTACCCGGCGCTCACCCCCGCCGTGAAGGCCGGACTGTTCGGCCTGAACGCGGCGACGCTCTTCGGCGTGGACCCCACCGCCACGCGGTGCGGGCTGACGCAAGATCCGCTCACCGCCAACATCTCGGAGACGGCCTTCCTGCGCGAGGAGGGCGCGCTGCCCTCGGCCTGGCAGCCGCACGGCCCGACGACGCGCCGCCAGGTCCTCGACTGGCTGGGCTCGTCCGCCACCCACTGGGTGCCGTCGTAGCCCCAGGTGGGCGGTCTTTCTGGGGGTTTCTAACCCGAAAGTGAGAATGCGGGCGCCGGCACCGGCGCCGCGTCGGCCCCCGGCCCACCGGAAGCGGCGGCCGAGCGCGCCGGTACCCGGTTGGGGTAGAGGGCCAGTGCCAGCAGGACGAGCAGGGGCCCGGTGTTGGGGTCGGTGGCGATGCCGGTGAAGGGCTGCCCGAAGGCCTCGCCGAACATCCAGTAGTCGAGGGCGAGCGCGGCGCCTGCCACCAGGAAGACGGTCGTGTGCCGACTGAGGAGCGGTCCGAGCCCGATGAGGAAGGACAGCACCGCGCAGGCGACGGCCACCGAGCCGCCGCCGTTGCCGAAGGCGTGCGCCACCGACAGTTGCACGTGGGCCAGCCAGCTGGGCTCCCCGCTGACGGCGCCGCTGATGGCGCTCGAGATGCTTCCGCCGGCCCGGTCGGCGGGGAGGAGCCACAGGATCCCCATGCCGCTCCACACGACGGCCCAGACGGTCTTGGCGCCCCGTTCGCCCAGCGGCCCCTCGGCGGCGGCCGGACCTTCGGTCACCGGACCGGCGGCCCGCGGCCACACCAGCACTCCGATGGCGGCGTAGAGGAGCGCGCCGCCGGGCGCACCCGTGAGCGGTGACGCCATGCCGGTGAAGAGCATGCCGAAGCCCTCGCCGAGCGCCCACACGCCGAGCGCCCAGACGAAGGACAGCACGAGTGCGGGCTTGACGGTCTCGCGCACGAACAGGCCGAAGCCGATGACGATCTGCATGCCGGCGAACACGCTGTTGGTGAGCGCGGGCTGCGCGGCGATCAGGTGTGCCATGTGGGTGATGAGGCCGGAGAGGAAGCCCGGCTGGCCCTGGGCCGAGGGGAGGATCACGTTGTGGGCGAAGTCGGGCCCGAACATGTGCGGCTGGAGCTGCAGCAGACCGTCGAGCAGCCACATGATCCCGAGGCCGATCTGGATGCTCCGGGCGCTGACCCGGCGCACCCCCGGCACCTGGCCGGTGCTCACGCCCGGCCCTCGATGATCGGCGCCAGCTCGGCCTTGGTCAGGTCGGGCTGGAACTGGTGGGTCGCGGCCAGCGAGGGCTCGGTCCAGACGTGGAGCATGAAGTAGGTGTTCGTGTTGTGCACCCCGGTGGCACACGTGCCCGTGGCCGCGGTCGTCCCCACGACCCGTCCGCCCGCCAGGCAGAGGTCGTCGTGGGCGTGCCACTGGGTCAGCGGCCCGCCGATGTCCGGTCCGGGCGTGCAGGGCGCAGGCCCGAGGTACATGGCGCCCATGAGCTTCGGCCCGTCGACCGTGTTGGCGTACATCAAGAAGGCGGGGTTGGACGGGTCGAAGCCGTCCGTCTTGGCGATCTGCCAGTTGGCGTAGTGGACCAGGTACCCGTTCGGGTTCGTGGCCGGGGTGTAGCCGGCCGCCGTCGCGGTCGAGAGGGAGGTGTACTTGGTCAGTGTGGCCTGCGTCTCGGCCACCAGTTGGTTGGCTGCCGCCTGTTGGGCCGCGGTGGGGGACCCCGAAGGCACCGGCGCCATCACCATGCCGTTGGGCATGGTGGTCGCGCCCTTCACGTTGGAGCACACGGTCGAGGTCGTCCCCGCGGTGCCGCTTGACGTCGAAGATGACGAGGACCCCGAGACCGATCCTGAAGTCGTGCTGGAGCCTCCCATCGCCATGCCGGCCATCGATCCCGCGCCGCCGCCCGTGCCGGAGCCCGAGGTCGTCCCTGCTCCCGAGCCAGCGGTCTTCGCGGCCGCAGCGCCGGTCGAGGCCGGGTGTGATGACGCGTCCGAGACGGTGGTGGCGGCCAGCACGAGCACGGCGGCGACGCCGACGGTGGCCAGTCCGGCCCACCACAACCTGGCTGCCAGCCCCAGCGCGGACCAGCGCTCCCGCATCGACTTCCTGAGCTGCTCCATCACCATCCTCCTCACCATCCCTTGGCTCTCAGTGTCGGCCCGAAATGTCAGCGCACCGCAACGGAGGTGTGAGGGAACTGTGATCGGCAGCACCGCGGCACCGCGGACCCTCCGGCGCACGGTGGTTCACAACCCTGAGGTTCACAGCGCAACCCGTTGACGCATGGGCCGAGGCCAATGATGGATTGCCTTGGGCGCTCCACGAGTGATTCGCAGCCGAGTCGCCCGATCGGAGGGACCTACAGAACCAGTTCCGAGAGCGGGGCAGCGACTAGCTTTGCTTCGCCTCGTGGTCGCCGGCCGGCATGTTGAGCAGGGTCGATTCTTCCCGAAACGTCTGCCACATCGATTGTTCCCACGCAGCGTTCAGCTGGCCCTTGATGTGCCCCAGGCGGGCGCTCACGTCACGAGGTTCTCCAGATGCAGCCGGACCCATCGAAGGTGGCTCCAGCGTCGCCAGCTTCCGTGCCACACCGGCCGCCACCGTCTCGAGCTGCTCGGCAGGTACGCAACCATTGATCAGCCGCCACTCGAATGCCTGCTTGGCGCTCAAAGGCTCACTCAGCAAGGCCATTTCCTTGGCCAGCGGAAGACTGAGCGACCTTGTCAGCAGCCATGCCGCCCCGCCCTCGAGCGGGAGGCCGATACGGGCGAAGATCTCCCAGAAGGTTGCCGTCTCGGACGCGTAGATCAGATCGCACGCCAACGCGAGCTGGCATCCCGCCCCGATGGCCGGCCCGTTGACGGCGGCGATGAACGGCGTTTCACTGCGCCAGATCGACTCGAGCAGGCGATACCACCCGTACAGAAGCCCATCGTCGCGGGCCACCGTCGGAGGTCGCCTGCGCTCCGGTGCGATCTCCAGCGCCTCAGCCCTGAGGTCTGCGCCAGCTGAGAACACCGAACCATTACCCGTGACCACCGCGACCTTTACCGCTTTGTCCTCGGTGGCGGCGAGGATGGCGTCCAAGAGCGCGTCGCGTAAACCCATTCCGTGAGGACCCCGACCGCCCGGATAGTGATCCATGGCATTTCGGCGTTGCGGCCGGTTCAGGCGCAGCCACGCCACACCCTCCGACAGTTCGTAGATCAGACCAGCCTGGGCCCAAGCGTCCATGTCGGTGGCCATCTGACCTTCCTCTCCTCGTGGTGGGACAGTACCCCTGACGCAGCCCGAAACGCAGCTTCGGCTTCGGTGAACTGACCCTGAGCCGCCCGCCGTCGGGATGGGTGTATATGGGCATCGGGAACCTCCAGGACCAATTCCTGCTCCCGAAGACGCGCCCGCCGACGCCTCAGGCGCCGTCGGGTCCTCTGGTGATCTCGAACCTTCTGCCAGCCACCCCAGCGGCCCGAGCGCCGCGCTCTTTCGCCGGTTTACGGCGCGGGAGTTAGGTGGCGCCGAGCAGCCAGATCCGCGCCGTGCACATCGCCGTGAGCGGCCACGCGAGGCCCTGGTCCATCAGGTCGGCGCCGCGCCGACGCTCGGCCGCGACCACCGCGTCACCCGCTGCGAGGTCGACCGTCGTGACCTCGTACGCCCGCTGCGCCCGCAGACCACCGGGGCGCAGTGCGCTTGCATCGGCGTCGGCCGCACTGTCCGCCAGCTGGTAGCCGAACACGACGGCTGCGTCGCCATCGGGGGACACATAGGACAGGGCGGCGCGCTCCTCCGGGGGGAGCAGCCGCCACAGATCGCCCTGTTGCACGAGCGGGCGCACCTCGCGGTACAACGCGACGGCCCGCCGGCACACGGCGAGCTCCTCGTCGGTGAGCCCCTTGAGGTCGACGTCGAACCCGAACCGCGCGCTCATGGCCACGGCACACCCGAAGGCGATGGGCCGGTCCGACGCCCGGGTGACGTGGGCGGCCACGACGCTGGCGGGGAGGAAGTGCGAGGCGGCCCACTGCATCCGCACCCGGTCCACGGGGTCGGTGTTGTCCGACAGCCAGACCTCGTGGAACCAGCGCAGCGACCCGAGGTCGACGCGCCCGCCGCCCGAGGCGCACAGCATGAGCATCTGTTCGGGGTGGCGCTCGGCCACGGCCGCCATGAGGTCCCAGGTGGCCCGGACGTGGTCGACCCAGTAATTGGCCTGCCGGTCACGGGCCAGGGCGGGTGACCCCGGGTCGGTCAGGGGGCGGTTGGCGTCCCACTTGAGGTAGCTGATCCCCGGGTTCTCGGCCAGGGTGCGGTCGACCACGTCGAGGACGAAGGCGGCGACGGCCGGCTGCAGGGTGTCGAGCACGAGCTGCTGGCGGAACTCCCGCGGGCGCCGCGTCGGTTGGCCGACGACCCAGTCGGGATGCGCGGCGAACAGCGTCGACCGGGGGTTCACCATCTCGGGCTCCACCCACAACCCGAATCGGACCCCCCGCTCCTCCGCCCGCGCGATGACGGGACCGAGGCCCCCGGTCAACTTCGCGTCGTTCACCTCCCAGTCACCCAGGCCGGCCGTGTCGTCGTTGCGGGGATGCGACGTGCCGAACCAGCCGTCGTCGAGCAGGAAGAGCTCGGCACCGAGCTCGGCCGTCTCGTCGATGAGGCCCAACAACCGCCCGGTGTCGAAGGAGAAGAAGGTGGCCTCCCAGTTGTTGACCACGATCGGTCGGAGCGCGTCACCGTCGCGCACCGCCTCCGCGCGCACCCACCGGTGCAGCCGCCGGCTCAGGGGACCCACCCCCTCGGTCGACCAGGCCCAGATCTGCTCGGGCGTGGTGAACGTCGCCCCGGGGTCGAGCACGTACTCGGCCGCCATGGGGTTGTGCCCGCACCAGGCCCGCACGGTGGGCGCCACGGTGCGTTCGAAGGCGAAGCGGGTGTCGCCGCCCCAGGCCAGCGCGCCGGCGACGACCGTCCCGCGCGTCTCTCGGGCGCGCCGTCCGGAGCGAGGAAGAAGAAGGGGCACGACTGCAGGTGCGACCGGACGCCACCCCGCGAGTCGACGAGCTTGGTGCCCGGCCTCAGCGCCTCGGTGGTCGTGGTCCACTCGGCCGCCCAGTCGCCTCCACCGAAGTGCGTCAGGTGGGGCGAGCGGGTGGCCAGCAGTGGCGAGGCGGCGGCGACCTCGAAGAGGGTGACCGGCCCGGGCTGGTCGTTGGTGACCGTCACCCACTGGCGCAGCACGCCGTGGGCCTCGGCCCGGAAGCACATGCGGACCTCGAGCGGGCAGTCGGGGTCGACCAGCACGATCTCGGTGCTCGGCCCGGCCACCTCCACGTCCTCCACCCGCAGCCGGGTCGTCGTGGTGCCGTCGCTGTGGGTGACCCGCAGCGCGGGCGCCCGGAGGGTCTCCTCGTCGTAGGCCGGATAGGCCAGCGGGTACGCGCTCGTCGGCACCGTGGCCGACAACCTCTCCATATGGGCGGCGATCCCCGGCCCGAACCCCGCTTGGCGCAGGTGCCCGTCCTCGTCGACGAGGAAGCCGTAGCCGTCGCCTCCGGACGACACCACCATGCGGCGCATGCGGCTCACCATTGCAGAAGTGGCCGATGCCGCTACGCCCCCCGCGCCGGGCGGGGTGCGATGATGCCCCCATGGCAGACAAGAAGAGGGTCGTCGTCTGGGGCACGGGGTTCGTGGGGAAGATGATCATCCCCGAGGTCCTGCGCCACCCCAACTTCGAGCTGGTCGGCGTGGGCGTCAACGACCAGGACAAGGTCGGCCGGGACGCCGGCGAGATCTGCGGCATCGGCCCGATCGGGATCACGGCCACCGACGACCTCAATGCGCTGATCGCCCTCCGCCCCGACGCCCTGGTGCACTACGGGCCCACGGCCGGCCAGGCCGACGCCAACATCCGGGACATCGGCACCTTTCTGCGCGCCGGCATCGACGTGAGCTCGACCGCCATGACGCCGTGGGTCTGGCCGTCCATGAAGCTCAACCCGCCGTCGTGGATCGACCCCATCACCGAGGCCTGCGCGGAGGGTGGCGCCACCTGCTTCACCACCGGCATCGACCCGGGCTTCGCCAACGACCTCTTCCCGATGACACTCATGGGCCTGTGCGCCGAGGTGCGCAAGGTGAAGGCCCTCGAGCTCGTGGACTACATCAACTACACGGGTGCCTACGAGGACGAGATGGGCATCGGGCGACCGCCCGAGTTCACCCCTCTGCTCGAGCACACCGACATCCTCGTCATGTCGTGGGGCGCCACCGTGCCGATGATGGCCCACGCAGCCGGCGTGGAGCTCGATGCGATCACCTCCACCTGGGACAAGTGGGTGACCGAGGTCCCCATCACGACGGCCAAGGGCGTCATCAACCCGGGCGAGGTGGCCGCAATCCACTTCACCATCGACGGGATGTACAAGGGGGAGCCCCGCATCTGCCTCGAGCACGTCAACCGGGTCGGCACCGACGCTGCGCCGGACTGGCCCCGGGGCACCCAGGACGACGTGTACCGGGTGGAGATCGAGGGCACGCCGTCGATCACCCAGGAGACGGCCTTCCGCTTCACCGACGGTTCAGGGCGCGACGCCGCGGCGGCGGGCTGCCTGGCCACCGGGCTGCGCGCCCTCAACGCCGTGCCGGCCGTCAACGATCTGCCGCCCGGGTGGGCCACCGCCCTGGATCTGCCGCTCATCCCCGGGGCGGGGACCATCCGCTGACGCCAGTCGTGATCAGCTACGAGGAGGCATACGCCGAGCTCACCGGCCCCGGCCGGACGTTCGAGCTGGGTGAGGACCTCATCGACGGCGTCCACTACCGGGTCTTTACGAACGCACCGCCCACCCTGGTCGACGCCTTTGCCGCCTCCCGTGAGGACGAGTCGACCTTCCTCGTCTACGAGGACGAACGCTGGTCATTCAAGGAGACCCACCGGCACATCGACGCCCTGGCGCACACGCTGGTGCACACCTTCGGTGTCCAGAAGGGCCACCGGGTGGGCATCGCCATGCGCAACCTGCCCGAGTGGATCGTGTCGTTCGCCGCCATCCTCTCCATCGGCGCAGTCTCCGTCTCCTTCAACGCGTGGTGGACGGAGAGCGAGCTCGACTACGCCCTGGAGGATTCCGGCAGCGTGGTGCTCATCGTCGACGGGGAACGGGTCGAGCGGGCGCACCGCCCGCTGCGCTGCGCCAGGTCCCCGTCATCGCGGCGCGGGTGGCCGGCGGACAAGTGCTCCCGAGCGGCGTCCAGCGGTACGAGGACGTCGTCACGCTGGGCGATCCGATGCCGGCGGCCGTCGTGCTGCCCGAGGACGACGCCACCATCCTGTACACCTCGGGGACGACCGGGTTCCCCAAGGGGGCCGTCTCCACTCATCGGGCCGTGACGCAGTCCCTGATGGCCTTCTGGGCGCGCGCCGCCATCGAAGCGGCGCGGCAGGGGCGTAGGGGACACGCCCGACACGCCATCTTCAAAACCCTCCTTCATCCTGATCGTCCCGCTGTTCCACGTGACCGGCTGCGTGCCCGTCATGCTCTCGTGCTTCGGCCTGAAGATGAAACTGGTGATGATGTACCGCTGGGATCCCGAAGTCGCCCTCCGACTGATCGAGGCCGAACGGGTCACCGCCTTCGTCGGCGTCCCCACCCAGAGCTGGGACCTGCTCGAGAGCGCGGCCTTCTCCAAGTACGACACCTCCTCGCTCGCGTCCATCGGCGGCGGGGGAGCACCGGCGCCGGTCAAGCTCGTCGAGCGGGTCGAGGATTCCTTCTCCGACGGCCGGCCCAACATCGGCTACGGCATGACCGAGACCAACGCCTTCGGCCCCGGCAACACCGGTGATGACTACGTGACGCATCCGTCCTCCACCGGTCGCGCCAAGCTGACCATTGTCGACATCGAGATCCGGGACAGCGAGCGGGAGCCCGTGCCCACGGGGGTGCGGGGTGAGATCTGGATGAAGGGCCCCAACCTCATCCGCGGCTACTGGAACAAGCCCGAGGCGACCGCTGAGGTGCTCGTCGACGGCTGGCTGGCCACCGGGGACCTGGGCCGGATCGACGACGAGGGATTTCTCTACATCGAGGACCGGGCCAAGGACATGGTGCTCCGCGGTGGCGAGAACGTGTACAGCGCGGAGGTGGAGAGCGCCATCTACGAGCATCCCGACGTGTACGAGGCGGCGGTGTTCGGTGTGCCCGACGAACGCCTCGGCGAGGTGGTCGCCACCGTGATCACGCCGCGACCCGGGTCGACCCTCGACGCCGACGAGCTCCGGCGCTTTCTCGACGGCAAGCTCTCGCCCTTCAAGATTCCGAGCCGGATCGCCTTCAGCGAGGAGCGACTGCCGCGCAACCCCTCGGGCAAGGTGCTCAAACGGGAACTGCGGGACACCTTCTTCGGACCCGGGAAGTAACCCGCCGCCTGCCGCATCTGCACACCTCACCTGATGATCCATCTCATAGGATCCCCTGATGGCCGCCGCCGCACGCGGGACGTCTGACGCAGGGCGGCGCGCCGACCCGTCAAGGGCCCTCACCGGGTCCGCGCCGTTCGGTCCCGGGTCGGTCTCCATCCGGCTGTACCCGCACAACGAGCTGCTCGCCGAGGCCATCGTCCGCGAGCTCTGCGCGCAAGCGGCCCTCGCCCTCGACCACGGCTTCGAGGGCGTCATGACGAGCGAGCACCACGGGGGCTTCGCCGGCTACATGGCGCAGCCGCTGCAGATGGCCTCCTTCATCCTGGACGAGTGGCCGACGGGGTGGGTCGCCGCCGCGCCGCTCCTGCTCCCGCTGCGGTCGACGGCACTCGTCGCCGAGGAAGTCGCCTGGCTCCAGGCCCGCCACGGCCGCCGGGTCGGGCTCGGGGTGGCCGCCGGTGCCCTGCCCCTGGACTTCGAGGTGGCCGGCGTCAGCCAGGCCGATGCCGTCGATCGCTTCAAGGCGGAGCTCCCTCGTCTCGTCGCCATGTTGCGCGGTGAGGAACTGGGTCAACTCGACGGCGACCCGGCGCTCGTCGCCTGCCGGCAGGCTCCCGTCCCGGTGCTCAGCGCCGCCGTGTCGGTGGCCGCCGCCGTCCGGGCGGCTCGGTGTGGCGCCGGGATTCTCATGGAGGGCATGTCCGCGCCGGACCGACTCGCCCGGCTGACGCAGGCTTTCGACGAGGCCGGCGGGACGGGCTCCAAGGTCCTGATCCGCCGGGTCTGGATGGGGCGTGTGCGCTCCGAGCTGGTCGACGAGCAGCGGGCCGTCTACGAGAGCTACGCCGCCGACGCCGACTCGTTCGGCGAGGATCAGACGATCGCTTCCCACGAGGGGGCCGAACTGGCGGAGCGGCTCGCGGCCGCCATGCGCGAAGTCGGTGCCGACGCGCTCAACCTCCGGGTGCAGCTGCCGGGCATGGAACCGGAGCAGGTGCGCGAGCAGATCGAGCAGATCGGATCGGCCGTCGTGCCACCACTGAAGAAAGCGCTGGCCTCTCCGGGACGGGAAGCCCCGTAGCTAGCGGATCGGTGTCCAGCCGCTCGAGAGGTGGTTTCCGGCGTCGACGTCAAGGGTGATCCCCGTGATCTGCCGGGCGTCGTCGGAGAGCAAGAAGCACACGGCCGCGGCGATGTCCTCCGCTTCGGTCAGCCGGCCCAACGGGAGAGCCGTTCCCGCCGCCGCGCCGTCGTCGCCTTTCCAGATCGGCCGCGTCGCCGTGGTCCGCACCAGCCCAGGACTCACGGCATTCACCCGCACAGCCCTCTTGGCCAGATCCGCCGCCATGGTGCGCGTCATTGCGTTGAGCGCGGCCTTGGCCGACGCGTACGACACCATGGCCGAGGTCGTCTTGTGCGGTGAGCCACTCGAGATGGTGACGACCGACCCGGCGTTGTCGGCGAGCCCCCGCGCCAGCGCGGCCCGGATCGAGCGCGAGGCCCGGCCAGGTGTTGAGCCGGAAGGTCTCGAGCAGCTGCTCCTCGCTGATGGCGTCGAACGAGAGTGGGTATGGGGCACCCCCCAGCGTGCTGACGACCAGGTCGATGCGGCCGAACGCCTCAATGGCCCGGTCGGTCAGCATCGCCACGGCCGCCTCGGTGTCCATGGACCCGGCGACGCCGACGACGTCGAGCCCTTCGGCGCGGAAGGCGGCCTCGGCCGAGGCCACCCGGTCCTCGTCGCGGCCGTTGATGACCACCGCCGCGCCCTCTCGGGCCAGACGGTGTGCGCAGGATCGGCCGATGCTCGGATCGGCGGTCGATCCCGTCACGATGGCCACCTGACCGGAGAACCGTTGGGGTTTCGCCGTGGGGGCCGCGTCGGTCCCGTCGGCTGTCATCCGGTCGGCTGCTCCCATGCGCTGCATCTTGTCCCACCACGTAGGGTGTGGCGTGGACGCCTGGCAGGTCCAACGCCTCGGGCCACCCCGCGACGCGCTCCGACGCGTCATCGTCGATGAGCCGGTGCCCGGTCCGGGTGAACTGCGGTTGCGGGTGCGCGCAGCGGGCATCGGGCTCCCGGATGCGCTCATGTGCCGCGGGACGTACGCGTTCTCCCCGACGCTTCCGTTCGTCCCTGGTCAAGAGGCGTGTGGAACGGTCGATGCGGTGGGATCGGGCGTCGGGGTGCCCCTCGGGACGCGGCTCATGGCGGTGACGAGCTTCTTCGACGGGCACGGCGGCTTCGCCGAGGCGACGATCGCGCGATCGGACACCGCCTTCCGGGTGCCCGAGGCCATGCGTGATGAGGATGCGGCTGCGTTCCGGATCGGTTACTCGACCGCCTTCATCGGACTCGTCCGGCGCGGCGCGTTGCAGGCCGGCGAGTGGCTCCTCGTGCTCGGGGCCGCGGGCGGCTCGGGATTGGCCGCGCTGCAGCTCGGGGTGGCGCTCGGCGCGCGGCGTCATCGCCGTCGTCGCCGGCGAGGCGAAGCGGGAGCTCTGCGCAACGTCCGGCGCGGAGGTGATCATCGACCGCACGCTGACCTCGGTGCGCGACGCCGTGCTCGAGGCGACGCGGGGCGGCGGCGTCGACCTCGTGTACGACCCGGTCGGCGGCGCCCTCGCCGCGTCGGCGGCACGGTGCCTGCGCTCTGGCGGGCGTCTCCTCGCCGTTGGCTTCGCGAGCGGGCGATGGGTCGACGCCGACATCGCGCACCTCGTCCTGCGCAACGCCTCCATCGTCGGCGTCTACGCCGGCGGCCAGACACGGATGGAGGCCGAAGCCGATCACGAGTTGTTGCTCGGTCTCTCTGCTAGCGGCCGTCTCGGCGGCGTCACCCGGACGGTGTCGTTTGACGAGTTGCCCGATGCGCTCGACGCCGTCGACCGGGCCGAGGCGTTGGGCAAACTGGTCGTCAACGTCAGCGACGTCCACTCCTGACACTGCAGGCAACTCCGGGTGCCATCTCCGCGCCGGGCCTTGTTGGCTAAAGTGCTGTTCAGGGCCCAATTCCAAGAACGGCGAGGGCGGCGAGCACGAGCTCTTCGTGACAACCGGGAGCCGACGAGAGGTAGCGGATGATGGCCGAATCGTCGAGGTCGTGCGACTCGCGCAAGCCACCGATCAACATCGCCAGGTAGCCCGGAGCCGGCGCGGCCGGTTCGACGTCGGCGAGCGACCACGGAGCGGTGATGGTCACGACGGGACGCCCGGCGTGACGACCGACGCACAGAAGATGCTCGTACCAGCCGTGGCCGGGGCCTATGCGCCGCGAGAAGCCCTCTTCGAGCTCAGTTGGTGCGATCTCGATGGGCGCGGTGCGGCGGCCGTTCTCCTGCGCGACGACATCTTCGAACTGCTCCCACGTGATCAGGTAGGCGCGGGCCAAGGCACCGTGCTCGGGCGCGGGCGCCGTGTCGACGAAGGCCGGGGCTCCTCCCCAGACGGTCGAGAAGCGGGTGAAGTAGAGGCGGTGCGGAAGGGACAGGGCGACCGAGTCGGAGGGAAGTGTGCCATCACGAGCTCCGTCGTAGGTGCGGTTGGCTCCGGGAGGGCGCCCACCGCGGAGGTAGCAGGCGAGACGGGCGGCGTACAGATTCGACCCATAGGAGGCGTAGTAGACGGTGCGCACCGAATCTCAGAGCGGGTAGGGCTCGTCGATCAGTGACGTGCCCCGCCGCAGGGCGGCGAGCGAGAAGCCGGCGGTGCGGCGGTAGCCCTCGGTGACCTCGGCGATCTCGTCCGGCGTGATCACGTCGGCGATGTCGGCGAACCCGTCGGGCGCCCGCTCCTCCACGAGCTTCATGGGGAGCTCGGGGCCGAGTCCGCGGTTGGCCTGCACGATCGCCGCCGTCGCGGGGCGCCGTACCTCCTCGTAGCGCCCGAGGGCCTCGTCGAGGTCCTCGCTATGCCGGCGGATGCAGCCCGCGAGCACGCGGGCGTCGAGGATGGCCTGTGACGCGCCGTTGGAGCCGATGGGGTACATCGGATGCGCCGCGTCGCCCAGCAGCGTGGTCCGGCCGAAGGTCCAGCGGGGGACCGGGTCGTGGTCCACCATGGGGAAGAGGTAGGTCTCCGGCGCCGCCTCCACTATGCCCGGCACGTCGAGCCAGCCGAAGTCCCACTCCTTGAACTGGGGCAGGAAGTCGTCGAGTGATCCGCGGCGGTTCCAATCTTCCCCGCTCGCCAGGTCGGAGTCGGGCCGGCGCAGCTCGGCGATGAAATTGAACGTCTGCCTGCCGTCGGGCCGGTCGGCGATCGGGTAGCCGACGAACTTCTGGTCGGGGTGCCCGGCCCAGATCATGGAGCGCCCGTCGAGCACGGGCTCCACCTCCGCCACGCCGCGCCACAGGAGAGAGCCGTTCCAGAGCAGCGGCCCCTCGTCGGAATAGCGCTGGGTCCGCGCCGCGCTGTGGATGCCGTCGGCCGCGACGACGAGGTCCGCCTCGACCTCTCCGTCCTCGAACTCCGCCACGGGCCGGTCCGGCCGCCCGTCCAGCCGGACCAGTCGCCGCCCCAGATGGAGCGCATCTGACCCCAGGCGATCGACCACGGCCCGGCGCAGCACCTCCTGGAGGAGGCCGCGGTGGATGGAGAGCTGGGGCCAGGGGTAGCCCGCGGCCAACCCGCGCGGTTCGTGCCAAATCTCCTGTCCCCGCCTCGTGCAGTAGACGAGGAGGGATGGCGCGACGGCATGGGCGCGCAGCTCGTCGAGCAGCCCCAGGGCATCGAGCTCGCGCACCGCGTGGGGGAGGAGGTTGATGCCGACGCCGAGGGGCCGCAGTTCGCGGCGTCGACTCGAAGACCTCCACCTGCACGCCGACCTCGTGGAGGCTGAGCGCCGCGGCCAGACCGCCGATCCCCGCGCCGACGACCGCGCCACGCAGGCCGGAGCCGGCCTCGGTCACAGGACCTCGTGCATGTGGATGCGGACGGTGCTGCGCTCCCGCTCGCCGGTCGAGACGGCGAGGAGGTCGTTGAGCCAGCTGAGGCGCGGGGCCGCCGTCGACAGTCGGACGAGGGTACGGAAGTAGTACTCGTCGGGATCGACCAGTTCTCCCCGCATCAAGCGCGCCGTCACGGATTCTGACGCCTTGCGGACGCCCTGGGAACGCACCTCCACCGCCTCGTCCGTCTCGGTCTGCAGCGTGTAGTGCGCGTCGATCTCGAGCACGCCGTCCGGGCGAACCTGCTGCCAGTCGATGCCATCTTCGAGGACGGTGCCGGTCAGACCGTCCCGGCCCTCGAACGTTCCCCCGGCGAACGTGACGTACCTCCGCCCACCCCCGAGGTCGACGATGGGTCGCACCTGGATGGTGATCAGCAACAGCTCACGGAATTCGACCGACCTCATGGGCGTCCGCACGTCCCTTCTCTGTCTCGGACCGGACGCGGCAGGAATCGTCGGTCCGTCCGGCTGGCCCGGTGATGGTAACAGCGGCCTCCTCGCCCCGAGCCGCCGTTCACCCGCCTCGGTCAGCTGGTGCGCTCGATCATGAACGGCACGAGGCAGGCGATGAAGCGGCGCGCCGGCGTGTCGTCGAGTCCGGCGAAGGCGGCGTCCATTGAGAGCAGGGCGGAGCGGGCCACCCCTGTGGCGAACTCGTTGGCGAAGGCGATGCTCCCGTACGACAGCATGAGCTCGAATACCTGGGCGACGTCGCCCCCCCGCTCGGCCGGCCCACGGCTCAGGTAGGACACGAGCCAGTGCCGGTCGGCCGGATCGGCGCTGGCCAGGAGATGGATGAGCATCAGGGTCCGCTTCCCCTCGAGCAGGTCGCCGAGTGCCTCCTTGCCGTACACGGCCGGATCCCCCACCAGGTTGAGGATGTCGTCCCGGATCTGGAAGGCCGCCCCGAGGTGGAAGCCGAACTCGATCATCGGATCGAGCTCGGCGGTGCCCCTCGAGCCGACGAACGCGCCGACCCGCAGGGGGAGCACCGTCGTGTACCAGCATGTCTTCTTCATGATGAGATCGAGGTAGTCGTCGGGTGTCAGGTCGGTCCGGTTGTCCCGGCACCACCCGAGCTCGAGGGCCTGTCCGGCGACCGTCTGCTGGCTCATGAAGTCGAACTCCACCATGATGCGGTCCGCCAGCCGCGGGCCGAGCAGGTCGATGTTCTCGCGCAGCGCCCCCATCGCCTGCAGGGCGAGGCCGTCACCGGCGTTGAGCGCGAGCGGCGTGCCGTACCGTCGGTGGAGGGTGGGCTCACCTCGGCGCAGCAGGCTGGCGTCCTCAATGTCGTCGTGCACCAGGAAGGCGTTGTGGAGGAGCTCGATCGCCAGGGCCGAAGGGAGGGCGTCGTCGAGCGGGCCTCCGAAGGCCTCGCAGGTGGCCAGGCAGACGCTCGGGCGGAGGGCCTTTCCTCCCCGGGTGGGGTAGTCGCTCATCGGCGCGGCGAGGTAGGGCTGGTCCGCCACCGTGGCGAAGCGCCGCTGCAGGGCGTCGGTGACGAGGGCGCCGTAACGCGCCAGGGCGGCCGTCGGCTCCGCCAGCGTCGTCACGAGTCGTGTGGGGGCAGCACCCGGACGTGGAGCGCGAACACGACGTCGGGCAAACCCTCGACCAGGAGCTGACCGTGGTACGTGCCCGGCGACGTGTCCTCCACGACGGCCACGGTGACGAGGATTTCCAGGCTGGCATCCGGGTCGAGGCGATCGATCCTTCCCGGCGTGCACGTCACGGTGGTGCCCGCGAGCGACGTGCCGGTGTGCTTGGCCAATCCGGGACACCACGGCCGGAGGTCGACCGCCGCCGTGGCCGTCGTGTTGTGCAACCACAGGCGCTCGCTCACCCGGCCGCCCGCCGCCACATCGGGGAGGCGGAGGTCGCCCGTCTCGGCCGCGGGCGGCTCCCACCTTCGGCTGGCGTCGAGGAAGCGAGAACCGGCCTCGTTCAGCTGACCCAAGATGCCGACGTACGCCTCGGCGGCACGCTGCATGTCCGACTGCATGTCCCGCATCGACCAGTCGGATCCCCACCAGCCCATCATCGGCCGGTTGCCGCCGTCGGCGTTGCCATCGTTGCTGCCCGGACGCGGTGGACCCGCCCCGCCGTTCGCCTCCGCGAACTGGGCGAAGACCTCGACGAAGCGTTCGACGATGGTCCGTGCCGCCTCGAAGCCGAGGTCCTGCACCTCGCGCACGAGGCGCGCCGCTTCGGCCGCGCCGGTGGTGAAGGGGTCGCCGTCTGCCCTGGTCACGCGTCGTTCCTCCTTGCGCTCCCACCAGCTGCTCGAGGACCGCCGCGGCGGCCAGCTGCCCGGATCGGGTGGCCCCCTCCACGCAGCCGGCGTTGAGACCGTTGTCCGTCCAGTCGCCCGCGACCGCGAGGTTGCTGAATCCGGTGCGACCAGGCCGCAGGCGGTACTGGTCGGTGCCGGGCAGGGACTGCACGTAGCGGTCGGAGGGGTCGGTGTTCGCCCGCCAGTACTGGCTCTCGAGTCGCTCGGGCCCGGTCGCAGCCGATCCCGCGCCGGTGCACAGCAGCGACCAGCGGAACCCGCCGTCGTCGATTGCGGCCGGCCACAGGATCGCCACGTCGTGGTCCAAGAACGTCCGCGCCCGCGCTCGCACGTCCTGCTTCGCCCGCTCGGTGTCGGGCGTACCGTCCGGAGCCTCCGGCGCACTCATGACACTGCAGAAGTAGGCGATTGTCCGCGGTCGATCCGTCTCGGGCCAGTTCTCGACCGGCACGAGATGCGGCATCGACGCCCAGGTGTCGAACGGCTTCACGAACCCGCTCACCGTGACCCCGGAAGGACCCGACCATCCGAGCTGGTGTTCGTCCTCGGAAAGCCAGAGCTG
The DNA here is from genome assembly GCA_963826835.1 of uncultured Acidimicrobiaceae bacterium. Taxonomy (GTDB): domain Bacteria; phylum Actinomycetota; class Acidimicrobiia; order Acidimicrobiales; family RAAP-2; genus Bog-473. The sequence continues at coordinate 23,048 of CAWGYK010000003.1, forward strand.
AAAGGCCTGGGTGGCGACCGTCTCCACGTTGTCGACCATCGACCGCCAGGCGGGGGACGCCACCAGGAGCTCGGCGCAGACGTAGGGCACCATGCCGAGGGAGATGGCGAACACCACGGTGTCGAAGTCCTTGCCTGCCTCCAGGGTGCAGCGACCGACGTCGCGGCGTGGGGACCAGAACGACTCGAGGTCGACGCCCGCGAGCGGCCCGGTGACGCGGAGCTGTTCCCCGAGCGGTGCGTCGGGCCAGCACGGCAGGCCCTTGACCCGGATCAGGGGATCGTAGGCCGTGACCCCGTCGGCCAGCTCGGCCTGGATGCCGAGGTCGATGGCGGCGATCGACCGTCCATCGTCGGCGAGCCTGAGCGCATCGACGCGGTGGAAGAAGCGGAACTCCACCCCGCGGTCGCGCAGGGCCTCGTAGAGAGGAGCGAAGATCACCTCCCCCATGCCGGCCTGCATCTTCCAGAAGAGCGCGCCCGAGTAGCCGAGGAGCATCTTGGTCGCCAGGTCCAGACCGAGCCCGGCGCTGAAACGGGGGCGGTCGGGATCGCCGTCCTCGTAGCCGAACACGAGGTCGTACATACCCCGGAGGATGGGTGACTCGAGCGCCGCGGGGTCGATGCCGTGCCCGAGCAGCCACTCGCGGTAGTCGAGGTGGTTGATGGCCCCGAAACCTTCGGGACGGGTGAGCAGACCGTCGACCATGATGCCGAACAGGTTTGTCGTCACCAGCTCCACCAGCTCGTAGCTGCGGCGAGCCGCGGCCTGCGAGCGCAGCGCGTGGCGGAGACCCAGCCGGACCGGCTCGATGAGGGACGGCAGGACGCGCGCCAGGTCACGGTTCCCGGTTCGCGGACTGGCCTGCCGTACGACCCGCTCGGCCCAGTTGAGCGGGAGGGTCAGGCCGATCAGGCCTGCGCCCTGGACGGCGGCGGCCATCGACGCGACCGGTGCGGCGGCGCGGGCGGTCGGAGCGGTGGGCGAGGTGCTGAACCCGATGGAGCCGCCCTCGCGTGGTTGAGGGGACGGGAGCGACGCGAAGAAGTCGAGCAGCAGGCGGAGAGACCGGACCACGAGGTCGGCCACGGCCAGCGGCGGCGATCCGGTGGGCCCTTCAGCGACCCCGCCGGGGCGGCCGGCCAAAGGGCTGAAAGCCGCCACCCACGGCTCCCACGCGCCGTCGTGCCGGTCCACCACGCCGACCAGGTTCGAGGGGGCGACGGCATCGTCCCACGTCCGGATGGGACAGGACGGGTCGGACTGGCCGCGGTCGAGCGTTTCGTAGCAGCGGCGCATGACGTCGAAGGTGTGGTCGTAGTAGCCGAGGAGCACGTGGAGCCCGTGCTCCTCGATGCGTCCGTTGGGTCCCCGGCTGCTGGCGCCCTTCCCGCCGAGGCGCCACCCCCGCTGGTAGACGGTGATCCGCTCGAAGCGGTCGGTCCAGTCACCTTCGCTGAGCTCGAACGCGGTGGCCAGCGCGCCCATGCCACCGCCGAGGATGGCCACCGAGCCCCGGGAGCGCCCCACCTCAGGCCCCGAGGAGTTCCAGCGCCTCGGCGAGCTCAGGGCTCGAGGAATCGGTCGGGAACACTTCGACCACGGAGCGGATCCGACCGCGCCAATCGTCGGGCCGGACGCCCCGGGGGAGCCGGGCCAGATCGTTGGCCGCCCGCAGCGCCAAGAGGAGGGAGCCCTGGGCCAGTCCGATCTGGACGGCGCCGACCAGATCGGTGACCACCTCGTCCGCCCGGTCGGGGTGGGCGGCGGCGTTGATCTCGGCGCGGAGGCGCAGCAGGTCCGGCTGATGGACCAGTTCTCCCGAGGTCCTGGTCAGGTCCATGGCGTCCTCGATCGCACGGAGTGCCCGGTCGGCATCGCCGAGGTAGTGGTGGTTCCTCGCGACGATGCCGAGGTACGTCGGGCGGAACGCCCCGTGCCCGACGAGATTCATGCCGTCCCCGTACGTCTCGAGTTCGGTGACATCGCAGGGCTGGCCGGGCTCGGGCAGGAGTCGGTATTGCCCACCGAGGAGCACGAAGTAGTCGAACCGGTAGCGTTCCCCGATTTCGATCGTCCGTCGCCCGAACTCGCGGGCCTCCTCCAGTTGGCCGGTGATCATCCGGATCCAGGCCAGGTAGACGGTGACGAAGGCCGAGCTGAACGGTCCGGTGGGGAAGCCGAGCTCTTCCGCCTTGAGGAGGGCGCGCCGTTCCCACACCATGCTCTCCCCCGTGGAGCCTCGCAGCGCGGTGACACAGGCGAGCGCGAGCGCCGTGATCGAGACGGGGTCGTTCGGGGCCGTCCAGACCGTCGAGGCGACGGCGTCGGCCGACCGCGTGTGGTATCCGTCCCACACGTCGACGAGCCAGCGGTAGGCGTCGTCGAGCCTGCCCTGGTAGAACGCGCCGTAGCCCATGCACGACTTGACCTCAGGCGCGCACCAGGCCCTTGCCGGATCATCGGCCACGTCGGCCAGGGGCTGAATGACGGCGCTCGCCGCGGCGACAGAGCCACGCCCCAGCAGATAGCTCCAGATCCCGAGCTGGGCCGGAATGATCTCCTGGCGGTCGGGGAGCCGCTGGCAGATCTGCTCGGCGACCGTGAAGTCGTCGAACACCTCGGGATAGCCGTACCCGAAGAGGGAGCTCGTGCTGACGGCGCGTTGCAGCCGGATCAGGAGCTCGGTCAGGTCGCGCTCATCGGACTCGGGCAGCGTTGCCGCAAGCTCGAGCGCACGGTCGAGCAGGCTGCGGGCCTCGGTGTGGCTGGCCGTCGACTGCGCGGCCTCGGCCGCCGCAAGGTAGGCCGGGACGGACAGCGAGGCGTCGCCGGCCAGGTCGAAGTGCTGCGCGACCACGGCGAGATCGCCTGGTGCGGACGCTTCTGACCGCAGCAGCTCGGCGATCCTGCGATGGGTCTCCTGGCGCGATGGCAACACCTGCGTCTCGTACGCAGCGTCGCGCAAGAGGCCGTGCCGGAAGCGGTACCGTCCGACCCGCACTTCGGCGACGGGCTCAATGACCCCGGCCTCCTCGAGCCGGAGCAGTCCCTCTTCGACCGGCCTCCCGGCCAGCTGGCGCAGCTGCTCCTCCTCGAATTCCGCGCCGAGCGCGGCGGCCAGCTGCGCCACCCGCAGGTCGATGCCCGGAGCCCGTAGCCGGGCCGTGAGGAGTTCGTGGATGCGGGGAGGGAGCACCTCGTCGCGATCGGCGGTGACGGTGCTCCGAGCGAGCTCTTGGATGAAGAGGGGGATGCCGGCGCCGCGCTCGATGATGAGCCTGCTCTGCTCCGCGTCAAGGGCGCCATCCGTCAGGGCGGCGACCAACCCGGCCGCCTCCTTCTCGCCGAGCGGCTCCAGCTCGATGTCGACGACCGATCCTTCCCACGGGGCACCGAGCGGGATCCGGCTGGTGATCAGGATCATGGTGCCGGGCACCCCTTCGGTCGCCAGCAGACCGAGCAGGTCGACGGTGGTCGGGTCGGCCCAGTGCAGGTCCTCGATCAACACCAAGGTCGGTGTCGACGCCGCCGCGTGGGCCAGCCAGGCGACCAGGGCCCGGAGGGTCTCCTGGCGGAGGGCGAGCGCGTCCACTTCCGGGCGCGCCCACCGCTCGTCGGGGTCCAGTCCGAGCAGCGGGGCCACCAGGGCGAGCGCCTCACCCTCGAGGCCCACGTCGTCGAGGCGGGACTGCAGCTCGGCGAGTCGCTCCTCCGGTGGCTGCCCCGGATAGAAGCCGAGGAGCTGCTCGACCATGCGCGCGATGGGCCACAGGGCGACGTTGCCGTGATAGGGCGAGCATCGTGCCTCGAGGACGGCGCCGTCCTCGAGGCGCACGTGCGCCGCGAGCTCTGCGGCCAGCGCGGACTTCCCGATGCCGGCCACCCCGCGGACGACGACCACTGCCTCCTTCGGCGTCGCGTCGCCTTCGGCGTCATGGACGAGGCGCTTCCAGTTGTAGCGGAGCCGGCGGCTCTGGCCCTCGCGGCCGATGAGGACCACGGACTCGGGCAGACCGTGCCCAGCGTGGGGCAGGGCCAGGTTCGACCGCACCACGTGGTGCAGCTCCATCGGACGAGCGATGCCCCTGAGCGAGCGGGTTCCGATCGGCTTCAGTTCGAAATGGCTCTCGACGAGCTGCCGGGTCGTGTCGCTGATGAGCACGGTGCCGGGCTCGGCCTCACCCTGCAGGCGCGCCGCCACATTGGGGGCCGACCCTGCGATGGCCGAGCCGTCGAGGACCCCCGAGGCCAACCCGGCGATCACGACGGTGCCCGAATGGACGCCGACACGGAGGGCGGGCTCAATGCCGTGCCGGCGGTCCAGCTCAATGGCCGCGTGCGCCATCCGCTCGACGAGCCGCAGCGCGGCCAGCACCGCACGCCGGGCGTCGTCCTCGTGAGCGGTGGGATAGCCGAAGCACGCCACGACGCCGTCGCCCTGGAACTGCAGCACCCGGCCCCCCAGTTCCTCGATGGTCTCCGCCGCCACCCGCCGGTAGAGGACGAAGACGTCCTGAATGACCTCCGGCTCGGCCACTTCGGCCATGTCGGTCGACTGCACGATGTCGGCGAAGACCAGGCTGACGAAGGCACGCTGGCCTCCGGGCAGGGAGCGTTCGAGCGCCGCCCGCTCCACATCGACAGCGGCGCGCCGGTTCGCCGGATCGACGGCGAGCACGTCGTCCGCGAGCTCGACCCGCGGTCCCAGGCCCCGGTGGACGCGGCGGCGTCCATGGCGGCCAGGAGCCGACCGATCAGCAGCGAGAGGCGGTCCTCCGCCGACTCCGCCCGCCCTTCCTGGGCCGACGTCACCTGTCCTGCCTCCTCAATCCCCCGCGGGTTGGGCGTGGCTCACGTAGAAGAGGGCGGGGGCCTGCTTGCCTCCCGCGCCGGCTACGAGTTCGCCCTCGTACAGGCCGCAGGGCACGTTGGAGGTGTCCGCCTGAATGGTGACATAGGCGCGACCCGCCTCCTCGATCACCGGCGGGGTGGTCGTGATGTCGGAGGATTTGATGGTCGCCGGCGTACCGCCGACCCGGGTGAGATCCGAGATGCTCACCCGTGCCTTGTCCGACCGTGCCTTCACCATCAGCGTCGTGTGCTCAATGGTGTGCGCGCTCCGGTCCGGATCCGCGCCGGCCGTCGGTCGGACGGTCACTTCGGCCCAGTTCGACACGCTGTCCATCCCCGCCTGCCAGGCGACTGACCAATCCCGGGCGAGGCGCTGGAAGAGCCGGCTGGTGTCGTTCGCCGCATCGACGCGGCTGTAGCGGCCCGACCAGAGCCGCTCGGTGACGTCGGATGTGAAGGGCGCATAGAAGTCCACCATGTCGGTCACCGTGCCTATCCACTGCTCGGCCACGCCGCCGGTGAACCCGGCGGCGCCCGCGGTGGACCACGAAACCCTGGGATCCGAGTCGCCGACCGAGCCGGGCGTCGGGTTGACCGAGCCCCCGGCAGCCTGGACCGCGCCCACCTGTGTGGCGCGCTGCACCCAGGTGCTCCACTCCGGACACATTTCCGTGGCGACGGTGTTGAGCAGGGTGTTGGTGAACCCGACGACCTTGAGCGCCTTGACGTGGCGCCGGCCGCCCGCGCTGATCACCATGAGGTAGCCGCGGTCGACCTGGAGCATGTCCCCGATGCTGCGGTCGAGATCGAAGCTCATGGCCGCCCACTGGGGGGCCGACTTGACCTCGCAGCGCAATTCGGTCTCGAGCCGGTGGCCACCGATCTCGACGACCTCGAGGTAGTTGGACTCGATCTGTTTGGCACCGCCCCGGGCCTGGCTCAGGCCGAGCGACCCGATCGGCCGCATCTCCTTGAACATCTCGCCGCCCCACTCGGGCCAGTGGTTCGGGATCAGCCAGTCGCGCAGGGTCTTGAGCGACTCGCTCGTCTCGAACTCCGTGAAGATCCACACGGCCTGCTTGCCCTCGACGTCCACGGGCACGGCGGCGCAGGTGACCTCGGAGCCGTCGAGCGGCTCGTCCCCTTCGCCACCCTTGGTCATGCCGCCTCCTGCGTGTCGGGCTGACCGCGTCTGTCTCTGAACTGCGAACGATAGCTCAGTTCGTGCAGGCAACCCCAGTGGCATTCACAACGACCGGACAGCGACGGCGCGGTCGTCGGGCAGAGGATTCCTGGCGCGTGATTTTGCCGGGTGCCGGGCGGCGTGGACAGGGTGGGCCACCGCCCCGGATCTGCCGCGCCTCCCGAAGGCGGGGATCATCCGCCGCGCAGACCGGCGGGACAGCGCACTTCCCCGTGCGCCGCGTTCGCCCCGGATCGGCGTCCGTCCGGCGGTGCTCACCCAGCATTCCCGTCGACGCCCTCGCCGGCGAGCTCGGGCAAGTCCCGCCCGAGGCCAATAGGGTCTCCGCAGTTCGTCGAAAGGGTGGGGAAGATGGCAACCGTCGAGACCGTCCGGGGTGCGATCGATGTTGCCGATCTCGGGCCGACCTACATGCACGAGCACGTCTTCGTCCTCGACCCGGGCGTCCAGCAGAACTACCCGGCCGAGTGGGGCAGTGAGGACGACCGCGTGACTGATGCCGTCGGCAAGCTCAAGGCACTCGCTGCGCAGGGGATCCGCAGCATCGCCGATCCCACCGTGGTCGGCCTGGGCCGCTACATCCCCCGCATTCAGCGCATCGCGGAGCAGGTGCCGGAGCTGAACATCATTCCCGCCACCGGTTGCTACACCTACGACCAGGTGCCGTTCTTCTTCTTCTACCGGGGGCCCGCCCTGTCGGCGGCGCTCGGCACCGAGGTGCCCGACCCGATGGTGGACATGTTCATCGGCGACATCACCGAAGGGATCGCCGGCACAGGGGTCAAGGCCGCCTTCCTCAAGTGCGCCATCGACCACCAGGGCATGACCGACGGCGTGGCCCGGGTCATGCGAGCGGTGGCCCGCGCCCACCGCCCCACCGGAGCTCCCATCACCGTGCACACCCACCCCGGCACCCAGACCGGCCTGGCCGTGAAGGCGCTGCTGTGCGACGAGGAAGGCGTCGACCCGACCCGGGTGGTGCTGGGCCACTCCGGCGACAGCAGCGACGTCGACCATCTGAGCGCGCTGGCCGACGAGGGCTTCATCCTCGGCATGGATCGCTTCGGGCTCAACGTGGAGACGACCTTCGAGTCCCGGGCCGACACGGTGGTGGAGCTGTGCCGCCGCGGCTACGCCGACCGCATGGTGCTGGCCCACGACGCCGCCTGCTACATCGACTGGATCGATCCCAACGTGTTGGCGATGATGACGCAGTGGAGCTATCTCCACATTTACGACGAGGTGCTGCCTTACCTCCGCGAGCAGGGTGTGACCGAGACCCAGATCGACACCATGCTCGTGGCGGCGCCGCGCCGCTACTTCGAGGACAACACCGCCTACTGAGCCGTAGGCCTGCTGTCCCTCTGGTGCCTTCCCCTCCTTGTCCTCGATCCGCTTCGCTTCATCACGGGCCCCTGTGCCCGAGCGTCAAGACAACCGGGCGCGATCGATCACTCCTACCGTGGAGGTCGGTCGACCCTCTCTTGCATGGAACCACCTGGTCAGCCCCATGGATGGCGTTGCTTTGAACGGCACGGATACTGTCTCGCCACAACGAGGAACCGAACGAGGAGGCCGGGATGAACCACGCCGGGCGTCGCTGGTCGAAGGCGGGGAGGCGAGACGCCGGGCGTCCCGGTCGCCCTCTCGGGAGGATTTTCGGTGCTTCGGTCTTCGCCGCCGCGGTGGTCGGTGGCCTCGCTGGTGCGGCCGTTCTTCCGGCAACCGCGGCCACCCCGGTCGCGACCTCACAGGCGGGCGGGTCGAGCACAAGCCCAGGGACCGCGCTGGGCGCCCATGCGATCACCGCCGCGGCTCCGACGCCCGCAGGGACAGGGTTCTGGACGGTCTCGTCCAACGGAGCCGTCGGCACGGTGAACGGCGCCCCGTTCTACGGGGACGCTTCGAGCCTGCCCCTCAACGGGCCGGTGGTGGGGATCGCGCCCACGGCGAGCGGCGGGGGCTACTGGCTGCTCGGCTCCGACGGCGGGGTATTCAGTTACGGCAACGCCCAGTTTTACGGCTCGACGGGCAATATCCATCTCAACGCCCCGGCCCTCCAGATGACCTCGACCGCCGACAGCGGCGGCTACTGGTTCGTGGCCGCGGACGGGGGCATCTTCAGCTACGGCGACGCCCACTTCTACGGCTCGACCGGCAGCATGCATCTCAACCAACCGGTCGTCGGTATGGCCGCCACCCCGGACGGTGGCGGGTACTGGCTGGTCGCCAAGGACGGTGGCATCTTCAGCTACGGCGACGCCCACTTTTACGGCTCGACGGGCAGCATCCACCTGAACCAACCCGTGGTGGGGATGGCGACCACCCACGACGGCGGCGGCTACTGGCTCGTGGCGTCCGACGGCGGCGTCTTCGCCTTCGGCGACGCGACCTTCTACGGCTCGGCGGCCGGCACCGCTCCCGCAGGGTCGGTGGTGAGCATCGTGGCCACTCACGACGGAGGCGGCTACTGGATCATCGCCAGCAACGGCGCCATCTACAACTACGGGGACGCGCCGGCTCCGCCCCCGCCGGCGTGCGACACCGCCGCCATCACGGCCGGAGCGATCACGAACGGGTCATTTGAGCCCGGCGACGACCCGGTCCTCGACAATTTCATCTGTTCGAGCGACGGCACGTTCGCGGCGGCGAACATCGACGTGGGGGTGTCCCCTGCAAGGGACACGATCACCGTGTTGCTGCAGGCCTCCGGCGGCATCTGGGTAGTCGTTTCCCGGGCGTATTTTTGCAACAACAATCTCGTGCCGATGAACCCGCCTGACTTTTACACGTTGGCCTGCCTGGTCAACTGACGGTCGATGTGCCAACGAAGGCAGATGATGACGGTTGCAACGGCCACGCTTACGCATTCGGCCGTTGCGACGGCTTCGGAAGTGGTTGCAGCCGACCAACGCCCATACCTCGACGCTGACGGCGCGGCGACGTCGAGGGTCTCATGGGTCCACCCCTCATCCTGGAAGAGCTCTCTAGGGGGTAGTACTCGACGAAGGAGCACAGCGTGGAGGTCAATCGCATCTCCTCGATGGTCCGGGACCGGCTGTTGAGCGGGTCCTCGGTGCAGGCCAGGGAGGCCAGACGGCAGCCGCGGCTGATGGCCACGTTCAGGCGATGCCGGGAGAAGATGACCCGGTGGATTTATCTCCACGTTTGCGGTGCTACCTCCACGTTTTCGACGAGGTCCTGCCTTACCTCCGTGAGCAAGGTGTGACCGAGGCCCAGATCGATACCATGCTCGTCGAGACCCCGCGCCGCTACTTCGAGGACAACACCCTGCTGAGCGACCGCGTGTCCGGGTGTGTGTGTGTTCACCACTGCACACCCGGGTCCTATAATGGGCCTCACTTATCCAGACGAGCTGAGACACCTGGGTCTACGACGCTCACCAACCGGCCGCAAGGCACGGTGGCAACGCCAGGTTCGATGAGGAGACCATCATGGTGTCGAAGACACTCGCGTCCCTTGACGCATGGCTTGCGCTGGCCGAGGAAGTGCTGGCGGAACAGGGCAAACTCTTGGAGGAGAACCGCAACGGAAATCCTCCACCGACGCCCGAGCAGTTGTCTCTCTTCGGAGCGGAGGCCGCATGACCGGACGTCAGCGACGGACAGCCCCGGAGTGCGATCTGTATATACCGGGGCACCTTGTGCAGTGGATTCAGGCCAGAAAAGCGTGTGAGCGCCCTCGTACATGGGGCGTACTGGATGGAGTGAGCGGAGGCGTGATCACGGTCTGCTTTCTCGACCGAGTGGCCCGATACCGAAACCATCACGCTGCTTCTGCATTGCGGACGCCGACGAACCCTGGAGGCCATGCAGCGTTGCTCCCCCCGTGAGTTCGATTGAGGACCTCGTCGTCCGAATGGAGGATCGCGGCGGGTTCGTCATCCTGGGCGCACTCTTGCCAGGAATGGATGACACTGCGCAGCACAATTGAGGATTTGTGCCATCTCGAAATTGGGACGACGACCTCAGCGAGGTGGAGTCGCTGCTTCAATGGACGGAAGGAGGCTCGCGCCGCGATCGAGCCACCCCCTCAGGGCAGCGGTCGCACGGACGTCATCCTCGTTGTACTCGAGGATCCACTGCTGCGCCGCGGCGCGCAGTGAGGCATCCTCGACCGCTGTCGCCTCGACGTAACGGACCATGGCCAGGACGCCGCCCACGTCCTCGTCGCGCCAGGAGAAACCCGTGAGAGGGGCGACCGTCTTGAGGCCGTAGCTCTGCAGGCCCGTAATAAGCTGATCCTTCACGATCGGGAGCAGGTCGACCCATTGCTCCGACCGGATGAAGTCGTTCACGTCCTCTTCGAGCCCGCAGCGCGCCGCGAGGCGCCGCAGCTGCCCGTTCTCCGCCCCCTGGCTGTAGCAGTCGGCGCGGAACGTGAACCCTCGCCGCGCCGCCTCGCGTCGCAGCTCGGAGAACCACTCCCAGAAGGCCAGGAAGGCCTCGACCTCCCCGGCGCAGATGTCGGGGTTCCACGACACGAACGGCACGAAGGTCGATGACTCTGGCCCTGCGTCACCGCGGACGTTGAGCAGGGTGCCCCAGAGGTAGCAGCCTTGGTTCACGCTCTCCATGTCGACATCGACTTCGATGTCGCCTCGCGGAACGACGACCTGGTCGACACCTCGCCGGCGGTAAGCGGAGGACGGGCCGATGCGGGCCCGGGCGTTGTCGATTTGCTGGGGGAGATCGCCGAGGCCGGCGTCGCCGAAGGTGGCAGTCAGCGGGTCGATGAGCGCAACGTCGGCCGCGGTGGCTATCCCCTCGGCCACGATCCGCTCCGCCTGCTTGGGTCGCGGTGCCAGCAGCTCCGTCACCGGAGTCGCCGGGTCAGCGACGCGCGCCCTGTCTGCGAGGTGCTGCAGATCGACACCGGCCGAGATCAGCCGGGCGGTGCGGGAGTCGAGGCAGGCCAGCTCGTGCAACGTGGTCACGCCGCGGGCCAGGCACTTGAACCGCTTTCCAATCGTCATCCCCGGCAGGAGACTGACGTCACCGGACGCCTCCATCCGCTCAAAGCACCAGCCCTGCCACCCACACCCGTCGCACTCGGGCACCGCGATCGGCTCGGCCAAGAGCGGCGATGCGGGATCGGCGAGGTGGGCGACCGACGCGTCGATGACCGAGAGGCGATGGGCGAACTCGAGGTCGTAGACCTCCATCGTCGACAACTCTTGTGGTGGTGGATCTTCGATGTACCCGGTGGGATGCCACAAGGGCAGGTCGAGGTCATACCAGACGACCCGCCCCTCCCGTCCCACAATGCCGGCCCAGCGGCCCAGCCCGGAAGCCCGACCGCATGCCTCGAGCAGCCGCTGATAGTGGGCCAGCTGGAGGAGATCGGGCCACCTCCACTTGGCCACCCACTCGGTGTCCGGATCCGAGGGTCCGAGGAACAGGGTCGTGAGATCCGAAGTGATCGCTCCGGCCGCTTCTTCGCTGGCCTTGGCTTCGAGTGTCTTGTGGTGCTTGACGTCGACGGGCAGATAGCCGGTGTCGGTTGGGCGCAGCGAAAAGGCGTCCGCACGAACGAGGAGGTCGGGTTCGCCTACCCGGAGGGCCATCCGATCGACCGGCAACCGGCCAGCGATCACGAGCGGGACCCCGTCGTCCATCGCCGCGACGGTCGCGGCCTCGCGGGCGCTTCGGGGAAGGCTCGCGTCGATGACGACGGCGTCGGGAACCGCTTCGGCCAGCAGCTCGAAGATGTCGGCCTCGAAGTCCCGTCCCTCATCCCCGAGCATGGCGAAAAACGAGGAAGTGGGTAGCGGCTCACACGGATGCAACACGTCGAGCTGCAGCGCCTGCGGGCAGCGCTTGGCCATGTAACTACCCTGCGCGGGCACCTGGTTCACGGCAGCCTCGGATGGGGCACGCGACGAAGGCTACGGGCCGGCTGTCTCACTCGGCTTGGAGCGCGGGGCTGTGCCGGCGGACGAACACCTCAACCGCATCAAGGTGGTGCGGCAGCAAGCCGGTGTCGGAGTCAGGGGCAATGAGGAGGTTGGGCGTGGACAGGCCGGCTGCCCACTCGCTGGGATTTACGGCGCCGTCCCGGAAGAAGTCGATGTCGTCGTCGATCCAGACGAAGGGCCTCGGGTCGCGCTCCACCGACCGGCGGACGGCGAGGAACTTCCAGTCGCGCTCCCATTCCTCGGCCTCGTCGAGGGGGGAGAGGACGGGCAGGCCACGAGGGAGCCCGCAGAGAGGAGCGATGGCGGAATCGGCGCGGTGCTCCCAGGTCGTGGCCCAGTGGATGTTGACCGGCAGCCGGGCGATGCGGGCTCCCATGGCGGGGGAGAGGCGCACCATGAAGTCGCGTGGGCGTCCGGGCTCCACCTCGAACTGCACCACGTGGACGTCGAAGTCGTCGAACCGGTCGGCGTCGCTCGCCGGATCCGACTCGAAGGGATTGAGCACCCCGTCGACATCGAGGAAGAGGTTGGGGAGTTCCGACCAGGGGACAGCCACCGGCGGGATCAGTCCCCCGAGGCGGCCTTGCGCTCATCCTCGGTGAACTCGAGGCGCTGCGCCTGATCACGCCGCAACCGGCTGTAAGAAGCGGATGCCGACCGCATGGCGCCCGTGACACCGTCCGCCGACTTGTCGAAGGTCAGCGACGCCCCGCTATCCACGCCCAGGCCCCGCCCTTCCTGGACGGCATCCTGGTCGGCGCCGAGGAACGTGAAGTGCCAGCCCTCGGCGGTCCGGGCCTTGACGGAGTCCATGACCTGGAGCCGCGTCCATTCCTTGCTGGCGTTCTCCAGCCCGTCGGTGATCACGGCGAAGATCACATTGGTGGGGCGGTCCGGCGGGCTCATGTCCTCGATCCGGGAGTGGACCATGGAGATGGTGCGGCCAATGGCATCGAGCAGCGCGGTCCTGCTCCGGGGGACGAGCCGGTAGGGCACCATCTCGGCTGCCGGCACGCCGTCGGCCACCACCTCGTAGGCGTCGTCGAACTGTGCCAGCGTCACCAGGCACTCGCCGTCCTCGCGGGCCTGCTCTTCGATCAGCGTCTTGATGCCGCCCTCCATGTCCTCCTTGATGCTGGCCATGGAGCCGCTGCGGTCGATCACGAGGGTGAGGAGTGTCGTGCCGGCGTTCTCTGCGGGGTTCTTCGATGCAGTCATCATTCGTCCTCCTTCTGGCGACCGGACGATCGCCGCTTCGTCGGCTTGCCCTCGGGGGGCTCGGCCTTGCCTCTTTGATCAGCTGGTGTGCCCTTGTCGGACTGACACCCAGCTCGCTCGCCAGCCCCCGCACGGAGCCGGCGGAGTCGTAGGCGTCCGCTGCGGCGGCCGCCCGTAACGACGAGAGCTCCTCGACGGCCTTCTGGTACTTCTCGAGCTCGTCGGTCGCCCGGCGGTAGCGCTCCCGGGGGTCGGGCACACCTTTGAGCCAATTCAGGAATGCCTCGTTGTCATCGGACCCGGCGGTGACCGGGGCCGCCACTTCCTCTTCGTCGTCCATGTCCAGGGGGACTGTACAGAACGGATGTCACAGCTGTCAAGGGGGGCTGAACAGGTCCGACGTATCCGCTCTATAGGCACGGCGCGTGTTGCTGCGCGGCGAGGACAAGCTCGACCCGCCGCGACCGAACGGCTGTGGTCACTGCTCGAGCTCGGTGATCCCGGTGCCGAGGTCGCCATCGCCTACCGGGTCAAGGAGCGACTGCGCGATTTCTATCGAACGCGCGACCCCGACCAGGCCAAAGCGATGCTGAGAGAGCTCGAGGCGCACTGCCTCCGCCGCACAATGCCGCACGAGATCCAAAGGCTCGGTTGCAACCATCAGGCCTGGTTCGACAAGATCGCCAACTTCCACTTGGCCCGGGTCTCGAACGGTCCGACCGAAAACCTGATCAAGCTCAACTGCATCAAGCGGATCGGCTTCGGGTTCCGCAACTTCGAGAACTACCGGATCCGTGCGTTGCTCTCCGTCGGCAAGCCGAACTGGCGCGTGCTCGGTTCGATCGTCGTCTAGTGAGCTCGCTGACCCCGCCAGAATCCGAAGAACACGAAGAACCATGAAGAACCATGAAGAGCGAGAGCGGGCGACGAGAATCGAACTCGCGTTCTCAGCTTGGGAAGCTGATGTTCTGCCTCTGAACTACGCCCGCGAGAATCCCGCAACTTTACACGCTGGGTAAACGCAGATTCCTGGTGGCCGAAATCCGCCAGATGACGCCGCGAAAGTGGCACGGTGTCGCACGAAAGTGGCGCCGACCGAGCACATCCTCGGGTCCTCCTCAAGATCGTGTCCGAGCGGGAGCCCGCGCTTCATCACGACCATCTGGGCCATCGGCTAAAGGGTTCTCCGCCGCGGCGGAGCGACCAGCAGGTGGCTACCCGGCCGGGTGCTGGCCGGTCAGGAGGTAACCCGCCGCCGCGGGGCCCGGCACCATGGCGAAGAAGCGGTCCTCCTCCGCGAGGCCCGAGCGGGAGCCGTAGAAGGGTGCATCGAGGCCAAACACGCCGCCGTCGGCCGCCACCTCCCAGTACCCGTCACCGTCGGCCGTCGCCGCCATGCCCACGATGGGCGCGTTGAGCGCCCTGCCGCCCATCGACCCGTGGAAGACGGCGTCACCGAAGGAGAAGATCCCGCCGTCGGCCGCCACCTCCCAGTACCCGTCACCGTCGGCCGTCGCCGCCATGCCCACGATGGGCGCGTTGAGCGCCCTGCCGCCCATCGACCCGTGGAAGACGGCGTCACCGAAGGAGAAGATCCCGCCGTCGGCCGCCACCTCCCAGTACCCGTCACCGTCGGCCGTCGCCGCCATGCCCACGATGGGCGCGTTGAGCGGCCTACCGCCCATCGACCCGTGGAAGACGGCGTCACCGAAGGAGAAGATCCCGCCGTCGGCCGCCACCTCCCAGTACCCGTCACCGTCGGCCGTCGCCGCCATGCCCACGATGGGCGCGTTGAGCGGCCTACCGCCCATCGACCCGTGGAAGACGGCGTCACCGAAGGAGAAGATCCCGCCGTCGGCCGCCACCTCCCAGTACCCGCCGCCGTCGGCCGTCGCGGCTCCGACCAGCGGCACGTTGGATGTCACGGGGGGGCCGGGAGCCGGCGCGTCGCCGAACGCGTACGTCGCGCTCACCTGAGGGCCAGAGGCGGGCCCGGCGCCGCAGATGGAGACGAATGTGTACCCCATGGCACGCAGCCGGGTGATGATCTGGGGCAGGGCGGCGACGGTCTGGGACCGGTCGCCGCCGGCGTCGTGCATGTCGACCACGGCGCCCGGGAACGCGGCCCCGACAACCCTGTCCGCGATCGCCTGCACGCCGGGGAGCGTCCAGTCCTTCGGGTCCACGGAGTAGCTCATCGTCGTCAGTCCGCGCTCGGTGATCTCGCTCAGGACGCTGGGGTTCCACGCGTCATAGGGCGGGCGCACGCACTGCGGCGTGGTACCCGTGACCGCCTGGATCTCCGCCTGGGTCGTGTCGATCTGTGCAGCTACGCCCGACGCTGAAAGGGTGGTGAGATCGGGATGGCTCCACGTGTGGTCCTCGACCGGGAACCCGGCCGCCGCCACCATCTTGGAGTACAGGGGGTATCGGGCCACCTCGACGCCTATCTCGAAGAACGTAGCCGGCACCTGGTAGCGCTCGAGCACGGAGAGCACCTGGGGGGTGAACGGACCCGGCCCGTCGTCGAAGGTCAAGGCGATCACCCGGTGGCCAGCTGTCGTCGCGCCACCCGGTGCCTCCGAGGTCGTGAACGCCGGCTGGCCGCTGGGCAGCGCGCCGGCACCAGGCACCGCTGGCAGCCACGCCGCCAAAAGCAGCGCGACCGCGCCCAGTGCCGCACCGGTCGCTCGTCGCATTCGCACCGCCACCATGGCGTCCTTTTAGTCGACGCCGCCCGTAGGCACCAGTGCCAATGGACATCAAGACGGCAGCCCGAGACGGCCGCCACCGGGCGTGGCAAGCGCGGAAGTCTTCTGCGGGCGGGACCGGGGTGCCCTTCGGGCGCCGCAGCCGACCAACGGGCTCGACCGAATCATCGAGCGGGTCGTCGCCGCGGTGTCCACGAGGGCTGGTCTGACGCAGCCGATGAGGCCCGCTGGAACGGCGCAACGGCCGTCCTTGGCGGCGGAGCCCGTCGGGCATTGAAAAGGATCGGCCGAGGCAGCGCCGTCATTGGGACTCTTCAACTAGGCCCCCAGGATGCGGTCCCACTATCCTCTGGGCCGCATTGAAATCCCAGGTGGCGCTCGCACTCCGCCACCTTCCTGTTCGACGATCTGAGATAGGCGAGGAGCATTCGTGCCCGTCAGAATCATCATTGGACTCCTGGTCACGGTCATCGGGTTCGGCATTGCAGCCCGCCGCTTCCACTGGCTGTCCAAGCTCATCCGCTCCGGGAAGAAGGACCCCAACCGGTCCCGGGGCACCATCAGGTTCAAGGTCGAGGCCGAGACCGTCGAGGTCGCCGGCCAGCGCAAGCTCCTGCAGTGGACGGTCCCCGGCCTGGCCCACTTCTTCACCATGTGGGGCTTCACCATCCTGCTGCTCACGATCATCGAGGCCTACGGCCTCCTCTTCGACAAGTACTTCCACATCCCGCTCATCGGGACCTGGGACTGGGTCGGCTTCATCGAGGACTTCTTCGCCGTGGCCGTGCTGCTGGCCCTCATCACCTTCTCCATCATCCGCCTGAAGAACGCCCCCAGCCGCCTCGAGCGCAAGTCACGCTTCTACGGCTCCCACCTCGATGCCGCCTGGGTCACCCTCGCCATGATCGCCGGCGTCATGATCACGCTGCTCCTCTACCGCGGCGCCCAGGTCAACACCGACCCCACCCAGTTCCCCTACGGCTGGGGCGCCTTCGCCTCCCACACGGTGGCCAAGATCCTCGCCCCGCTCGGCGCCGGCACCAACTCGGTGCTGGTGACCGTCTTCCTGCTCCTCAACATCGCCATCATCTCGGGCTTCATCGTCTTCGTCTCCTACTCCAAGCACCTGCACATCTTCTTTGCGCCCATCAACGTCGCCTTCTCCCGGCGCCCGCGGGCCCTCGGCGCCCTCTACAGCACGCCCGACATGGACATGGAGAACGTGGACGAGGACACCGTGTTCGGGGTGGGCGAGATCGGGCACTTCACCTGGAAGCAGATGCTCGACTTCTCCACCTGCACCGAGTGCGGGCGCTGCCAGTCGGCCTGCCCGGCCTGGACCACGGACAAGCCCTTGTCTCCCAAGCTGCTCATCATGGGCCTGCGCGACAACATGTTCGCCTCGGCCACCCCGCTGCTCACCGGCGAGGGCGAGCAGACCGCCCTGGTGCCCAACGTCATCGACCCCGACGTGCTGTGGTCCTGCACCACTTGCGGCGCCTGCGTGAACGAGTGCCCGGTCGACATCGAGCACATCGACGCCATCGTCGACATGCGCCGCTACCAGGTGCTCATGGAGTCCGAGTTCCCCTCCGAGGCCGGGCTCATGCTGCGCAACGTCGAGAACCAGGGCGACCCCTGGGGCCTGGGCCAGAACAAGCGCACCGAGTGGACCAAGACCCTCGACTTCGAGATCCCGGTCATCACCGGCACCATCCCCGACGACATCGAGTACCTCTACTGGGTCGGCTGCGCCGGCGCCCTCGACGAGCGGGCCCGCAAGGGCGTGCAGGCCACGGCGCGCATGCTGCACCGGGCCGGCGTCACCTTCGGCATCCTGGGTCCCAAGGAGTCCTGCACCGGCGACCCGGTGCGCCGCCTGGGCAACGAGTACCTCTACCAGGAGCAGACGAAGATGAACATCGCCACCCTCGATGAGGCAGGGGCGAAGAAGATCATCGCCAGCTGCCCGCACTGCTTCAACACCATCAAGAACGAGTACCCCGCCCTCGGCGGCAACTACGAGGTGATCCACCACGCCGAGCTGCTCGAGCACCTCGTCGCGTCGGGCAAGCTCACGCCCGGGTCGGGCTACTCGGGCAAGGTGACCTACCACGACCCCTGCTACCTGGGCCGGCACAACCGGATCATCGAGGAGCCGCGCAGCGTGCTGAGCGCCATCCCCGGCGTGGAGCAGATCGAGATGAAGCGCTGCAAGGAGCGTGGGTTCTGCTGCGGTGCCGGCGGCGCCCGCATGTGGCTCGAGGAGAACATCGGCAAGCGAGTCAACATGGAGCGCATGGACGAGGCGCTCGGCACCGGGGCCGACGTCGTGTCGACGGCCTGCCCCTACTGCATGATCATGCTCGACGACGCCGTGCGGGCCAATGCCAGGCAGGACGACGTGCGCGTCCTCGACCTCTCCCAGTTGGTGGAGGAGTCGCTCAACGGAGGCCCGGTGGCGGCGGCGGCTGCGGAGCCGGCCGAGACGCCGGCCTGAACCACGGCGTCGCGGTTCGGGCCCCCCGGGGGGCTCAGCCGCCGATCATCCCGTAGGCCCGCTCGGGCCGCAGCGTGAGGGCGATCCGCTTGTCGGCGATCATGGCGGCGCGGTACTCGTCCCAGTTCGGGTGGGCGCCCGAGCCCGCCTCGTAGTAGCGGATCAGCGCCTCCACGGTGGCGTCGTTCGGCTCGGTCGCCACCGGCGACAACTCGGCCGTCGCCTCGATCACGACGTACTGGTAGAAGTTGTCGCCCAGCACGTAGAGCGACGCACGAGGGTCACGGCGCAGGTTGGCCGTCTTGGCCCGGTCGTCGGTGACCGAGATCAGGAACGTGTCGCCCTCGTCGGGCACGAACATGATGTTGGACAGCTGCGGCCGCCCGTTGGCGCGGATGGTGGCCAGGACCCCTTGCTTGCGGTCCCGGGCGAATGCGTAAGCCTCGGTCAGATCCATGGACCCGACGGTAGCGGGCTACGTGGCCGCGGGCTCCACCGCCGGTGCGCCCTGGGAGTTGTCGGCCAGCACCAGATGGATGACGGCCGCGACGAGCGCGCCGACCAGCGGGGCGACGATGAAGAGCCAGACCTGGCTGAGCGCCGTGCCGCCGACCACGAGGGCGGGCCCGAGGCTCCGGGCCGGGTTGACCGACGTGCCCGTCAGCGGGATGCCGATGAGGTGCACCATCACGAGGCCGAAGCCGATGGCCACGCCGGCGGCGCCCTGGATGGACGCCTTATGGGTGGCGAAGAGGACGACGAGCACGAAGATGGTCGTGAGGACGACCTCGATGAGGAAGGCGCCCCACTGGCTCACGAAGAGGTGCGACTCCTTGCCGTACCCGTCCGTCCCGAGTCCCTGGACCGACTTCTTGTAGATGGGCGAGGTGGTGAACATCCAGTAGAGGAGATAGGCGCCGACGATCCCACCGGCGAACTGTGCCACCAGGTAGGCCACCCCTTCTTGCAGCTTCATGCGGCCAGAGGCGATGAAGCCGAGTGTCACAGCCGGGTTGACGTGGCAGCCTGAGATGGGCCCGATGGCGTAGACGAGCGCCACCAGCACCAGGCCGAAGGCGAGGGCGGTGGTCACGACGCCGGCGGAGAAGCTCAGGCCGAAGAGCTTGAACCCGAAGCTCTCTGTGGCGACCCCGACGGCAATGACGACCAGTATCAGCGTTCCGAAGAACTCTGCCACCAGCTTCCTCCACTCAAGCTGCTCCATGACGTGTGACCTCCTGTGTCCAGGCGAGGGGGATGGACAGAGGAAGTTTCGCAGCGCTGCCCGGCGCGGGCGCGGATACCCGGGAACGAACTGCCAGCTCAAGGGACCGATACGCGGATGCGGCGTCGACCCCGCACGGCCTCTTACAGGACGGCCATCGCCTTCTCGTCCGCGTCGCGCAGGCGCGTGGCCATGGCGGCCAGCATCTTGCGCGAGAGGGCGGGCACGGCGTCGAGCACCCCGTTGAACTGGCGCTGGCCCAGCACGTAGAGCGTCATGTCCGTCTCCGAGGTCACGGTGGCCGAGCGGGGCCGGCGGTCGAGGAGGGCCATCTCACCGAAGTACTGCCCGGGGCCTAGAGTGGCGACCTTCCGGTTGTTGCGCCGCACCGCGGCCTGGCCCTTGACGATGAGGAAGAACTCCCGCCCGATGGTGCCCTGCTCGCACAGCATGCGGCCGGGCGGCACGGTCACCTCCTCGAACGCACGCCTGATGGTGCGCAGATCCTTGCCCGACGAGGTGGAGAACAGCCAGATCTTTGACAGGTCGAAGTCGTCGCGGCTCATGGCCAGAAACAGTAGCCCCGACCCCCTCCACGCGCCGGGGAGACAGACGCTGTGGGCACGGCCCAAGCCCAGCTCAGACGGCGTCCGCCCCGCGCTCGCCCGTGCGCACCCGCACCACGGTCTCGGCCGGCACGACCCACACCTTGCCGTCGCCGATCTTGCCGGTGGCGGCGGAGGCGACGATGGCGTCGACCACGGCCTCGGCCCGGTCGTCCTCGACCAGCACCTCGACCCGCAGCTTGGGCACGAAGTCGACCTGGTACTCGGCGCCCCGGTAATTCTCGGTGTGCCCCCGCTGGCGGCCGAAGCCCTGGGCCTCGGTCAGCGTCATGCCCTGGACGCCCATGTTCTTCAGGACGTTCTTCACGTCGTCGATCTTGAAGGGCTTCACGACCGCAACCACGAGCTTCATCTTCGGGCTCCTCCCGATCCGCCGGGCCTGTGCCCTCACCACGCACGTTAGACACCCCGGACGGGGATGGTGTCGCAACGAGATTTGTCCCGCCTGCCAGGACGTTTCCCCGCAGGAGCGCTCGTCTCGCTCCGGGTCGCGTGGGTGAGGAGCCGCGTCGTCGGGGTCCGGCCCGGCGGGCGCCCCATGGTTGCCTACGAAGCGGAGCCCAGGGCGTCGTCGATCGCCACGAGCAGCTCGCGTGCCCGCTGGGTGTCGGCGTGGTCCTCACCGAGCAGGCGGGCCCGCTTCTCCAGCAGGTTCAGGCCGATCACCCTCGCCTCGTCGAGCTTGTTCAGCCAGAGGAGGGTCGTGGCGAGGTTCTCGAGGGAACCGAGCGTCCTCGGATCATCGGGACCCAGGGTCCGGTTCCGGACTTCGAGGATGCGCCGGCGCAGCGCGCAGGACTCGGGAACGAGCTCGAGCTGGGACAGCGTCGTGGCGAGGTGCGACAGCGCCTTCATGCAGTCCTCGGTGTCCCCCGCACCCTGACGGGTGTAGCCGTCCACCGCCTCTTCGAGGAGGCGACGCGACTCGTGGAGGTCCCCCAGATTGCGCAGCGTGCAGCCCAGCCACTCCAGGGCGGCACACGTCGACGCGTCATCGCGCCCGAGGGCGCTGGTGCGTGCCGCCACGACGTGTTCGAAGAGCGGCCGCGCCTCGTCATGGCGACCCAGCCGATCGAGGTCGAACCCCTGCAGCGCCTCCGCCGCCAGGGTGTGGGGATCGTCGGCTCCGACTGAACTGCGCCACTGGGTGACGACCTCCGCCCGGAGGGTCAGGGCCTCATCGAAGCGACCGAGGCGTTCCAGCTTCTGCGCGACCTCGCCCTTGGCGTCCAGGGTCATGGGGGCCTCGGGCCCACGGTGACGGAGCGACCACTCCAGGGTGTCCCGCGCCGATTGCAGCGCCCCCTCCGGATCCGCATTCAACCTCTGCGCTTCTCGATCGGCCGCCTGGGTGACCCGATGACGGAGCCACGGCAGCGGTCCCCGTTTGGATCGCTCCGTCGGGGCCATCGCGTCAGCGTATTTCGAACTCACCGGTGGGAATGAAGCCCACACCGCTCTCGTGCGCCGGCGGGACGCTTCGTCCGGTCGGCGGCGTCCCGGCGGCCGGAGCGACCTGCCCAAAGGGACCCTTCCCCGAGAGAGCGGTAACCTTCCCCGGTGCCCTCGAGCGACGACAGCGCCAGTCCCGCAGGCGACGACGCGCCCCAGATGACCCGGTGGCAGCGGTTCAAGTACACCATCGTGCAGCCTGACGGCGCCGACGACGGCAAGAACGCCACGGACGACCGCAGCGTCGAGGAGCTCGAGGAGGCCATCGCCCGCTCCGACGACAAGGAGCGCGCCATCGGCCTGGTCGCCGCCCCGCTCGCCGCCATCATCGGCATCCTGGTGGGCTCGGACACCATTCAGCACGCCAAGGACACGCACCAGAGCGTGAACATCTACGACGAGCTCACCTACGTGATCCTCGCCATGTCGGTCCTCATCCTCGTGTCGTCGATGCTGCGCAAGCGGCTCTTCCAGGGCATCACGCTGGCGCTGTTCGGCCTGGCGGTGTTCAACCTGCGCTTCTGGGGATTCGGCGTGCCCTTCCTCCTGGCCGGCGCCTGGTACCTGGTACGGGCCTACCGCCTGCAGCAGGCGCTCAAGCGGGCGCAAGGCGATGCGCCGAGCCCGCCCCAGCGCAACGGCTCCCGGCCCGCCAACGGGCCGCGGCCGCGCCGCAACAAGCGCTACACGCCTCCCACCTGAGGCCCTCGAGCGCCTGAGGACCACGCCCCCGGGGCGGGTCCGTCATGCATCCGTGGTGCGAACACCTGCCCGCGTGCGCCGCCGTCGCAGGAGCAGGACGACGAGGATCGCGATGAGGGCGACGAGCAGGACGGCCGGGAGGATGAAGACCGATGCCGAGGCGTGCTCCGCGTCGACGACGGAGACCGGTGAGACCAGCGTCGGGTCGGAAGGCACCGCAACGGCGCGGACCACCGCGCCCGGCGCGTGCAGCGCGGTGCCGGGCAGCACCTCGTTGTAGCGGTGGCCGTCGAGCTCGTAGGCGCCCCGGCACGTGTACCCGGCCGCATTGCTGCCGCTGCCCCCGAGCAGGCCCTGGCAGGACGTGACCGTCACGCGCCACCGGGACGCCCTGGTTGCGGAGCTGGTCGATCTGGCGGTTGTTGTGGATGCCGATGACCGTGAACGCCACCGCGAGGACGGCCAGGGTGGCGAGCACGATCCCGAGGACCACGCGGGCAACCTGGCGTCCGTTGATCTCCACCCCGGCGCCGCGCAGCGGGGCGACCCGGTCGTCGGGATCGGGCACCGGGCCGGGACCTGCGGCCCCCACGGTCGACGCGTCGGCGCGCGACGCCGGCTCAGGCGTGGACATGGTGGGGTGTTCGTCGGGGGACGCGATCGGGCGATCGTAGTGGTGGTGCGAAAGTGGGGCGCCCCGTAGCGCCCGGGCCCGCAACGGCGGGCTCCACCAGGTGGGATGTCCCCAGGGTGTGGATTAACGCACTCGAAACACAGCGGTGACGATGTGGAAATCCCCTCCCTGCATTGTGTCTCCGACGGGGAGAACCGTCCGAATGGCTTGCGTACCTTGCGCTCTCTGACGTTGCGGTCACAGGGCGAAGCGCAGGGGCGTAACGACAGTTAGGAGAGGCGTAGTGATCCACCTGTTGGGAGCGACAGTTCCCGTTCCATATCCAAGTTGGCTGAATCCGGCCGACAACACGTGGCAGGTCACCGCCGCCACGTTCGTCGGACTGATGAGCCTTCCCGGCCTGGCCGTGCTCTACGCGTCGATCGTGCCCAAGAAGTGGGCCGTCAACGTGTTGGCCATGATGTTCGCCGGGTTCTCGCTCGTCCTTCTCGCCTGGGTGCTCTGGTCCTACAAGATGGGATTCGGAGCGACGTCAGTCGGTGGTGGTGTCCTCAACGGGGTGCCGACCCAGACAACTGGGACCACGGGCACGTTGCAGCACTTCTTCGAGAACTTCGTGGGCAAACCCGGAGGCATCACCAACAGCGTCGGTGAACAGGGCCAGGCGGTGTCGGCGGCCAACACCCTGATCCCCTTCCACTTCCCGACCTCGAGCCTGGCCTACTTCCAGTTCGTGTTCGCCGCCATCACCCCCCTGCTGTTCCTGGGGAGCGTGCTGGGGCGCATCAAGTTCCTGGCCTGGTGCCTCCTCGTCCCGTTGTGGTCGACCTTCGTCTACGGCGTCGACGCCTTCCTGCTCTGGGGCGGCGGTTACTTCGCCCAGGAAGGAGCACTGGACTTCTCGGGTGGTTACGTCATCCACATGTCGGCGGGAGTGTCGGGCTTCGTCGCCGCCTGGGTCCTCGGGCCACGGCTCCTGCGAGATCGGCAGCATGCCTTGCCCAACAACCTGGTGATGGCGGCGGTCGGCGCCGGCATCCTGTGGCTGGGTTGGAACGGCTTCAACGGTGGAGACCCCTACTACGCGGGCGCCTCCATGGCGGCGGCCGTCATCAACACGAACATCGCCACCGCGACCGGCGTCATCGTCTGGATGGTGATGGACGCCCTGTTCACCAAGGAGCGAAAGCCAACCTTCCTGGGCGGTGTCAACGGCATGATCTGCGGCCTGGTCGGGATCACCCCGTGCGCCGGCTGGGTCAACGGCCGGGGCGCCATTTACGTCGGTGCCATCTGCTGCGCCGTGGTCTGGGTCTGCTGGAACTACCTCTCGAAGGTGCGGCCGTTCTCCAAGGTCGACGACGCCCTCGGCGTGGTCTACACCCACGGCATCGCCGGTTTCTTCGGGGGCATGCTGCTGGGCATCTTCGGTGACCCGAACATGATCGAGTACGGCTGCGGCCACCTCGACGCGGCGGGGCAGGTCATCGCCACGCCACAGGGCGTCTACGCCACGGGCACCGCTCACTGCGTGATCACGTCGGTGAACGGCCTCATGTACACGGGGTCGGCCCACCAGCTGTGGGAACAGTTCCGAGCGGCGATCTTCGTCATCTTCTGGTCTGCGCTGATCACCTTCATCCTCATGAAGATCATCGGTTGGGTCCTCCGTGGCGCCCGCTACAAGGACGAGATCCTCGAAGTCGGCGACCTCGCCATCCACGGCGAGGAGGCCTTCCCCGAGGAGACCCTCGCCATGCGCTCCGACGGTGCCTTCGCCATGGCCGGTATCGACAAGGGCGGATCCGAACCCCGGGAGGATTATCCGGTCCCGGGTGCCGAAGATATTCCCGATACCGGCGGCGGCGGTTCCTAGGCCCGGTCACTGAGAACGAAAGGAGATCGACAAATGAAACTGATCGTGGCAGTGCTGAAGCCGTTCAAGCTCGACGACGTCAAGGAGACCTTGAAGAACCGCGGGGTACAGGGCATGACCCTGACCGAGGCCCAGGGATTCGGACGCCAGCGAGGGCACACCGAGGTGTACCGAGGTGCGGAGTACGAGGTGGACTTCGTCCCCAAGATCCGCGTCGAGGTGCTGGTGGACGACGGCCAGGTCGACGAGGTGGTCGACGCCATCGTCGCCTCTGCCTCCACCGGCAAGATCGGCGACGGCAAGGTGTGGGTGCTGCCTGTCGAAGCCGTGGTGCGCGTGCGCACCGGAGAACGCGGGGTCTGACGCGTTGTAAGACGCGGCAGTCCTGTTGACGGTCGGTCAGGCCGGGGCGCGGCGAGGTGCCCCGGCCTGCCGCTGTCCGGGGGTCGATCCGCGGGAGCCGGCAAGGAGCACGGGCAGCGCAAGGAGCGCGGGGGGCGCCGTGCCCCTGCCCACCGCCCACGCAGACGTCAGGGTCACGCAGATTTAGGAGTCACGCAGACGCCGGCGTCACTCCGGGGTGCCCCGGGGGCGGCCCCGCTTGGGGAGGGGGGCGGCCCGGGTGGGCATGCGGCCGGCCTCGCTCAGGGCCCGGCGCAGCACGACCTCGATCTGGGCGTTGACGCTGCGGAACTCGTCGTTGGCCCAGCGGACCAGCGCGTCGTGGACCGCCGGGTCGACACGGAGCAGGACCTGTCGCCGCTCACTCACGTATAGAGCGAGCCCGTGTTCACGACGGGCGACGGCGGCTGGTCGCCGCAGAGCACGACCATCAGGTTGCTGACCATGGCGGCCGTGCGCTCCTCGTCGAGGGAGACGACGCCGCCCTCGTTCAGGCGGCTGAGCGCCATCTCGACCATGCCGACGGCGCCCTCGACGATGCGCGAGCGGGCGGCCACCACGGCGTTGGCCTGCTGGCGGCGCAGCATGGCCTGCGCGATCTCCTGGGCGTAGGCCAAATGCGAGATGCGCACCTCGACGATCTCGACGCCCGCGATGGCCACCCGCTCCGCCACCTCGGCGGCCAGCTGGCTCGACACCACGTCGGTCGAGCCGCGGAGCGACGTCCCCGTCCCGGTGGTGTCGTCGTAGGGGTGGCTCGTGGCGACGTGGCGCAGGGCCGACTCGGCCTGCACCGACACGAAGTTCGAATAGCTGTCGACGGCGTAGGTCGACTTGGCCGTGTCGGCGACCTGCCAGACCACGATGGCGGCGATCTCGACCGGGTTGCCGTCGGCGTCGTTGACCTTGAGATGGCTGGTCTCGAAGTTCCGGACCCGCACACTGACCCCGCGGCGCACCGTCAGCGGCGCCACCCACCAGAAGCCGGACCGGCGGACCGTGCCGACGTAGCGGCCGAAGAACTGGACCACCGATGTCTGGCCCGGCGTCACGACGGCCAGGGACGTGGCCAGCAGGACGAAGGCCAGGATCGGCGCCCAGAGCCACTTCGGGCTGTGCTGCCCGACGACGACCATCACGGCGACCAGAGCCAGGAGCAGGACGACGGCGAACCAACCGTTCACGGCCACGGCGGGGCGCTCGGTGATGTCGACGCGCACACCCTGGTGCCCGACGGGTGCGGCTGCTGGTGACTCGGCGCTGGTCATGGTGTGCTCCTCCGACAATAAGTGATATCTAATAGATATCACTTTCTCAGCCGGCTGGCTACCCCCCCTTCGCGGGTGGGCGGGGCCGGGAGCGTCAGGTGATGGGCTGGTCGGCCTGGCGGGCCACGGCCGCGGCCGCGGCGGCGGCCGCCTCCGGGTCGCCGAGGTAGTCGGCCGAGGACACGGTGAGGTCGTCGTGCAGGCGCATGCGGTAGGGGATGCCGGTGGGGACCTCGAGCTCGGTGATGGCGTCGTCGGCGATGCCCTCGAGGTGCTTGCGCAGGGCCCGGATCGAGTTGCCGTGGGCGGCGACCAGGACGGCGCCACCGCCCTCGGCCGCGGCGCCGCGCAGGTCGGGGACGACGACGGACTCCCAGTAGGGGACGACGCGGCGCACGACGTCGGCCAGGCACTCGGTGCGGGGCAGGTCGGCCGGGTCGAGGCCGCGGTAGCGAGGGTCGCCGGCGACGTCGTAGGGGTTGCCGGGGGCCAGCGGCGGGGGCGGGGTGTCGTAGCTGCGCCGCCAGAGCTGGAGCTTCTCGGCCCCGAACTCCTGCTTGATGGCGGCCTTGTTCTTCCCCTGCAGGTCCCCGTAGTGGCGCTCGTTCAGGCGCCAGTCCCGGCGCACCGGGAGCCAGCTGCGCCCGGCGGCGTGCAGGGCGAGCTCGGCCGTGCGGATGGCCCGGGTCAGGACCGAGGTGTGCAGGACGCGCAGGTCCAGGCCCTCGGTGGCGGCCAGGAGCTCGCCCCCGGCGATCGCCTCGGCCTCGCCGGCGGGGGTCAGGTCGACGTCGACCCACCCCGTGAAGAGGTTCTCGGCGTTCCAGGTGGACTGCCCGTGGCGGATCAGGACCAGGTCGAGCACGCCCCCAGCGTAGGGGGGCCCGGCGGAACGGCGGTAGCCCACCTGGTCAGGGCGGTGGAAACTGGGGTGGCAACCATTCCCTCAAGAATCTTGACAATAGAGGACTCAAGTTTGCTACACTGGTACGCAGCAACTGGCAACAAGACAAGCAGATCAGACAGACAGACAAGGCAGAGAACAGAGAAATCAGCCGTCCGAGCAGGGCGACTCAAGGAAGCGGCGCCGGACGGAACCGGCCGAGACAGACAACCGGAAGGACAGCAGAACATGGCCAAGGCCGTAGGAATCGACCTGGGAACCACCAACTCGGTGGTCAGCGTGTTGGAGGCGGGCGAGCCCGTCGTGATCCCGAACGCGGAGGGAGGGAGGACGACCCCCTCGGTGGTGGGCTTCTCCAAGACGGGCGAGGTGCTCGTCGGCGAGGTGGCCAAGCGCCAGGCCATCACCAACCCCGACCGCACCATCCGCTCGGTGAAGCGCCACATGGGCACCGGCTGGACCGTCGACATCGACGGCAAGGCGTACACGGCCCAGGAGATCTCGGCCCGGATCCTCGGGAAGCTGAAGAGGGACGCCGAGTCGTACCTCGGTGACACCGTCAACCAGGCCGTCATCACCGTGCCGGCCTACTTCGACGACGCGCAGCGCACGGCCACCAAGGAGGCCGGGGCGATCGCCGGCCTCGAGGTGCTCCGCATCATCAACGAGCCGACGGCCGCTGCGTTGGCCTACGGCCTCGACAAGGAGGACAGCGACCGCACGGTCCTCGTCTTCGACCTCGGCGGCGGGACGTTCGACGTCTCCGTGCTCGAGATCGGCGAGGGCGTCTTCGAGGTCAAGTCCACCTCGGGCAACACCAAGCTGGGCGGCGACGACTGGGACGACAAGGTCATCGAGTGGCTCGTGACCGAGTTCAAGAACACCGAGGGCGTCGACCTGTCCCAGGACAAGATGGCCATGCAGCGCCTCAAGGAGGCGGCCGAGAAGGCCAAGATCGAGCTGTCCTCGGTGCAGGACACCCAGATCAACCTGCCCTTCATCACCGCCACGAGCGAGGGCCCCAAGCACCTCGACCTCAAGTTGACGCGGGCCAAGTTCAACGAGCTGACGGCCGACCTCGTCGAGGCCTGCCGCGGGCCGTTCGACGCCGCCATCAAGGACGCCGGGCTGAAGACCTCCGACATCGACCACGTCGTCATGGTGGGCGGGTCCACCCGGATCCCCGCCGTCCAGGATCTCGTGCAGAGCCTGACCGGCAAGGAGCCCCACAAGGGCGTCAACCCCGACGAGGTGGTGGCCATCGGCGCCGCCGTCCAGGCCGGCGTCCTCAAGGGCGAGGTCAAGGACGTCCTGTTGCTCGACGTCACGCCGCTGTCCCTCGGCATCGAGACCAAGGGCCAGGTCATGCACCGCCTAATCGAGCGGAACACCACCATCCCGACCAAGCGGTCGGAGATCTTCACGACGGCCGAGGACAACCAGCCGTCCGTCGAGATCCACGTGCTCCAGGGCGAGCGCGAGATGGCGATGTACAACAAGACGCTGGGCAAGTTCCAGCTGGTCGACCTGCCGCCGGCGCCGCGGGGGATCCCCCAGATCGAGGTCACCTTCGATATTGACGCCAACGGGATCGTCCACGTGTCCGCCCAGGACAAGGCGACGGGCAAGGAGCAGTCGATGACGATCACGGGCCAGTCCTCACTGGCCAAGGACGATATTGAGCGCATGGTGCGCGACGCCGAGGCCCACGCCGAGGACGACCGGGCACGCCGCGAAGAGGCCGAGGTCCGCAACTCTGCCGACACGCTCGTCTACCAGACCGAGAAGCTGCTCAAGGAGCAGGGCGAGAAGTTCGAGGGTTCCGAGAAGGACGACGTCGAGAACGCGCTGAAGGGCGTGAAGGACGCGTTGGCCGGGACGAACCTGGAAGCGATCAAGGACGCGACCGAGAAGCTGGTCGGCGTGTCGCAGAGCTTCAGCCAGCGCCTCTACGAGCAGGCGTCGGCCTCGGCTTCGGCCGGTGGTGACGCCGGGTTCGGGGGCGACGGTGCGCCCGGCGGCGACGGCTCCAGCGAGAGTGCGTCGGACGACGACGTCGTCGACGCCGAGATCGTCGATGAGCAATGAGCTTCGGCGACGAGGCCGTGCCCCGGGAGAAGCCCGTCTTCTCCAAGGACAGGGCCGTCACTGACGCTGCGGTGGCTGACGCCGCCGTGGCCGAGGACGAGGGCGGCGAGCCGAGGGTGCCTGGCGCGCAGGACGCGGCAGCATCCGAGGACGCCGACCCCCGGGAAGTGCTGGCGCGCGAACGGGACGAGTACCTGTTCGCGCTCCAGCGCACCCAAGCCGACTTCGAGAACTACCGCAAGCGGATCGCGCGCCAGCAGGAGGAGCAGTCCGCCCGTGCCTCGCAGCACCTGGTGGACAAGCTGCTCCCGGTGCTCGACGCGCTCGACCTGGCGGAGGCGCATCTGCGCGAGTCGCTCGACGTGGGCGAGGGCGCCAAGGCGCTGCACGCCTCGCGGGCCATGTTGATGGACATCCTGGCCCGGGAGGGCCTCGAGCGGGTCGACCAGGCGGAGATCCCCTTCGACCCCTCGGTGCACGACGCCGTCGCGCACGCGGAGGGGGACGGTGGGCCCGGCGGCGAGACCCTGGTGGAGGAGGTGCTGCGCTCGGGCTACCGCTGGAAGGGCCAGGTGCTGCGCCCCGCCATGGTCCGCGTGCGGGGGTGAGCTGACCCATGGCCGCACAGCGCGAATGGTTCGAGAAGGACTACTACAAGGTGCTCGGCGTCGTCTCGACGGCGTCGGACAAGGAGATCACGCGCGCCTACCGCAAGCTCGCGAAGCAGCACCACCCCGACACCAACCCCGGCTCCGAGGAGCGCTTCAAGGAGATCAGCGCGGCCTACGACGTGCTGGGCGACGCCGAGAAGCGCAAGGAGTACGACGAGGTCCGGGCGCACGGTCCGGTCGGCGGCGGCTTCGGCCAGCCCGGGGGCGGCACCTTCCGCATGGAGGACATGGGCGACCTGAGCGACCTCTTCGGGGGTCTCTTCGGTGGCGGCGGCCGCACGCGCACCACCCAGCGCGGGCCCCAACGCGGCGCCGACATGGAGGCGCAGCTGCACCTGTCGTTCCAGGACGCGGTGCACGGCGTCACCACCTCGGTCAACGTGCCCCAGGAGGTGCGCTGTTCGAACTGCCGCGGCAGCGGGGCGGCGCCGGGGACGTCCACGCACACCTGCCCGCGCTGCGGGGGGACGGGGAGCCTCAACGACAACCAGGGTCTGTTCTCGCTCAGCACGGTCTGCCCGGACTGCATGGGCCGGGGCCAGCTCTTCGACACGCCCTGCCCGGTCTGCCACGGCACGGGCCAGGAGCAGAAGGTGCGCTCGGTCAAGGTCCGCATCCCGGCGGGGGTCGAGGGCGGCCAGCGCATCCGGGTCAAGGGCCGGGGCGCGCCCGGGCAGGGCATGGCGCCTGCCGGCGACCTCTACGTGGTGGTCCACGTGGCGCACCACGAGGTGTTCGGGCGCAGCGGGCGCAACCTGACCATCACGGTGCCCATCACGTATCCAGAGGCGGCGCTGGGGACGACCATCACGGTGCCCACGCTCGACGGCAAGGTCACGCTGAAGGTCCCGCCGGGCACGGCCTCGGGCAAGGTGCTGCGCGTGCGCGGCCGCGGGGTCCCGGGCGTGTCCGGTCGCAACGGCAAGAAGGCGGGCGACCTGCTGGTCAAGGTCGAGGTCGTGGTGCCGACGGAGCTCACCGACGAGCAGAAGGCGGCGCTGGAGTCGCTCGCCGCCGTGACCGAGCCGGCGCCGCGCATCGCGGTGGACGGATGACGGGGGTGATGAGGTGATGGCCGACCGCGACGCCAACCAGGCGGTCTACGTGATCTCGGTGGCGGCCGAGCTGACGGGGATGCACCCGCAGACGCTGCGCATCTACGAGCGCAAGGGCCTGCTCGACCCGGAGCGCACCAGCGGCGGGAGCCGGCGCTTCTCGGAGCACGACCTGGAGCGGCTGCGCCACATTCAGGAACTGACCTCGACCGGTCTCAACCTCGAGGGGGTGCGCCGGGTCCTGCAGCTCGAGTCCGAGCTGTCCCGGCTGCGCGAGGAGCTGGTGCAGGTGCGGGCCCAGGCGCTCGACGCGGTGGCGGCCACGCACCGCCAGTACCGGCGCGACCTGGTGCCGCTGCGCCAGTCGCCGGCACCCTTCCGGCGCCCCCGGACGGGGACAGGGAACTGAACACGGACACGACGGATACGACGGACACGACGATGAGCGACCGCACGCACGACACGAGAAAGGACTGCCGATGCCGATAGACCCAGAACGTTGGACGAACAACACCAAGGCGGCCTTCAGCGCGGCGACGGGCCACGCGGCGTCGTCGAACCAGCCGGAGCTGACGCCGGCCCACCTCCTCGACGCCCTGCTGCAACAGCAGGAGACGATGACGCGCCCGCTGCTGTCCCAGGTCGGGGTCGACCCCGACGTGTTGGCCGGCAAGGTGCAGGAACAGCTGTCCCGGTTGCCGCGGGCCCAGGGTGGAGCAGAGCCCGGGCTCTCGCGCGAGGCGCGCGAGGTGCTGGAGTCGGCGGACCAGATCCGCCGGGACCTGGGCGACGACTACGTGTCGGTGGAGCATCTCGTGCTGGCGCTGGCCGACCAGATCGGTGTCACCAAGGACGCCCTCCTCACCGCGTTGCGCGCCGTGCGGGGGAACCACCGCGTCGCGACGCCGGACCCCGAGCAGACCTACCAGGCCCTGGCCAAGTACGGGCGCGACCTGACCGAGGCGGCCCGCGAGGGCAAGCTCGACCCGGTCATCGGCCGCGACGAGGAGATCCGCCGCGTGATCCAGGTGCTGTCGCGCCGCACCAAGAACAACCCGGTGCTGATCGGGGAGCCGGGCGTCGGCAAGACGGCCATCGTCGAGGGGCTGGCCAACCGCATCATCGAGGGCGACGTGCCCGAGGGCCTCAAGGGCAAGCGCGTCATTGCGCTCGACCTGGGCTCCATGGTGGCCGGGGCCAAGTACCGCGGCGAGTTCGAGGAGCGCCTGAAGGCGGTGCTCAAGGAGATCACCGACGCCGAGGGCGAGATCGTCACCTTCATTGACGAGCTGCACACGATCGTGGGGGCGGGCGCGGCCGAGGGGGCCATGGACGCCGGCCAGATGATCAAGCCCATGCTGGCCCGGG
The DNA here is from genome assembly GCA_963826835.1 of uncultured Acidimicrobiaceae bacterium. GTDB lineage: Bacteria > Actinomycetota > Acidimicrobiia > Acidimicrobiales > RAAP-2 > Bog-473. Next base: position 55,744 of record CAWGYK010000003.1, read on the forward strand.
GCGAGCTTCGGTTGATCGGGGCGACCACGCTCGACGAGTACCGCACCTCCATCGAGAAGGACGCCGCGCTGGAGCGCCGCTTCCAGCCGGTCTTCGTGGGCGAGCCCTCGGTGGAGGACACCATCGCCATTCTGCGCGGCTTGAGCGAGCGCTACATGGCGCACCACAAGGTGCGCATCCAGGACGCGGCGCTGGTGGCGGCCGCCGTGCTGTCCGACCGCTACGTCACGGGACGCTTCCTGCCCGACAAGGCCATCGACCTCATTGACGAGGCGGCCTCGAAGCTCCGCATCGAGATCGACTCCATGCCGACCGAGCTGGACCAGATCTCGCGGCGCATCCGCCAGCTCGAGATCGAGAAGCTGGCACTGGAGAAGGAGAGCGACGAGGCCTCGAAGGAGCGCCTCGAGCGCCTGGAGCGCGAGCTGGCCGAGATGTCCGAGCAGCGCGACTCCATGGCGGCCCACTGGCAACAGGAGAAGAGCTCCCTCGATGCGGTCAGCGAGCTGCAGGAGGAGAAGGCCTCCAAGGAGGAGGAGGCGGCGCGGCTCGAACGCGACGCCGACCTGGCCGGCGCCGCCGCCATCCGCTACGGCGAGCTGCCCGAGCTCGAGCGCCGCATCGCCCAGGCCACCGAGGACCTGGCCAAGCTGCAGATCGACTCGCGCTTCTTGAAGGAGGAGGTCGACGCCGAGGACATCGCCGAGGTGGTGAGCCGCTGGACCGGGGTCCCGGTGTCGCGGCTCATGGAGGGCGAGGTCCAGAAGCTGGTGCGCCTGGAGTCCACCCTCCACGAGCGCGTGGTGGGGCAGGACGAGGCGGTCTCTGCCGTGGCCAACGCCATCCGCCGCAGCCGGGCCGGCCTGAGCGACCCCAACCGGCCCATCGGCTCGTTCCTCTTCCTGGGGCCGACCGGCGTGGGCAAGACCGAGCTGGCGCGGGCGCTGGCCGAGTACCTCTTCGACGACGAGCGGGCGATGATCCGCATCGACATGAGCGAGTACCAGGAGAAGCACACCGTGTCGCGCCTCGTGGGTGCGCCCCCCGGGTACGTCGGCTACGACGAGGGCGGCCAGCTGACCGAGGCGGTGCGCCGGCGGCCCTATTCGGTCGTGCTCCTCGACGAGCTGGAGAAGGCCAACCCGGACGTGTTCAACATTCTGCTGCAGGTGCTCGAGGACGGGCGCCTGACCGACGGGCAGGGGCGCACGGTCGACTTCACCAACACCGTGCTCATCATGACGTCGAACCTCAAGGGCGAGCCCGCGGACTACTTCAAGCCCGAGTTCATCAACCGCATCGACGAGATCGTGCGCTTCAAGCCGCTGAGCGAGGACGACCTGGCGATCATCGTCGGGATCCAGCTGGGCCGGCTGCGGTCCCGTTTGGCCGAGCGCCGGCTGTCGCTGGTGGTCACGCCCCCGGCGGAGCAGTGGCTGGCCCACGCCGGCTACGACCCCGACTACGGGGCCCGTCCTCTGCGCCGGGTGCTGCAGCGCTCCATCGAGGACCCGTTGGCGCTGGCGCTGCTCGAGGGCCAGTACCTCGACGGGGCGACGGTCACCGTCGACGTGGACGACGACCGCATCGTGCTGCGCTAGCTGTCGCTCGCAGCGCGAGAGAGCGAATCCGGGCGTCATCGCCCCGATCGAGTACCGCAAATCAGGGGGTCGGCAGGCACGATCGCGCTCCGCCGGGCGGGCCGCGACCCGCGGCGCAACGGGCGTCGTCGTAGTCTGCTGGCCGTGGGGGCGGTTCGGTGACCAGGGGAAGGCGCGTCATGCCGGCGCGACGCGGGTGGGCCGCGGCCGTCGCGCTCGCGCTGGCGGGCCTCGTGGCCGCCGGGTGCGGAGGCTCCCCGGGCTCCTCGCAATCGTCGTCCTACCTGGCGGCCGGGCAGATCCCCCAGGCCGATCGCCCCGCGGCCGGCGGGCACGGCACGCACGTCGACGCGGCCAGCGTGACGGTCCCGCTGGCCCAGCAGAACCCGACCACCGCCCTCTTCTCCGCCGTGGCCACGTTCCAGTCCTGTCTGACGGGGCGCGGCGTGACGTTCCAGGGGGCGCCCAACCCGAAGGACCCCAACTCGCCCACCAACGACCCGTCCTACCTCAAGAGCCTGATCGCCTGCGCGTCCCAGAGCCACATCCTCCAGGCGCTCAAGGCCGAGGAGAGCGCCCAGGACAACCTCACGCCGGCACAGGTGAAGAAGGAGAACGTGGACTACCTCAAGTGGCGCAAGTGCATGATCGCGGACGGGTGGGGGATCCCCACCCCGACGCCGAACGCCAAGGGGCTTCTCTTCTCCTTCGGGGGGACGAGCGGCGGCGCGTCGCAGGCGATGACGCCCCCGCCCGGACAGAGCCTCATCTCGAGTCCCGACCTGCAGGCCTGTGCCGCCAAGGCGCAGGGCGAGAGCTCGTAGGAAACCCAGGGGGTTCTGCGTGACGCGTAACCAGAAGATCGTCGCCATCGTCCTGGCCGTGGCGCTCGTGGCCGGCGGCATCGTCTTCGCGGTGTCGAGCGGATCGAGCAAGGCGTCGTCGTCGGGCGAAGTGGTCGTGTTCTCCCGGGTGCAGGAGCGCACTTTGCAGAACACGGTGGCCCTGAGCGGGACGCTGGCCCGCAAGCAGATCCGCAACATCACCGCGTCGACGGAGGCCATCGTCAGCGCGGTGAAGTCGACCAACGACTCGACCGCGCAGGAGGGCCAGGTGCTGTTCTCGCTGGGCGGCCGCGACGCCATCGCCGAGCCGGGCGCACTGCCCTTCTTCCGCACGTTGGCGCCGGGGGACCAGGGCGAGGACGTGCTCGAGTTGAAGCAGATCCTGGCCGCCGCCGGCGACGACCCGGGCACAATGGACAATTATTTCTCCCAGCAGACGCAGTTCGCCCTGGCCCAGTGGCAGGCCCAGCACCACTATCCGAACGCGACGCCGGCCAATCCCGAGTCGGTGACCGTCTCGCTGCAGCAGGGCACCGGCTACAAGGTCGGGACCCAGAACTCGGCCGGCCTGATCATCGGCCCGCCGGCGGCGCAGACCACCGCGTACGACGCCGCGGGCGGTGCCGTCCGGGCGACGCTGGCCGCCTATCGGAGCGAGGTGGCCCACGACACGCCCGGGATCACGATCCAGTCGGTGGACGACCAGGTGCCCCAGGGCCAGCCGGCGTCCTTCGTGATCACGGCCGACTCGGCGCCGAGCGCCGCCCTGACCGTGAACCTCACCTCGAGCGGCACGGCGGGCAGCAACGACATCGTGACGCCGCCGACGACGGCGACGATCGCCGCCGGTGCCACGCAGACCACCGTCCAAGTCCAGACCCGGGTCAACAACCTGGTGGAGGCGGAGCCCACGATCGTGCTCTCGGTGGCGGCCGGGACCGGCTACACGGTGGGGTCTCCGAGCTCCGCCCAGACGACGATCACGAACACCAACGTGCCATCGCTCACCATCTCGGGTGGCACGACGGTGTCGCCCGGCGGTTCCGCCACGCTCACCGTCACCGCCAACCAGGCTCCGAGCCAGGACACCCAGGTCCAGCTCGAGGTCTCGGGCAGCGCCTCCCCCGGCACCGACTACGACCCGGTCAACCCCATCCTCACGCTCGCCGCCGGCACGACGTCGGCGAGCGTGACCGTCAACACGCTCAACGGCAACGTCATCGGGCCGAACAAGTACATCGTGGTGTCGCTCGGCCCCTCGCCGTCGTCGTACAGCATCGGCTCACCGGGATCCGCCGTGGTCGAGATCAGCGGGAGCACGACGCAACCGACGGCGACGCTGACGTCGGCCACCACCTACCTCGACGAGGGCGAGCCCTACGACGTGGCCGTGGCCCTCAACCAGGCGGTCAGCACGCCGGTCACGATCGCACTGAACTACGGCGGCAGCGCCGTCCTCGGCCTGGACTACACGCAGCCGGCGGGGGGCGTCGTGGTGCCCGCCGGCCAGACGTCGGTGGAGGTGCAGATCCCGACCGTCACCAGCAACGTGGTGGAGCCGGACAAGACCCTCACCGTCTCCCTCGCCCCGAGCCCGTCCTACGTGATCGGGTCGCCGAGCAGCGCGTCGGTCACGCTCACGTCCCAGGTCCTCCCGACACTGAGCATCTCGGCCAACACGTCGACGCTGGCCCAGGGGGGTGCGGCCTCCTTCACCATCACGGCCGACCAGGCGCCGGTCAAGGACACCTCGGTGGACTTCAGCGCCCAGGGCACGGCCGAGCCGGGCCAGAACTACGTGCCCCTGTCCGGGACGGCGCTGCTCAAGGCCGGCCAGACGCAGGTCACGGTGGTGCTGCAGTCGATCCAGTCCAACATCACGTTCGAGCCGACCGACATGATCGTGGGGGACTGGCCGACCCACGTGGGCGAGGTCTACGTGAAGGCGGGCGCCTCGGTGGCCCCCGGCGAGGCGATCCTCTCGCTGACGGAGCCGGACCTCTCCGTCACGCTGCAGGCCACGGCGGCCGAGCGCAGCGAACTGGCGGTGGGCCAGCGCTGCACGATTCAGATCTCGGGCGAGAACAACTCCGGGACGGGGGTCATCACCGAGCTCGACACGGCGCCCACGACGGTGACCGGGACCGGGGGCCAGTCCGAGCAGGTCTACGAGGGCCGTATCGACGTGACCGACCTCACCGGGGCCGACGGGTCGCAGGTCTCGATCACCGTGGTCAACCAGCAGGTCGACAACGCCCTGACCGTCCCGATCTCGGCCGTCAAGCAGAACGGGTCCGGCGTCGACGTGGTGCGGGTCATCAACCTGGCCCAGGGCGGGAGGGTCATCGAGGTGCCCGTGAAGACCGGGCTCACCGAGGGCTCCTACATCCAGGTCACGCGGGGCCTCCGCCTGAACCAGCTGGTCATCTCCGGGGCCAACCAGTCGTCGTGACCGTCCCGGAGGCGGGCACGCCCCCGTACGGCACGCCCCCCGTGGGTGCCGGCCCGGACGACGCTCCGCTCGGTGCGCCGCCGGGCGGCGGGGCGCCGCTCCTCGAGCTGGAGTCCGTCTCGCGGGTCTACGGCGAGGAGGTGGAGGTCTACGCCCTGCGCGACGTCTCGCTGCAGATCCTCCCCGGCGAGTTCATGTCGATCGTCGGGCCGTCGGGCTCGGGCAAGTCCACCATGCTGGGCCTCCTCGGCGTGCTCGACCTGCCGACGACGGGCACCATCCGCATCGCCGGCCAGGACGTCAGCGCGCTCGACGACCCCACCCGGTCCAAGCTGCGCGGCGAGTCGATCGGGTTCGTGTTCCAGCAGTTCCACCTCATCCCGCACCTGACCGCGCTGGGCAACGTCGAGACGGCGCTCCTCTACCGCGACATCCGCCCGAAGGACCGGCGCGAGCGGGCGCTGGCGGCACTCGATCGCCTCGGGCTCAGCTCCCGGGTAAACCACCGGCCGGTGCAGCTGTCGGGCGGGGAGCAGCAACGGGTGGCGCTGGCGCGGGCCATCGTCACCGATCCGCTCATGATCCTGGCCGACGAACCGACGGGCGCGCTGGACTCCGCCAACGCGGCGCACGTGCTCGAGATCTTCGCCAGCCTCGAGTCCCCCGAGCGCGCCGTCGTCATGGTGACGCACGACCCGACGGTGGCGGCCACGGCGCGGCGGAAGATCTCCATGCGCGACGGTGAGATCGTGGCCGACGAGCAGCGGGTGGGCGTCGCCTCGTGAACCAGCTGCGCGACCTCCTCGGGGTGGCGTGGTCCGGGCTGAAGGCCAGGAAGGTCCGGACGCTCATGATCATGCTGGGGCCGGTGATCGGCGTCGCCGCCATGGTCAGCGCGGTCGGGCTGACCGAGAGCGCCAAGGGGGAGCTGCAGGCGCAGTTGGCCGATCTGGGCACCAACCTGATCATCGCCCAGGCGGGTGGCACCTTCGGCTCGCAGAACCCGACCTTCCCCCTCAACGCCGTCCAACGCGTCGAGAACGTGTCGACGGTGACGGCGGCGGCGGCGACGACGAACGTGTCCGGCGTGGTGGCCCTGCCGGTCCAGGGGGCGAGCACCTACTACGAGGCGTTCCCGGTCCCGATCCGGGCGGCCGACGACGACCTGCCGTCGGTGCTCGACGTGCCCCTCATCGACGGCCGCTGGCTGAACAGCGCGGACAACTCGCTGCACCTCAAGTCGGTGGTGCTCGGTTCGGGGATCGCCAAGCAGTACGGCTACCTGCCCGGGGAGATCCGGACGATCCGGCTCAACGGGAACAACTTCGGCGTCGTCGGGGTATTGGGCCCGGTGGCCCTGGACCCCGATCTGGACAACGCGGCCTTCGTGACCCAATGGGCGGCCAAGCACATCCTCGGCACGAACGGCGAGCCGAACCAGCTGTACATCCGCGCCGTGCCGGGAACGACCCAGGCGACAGCCGACGCCATCCCGACGGCCATCAGTCTCGGCGGGCCGGCCCAGGTCTCGACCCAGATCCCGAGCGACGTGCTGCAGGCGGCGGCGCAGGCCAACCGCACCCTGCAGGAGGTGGCGCTGCTGGCGGGCCTGCTGGCCCTGACCGTCGGCGGGATCGGGATCGCCAACGTGATGTCCATCTCGGTCATTCAGCGCTCGGCCGAGATCGGGATCCGCCGGGCTGTCGGGCACAGCCGCTCCAAGATCGCCGCGCAGTTCCTGCTCGAGTCCCTCTTCGTGGGCGTGCTCGGTGGGGCGCTCGGCGCGTTGCTGGGTATCGGCGTCGTCTACGGCGTCTCGTGGATCGCGGGCTGGGTCGTGGTGATCGCCTACGCCGACATCCCGATCTGGATGGGCCTCGCCATCGTGGTCTCGGTGGTCGCCGGCCTGTTCCCGTCGATCAAGGCGGCCCGCCTGGAGCCGCTCGAGACGTTGCGCCTGGGCTGATCCCCCCCGGGGCGCGCCGCCTGCGGCCCGCACCCTGCTGCGTCAGCCGTCGGCGCCCTGGTCCCCGCCGGGGATCGACGTCGTCTCCCCGCCGCCGGCGCCTGAGGTCGCGCCCGCGCCGCTACCGGCCGACTGGGTGCCGCCCGGGACCGAGCTCGTCGTCTTGCCGGCGCCCGCACCCGTACCCGCTCCGGCGCCCGCGCCAGTGGCGCCCCCACTCGCCGCGCCGCCCGTGCTCTGGCTGCCTCCCTGGGCGGAGCTCGAAGCGCCGCCGGCACCGGAGGCCCCGCCCACTCCCGCACCGGCTCCGCCCGCCGACTGACCGCCCTGACCGCCCTGACCGCCGGCGGCGGCGCCGGAGTTGCCCGTACCGCCGGTGTTCCCGGCCCCGGCCCCGGCCCCGGCGCCGGCAGACGCAGCCTGGTTGCCCGCGGCCGTGTTGCCGGTCGTGCCCGACGTCCCGACGCCCGTGTTGCCCGCGCCCGAGCTCCCCGCGGCCGAGTTCCCGGTCGTGCCCGAGCTCCCCGAGGTGTACCCGGGGCCTTCCGGATTGGCGCCGACCGGACCGCTGTAGCCGTTGCCGTTCCCGCCCGCCTCCACCCCGATGAAGATGCCGAGGACGATGAGCACGGCGGCCCCCAGGATGGAGAAGGCCGCAGCCCTGCTGCTCCACCACCCCCGCTCGGGGGGCGCAGGGGTTTCGTCGGTGGCCGTCCCGGTCGCCACCACGGGGACGGGCTCGGTGATGGGCTCGCTCTCGGCCCCCGTTGTCACGAGGGGGTGGACCTCTCTGACCTGCGCATTGGCACCAGACTACGAGGCTGCAGGCCCGGCTGCCGGGCGCCCGAGCCTCCTCACCCCCCGCCACACCCGCCGGCGTGCGCGCCGGAGCTCGCGAGCTGGTCGGTGAAGGCAGGGCCGAACCGCCACCCGTAGTAGGCGTTCGCCAATTCGAAGACCGTGAAGTTCATGGACGCGGTGAGCTGGTCGTCGTCGTAGGCCGCGGCGACCCCGCACCTGCTCGCCGTCCGCCCCAGGCCGAGCATCGGCGGGCTCGACGCGGCAAAGAAGTCCCAGGTGGCCGCGTTCACCTCGTGGCCCGAGCACGTGGCCGGCCCGGCGTTGCCGTCGGCATCGAGCCGGAACCCGGGCGCGCACTCGGGGAAGACGGGCGGCCCGACCGCGTGGGCCAGCACCGCCCTGTTGTGTCTCAGCGGGCCGGCGGAGACCACCAGGAAGACCGGTTGGTCGCTGAGCTGCTCCATGACGGTGCCCGCCGGCGCGCTGGCCGGCAGCTGCCAGATCCGGACCGAAACGCCTCGGGTGTGTGCCAGCTGCAGGGCCTGCTGGACGGTCAAGCCCGCGAACTGTGGAACTTGGGGGCTTGTTGTGACGGCGGACGCCGGCGCCGGTCCGTCGTGCGCCGAGATGCCGAGTGCCGCGCCGGCGGTCCCGCCGATGACGAGCACGACGAGGAGGGCCCAGGGGGCGACGCGCCGCATGGCGACATTCTGACCCCGCGTGACATCCGCGTGACGTCAGCGTGACGCAGCGAGGCGGACGTGCCGGCACCCATGTTGCGCCGCCGTGCCGGCCCGTCTGCCTTCGAATTGATCGGCAATTGGTCGGTGCACATTCCGTTGCGGGTGCACGAGCGCCACTAGCCTGCGTGACGACAACTGCTGGCGAGGCTCCGGTCTCGGGGACCACGAGACGAGGGGGCACGCGACGTGCGACGGTTGCTTCGAGGGTGGAGAGAGCTGGGGGCGCTGGCGCTCCTGGGAACGTGTGTGCTCACCGGCGTCTGGGCAACTGCCGCGGCAGGAAACGGCCGCCGCGACTGGTGCGGCGCATGCCGCGTGGACCGAGTGGGGCCATGCCACGCCCGCTCCTCCGATACAGATCCACACCAACCCGGGCCACTTCGTGACGCCGTCAGAGCCCCACGTCGGGGGTGTGTCCTACCCGTCGGAGTCCTCCAACTGGTCCGGCCAGATCGCGGGCGGGTCGACGTTCACCAGGGTGGCGGCGGACTGGGTCGTGCCGACGATTCAGCCCACGCAGTATCTGGGAGCGTCGGCCACCTGGATCGGGCTCGATGGCTCGCCCGTCTCTCCCGACTCCATCCTCCAGACCGGGACCGAGCAGGTCACCTATGAAGGCGCCACGTCGTACTCCGCCTGGTACGAGGTCTACCCACAACCACCGGTGACGATCGGGGCGGTCTCGCCCGGCGACCAGATGGAGGCCTCAATCACTTACGACTCGGGGACCACCTGGACCCTGTCGATCGCGGATGTCACGTCGGGGAACAACGCTTCGGGCCCAATCAACTACTCCGGTCCGAGTGACACGGCCGAGTGGATCGAGGAGCTCCCTACCGCCTACAGCGGCCCTCAACCGTCGCTCGCCAACTTCGGGTCCGCGTCATTCGCGCACATGAATTACTCCGCTACGGGTGGCGCCAGCATCAACCCCGTCGACATGGTCGACGAGAGCGGCAGGGTGATCGCCTCTACCGGATCGATATCGAACAGTGCCTTCACGATCAACTATGTCCCGACGCCGCACGGTTATTGGCTGGTCGGGTCCGACGGCGGCATCTTCACGTTCGGATCGGCTCAGTTCTACGGTTCGACCGGGAGCCTCAGGTTGCAGCGGCCCGTCGTCGGAATCGTACCGACAGTGGACCGCGGCGGTTATTGGCTCGATGCGTCCGATGGCGGGGTCTTCGCCTACGGCGACACCCAGTTCTACGGCTCCGTCCCCGGCCTGGGGCTGCATCCCGCCGGTTCGGGCCTGCCCAACAGTCTGAATGCGCCCATCGTGGGCATGGTGCCTTCCATCGATGACAACGGCTACTTCATGGTGGCCTCCGATGGCGGGGTCTTCGCGTTCGGCGATGCGCACTTCGCCGGTTCGTGTCCCGGCATCGGCGGCTGTGCAGGTGCCGCCGTCGCCGTCATGCCCGACCAGAGCGGCAATGGCTACTGGCTCGTCACCGCGACGGGGAACGTGTACCCGTTCGGCGACGCGAGGAACCTGGGCGGCCCCGGCTACGGCACCGTCACCTCGGCCGTGGCCACTCCGGACGGGGGGGGCTACTGGGTCCTTCTCGGCGATGGTGAGGTGTTCGGCTACGGCGACGCCAACAACCTCGGTGCGCCATCCTCCTCGAACTTCAATCTCCTTGACGCCGCCACCACGATTTTCACGACCTCCGACGGCGGGGGCTACTGGGTCTCGTCGGCTCTCGGTCAGGTTTTCAACTACGGGGACGCTCCCAACGACGGCGGCATGACCGGGACGCACCTCAATGGGGCGATCATCGCCGCCTCGGGGTTCTGACGGCGATGATCGGGCCGGCACTGGTGACGGTGGTGATCTGGCGGACAGTCGGCCCGAGCAGTCCCCGCCCGGCCGGCCCCCGGCGTCGACCACGGCCTGCCAGGGCCGCAGCAGCTCGATCTCTTCGATGCCCTCGTTCGCCACGACGAAGGCGACCCTCACGTCCTGCAGTGCGTCGGCCACCGCCATCCCTCCCTCGGCGCCCCCCGGGACCTCCCGGTCGATCCGGGGTGGTCCGGCCCCTCCCTACTCACCGCGGGCGATACCCCGGTGACGGGGGCGGCGAAACCCCTGCCATTGCGGACCCCGATTTCGGGGAGGGATACACTGGTGCGTAATCCGAAGCGACTGAGCGAACGGAGAGACGCGTGCCCGCAACCGTGGTGGTCGGGACCCAGTGGGGCGACGAGGGGAAGGGCAAGCTGACCGACCTCCTCGCCCGCGAAATGGACCTGGTGGTGCGCTACCAGGGTGGCCACAACGCCGGTCACCGCATCGTCGTCAACGGCGAGGCCTTCGCCCTCCAGCTGGTGCCGAGCGGCATCCTCTACGACCACATCACGCCCGTCATCGGCAACGGCGTCGTGGTGGACCCGGCCGTGCTGCTCGAGGAGCTCGACAGCCTCGCTGCCCGGGGCATCGACACCAGCCGGCTGGTCGTGAGCGGCAATGCGCACCTGATCATGCCGTACCACCAGGAGCTGGACCGGGTGACCGAGCGCTTCCTGGGCAAGAACGCCCTGGGGACGACCAAGCGCGGCATCGGCCCCGCCTACGCCGACAAGGCGACCCGCGTCGGCCTGCGCGTGCAGGACCTCTTCGACCCCAAGATCTTCCGCCAGAAGCTCGACGTCGCCCTCAAGGAGAAGAACGCCGTCCTGGCCAAGGTGTACAACCGCCTGCCGCTCGATGCCGGCGACATCGCCGACCACTATCTGGGTGAGTACGCCCCGCGGATCGAGCCCATGGTGGGCGACACGGTCGGCATCGTCCACGACGCCATGGACCAGGGCCGCCAGGTCCTGCTCGAGGGGGCCCAGGCGACCTTCCTCGACCTCGACCACGGCACCTATCCGTTCGTGACCTCGTCCAACCCGGTTGCCGGCGGGGCCTGCACGGGCTCGGGGCTCGGGCCGCGTGACATCGAGCGGGTGATCGGCATCGCCAAGGCCTACGTGACCCGGGTCGGTGCCGGGCCCTTCCCGACCGAGCAGGAGAACGACGTCGGCGAGCTGCTGGTCGAGCGGGGCCACGAGTTCGGCACCAACACCGGCCGTCGCCGCCGCTGCGGCTGGTTCGACGCCGTCATGCTGCGCCAGGCCGTGCGCCTCAACTCCATGACCGAGGTCGCGCTGACCAAGCTCGACGTGCTCGACACGTTCGAGTCCGTCAAGGTGTGCGTCGCCTACGAGGCCGACGGCATCCGCTACACGCACCTGCCCTACCACCAGTCGACGTTCCACAAGGCGGCGCCGGTCTACGAGGAGCTGCCGGGCTGGCGCACCGACCTCAGCGCAGCGACCGAGCCGGGCGACATGCCCGTCGCCGCCCGCGACTACGTCGCGTTCCTCTCCGAGCAGATCGGTGTCCCCGTCCGCCTCGTCGGCGTCGGCCCGGGGCGCGAGCAGACCGTCTCCTTCGCCACCGCGTGAGGGTCTGCATCGTCGGCAGCGGCGGCCGCGAGCACGCGCTCGCCCATGTGCTGGCGCGCACGCGCGGAGGTCGTCGTCACACCGGGCAACCCCGGCATGGCGCCGCCGATCGCGGTGGTCGACGAGCAGTCGGTCGAGGAGATCGAGGCCGACCTCTACGTGATCGGCCCCGAGGCCCCCCTCGTGGCCGGCCTGGCCGACACGCTGCGGGCCCAGGGCCGCGCCGTCATGGGCCCGGGCGCCGACGGCGCCCTGTTGGAGGGGTCCAAGGCCTTCATGAAGGAGGTGCTCAGCGCGGCGGGGGTCCCCACGGCGCGCTTCGCCACCTTCGACGCCCTCCAATCGGCCGCCGCCCTGGACTACCTCGAGACCCTGCCCGGGCCCTGGGTCATCAAGACCGACGGTCTGGCCGGCGGCAAGGGCGTGCTCGTGGCGCGCAGCCTCGGGGAGGCCCGCGAGGACGTCGGCGCCAAGCTGTCGGGCGCGGCGTTCGGCGACGCCGGGCGCCACATCGTCATTGAGGAGGGGATGGAGGGCGAGGAGTGCTCGCTGCTCGTCCTCTGCGACGGGAGGCGCGCCGTGCCGCTCGTGCCGGCGCAGGACTTCAAGCGGATCGGCGACGGCGATGTCGGTCCCAACACCGGCGGCATGGGTGCGTACGCGCCGATGCCCCACGTGGGCGCCGACGCAGTCGAGCACATCATGGACGCGGCCGTGCGGCCGCTCGTCGAGGAGCTGTGCCGGCGCGGCATCGACTATCGCGGCGTGCTCTACGCCGGCCTCATGCTGACGCCCCAGGGCCCCAAGGTGATTGAGTACAACGTCCGCTTCGGGGACCCCGAGACCCAGGTGGTGCTCCCGCTCCTGGCCGGCGACGCCGCCGAGCTCTTCCTGGCCGTGGCCAACGGGGACCTCGACGCCGTGGCGCCTCCCGCCTTCTCGGGCGAGTCCGCCGTGTGCGTCGTCCTGGCCTCGCAGGGCTACCCCGAGCACCCGCGGCTCGGCGACACCATCGAGGGGCTCACCAGCGCCGGCCAGTCCGTGGCCGACGTCGACGGGGTCACCGTGTTCCACGCCGGCACCCGGCGCCACAGCCCCGACGGCCCGTTCCACACGGCCGGCGGGCGTGTGCTCGGCGTGACGGCGGTGGCCCCGACGCTCGGGCAGGCGCGCGAGCGCGCCTACGCGGCGACGGCCCCGATCGACTGGGAGGGCATGCAGATGCGCCACGACATCGCGGCCCGGCTGGCCGGCGAACCGGTCGGGGCGAGGGAGGGGACCGGGTGATCCCGCGCTACGCACCGGCGGACATGGCGGCGCTGTTCAGCGACACCGCCCGCTTCTCGCTCTGGCTCGAGGTCGAGCTCCTGGCCACCGAGGCCCTGGCCGCTTTGGGCGTCGTGCCGGCCGACGACGCCGCCACCTGCCGGGCCAAGGCCCCCACCGTCGACGACGTCTTCGTGGCCGACGTGCTCGAGCGCGAGAAGGTCACGGACCACGACGTGGCCGCCTTCGTCGACGTGGTGCAGGAGCGCATCGGCGCGCCCGCCGGCTCGCTCATCCACTACGGGCTGACGTCCTCCGACGTGGTGGACACCGCGCTGTGCGCCACGCTCACCCGGGCCGCCGATCTGCTGCTGGCCGATCTCGATGCCTTCGTCGCCGCCCTCAAGGACCGGGCCCTCGAGCTCCTCCACGTCCCCGTCACCGGCCGCACCCACGGCATGCACGCCGAGCCCACGACGTTCGGGGCCAAGTTCGCGCTGTGGGCCCTGCAGGCCGACCGCGACCGGCGCCGCCTGCGGGCCGCCCGCGACGGCATCGCCGTGGGCAAGCTCTCGGGCGCCGTGGGCACCTATTCCAACATCGACCCCGAGGTCGAGGCCCGGGTCTGCGCCGCACTGGGACTGACCCCCGTGCCGGCCACCCAGGTGATCGCCCGCGACCGCCACGCCGAGTACTTCTACGCCTGCGCCGCCATCGGGTCGACCGTCGAGCTGATGTGCACCGAGATCCGGCACCTGGCCCGCAGCGAGCTGGGCGAGGCGGAGGAGCCCTTCGGCGCCGGCCAGAAGGGCAGCTCGTCCATGCCGCACAAGCGCAACCCGATCCTCTCCGAGCGCCTCTGCGGCCTGGCCCGGCTCCAGCGCGGCTACCTCGGCGCCGGCCTCGAGGACGTGGCCCTGTGGCACGAGCGCGACATCTCGCACAGCTCGGTCGAGCGGGTGGCCCTGCCCGACGCGTCCCTGCTGGCCTGCTACATGCTGCGCAAGGCGACGGGGCTGGCGGCCGGCCTGGTGGTCCACCCCGAGCGCGCGCTGGCCAACCTGACCGAGGGCTCGCTCGGGCTCGTCTTCTCCCAGTCCGTCCTGCTGGCGCTGGTGTCGGCCGGGTTGACCCGCGACGAGGCCTACCGGATCGTCCAGCGCGACGCCAGGGCGGCCTGGGAGGAGCGCCGCCCCTTCCGCGCCGTCCTCGAGGCCGACGCCGAGGTGACGTTGCGCCCCGCCCAGCTCGACGAGGCCTTCGACCTCACCCGTACACTGCGTCACGTGGACCGCTTCGCCGACGCCCTGGCCCCGCTGTGAACGCCCCCCCGACCGCGTCCATGACGATGGACCTGCCCCGGGTGCTCTCGGGCAAGGTGCGCGAGCTCTACGACGCCGGCGAGGATCGCCTCGTCATGGTGGCCTCGGACCGCGTCAGCGCGTTCGACGTCGTCATGGCCGAGCCCATCACGGACAAGGGCCGTGTGCTCACGGCCATGACGAGCTTCTGGTGTGAGGAGATGGCCGACGTCGTGCCGGGCACGCAGATCACGGCCGACCCGGTGGAGATCGCCGCCGCGCTCGGGGGCAAGGTGCTGCCGCCCGACTGGGCCGGCCGGGCCGTCCTGGTGCGGCGGGCCGAGATGCTCCATCTCGAGTGCGTCGTCCGCGGCTTCCTCGCCGGCTCGGCCTACGAGGAGTACGCCCGCGCCGGCACGGTGCACGGCACCCCCATGCCGGCCGGGTTGCAGCTGGCCTGCCAGCTGGACGAGCCCATCTTCACCCCCTCGACCAAGGCGGCCGAGGGCCACGACGTCAACATCGACTTCGCCGGCGCCGTCGACCGGGTGGGGGCGGAGGCGGCCCTGGCGGCCAAGCAGATCTCTCTCGAGCTCTACCGCCGTGCTGCGGCGCGTTGCGCCGAGGCCGGCCTCATCCTGGCGGACACCAAGTTCGAGCTGGGCTATGTCGACGGCGAGCTCTGCCTGTGCGACGAGGTGTGCACGCCCGACTCGTCGCGCCTGTGGCCGGCCGACGAGGTGGTGCCGGGCGAGACGCCACCCGCCTTCGACAAGCAGCCGCTGCGCGACTGGCTGGCCGCCCAGCCCTGGGACCGCACGCCGCCCCCGCCCCCGCTGCCGCCCGCGGTGACGTCGGCCCTCTCCGCGCGCTACGTGGCGGCGTACGAGCGCGTCACCGGGCGCCCGCTGAGCGACTGGTACGGTGCCACGGCGTGAGGTTCCGGGCGCGCGTGGAGGTGCAGTTGCGGCCCGGGATCGCCGACCCCGAGGGAGCCACCATCGAGCGGGCGCTGCCCGCGCTCGGGTTCGACGGCGTGGCCCACGTCCGGGCCGGCCGCTCCTTCAGCTTCGAGGTCGACGCCGCCGACGAGGGCACGGCGCGCACCACGGCGACCGAGCTGGCCGAGCGTCTGCTGGCCAACCCCGTGATCGAGCAGAGCCGGCTCGAGCTCGAGGCGATCTGAAGTGGCGCCGCGCATCGGCGTCGTCGTCTTCCCGGGGACCAACTGCGAGCACGACGTCGTGCAGGCGGCCGAGGCCGCGGGTGGGACCGGCGTCCTGCTCTGGCACGGCGACGCCCAGCTGGGGGCGGTCGACGCCGTCGTGCTGCCGGGCGGCTTCGCCCACGGTGACTACCTGCGCCCGGGCGCCCTGGCCCGCTTCTCGCCCGTCATGGAGGCCGTGCGCGCCTTCGCCCGCTCCGGCGGCCCCGTGGTCGGCATCTGCAACGGCTTCCAGGTGCTGACCGAGGCCGGCCTGCTGCCGGGCGCGCTGCAGAAGAACGGGCGCCTGCGCTTCTTGTGCGAGCCGGTGCGGGTGGTGGTGACGTCCACCTCGTCGGTGCTCACCGCGGGCGCGGCGCGGGGCGACGAGCTGGTCATCCCCATCAACCACTTCTCGGGAAACTACACCTGCGACGACGACACGCTGCGCCGGCTGCAGGCGGAGGACCGCATCGTCCTGCGCTACGCCGACAACCCCAACGGCTCGGTCGACGCCATCGCCGGCATCGCCAACGAGGCCGGCAACGTCGTCGGTCTGATGCCGCACCCCGAGCGGGCCAGCGCCGCCCTGCTCGGCTCCACCGACGGGCTGGTGCTGTTGCGCTCGCTCACCGCCGCCGCCTCCGCCCGCGCCGCGGCCTGAGCGGACACCCACCCACCGACCCGTCACCACATCGCCGCCCACGCGCCACCACATCGTCACCGGCGTTCTTTAGGGTGGCTGTGTATGCGTCAACGCGAGGCGTCGCGCGCCAGGGGCCGGCTGTAGGCCCGCTGTGGACGCGGCGGCGGCTCGCGCTCGCGCTGTTCGTCGGCGCCGTCGCGCTGGTGGCCCAGCCCCTCGCCCAAACCCTCGCCCGGCCCTCCGCCGCGGCGGCCGCCACGGCACGGTCGAGCACCCACCGGGTTGACGGCGGCAGCGCGGTCGACGCCAAGCTCTTCGAGCCCGGCGCCTGCGTGTCGTTCGCGCCGACCTCGGGCGACCGCCACCTGACCGTCTTCCTCGACGCGGGTCACGGCGGCCTCGATCCGGGCGGCGTCGGCGAGACCGAGTCGGGCCAGACGATTTACGAGGCGGACGAGACGCTGCCCGTCGAGCTCGACACCATGGCCCTCCTGCGGGCCAAGGGCTTCACCGTGGTGGTGTCACGGACCAAGGACGAGACGGTGTCGCGCCCGGGACCCGGCGACGTGTCCGACAACCTCTTCACGGTCCAGGGCGAGCACGACGACGTCGCCGCCCGCGACGTCTGCGCCAACATGGCCAAGGCCAACGTGCTCCTCGGGATCTACTTCGACGCCGGCGGCTCCCCGCTCAACGCCGGCGCCGTGACGGGCTACGACACCGCTCGGCCCTTCTCGGCACAGAACCTGCGCCTGGCCACGCTGGTGCAGACCGACGCCCTCGACGCCATGAACGCGCAGGGTTGGGGGATCCCCGACCTCGGCGTGACCGACGACAGCGAGCTCGGCGGGCCGGCACTCTCCACGGCCGCCGCCGACTACGGGCACCTGTTGCTGCTGGGCCCGGCCGACCCCGGCTTCTCGACGTCGCCGAGCCTCATGCCGGGGGCGCTCATCGAGCCCCTCTTCATCACCGACCCCTACGAGGGCACCGAGGCCGACAGCGTCTTCGGCCAGCAGGTCATCGCGGGGGGCCTGGCCCTGGCGATCGAGCAGTACTTCACGCCGGCCGCGCCGGCGGGCGCCAACTCCGAGGCCGCCAAGCCCACCCGGCACACCGAGGCGCGCCGGCCCTCAGCCTGAGGAGCCGCTCAGGCCCGGGCCCGCGAGATCTCCGCCTTCTGCAGCACCGCGGCGCTCACGCCGGCCGCCCGCCAGGTCCCGTACGTGATGCCCTTGCGCTCGCCGTAGGCCTTGGCCACCTTGATGAACTGCTTCTCCAGGGCGGAGAGGTCCTTGACGCCATCGACCCGGGAGCGCTCGTCGAGCAGATCCTTCTGCTCCTGGAGCAGGTGGAGCCGCGTCAGGGCGTCGGCGCCGGCCAGCTGGGACTCAATGGCCGCCAGCCGGCGGTCGATGGAGGCCGGCGTGCGCTTGCGGCCCCGCTTCGGCTTGGAGGTCTCGAGCGCCTCGAGATAGTGACGGACGGTTGCACTCTCGGCACGCCCACGAGCCAGCGCCGCCTTGTGGCCGCTGCTCATGGGCTTGCGAGGAGCCGGAGTCTTTGCTTTTGGAGCCATGCCCCCATTGTGCCGTACGCCGCGCACGCTTCTGCATCAATTCGGCGAGTTTCTCTGCCTTTGTTGTGCCGACCCTTATTTCGGGTCGGACGCGTCCGCGATTTGCCAATTGCAACGATCCGATCACCAAATCCGGGGGATTGCCGGCGTGCCATTGCGCGGCGCACCAGGGGCCATTTTCGCCTCGGGACCGGCGTAGCCTGCGGGGATGACGGCGACCACGGGCACCACGGTGGACACACGCAGCCGGCGGGCCATGGCGGGCCTGCTCCTGGCCGCGGCGCTGCTGATCGTCGCCTACTGGGTGGCCTGGCTCGTCCACCGCTCCCTGGTGGCATCGGAGACCGGCCCCGCCTACACCCAGTTCGAGGACGCGTTCCCCCTGGCTGACGGCTGGTTGGCCCTGTGCCTGGTCGCCGCCTCGTACTGCCTCTGGACGGCGCGGCGGGCGGCCCTGTTCTGGCTCCTGGCCGCGGGCGGGGCCGGGCTCTACCTCTTCGCCATGGACGTGCTCTACGACCTGCAGCACGGCGTGTGGGGCAAGGGCGCCAACGGGGTGATGGAGCTCGTGATCAACGTCGTGACGCTGGGACTCTCCCTCTACGTGCTGCACTGGGCCTGGGTCCGTCGCGACGCCCTGCTCTCGTGAACGTGCCGTCACGCAACCGCGCCCGACAGGAAACGGAATCCCCATGAACCGATATCCCATGAGACGGGACTCCCTATGAGGCGATCGCGGTGAGCCAGTTCCACTTCGACCCGGCCACGTATCTCGACCTGATGCGCCAGGAGGTCCCCGCCTACGGGCGCCTCCAGGAGGCCGTCGCCGCGGCAACCACGGGACCGTCGGTGTCGTCGGTGCTCGATCTCGGGACCGGGACGGGGGAGACGCTGGCGGCCGTGCTGGCCCGCCACCCGGGAGCGGCCGCGGTCGGCCTCGACAAGAGCGAGCCCATGCTCGGCGCGGCGCGGCGCCGCCTCGGCGACGTCGCGGCCGAACTGCGGGTCGCCGACCTGACCGACCCCCTGCCGGGCGGCCCCTTCGACCTCGTCGTCTCGGCCCTGGCCATCCACCACCTGGAGGGGCCGGACAAGGCGGACCTCTTCGCCCGCATCGCCGGCGCCCTGCGCCCCGGCGGCCGCTTCGTCCTCGGAGACGTCGTCATCCCCGCCGACCCGGCGGACGCCGTGACCCCGGTCACCTCCGACCACGACCGGCCCTCCACGCTGGCCGACCAGCTGCGCTGGCTGGGCGACGCCGGTTTCGGGGCCGCCGCCGTGTGGTCCGAGCGCGACCTCGTCGTGGTGCGCGCCGACCGGCCCGGCTGATTCCCTTACATGAGCCTCCCCGCTCCGGGCGCCCGGCGCCGCCCTCTATCGTGGAGGTCACCATGACTCCTTCGGCCGGGGCGCTGCCGCCCGACCAGATGCCGCCGGGGGAGCCGCTGCACGATGCGCCGCTGCCCGAAGAGCCGTTGCCCGATTTGCCATTACACCGGGCCCTGGGCCTGACCGACGACGAGTTCGAGGCCGTCGGCAAGATCCTCGGGCGGTCCCCCAACCACCTCGAGCTCGCCCTGTACGCCGTCATGTGGAGCGAGCACTGCTCCTACAAGTCGTCCCGGCTGCACCTGCGCCGGCTGCCGACCGAGGGGCCCGGCGTGCTGGTCGGCCCCGGCGAGAACGCGGGGGTGATGGACGCCGGCGACGGGATCGCGGTCGCCATCCGGATCGAGAGCCACAACCATCCCTCGGCGATCGAGCCCTACCAGGGGGCGGCCACCGGGGTGGGCGGCATCCTGCGCGACATCTTCACCATGGGGGCGCGGCCGCTCGCCGTGATGGACCCGCTCTTCTTCGGCCCGCCCGACGAGGCCCGGCAGCGCTGGCTGGTCGAGGGTGTCGTGAGCGGCATCTCGGGCTACGGCAACTCGGTCGGGGTGCCCACCGTCGGCGGTGAGCTGACCTTCGACCCCTGCTACGCGCAGAACCCGCTCGTCAACGTGCTCTGCATGGGGGCGCTCCCCGTGGAGCGCCTCGTCCTCGGCATCGCGTCGGGCCCGGGGAATCTGGCCGTGCTCCTCGGCTCGAGCACCGGACGCGACGGCATCGGCGGGGTCAGCGTGCTGGCCTCGGCCGGCTTCAGCGGGGACGACGCCGGCGCGGCCGACGACACCAAGCGTCCGAGCGTGCAGGTGGGCGACCCCTTCGAGGAGAAGCGGCTCATTGAGGCCTGCCTCGAGCTCCTCGACACCAAGCTCGTCGTCGGGATCCAGGACCTCGGCGGCGCCGGCCTGGCCTGTGCCACCAGCGAGACGGCCGGGCGCGGCGGCGTGGGCATGGACGTCGACGTGTCCGCGGTGCCGCGTCGCGAGGAGGGCATGGAGCCCTGGGAGGTGATGACGAGCGAGAGCCAGGAGCGCATGCTGGCCATCGTCACCCCCGAGTCGTGGCCCGCCGTGGCGGCCATCTGCACCAAGTGGGAGGTGCGGGCCACCGTCATCGGCACCGTGACGGAGCCCGAGCCCGGTGGGGGCGGCCGCCTGCGCATCCGCGACGGGATGGACGGCCCCGTGCTGGCCGACGTGCCCGCCGCCTCGTTGTCGGACGACGCGCCGCTCTACGACCGCCCGCGCCAGGCGCCGGCGCGCCAGGCGACCACGCCGGCACCGCCCGCACCGCCGGCGCCCGCCGACTGCGCCGGCGACCTGCTGGCGCTGCTGCGCTCGCCCCGCTGGGTCTACCGCCAGTACGACCACCAGCTGTTCCTCAACACGGTGGCGGGACCCGGCGGCGACGCCGCCCTGCTGCGCCTGGCCGGGCCCGGGCTGCCGTCCTCGGTCCGCGGCGTGGCCCTCACGACCGACTCCAACCCGCGCGCCTGCGCGCTGGACCCCCGCGCCGGCACCGCGCTCGTCCTCGCCGAGGGCGTGGCCAACCTGGCCTGTGTCGGCGCCACCGCCGTCGCCGTCGTGAACTGCCTGAACTTCGGGAACCCCGAGCACCCCGAGGTCATGTGGCAGCTCTCCGAGTGCATCGACGGGATGGCCGAGGCCTGCCGCGCCCTGGCGCTCCCCGTCATCGGCGGCAACGTCAGCCTCTACAACGAGAGCGGCGGGGCCGACATCGACCCCACGCCGGTGCTCGGGGTGTTGGGCCTCGTCGACGCGGTGCACGCGCCGCCGCCCGGACTGCGTTGGTCCGACGGTGACGCCGTCGTGCTCCTCGGGCGGCGCGCCGCCGCCGACGGGTCCTTCCCGCTCGAGGGGACGCGCTGGGCGACCGAGCGGCGGGAGCACCGCACCGGGCGCGTCCCGGTCCTTGACGTCGCCGCCCATGGCGCGCTGTGCGCCTTCGTCGCCGCGCTGGTCGCGGCGCAGGTGGCCGGCGGCGAGGGGCCGGTCCTCGTGCGCGGCGTCCACGACGTCTCGGGCGGCGGCCTGGGCAGCGCGCTGGCCGAGATGGCGGTGACGACGGGGACGGGCTGCAGCCTCGAGGTGGCCGACCCCGCCGAGCTGTTCGCCGAGCTGCCCTCGCGCTTCGTCCTGTCCACCCCCGATCCCGGCGGGCTGTGCCGCCTGGCGGCGGCGCGCGGGATCCCGGCCGCCGTGCTGGGCCCGGCGGGCGGCGCCCGGTTCACCCTGGGCGACCTGGTCGACCTCCCGCTCGACGCCCTGCGCCAGGCGCACGAGGGGAACCTGGCCCTCGTCCTGGGCGAACCCTGATGGCGCGGGCCTGTGCGAGAATGGGCGGCGCGTGAAGGAAGCCTGCGGAGTCTTCGGTGTCTACGCGCCCGGGATGAGGGTGGCCAACCTCACGTTCGACGGTCTCTTCGCCTTGCAGCACCGCGGGCAGGAGTCGGCCGGCATGGCGGTGGCCGACGGCGACACCGTCACCGTCGTGAAGGACATGGGCCTGGTCGCCACCGTCTTCGACGAGCGCACGCTGTCGGGGCTCCAGGGGCATCTCGCCATCGGCCACACCCGCTACTCGACCCACGGCGCCTCCGACTGGGCCGGCGCCCAGCCCGTGTACCGCCCGGTCGGCCGCGCCGGCTTCGCACTCGGGCACAACGGCAACCTGACCAACACGCCCGCGCTGGCCGAGAAGGCCGGGATGCTGCCGGGGTCGATCGCCACCGACAGCGACGTGGTGGCCGAGCTGCTGATGCAGTCCTTCCCCGAGACCGAGGACCTCGCCACCGCGTTGGGTGCCGTGCTCCCGATCCTGGAGGGCGCGTTCTCCATGGTGCTCATGAGCTCGGAGCGCCTGTTCGGCGTGCGCGACCCCCTCGGCTTCCGCCCGCTCTGCCTGGGGCGGCTCGGCCCGGCCGACGCGCCCACCGGATGGGTCCTGGCGTCGGAGACGCCGGCCCTCAGCGTCATCGGCGCCACCTTCGTGCGCGAGGTGGCGCCCGGCGAGATGGTGGTGATCGACGCCGACGGCCCCACCAGCATCGAGATCCCGTGGCTGCGCGACGTGGAGCCGCACCTGTGCATCTTCGAGTTCGCCTACATCGCCCGGCCCGACAGCCGGCTCTACGGCCGCGAGGTCCACGAGACCCGCTGCCGCATGGGCGAGCTGCTGGCGGTGCAGGCGCCGGCCGAGGCCGACATGGTCATGGGCGTGCCCGAGTCCGGCGTGCCCGCCGC
The DNA here is from genome assembly GCA_963826835.1 of uncultured Acidimicrobiaceae bacterium. Classification (GTDB taxonomy): domain Bacteria; phylum Actinomycetota; class Acidimicrobiia; order Acidimicrobiales; family RAAP-2; genus Bog-473. The sequence goes on from CAWGYK010000003.1 coordinate 78,256, forward strand.
CGAGGGCTTCGCCCGGGCGAGCGGCATCCCCTACGGGCAGGGCCTGGTGAAGAACCGCTACATCGGGCGTTCCTTCATCGCGCCCGACCAGGGGGCGCGGGCCGACGCCGTCCGGCGCAAGCTCAACCCCCTCACCGACGCCATCGCCGGCAAGCGTCTCGTGGTGGTCGACGACTCCATCGTGCGCGGCACGACGCAGCGCTCGGTCATCCGCATGCTGCGGGAGGCCGGCGCGGCGGAGGTCCACCTGCGCATCTCGTCGCCGCCCTGGCGCTGGCCCTGCTTCTACGGGATCGACACGCCCTCGCACGAGGAGCTGCTGGCGACCGACCACAGCGTCGAGGACATGGCGCGGATCCTCGGCGCGGACTCGCTGGCCTACATCACCATCGACAATCTCAAGGCGGCCATCGGCGCCGACGGCGGCTTCTGCGACGCCTGCTTCACCGGGGCCTACCCGACGCCCGTCCCCTCGACGGCCGCCGTCACGCTGCGGCGGCTCGAGCCGGTGGCGGCCCGCGCCCACCAGGCCGCGCTCCCCGGGGTCTGACCACCGTGGGGGACGGCGGCGCCACCTACGCCGGCGCCGGTGTGGACATCGCGGCCGGGGACGCCGCCGTCGAGCGGCTGCGCTCCATGGTGGCGGGCATCGGCGGCTTCGGGGGCCAGTTCCCGCTGGAGGTCGGCCGCTACCGCGCCCCGGTTCTCGTGGCCTCCACCGACGGCGTGGGCACCAAGATGGTCGTCGCCCGCGACAGCGGCCGCTACGACACGGTCGGCATCGACCTGGTCGCCATGTGCGTGGACGACCTGGTGTGCGTCGGGGCCGAGCCGCTGTTCATGCTCGACTACATCGCCACCGGCAAGGTCGACCCCGACCAGGTCGCCACCGTGGTGGCCGGCGTGCACGAGGGCTGCCGGCAGGCGGGCTGCGCGCTGATCGGCGGCGAGACGGCGGAGCACGCCGGCGTGATGGCGCGCGACGAGCTCGACCTGGCCGGCTTCGCCGTCGGCGTGGTCGAGCAGGGCACCCAGCTCGGCCCCGAGCGGGTGCGGGCGGGCGACGCCGTGGTGGGGCTGCCCTCGCCGGGGCTGCGCTCCAACGGCTACACGTTGGCCCGCCACGTGCTGCTCGAGCGCGCCGGACTGGACTTCGGGGATCCCGCCTGGGCGGGGGCCGACCACAGCGTGGCCGACGAGCTGTTGCGCCCGTCGGTGATCTACACGCCCGCCGTGCTGGCGCTGCGCGACGCGCTGGGCGACGCGCTGCACGCCTGTGCCCACATCACGGGCGGCGGCATCGTGGGCAACCTCCCCCGGGTGCTGCCCGAGGGCCTGGGTGCGGTGCTGGCGCGCCAGGCCTGGGAGGAGCCGCGGGTCTTCACCGAGATCGCGCGGCTGGGGTCGGTGGCCGCCGACGAGATGGACCGGGTGTTCAACCGCGGCATCGGGATGGCGCTGGTCGTCGACGCCGGCTCGGTGGGCCCGGCCCTGCGTGCCCTGGAGGAGGCCGGGCAGTCCGCTCGCCTGATCGGGGAGATCGCCGCGGGCGCCGGGGTGCGCTTCACGTGAGCACGAGCGTGAGCGGGAGCGGGGCCGCCGGGGCCGACGGGGCCGACGGGGCCGAGGGGGACGCCGGCAGCGTGGCCGCCCTGCGCAGCCACCTGCTGGAGCACTCGGTCCGGCGGGGCGACTTCACCCTCAAGTCCGGGCGCAAGAGCAGCTGGTTCATCGACTCCAAGCAGACGGTGTGCCGGCCCGAGGCCATGCTCCTCGTGGCCGACGCCGTGCTGGCGGTGCTGCCGCCCGAAGCGACGGCGATCGGCGGGCTCACCATGGGCGCCGACCCGGTGGCCTTCGTCACCGCCGGCGTGGCGGCGACGCGGGGCCGGCCGCTCAAGGCCTTCAGCGTGCGCAAGGAGGCGAAGGACCACGGGGGCGGTGGGCGCATCGCCGGCGCGCTCGATCTTGGGGACAAGGTCGTGGTGACCGAGGACACCGTGACCCGCGGCACCTCCCTCCTCGAGGCGGCCCACGCCGTGCAGGAGGCGGGAGCCGAGGTGGTGCTCCTGGTGGCGGTGGTCGACCGCGGCGGCACCGTCGAGGCGATGGCGGCGGCCGAGGGCATCGGATTCCGTGCCATCCTCACCGCGCCCGACCTCGGGTTTCCCTACGAGGGGGCCTGAGAGGGCCCCCGTCTTGGGCCGCCGGCTGCCCGGCGGAGCGGGGTCAGGGTCTCAAAACAGCGCGATCGGGTTGACCGGCGACGCCGTGCCGCGCCGGAGCACGAGCGGGGCCACCGTGTAGAGGAATTCCCAGCGCGCCTCCTCGGCGCACGCCGCCGCCAGCGCGTCGAGGTCGAGGTTGTCCATGAGGTGGACCCCCATGGCCACGATGACCACGGTGTGGATCGGCATGACCACACCCTCGACGCGCGACGGCAGCACGTCGGAGACCCCATCGCTGCCCAGCGTGGCCACGTCCCGGGCGCGCAGCCAGGGCAGGCACGACGCATCGAGGCCGGCCGCCTGGCGGCCGGCGTCCCAGGCGCCGTGCTCGGCGCGCCAGCGCCAGCGCCCGGTGCGGACGAGGAGCGCGTCGCCGGGGCGCACCTCGAGGCCGGCCCGCTGTTCCGCCGCCTCGAGGTCTTCGGGGAACACGGGCTCGCCGGGCTCGAGCGCGTCGACGCCGCGCAGCGCGGGGATGTCCAGCAGCACGCCGCGGGTGACGATTCCGGCCCGCAGGTGGTGGATGCCCAGCTTGGTGGCGCCGTGCGCCGTCACCGCCTCGGCCGGGTAGCCGTTGTAGAGCTTCCCCTCGTGGAAGATGTGGCACAGCGCGTCGAGGTGGCTGGTGGCGAAGCCGTGGGGGGAGATGGCGACGTAGTCCGCGCCCATGCCCTCGGTGAAGGTCCCGGTCATGTGGTGCGCCACCGGCAGCGGATTGTCCGCCGACGGCACGGTGTCGAGGGCCCGGGCGCACGACACCGGGCGGCCCGCGCGCACGGTTGCCGCCGCGGCGGCCGTCACCGCGGGCGTGATCAGGTTGAGCGCACCCAGTTGGTCGTCGTCTCCCCAGCGCCCCCAGTTCGAGAGCGACCGGTGGAAGGCGAGGACGTCGGCGGCGGCCATGGGGTCGCGGGGCACGGTCGGACAGTAGCCCGGGACCCTTACTATCGGCCCATGACCACACTCCGAGGTGACTACGAACCCAGCCCGTCCCAGTGGGTGCGCGACCAGGTGGCCGAGTACGAGGCCTCCGGCGGCGCCCGCGCCAACACCCTGCTCGACACCGGCATGCCCATCATCGTGGTGACGACCCGGGGCGCCAAGAGCGGCAAGGTGCGCAAGACCCCCGTCATGCGGGTCGAGCACGGCGGCGAGTACGCGCTGGTGGCCTCCAAGGGCGGGGCGCCCGAGCACCCCGAGTGGTTCTACAACCTGGAGGCGCATCCCGACGAGGTCACCCTCCAGGACGGTCCCGAGCCCTTCGCCGTCACGGTGCGTGAGGTGACGGGCGACGAGAAGGCGACCTGGTGGGAGCGCGGGGTCGCGGCCTACCCGCCCTACGCCGAGTACCAGCAGAAGACGGACCGGCAGATCCCCCTCTTCGTCGCCACCCCCAAGGGCGCCTGAGCCCTCGGCTCAGCGGGCGTCGGCGAAGGCCTGCACCATCGCCCGGCGCCAGGGCACCAGGTTCGACTTGCGCTCCAGCGGCGTCTTGCCCAGGCGGACGACGATCAGGTCGAGCGGGGGACAGATCGTGATCGACTGCCCCTCGTAGCCGGCGGCGCGGAAGGTGCCGAGGGTGTCGCCGGCCACGCCGTACCAGTGGGCGCCGTAGGGGTTGTCGTCCTCGGGATCCACCGAGACCCAGGTGCGGCCGTCGTCGACCCAGCCCGGCGGCAGGATGCGCACGCCGTCCCACATGCCGTCGCGCAGGTAGAGCAGCCCGAACCGCGCGAAGTCCTGCGCCGTGGCGTGCACGTAGCTGGAGGCCACCCAGGTGCCGGCCTCGTCGAACTCCGGATCGGCGCTCCGCATGCCGATGGGCCCGAAGAGCCGGCCGTGGAGGAAGCGGGCGTAGCTCTCGCCCGGCCCCACGGTGCGGGCCACGATGCCCGAGATGATGTTCGAGGTCCCCGAGGAGTAGTTGAAGCGGGTGCCCGGCGGCGTCGCCAGGGGGCGGTCGGCGGCGAAATGGGCCATGTCGGGCTGCCCCTCCCCGAAGAGCATGTGCATCACGTCCGATATCCGGTCGTCGACGTAGTCCTCCACGAAGGCCAGCCCGTCGCGCATGGCCAGGAGCTGGCGCAGCGTGATGGCGTGGCGCGGGTCGCCCGGGTCCGACCACTCGGGCACGTCGGCCGGCGCGTCGAGGTCGAGGCGCCCGTCGCCGACGAGCAGGCCGACGACCGCGTGCAGCATCGACTTGGCCATCGACCAGCTGAGCAGCGGTGTCTCGGCGGTGATGCGTGTGGGCGCACGGTCGAAGTGCTCGAGCGCCCCCTGGTAGCGCTCGACGACGACGCGCCCACCGTGGACGACGAGGACGGCGAACGTCTCCGCCAGGGGTCCTTCGACGTCGAAGGCCGCATCGAGCAGGGGGGCCAGGTCGACCCCCGGGTCGAGCTCGCTCCGCTCCCACGCCTCGGTCGGCCAGGCCACACCGGCCGGTTGGGGGGGAAGCGGGAACAGTCCGCTCATCGGGTGGAGGCGAGGAACTCCAGAAGGGCGGCGTTGGTCTCCGCGGGCCGCTCCTGTTGCACCCAGTGGCCCGCCCCGTCGATCACCGTGGCCCCGCGGAAGTCGGGCATCGCCTCGGCCATGGCCTCGAGCGCGCCCGGCATCATGGTGTTCACCGGGTCGAGCGATCCGGTGATGAACCCGGTCGGCATGGTGTAGACGGACGCCGGGATGTCCTTGGAGCGCTCCCAATTGGCATCCATGTTGCGGTAGAAGCTGACGGGGCCGAAGAAGCCGCTCTCCTCGAACGCGGCGGCGTAGACGTCGACGTCCTGCTCGGTGATCCAGCCCGGGAGCACCTCGGGGGCGGGGGACAGGATGTCCATGAAGCGGGTGCCCTCGCGGGGGTGGTCGCCGACGAGGTCGTTGGCGTTGGCCATCGCCTCGCCGCCGGCCGAGTAGAGCATGGTGCGCAGGAACAGGCGCGGGTCCGCCTCGAACTCGGCCTCGGCCGGCCCGACGTCCTGGAAGTAGAGCATGTAGAAGAACTTGCCCTCGAAGATCACGTCGAAGATCTGGGTCGGCGGCGCCGGAGCGTTGGACCACGGGACGCTCATGTTGCACAGCGAGGAGACGCGCGCCGGGTGCAGGCGCCCCAGCTCCCACACGACCATGGCCCCCCAGTCGTGGCCGACGAAGGTGGCCTGGTCGTAGCCGTAGTGGTCCAGCAGGCCGGCCAGGTCGCCGGTCAGGTTGTCCGAGCCGTAGTCGGCGACTGCGGTGGGACGCGTGCTCCCCCCGTAGCCGCGCAGGTCGGGCGCGTAGGCGCGGTAGCCGGCATCGGCCAGCGCGCCGAGCTGATGGCGCCATGAGTACCAGAGCTCGGGGAAGCCGTGGCACAGCACGACGGGCGGGCCGTCGGCCGGCCCGGCCACCGCCACGTGCAGCTCGATGCCGTTGGTCGGCACCTGTTCGTGCGTCACCTCAGCCATGGGGGGTCACCTTCTCCTCCGCCTTGGCCGCCTTCTCCTCCTGGTGCTGCTGGATGGCCGACATCACGGCGTTCACCGCGCCGCCGATGAACTCCGGCCGGTTCTCGGCGGCCCAGTCCCGGCTCGCGGTCAGGGAGCCCGACGAGTCCTGGAAGCGGGGCGCCACGTAGCGCGCGATCAGCTCGTAGGAGTGCCGGGTGGCGGCGGTGTCGGCCCATTCGTGGCCCATCAGCAGGTAGGTGCCGAAGCCTCCGGACTGCTCCTGGAGGCGCTCGATCTGCGCGATGGCATCGTCGACGGTGCCGATGACGGCCAACCCCGACGCGTTGAGCGCGTCGACCAGCGACTCGAAGTTCGTGGTGTCGGGCGCGATGGGCAGGGCGGCGACCCGCTCGAAGTAGTCGACCCAGTCGGCCAACCCGAACGCGACGTCGGCCACGGCCTGCTCCTTGGTGTCGGCGATGTGCATCGGCCCGACGAGCCGCCACTTCCCGCGGTCGACCGTGGTGGAGAACTCGGCCGCCCGCTCCTCCATGACCTCCCAGTGCGAGCCCAGGACGTCGAAGCCCCCCGTCGTCGTTGCGCCGAGGGAGAGCAGACTGCAGCCGAAGCGCCCGGCCGCCCGCGGCCCGGCGGGCGACACCTGTGCCGCCACGGCGACTTCGGGGAAGGGCCGCTGGTAGGGGCGGAGCTGCAAGCGGGCCTTGACGAGCTTGAACCAGTCCGTCTCCGCCGAGACCGTCTCGCCGGCCAGCAACTGCAGGATGACCTCGAGGGACTCCTCCATCATGTCGCGTTGCTTCGCCGGGTCGATGCCCATCATGAAGGCATCGGAGGGGAGGGCGCCCGGGCCGACGCCCAGCATGACGCGTCCCCGGGTCAGGTGGTCGAGGAGGACCATGCGGTCGGCCAGCATGAACGGGTGGTGGTACGGCAGTGACGAGACCCCGGTGCCGAGGCGGATGTGCCTCGTCCGCTGTGCGGCGGCGGCGATGAACACCTCGGGCGAGGCGATGATCTCGTAGCCGGCCGAGTGGTGCTCGCCGAACCAGGCCTCGTCGAAGCCGAGCTCGTCGAGGTGCTCGATGAGCTGCAGGTCGCGTTCGAGCGCCAGGGTGGGGTTCTGGCCCACGGGGTGGAACGGGGCCAGGAAGATGCCGAACTTGAGTCGGCCGTCGGCGTCAATGGTCGTCATGTTCCTCCGGGGTTCTCGGTGGGGCTGATGTGCCTGGGCCGCGTGCATCTCTGCGCCGATGGTTCGCAAAAACTATCCACCGATCGGTTGAGAGTTTTGACAACCATCCCGCCAGCGGGCGCGGCTTGCATCTCTGCGCCGATGGTTCGCAAAAACTATCCACCGATCGGTTGAGAGTTTTGACAACCATCCCGCCCGCGGGCGCGTCGAGCCGGATCGGGACGCAAGGCACGCGCATTTCAGGGCGTCACCAGGATCTTGCCGTGCTCGCCCGGCGTACGCAGGGTGTCGAAGGCGCCCGGTGCGCCGGCCAGGTCGACCGTGGAGGTGACGAGGAGCTCGGCCCCGGGCACCCCGTCGGCCAACCGAGCCAGCGTGGCGGCGAACTCGTCGGGGGTGTAGCCGAAGGAGAAGCGCAGCTCCATCTCCTTGGTCACCGCCATGAAAGGCTCGATCGTGTCGGTGTGCATGCACACGCCCACGACCACGATGCGGCTGTGCGGCGGCCCGTCGGCGATGAGCGACTGGAGCATGCCGGGGACGCCGACCGCCTCGAAGATCACCGGGTCCGGCACGCTGGCGCCGAGCATGGCCGAGCCGATGCGCTCCATGACGGTGCGGGCGATGCCGAAGTCGGACCAACGGTCGTGGGGCGACCCCTCGGCGGGGTCGATGACCACGTCGGCCCCGAAGGCCTCGGCCAGGCGGCGCCGGGTCGGGGAGAAGTCCGCCGCCAGCACGGGTCCGTGCCCGCGGCCCTTGAGCGCGGCGATCACGGCCAACCCGACGGGCCCGCAGCCGACGACGAGGCAGGGCTGGCCCTCGCCGAGGCCCGCCAGGCCCACGGCGTGCTCGCCCACGGCGAGGGGCTCGGTCAGCGCCGCCAGGTCCGTGGCCAGCGCGTCGGGCACCGGGAGCAGGAGCAGTTCCTGCAGCACCATGTGCTCGGCGAGCGCGCCCGGGTAGGCGTTGGAATAGCCGATCTGTTCCACTCCGGTCGGGCCCACGATGATGGGCACCGAGCACACGCGCGTCCCGACCGGGAGGGTGCCGGCCGTGTCGGGCCCGTGCTCCACGATTTGCGCGCAGAACTCGTGGCCGAACACGCAGTCGGACTCCGGGTCCAGCGCAGGTACGCCGACGGAGTCCATGAGCCCGGTGAAGTGGCCGAAGTCGGCCAGCGCGTGCAGGTCCGACCCGCAGATGCCGGCGGAGAGCGAGCGCACCACGACATGGCCCGAGGACGGCACCGGGTCGGGCACCTCCCCCAGCACCAGTCGTCCACCCCTCGTCACCGCCGCACGCATGGCTGAGCCACCCCCACGGACGGCGCGGCCGCCCGCATTCGTCGCTACGTTTGCCCGGTGAGTTTCACACACGATGCCGCCGCCCGCCCGTTCGCCGGGAGCGTCGCGCTGGTGACCGGGGCGGCCCGCCCCCGCGGCATCGGCCGCGCCACCGCCGTCGCCCTGGCCCTGGGCGGGGCCGATGTGGCCTGCCTCGACATCGCCCGCCCCTACGCAGACGCCCCGTTGCACGGCACCGCCAGCGGCGACGACCTCGAGGCGCTCGCCGCCGAGCTCACGGGGCTCGGGGCGCGGGCGGCCGCCGTGCAGGCCGACGTGTCCGACGAGGCCGCGGTCGAGGCGGCGGTGGCCCGGGCCACCGAGGAGCTGGGGACGGTGACCCTCGTGGCCAACGTGGCCGGGGGCAGCGGGCCGGGGTTCGGGCTGGGCCCGCTCGTCGGCGTGACCGCCGAGGAGTTCCGCCGCGTGCTCGACGTCAACCTCGTCGGCACGTGGCTGGTCTCGAAGGCCTGCGCCAACCGCATGGTGGCGGCCGGGGTGGGTGGCCGCATCTGCAACGTGTCGAGCCAGGCGGGCAAGCGGGCCTTCCCCTTCCTCGGGGCCTACTGCGCGGCCAAGGCGGGGGTCATCCTGCTCACCCAGACCATGGCGACCGAGCTCGGCGCCCAGGGCATCGCGGTGAACGCGGTGTGCCCGGGCACGGTGGACACCGATCTGATGAACCGCGACGGCATGTTCGAGAACCTGATGGGCGGCCCCGACGGCCTGGCGGCCTACATCGCCCGCGAAATCCCGCTCGGCCGCCTGCAGAGCGCCGAAGAGATCGCGGCCGCCATCTGCTGGTTGCTCTCCGACGCCGCCCGGGGCGTCACCGGCGAGGCGTTGAACGTGAGCGCCGGACAGACAATGGTGTAGCCATGCCGATCCTCGACGCCCGTCACGACCTGGCTCACCCCGTGGAAGGCGACAGCGCCTGGAGCGAGTCGTACTACTTCAACGCCTACGACCCCGGGACCGACTCGGGGCTGTTCAGCCGCATCGGCATCCGGCCCAACGAGGGCACGATGGACGTCGGGCTCTCGGTGTGGCTCCCCGGCGGCGAGCTGGGCCAGTACCACTGGGTCAAGGAGCAGCGCGAGATGGTGGACTCGGTGCTCGAGGTCGGCGCCGTGCGCTACGAGATGCTCGAGGCGCTGCAGTCGTGGCGCCTGAGCGCCGAGACCGAGGTGCAGGCGCGCCCCTGCGTGCGGGGCGAGACCGCCACCCGGCCGGTCCGCGTCGCGCTGGACGTGCGCTTCGATGCCGTCACGCCCGCCATCGGCACCGACGGGCAGCCGAGCGGCGGCCCGAAGTCGGCCGAGGCGGCGGCCGCGGCCGGCACCGTCGGCAAGGGGCACCTCGAGCAGGCCGGGCGCTGGACGGGCGCGCTCACCGTCGACGGCACCCGCCACGAGTGGCACGGCGCGCACGGCAACCGCGACCGCTCCTGGGGCCCGCGCCGCTGGGGCGGTCCGAAGATGTGGCGCTGGTTCTCCATCAACATCGGGGAGGACATGCACTTCGGCGGCATCCGTCTCGGCACCGACGCCGGCGACCTCCACCGGGGTTGGGTGTGGGACGGGGCACGGGCGACCTCGGTGGCCGAGTGGCGCGTCAGGACCGAGCTGGCCGACGACGGCGTCACCCACCGCGTCGTGCACCTCGACGTGGTCGACAAGGCGGGCCGCACCTATCCGCTGCGCGGTGACGTGCTGCGCGTGGCCGACATCGGCCGGGCCGGCGGGACGATGGTCAACGAGGGGTTGGCGCGCTTCACCTACGAGGACCCCCACGGTGCCGTGCAGACCGGTTACGGCATCTGCGAGTACCTGCACCAGCTCGACGACGGCGGGAGGCCTGTCGTCCCGGTCGAGTAGACGATGGCGCCGCGGCTGGGGTCGGAGGAGCTGGCGGACGCGCTCGGGCGCCGGCTCGGCGGCACCGTGCGGGGGCTGCGCCGGCTCTCGGGCGGCGCCTCCCGGGTGACGAGCGCCTTCGAGCTCGAGCAGGCCGGGGGCGGGCCCCGCCCGCTGATCCTCCAGATGGACCGGGGCGACGTCGCTGCCGGGGGAGGAAAGGTCCGGATGGAGCGCGCGCTCCTCGAGGCGGCGCGCGCCGCGGGGGTGCCGGTGCCCGCGGTCGTGGGCATGGGGGTGGGCGACGACCTGGGCGCGGACTGGCTGGTCGTCGAGTGGCTGGACGGTGAGAGCATCCCGCGCAAGATCCTGCGCGACGCCGAATGGGCCGGGGCGCGGCACGCACTCACGGCACAGTGCGCCGGCGCGCTCGCCGCCATCCACACCATCGACCCCGGGGCCATCGACGGCCTCCCGCGCACCGACCCCCTGGGCCACCCCCTCTCCTTCCTCGACGCGCTCGGCGAGGCGCGCCCGGCGCTCGAGCTCGGCGTGCGCTGGCTGGAGCGACACCGTCCCTCGGCCGGGCGACGGGTCACGGTGCACGGCGACTTCCGCCTGGGCAACCTCCTCGTGGGCCCCGACGGCCTCCGGGGCGTGCTCGACTGGGAGCTGGCCCACGCGGGCGACCCGGCGGAGGACATCGGGTGGCTGTGCGCGCCGGCCTGGCGTTTCGGCGGCCGCGGCGAGGTCGGTGGCTTCGGCTCCCTGGAGGAGCTGCTCGGCTCGTACGTGGCCGCCGGCGGCGAAGCAATGGAACGCGACCGGGTGCACTGGTGGCAGGTGCAGGCCACGGTGAAGTGGGCGGTGATCTGCTCGCTGCAGGCCTCCGCGCACCTGAGCGGGTCGACGCGCTCGGTGGAGCTGGCCGCCATCGGGCGGCGGGTCTGCGAGAGCGAGTGGGACCTCTTCGCGTTGCTCGGCGTGACGCCCGGCGACCCCGCCCCCGAGCCCGTCGGCAAGGGCAGCCCGGTGGCCCCCTTCGGGCGGCCGACGGCGGCCGAGCTCGTCGAGGCCGTGCGCGAATACCTCGAGACCAACGTGATGGAGCGCAGCGAGGGTGGGGTGCGCTTCGAGGCGAGGGTGGCGCGCAACGCGCTGGCCGTGGTGGAGCGCGAGCTGCTCATGGGCCGCGAGATCTCCGCCGCCCACGCCTACCGGCTGCGCGACCTCGGGATCACCGACGACGCCTCCCTGGCGGCGGCCATCCGGGCCGGGGACTTCGACGCCGGGTGGGAGGCGGTGGCCTCCGCCCTGGCGGCGTCGGCGCGCGACCAGCTGCTGGTGGCCAACCCCTCCTACTTGCCGGGGGCCAACGAGTAGGCGGACAGGCCGACCGTCGGCGTCTCGTCCAGCGCTACCGTCCCGGCGTCGGCCGTCTCGGCCACCCGGCTGCCGAGGCCCTGCAGCAGCAGCCCGGCCAGCAGGCTGCAGGCGATCATGAAGACCCAGGCGTGGTGGAACGCGGTGACCGCGGCGCCGCCGGTCGCGGTGCCCAGGATGGCCACCAGGCAGGCCACCCCGAGGGCGATGCCGATCTGGCGGGTCATGGCGTAGAGCGCGGAGCCGGTGGCGAAGCGCTGGGGCGGGAGCGGAGCGGTGGCGGCACCTCCGAGCGAGGGGAGCATCAGACCGACGCCGATGCCGCTGACGATGCTGCCGGGGAGGTAGGCCCCGGCCCAGTCCGGCGTCGCGCCGGCGTGGGTGATCCACCACAGCCCGCCGGCGGCGAAGAGCAGTGAGCCGGCCGTGCCGACGGCGCGGTGGCCGAGGCGCGCCCCGAGCAGGCCGCCGGGGAAGGCGGTCAGGGCGGCGAGCAGGGGCCCGGGGGCGATCATGAAGCCGGCGCGGAGGATCGACTCGTGCCAGACGCCGGTGAGGAAGAGGACGCCGCCCAGGACCAGGGCACCGAAGCCGCCGAAGAAGGCCAGCGAGCTGAGGTCCGCCAGGGCCACCGCCCGGTGGCGGATGACGGCCGGCTCGATGATCGGGTTGGGGTGGCGCAACGAGCGCACCACGAGCCACGTCCCCGCCACCGCGGCCAGCGCGAACGCGCCGACGATCCGCGCGCTGGTCCAGCCCCAGTCCGAGCCCTCGACGATGCCGGCGACGAGGCTGGCCACCGCGACGGTGAGCAGGCCGGCGCCGAGGAGGTCGGAGCGGTGGGCGTCGGGATCGCGCACCTCGTCGAGCAGGCGCACGCCCAGGACCAGGGCGACCACGCTGAAGGGCAGGTTGACGAGGAAGACCCAACGCCAGCTCGCCTGGACGAGCAGGCCGCCGATGGGGGGGCCGAACGCGGCGGCCGCGCCGCCCACGGCCGACCACAGGCCGATGGCCGCCCCCTTGCGGGCCGGGCCGAAGGCGGGGAGGAGGAGCCCGAGAGAGGTCGGCAGCATGAGGGCGCCCCCGCTCGCCTGCAGGACGCGGGCGGCGACGAGGAAGCCGAGCGACGGCGCCACGGCGCACAGGGCCGACGAGGCCGTGAAGACGGCCAGCCCGATGAGGAAGGCCTTCTTGCGGCCCGCCCGGTCGGCCCAGCGGCCGGCGGGCACGAGGACGGCGGCGAAGACGATGGTGTAGGCGCTGAGCACCCAGGAGAGCGAGCTCAGGCTCTCGCCGTGGTAGGTGGCCGAGATGCTGGGGAAGGCGATGTTGACGATGAACAGGTCGAGCGAGGACAGGAACACCCCGGTGAGGACGATCAGGGCGGTGAGCACCGGGCGGGAACGCCGGGCGCTGGCGGGCGGGATCTCAATCAGTTCCGTCATGAAACGCACTCTAGAATAGAAAGTTGCATAAAACAACTCACTACGTGAATTCTGCGTTATGCTGCTGGGATGCTGAACAGGGACTACCCGAGCCAGTACTGCCCGGTCGCCTCGACGTTGGAGGTGATCGGCGAGCGCTGGACGCTGCTGATCGTGCGGGACATCTTCCTGGGCATCCGGCGCTTCGAGGACATCCAGCGCGATCTCGGCGTGGCGCGCAACGTGCTGCAGGTCCGCCTCGAGCGTCTGGTGGAGGAGGGGATCCTGGTCAAGCGCCCGTACCAGGAGCGCCCGCTGCGCTCCGAGTACCGCCTGACCGAGAAGGGCGCCGACCTGTGGCCGGTGCTGGTGGCCATGCTCAAGTGGGGTGACCGCCATGGGATCGAGGGCGAGCGGCCCATGATCCTCCAGCACCGCGGCTGCGGCGGCGAGATCGACGACCGCCGCCGTTGCGACGCCTGCGGGGCGGACGTCACTGTCACCGAGGCCGTGGCCATCCGCACGGGGGCGGTGCGGCCGGGCGACACGGCCGGGACGACGAGAGCGACAGCGACCGCCCCGGCCCACGCCTGATCCCTCCCGGCGCGTCACGGCGCCCGCATCGCTACGGTGCACGCCATGAGCGACGAGACGGCATGGCTGGACGCGACGGCACAGGCGCAGCTGGTCCGCGACAAGGAGGCCTCACCGGCCGAGCTGGTGGGCGAGGCCATCACCCGGATCGAGAAGATCAACCCGCAACTCAACGCAGTGATCCACGAGCTCTTCGAGCGAGCCCGGGCCGAGGCCGCGGGCGACCTGCCCGGCGGGCCCTTCCGGGGCGTGCCCTTCCTCTTGAAGGATCTCGGTGCCGAACTCGCCGGCACCCCCTTCAACGAGGGCCTGGCGTTCTCCGGCGACTACCGCTCCACCGTCACCCAGACGCTGACGCAGCGCTACATCGATGCCGGCTTCGTCATCTGCGGCAAGACCAACGCACCCGAGCTCGGGATTCTGCCCACCACCGAGCCGCAGCGCTTCGGCGCGTCGCGCAATCCGTGGAACACCGACCATTCGACCGGGGGCTCCTCGGGTGGCTCGGCGGCCGCGGTCGCGTCGGGCATGGTGCCGGCGGCCCACGCCAACGACGGCGGCGGCTCCATCCGCATCCCGGCCTCGTGCTGCGGGCTCGTCGGGTTGAAGCCGACCCGGGGGCGCAACTCCCTGGCCCCCCAGTACGGCGACCTGATGGGCGGTCTGGTGGTCGAGCACGTGGTGACGCGCTCGGTGCGCGACTCGGCCGCCATCCTCGACGTGACCGCCGGCCCGGTCCTTGGCGACCCCTACTGGGCCCCGCCGTTGCGCGGTCCCTCCTTCGCGGCCGCCGCCGCGACGGCGCCGGCGCGCCTGCGCGTGGCGGTCATGACGGACTCGCCCACCGGCAGCGCGGTGCACGCCGACTGTGTGGCCGCGGTGCGGGCCACGGCCTCGCTCTGCGAGTCGCTCGGGCACCAGGTGGAGGAGGCGGCGCTCTCCGTCGACGGCGACGCCTTCACGACCCACTTCATCAACCAGTGGGCCTGCAGCAACGCCTGGGCCATCGAGGATTGGCAGGCGCGGGTGGGCCGGGTCGCCGGGGAGAGCGACATGGAGCCGCTGACCTGGGCCCTCGTCGAGCTCGGCCGCTCGATCAACGGCGGCCAGTACCTGCGGTCCGTGCAGGAGCTGCAGCACCTCAGCCGCGGGATCGCCGAGTACTTCGAGGGGATCGACGTCCTCCTGACGCCGACGCTGGGTGAGCCGCCGGCGCCGCTGGGCACCTTCGACTCGCCGCCGGGCGAACCCCTGACCGGCCTCTTCCGTGCGGCGGCCTACGTGCCCTTCACCCCGCCGTTCAACGTGACCGGCCAGCCGGGCATCTCGCTGCCGCTGCACTGGAGCGACGGCGGCTTGCCGATCGGGGTGCAGTTCGTCGGGCGCTTCGGGGACGAGGAGACGCTCCTCGCCCTGGCCGGCCAGCTCGAGCAGGCGGCCCCGTGGGCGGCGCGCCGGCCGCCGGTGTCGGTCTAGGCGGAGCCCATTCACCGGGAGGCGAACCACCCGATCCGGTCACCGGCGCCTCCTGCCGTTCAGAGCGCGGATGCCGAGGGACCGCGTAAGGGTCCTTGCTTGCGGCCTGCGAGGAAGTATTTGGCGGCTTCCACACCGAGGAACGCCGTGACGACGGCGATCAGGATGGGGAAGGTCTGCAGTGGCCCCACGCGGGTCAGGATCGCCGCCATCAGCACCATGGCGAACGGTGCGGCCGCGAACGATCCCAAGACGGTCGTGAGCAGGCAGCTGAAGGCCAGTCCGAGGGGAACGGCGGGGATGGCCAGGTGGACGACGACACCGGCGGTTCCGCCGATGAACAGCGTCGGGAAGATGGGGCCGCCCACGAATCCGCTGCCCTGGCTGACCGCGTACGTGAACATCTTGGCGATCAGGATCGCGATGCACAGACCGAGGCCCAGCGTGCTTGCACCTCTGAGCACGGAGGTGAGTTGGTCGGCGCCCGAGAACATCGTCAGCGGGAGTGCCACGCCGACGATGCCGAACACGATGCCGCCCAGCGTTGATTTCACGATGGCCGGGACCTTCAGGCGGCCGAACAATCGCGAGGCCGACATCATGAAGCCAACCGTGAGCGCCGTCACCAGGGCCCCAAACAGGCCGAGGGGTATGCCGGCGAGCAGTTGCCAGTCCTCGAACGTGTACCGCGGCACCTGGTAGGCGCCGAGGAACACGGCGCCCGCGATGGCGAAGTAGATCCCGAAGGAGACGCTCGCGGCAACGACCTCAGTGACCAGGGTCTTACTGAACCGGCGTCCGCCCGGACGGGCGATTTCGAGGATGAGCATCACCACGATCACCGGGCTGGAGAACAGGCCACCGAAGATGCCGGCCATGCCGGCGAGGGCATTCACCTGAGAGTCCTCTTCGCTCAGTCCTCGACGCCGGGCCACCCAGCTGGCGACGCCGCCCCCCATGGAGGCCAGCACCTTCTCGGGACCTACACTGGCGCCACCGATCAATGACACCGCCGAGACGGCCATGGTCCCCGGCACGAGTCGCGGGTCGACGCGCCCGGTTCGCACGTCGTCGAACAAGCCGGGAACCTCGTCGGGCAGGCGGGTCAGACGCCGCAGCAGGCCAACCACGAGTCCGGCCGCGGCGGTGACCGCCACCCACCACCAATGCCCCCCGAACCAGCCGGGAGTGGAATCGGTGTACCACCGTCCCCCGAGCTTGATTATCCCCAGGAAAACCAGTCCGGCGAATGCGCCGAACACGCCGAGGGCGCCGGCATAACCCATGAGCACCCAGAACTCCCGGGTTTGGGTGACCGGGGGTTCTTCGGCCGGCTCGGGCCTAGCGCCCACTTACGCGACGCTAGCAAAATCGAAATACGCGGCTCACTCAGTGCGCCGATGGTGGGCATGGTGCCGAGCCACGACGCCGCCGCCGGCGCGATTTGCTCGCTAAACGGGAACCGGCTCGTCCGCCACCAGGACACAGCGCGTGCCCGAGTAGATGGTGGGCATGCACTTGTTGCAGTGGATGCACAGCGACGTGGCCGTGGTCCCGGCCTCCATGCGCTGCGGCAGGTCGGGCTCGCGCAGCAGGGCGCGGGCCATGGCGACGAAGGCGAAGCCCTCGGCGAGCGCCATCTCCACGGTGGCCAGCTCCGTGATGCCGCCGAGGAGGATGAGCGGGGTGGAGACCGCGCGCTTGAATTGCCGCGCGTAGGGGAGGAAGAACGCCTCCTCGTAGGGGTAGGCGCGCAGGAAGCGGTGCCCGACGAAGCGGAAGCCGAGCCGGATGGGGCCGGGCAGCGTGGCGCCGAACTCCCGCAACGGCGCGTCGCCCCGGAAGAGGTACATCGGGTTGGCCAGCGAGCTGCCCCCGGTGAGCTCGAGCGCATCGAGCGCACCGTCCGCCTCGAAGAGCGTGGCGATCTCCACGCTCTCGTCGAGCCACAGCCCGCCGTCGACGCCATCGGCCATGTTGAGCTTGGCCGTCACGGCCACGCCCGGGCCGGCCGCGTCGCGCACCGTGCGCAGGACGGTGCGGGCGAAGCGGGCGCGGTTCTCCACCGACCCGCCGAACTGGTCGTCGCGCCGGTTGAGCTTGGGGCTCAAGAACGCGCTGAGGAGGTAGTTGTGCCCGACGTGGACCTCGATGCTGTCGAAGCCGGCCTCGACCGCCAGGGTGGCGGCGCGCCGGTAGTCCTCGGTGATGCGCTCGATGCCGGCGACGTCGACGGCGTGCAGGCGCGAGCCCATGGGCGTGAAGCCACCCGAGGGTGACAGGGCGGGCGCGGCGTTGGAGCGGGCGTTGGCCACCGGCCCGGCGTGGCCGATCTGGGCCGCCGCCGCCGCGCCCTCGGCGTGCACAGCGTCGGTCAGCCGCCGCAGTCCGGGAACCGTGTCCTCGCTGAGCAGCAGGCAGTGGCGGTCGGTCCGCCCCTCGGGCGAAACGGCCAGGTAGGCCACGGTCGACATGGCGGCGCCGCCGGCGGCCACGCGGCGGTGGAACTCGATGAGGCCGTCGCTCACGACGCCCCCCGGCGTCATGCCCTCGAAGGTGGCCGCCTTGATGATGCGGTTGCGCAGCGTCAGCGGCCCCAGGGCGGCCGGGGCGAAGACGGGTGGCACGGCGTCGGGAGCGGCGCGGCGCGGCATGGGACCTACCTTTGCCGACGGGCGGGCCGGCCGCACATTGGCCTCAGCCCCGCCGGCCCACCGCGGCCGCCCACGAGGGGTTGACCGGCGGATAGCTGACCCCGCAGTGCCAGGTGGACACCTGCTCCCCGGCCGTCCCCACGGCGGCCGGCGTCCGGGCGGGATTGCGGATGGTCAGCGCGGCCAGGAGCCCACCGGTGGCACAGACGACGGCCGAGATCACCATGGCGGTCTGGAAACCGCTGGCCAGTTCCGCACTCTCCAGCGCGGCGGCCCCGGTCAGGCCGGCCGCCAGCGGGAGGACGGCCACGGCCAGGAGACCCGCTGCCCGGGCGACGACGTTGTTGACGGCCGAGGCGATGCCGGCGTGCTCGACCGGGGCGGCACCCATGGCCGTGGAGGTGAGCGGGGCGACCGTCGCGGCCAGGCCGAGGGCGAAGAGGAGGACGGCCGGGAGGACCTGGGTCCAGTAGCTGCCGGGATCGGCGGCGCGGGTGAGGAGGGCCAGCCCGCCGCCGACGATGAGGGGCCCCACCGTCATCTGGAGGCGGGGCCCGATGCGCGCCGACAGCGCGCCGGACCGGGCGGAGAGCGCCAGCATGACGAGGGTCAGGGGGAGCAGCGCCAGGCCGGACTCGAGCGGACTGTAGCCCTTGACGATCTGCAGCTCCACCGGAAGGAGGAACAGCGCACCGCCGAGGGCGCCGTACACGGCGAAGGTCACGGCGTTGGCCCCGCTGAATTGCCGCGAGCGGAACAGCTCGAGCGGGAGCATCGGGTGGGCGCGGCGGTGCTCGACAACGAAGAATGCGGGCGCGGTCACGGCGGCGACCACCAGGCAGGCCACCACGGCCGGGCTCGACCACCCGCGCGTCGGGCCCTCGATGAGGCCGTAGGTCAGCCCGGCCAGGAACACCACGGCCAGCGCGGCGCCGGCGCTGTCGACGCGGCCGGCGCTCGTCGGGTCGCGCGTCTCGGGCACGTGACGGGCCGTGATCGCGAGCACAACGGCGGCCACCGGCACGTTGATGAAGAAGACCCAGCGCCACGAGCCGACGGCGAGCAGGTAGCCGCCCACCAGCGGGCCGGCCGCGGCGGCCACACCGCCCAGCCCCGTCCAGGCCCCGATGGCCCGGGCGCGGTCGTCGGGGCGGAACGAGGCCTGCAGGATGGCCAGACTGGCCGGCGACAGCAGCGCGCCGCCGACACCCTGGACCACCCGGGCGCCGATGAGCAGCCCGGCGCTCGGCGCCAGGCCGCAGAGGGCCGAGGCGGCGGCGAACCACACGACCCCGATGGAGAAGACCCGCCTGCGGCCGTAGCGGTCGCCCAGCGAACCGCCGAGAAGGAGGAACGCGGCCAGCGTGAGCGCGTACCCGGTGACCACCCACTGCAGGGTGCCGACGTCCCCGTGGAAGTCGCGGCCGATGGAAGGGAGTGCGATACCGACGACGGTCGAATCGAGCAGGGTGATGCTCGAACCGATCACCAGGGCTGCCAGCACCCAGCGTCCACGTCTACTCGCCAGCGCAAGTGGTTCGGCGGCCGTGCCCGAGGCCGGGTTCACTGGGGGCATTCGTGCATCGTGATGGTGACGGTGGCCCCCGGCTTCAGCACGGTGCCGGCGCCCGGGCTCTGGGTGAGGACCATCCCCGGCGGCCTGACCGTCGTCGTGGTCACCGCCGCGGCGGTGGAGGAGGTGGTGGACGAGTCCGGTGCCGTGGTCGTCGTGGTGGTGGCCGCCCGGCCCACCGAGTAGCAGGCCCACGTCAGCCCCACCGCGTGGAGGGCCTCCTTGGCCGACGCGAAGGTGAGCCCGACGACGGCGGGGATGGTCGACGCGTCGCCGTAGCAGCCCGACCAGGTGATCCCGACCCGGGTCCCGGGCGCCACGACGGCGCCGGGGGCCAGCGGCACGGCGCCGACGCGCGGGTCCGGCGACTTGCCCGGGACGGAGAGCGACGTGACGACGCTCTGGCTGGCCAGCGTGCCCTTGTTGCAGGCGGCGTTCAAAGGGACCGTGAAGAGGCCGATGGCTCGTAGCGCCGTGCGGGCCGCACCGATCTTGAACCCGATGACGTCGGGCACGGCGACACCCGCCAGCGTCGTCGTTGTCGACGAGGCCGACGTCGTGGGAGCGGTCGTCGTCGTGGTGAGGATGTTGCGGACAGCGTTCTTCTGACCGGCGGTGGGGGAGCTGGCGCAGGACGAGAGGGCGCAGGCCGCGACGAGGGCGCCGGCGCCCACGGCCGCGACCCGAACCCCGAGGTTCATGCGACCATCATGGTTGCTGGGCCGGAGGGGCGCGGGCGCGGACCCGACCCCGGCCCCTCACTTCAAGATGTTGACCGCCCGCGCCACGACGAGGATCCCGACCACGAGGGAGATGGCCGACTCGGCCATCATCATGAGCTTCGCCCAGGTCTTGACCGCCGACACGTCGGTCGGGCTGAAGGCGGCGGCGGTGGCGAAGGCGAAGTGGAAGTAGTCGACGAACACGGGGTACCAGCCCTCCTCGACATGCTCTTTGTGCAGCATCTCGGGGAAGATCAGCGCCGGGAGCGGGCCGGTGCCTGCGGCGCGTGCCGCCGGACCGCCCCGGTCGAGGTTCCAGAACCACAGGGCGAAGGCGATGATGTTGGCGAGCCAGATGTCGGCCCCGCTGGCCAGCAGCACTTTGGCGTTCTGGGTGAAGTTGGACACGTCGACGATGCCCACGACCAGCCGGACGGCGGCGGCGGCGTTGGCGAGGGTGATGAGGCCGATGAGCACGCTGGTCAGGTTGTGGAGCCAGGGCCGGTCCCGGTCGATGCGACCGGGGTCACCGATGACGAGTACGGCCAGCAGGCCGACGACCAGGACCAGGAACAGCCAGGGGGCGTCACCGTTGCGCAACTCGTGCGGCAGGACCGCCCGGAGCAGGCCCGTGGCCACGACGGCGATCGCCATGGGCCAGCGGGGCTCGCCGGGTCGCGCCCTGCGCGGCGCGGGCGGCCGCTCCGGGTGCGCAGGCATCGGGTCATCTTCGCCCACGGCGGGGGTCACCGCTGCCGGAGCTGGGAATCACAGCTAGGGGACGTACACCCCCTGGAAGGCCAGCACCGCGTAGAGGGCCATGCCGGCGCCGCACAGGATGAAGGTCACGCCGGCGACCCGCGGCGAGCGCAGCAGCGTCGCGGCGGCGATCACGAGCGGGAACGCGCTCAGGGCGTAGCGCTCGAACGAATCGAGATTCGACCCCGAGAGCGCCACGGCGACGACGCACAGCGCGAAGGCGCCGTAGGACACGGGCAGTCGCCAGAACGCCACGACGATCAGGACGGCGGCCACCGCGATCCACGGGACGTGCAGTGCGTCGCCGAAGTGATGGCCGTGGGCCAGGTTGGCCAGGGCGTCGTGGATCGTCACGACGGGATCCGTGAGCGCCCCGTGGTGCGCCTGCTGCTGCTGGATCTTGAGCGGCTCGAGGAAGCCCGCTCCCTCCTCCGCGCTGACCCAGGCGAGGTAGGCCGCCGTGCCGGCGACCGAGGACGCGATCGCCACCACCTTGCCCGGCCAGCGTCCCCAGCGGTCCGCCCGCCATGAGCGGACGACCTCGATGGCCACGGGGACGGCGAGCAGGCAGCCGATCGGCCGGGCCGTCCCGACCAGGAAGCCGAAGAGCCCGGCCCACCACCAGTTCCCGCGCCGGATGTTCACGAAGACGGCCACCGCCAGGAGGATGAGGAGCGCCTCGGAGTACCCCATCACGAGGACGAAGGCCGGGGGCGCCAGCAGCATCAGCCACACCGCCCGACGGGCGAGTACCCGGTCGCGGAGCTCGGAGCGGACCAGGGCGTAGATCCCCACGGCGAGGAGGAGGCTGGCCGCGTTCGTGACGAGGAGTGACGCGATGCCGACCGTGATCGTCGTGGTGTCGCTCAGGCCGCGGTCGAGCAGGGGCAGCAGCGGGAAGAAACGGATGGCCGACCGGGGCAGCGCCCCGTACCCGTGGGCGGCGATGCTCTGGTACCAGCCGGCGTCGGACCCCAGCAGCCCGTCGTGCGTCTCGATCACCGCCTTGACGCTCGTGATGTGGAATTGCCGGACCTCGTACTTCGCCATGGCGAGGGCGAAGAGCGTGATGACCCGCGCCGTGAGCCAGGGCAGCCAGGCGACGCCCAGCGCCTCGAGGATCAGGGCCCGGCGCCCCCGCCACCGCGCCACCAGGCCCGGCGCGGGCGGGCGGTGGTCGCCCGGGAGCGGAGCCGCCGCCTCGATCGTCGTCGGTGCACCGGTGTCCAGCGCTCCGGACGGCATGGGCCGATGTTTGCACGTGGGGGGGCGCGGCACGACAACCTCCGGTGCGGCTGGCACGTGAGAGTGCTAAGTGACGTGCTGCAGCCTGATGGAGATCGATCTCGCAGACGGGTTCGGAGGTTCGGGTGGCGCTGGTCCGCATGCGGGGCACCGGGTGATCGCCGACGGCGCCCCGCGTCCCTTCGAACAGGCCTTCGACGCGCTCTACCGCCTGGCCTACCGGGTGGCCTACCGGATTCTCGGGGATCGCCAGGAGGCCGAGGACGTCGCCCAGGAGGCGCTGGCGCGGGCCTCGCTGCGGTGGTCCCGGCTGCACGACCGCCCGGAGGGCTGGGTCAGCCGGGTCGCCTCGAACCTGGCCATCGACGCCTACCGGCGCCGCCGGCGCCGACCGCCCTACCCGACAGGGCCCCTCGGGGTCGTCGACGCGCGGCTGGGGGAACGGGGCGACCTGGTCGCCGCGCTCCGGCGCCTCCCCCGGCGCCAGCGGGAGGTGGTGGTCCTGCGCTACCTCGCCGACCTCCCCGAGGCCGACGTCGCCCGCGCGCTGGGGTGCTCGGTCGGTTCGGTGAAGAGCCACGGCTCGCGTGGGCTGGCGTCGCTGCGCCGGCAGCTCGGGGGGCCGCCGAGCGCGGACGGGGACGATGTTCGAGCATCTTGACGATCCCGAGGGCATGGCGCCGGGACCGCGGGAGCTCACCCGGGTGCTGCACCGGGCCGAGGCCATCCGGGGCCGCCGCAGGCTCGCCGTCGTCGTGCTGACCTGCACCGCCCTGCTGGCCGCATCGATCGGCTTCTTCGTGGCGCGGCCTTCGTCGGCGCCCGGTCCGTCCACCCTCTCGGCGTACCAGTTCAACCGGCTCAAGGGCCCACTCCCCGTCGGCTCCCCCGTGCCCTCCACCGCGCTGGTCGACGTGCAGTTCGCCAACTCGCAGGTCGGCTTCGCCCTCGCGTTGCACGGCGGCGATGTCCTGCTGGCCGCGACGACCGACGGCGGCGCCATCTGGAGCGTGCGCAACGACCACATGCCACCCGGGCTCGGCACCGACACGGGCTATCCCGGCCAGTTCGAATTCGTCGGCTTCACCGGCTACCTGTGGGGCGCGCGCGACGGGTCCGGGATGCCGTTGTGGGTGACGAAGAACGACGGGCTCACCTGGCAGCAGGCCTCGCCCGTGAGCCCCGACGTCTACGACGTGAGCGCCATCGGCCTGAACGCCTGGGCTCTGGCGGGGACGTGTCCGGTCTCCCTCTCGAAGAGCCCGGTTCCACCGTGCACCGTCGGGATGGAGGAGACGCTCGACGGCGGGGCCACGTGGACGTCGCTCGGCCCCATTGACGCCGCTGCCGGGTCGGGCGCCGCGCCGCCGCAGCCCGTCGAGCTGGCCCGCATCACGAGGCTGCGGGCCTACGTGCTGACGTACACCGTCACGAGCCAGGGCGGCTTCCCGACGTGGCAGCTGTCCTTCACCGACGACGGTGGCGCGACCTGGTCGCAGCGCAGCGCGCCCTGCGCCGGGCCCCTTTCGCTCGGGGCCGAGGTGGCGGCGTCGAGCACCCAGGATCTCTGGCTCCTGTGCGGCAGCCAGGGCTCGACGGGCGCCCAGTCCAAGCAGATCTTCCGTTCCGGCGACGGTGGCGTGAGCTGGACCCTGGTCGCCTCGGCCCTGGGGGTGGGCACGGCGGCCCCCGCGCCGGACTCGGTGCCGCCCGGCTCCCTTCCGCTCGCCGGGTACGTCGCCCCCTACACGGTGGGCCACCGCAACCTGGCCGTGCTGAACCCCACGACGGCCTGGCTCTACCCCGCCCGTGCCGGGCTCCTCCAGACGACCGACGGCGGGGCGAGCTGGGCGCCCGTCCCCTCCCTGGTCGCCGCCGGGTTCGCCGACGGGGGATCGGGCGACATCACGTTCCTCAGCGGCACCCTGGGCTGGATCTGCGAATACGGCGTCGGGCTCTGGCACACGGCCGACGGGACGCACTGGTACCCGCTCGGCCCTCCGTGACGAGGGTGCGCCGCGCCGGCGCGGCAGGCGGCGCCGTGCGCAGTGCCGGACCGCGTTCGGGGGCGGCGCTGCTCGCCGTGTCCGCCGCCGCCCTGACCCTCACCGTGGCTCCAGCCGTGCGCGCGGTGCTCGCCGCCCCGGCGGCGGGTGCCTCCACGTCGGGGGCCTCCCCTGCGGGGGCGCCGCGTTGCGCCGCCCCCACCACGCGCCTCACGGTCACCTCCGGCATCCCGAGCATGGGGCGCTTCGACGAGGTGATCGCGGCGGCGAACGGGTCGTCGGCGCCGTGCTCCCTCGGTGGCTATCCGTCGGTCACCGTCCCGGGCGTGGGTGCACCGGGCGCCGTGGCCGCAGTGGACTCGTCCAGCGATGCCTCGGGCGTCCCCGCCGCCGCGGCGCCCCGCCCGGCGGATCTCGAGCTCCGCCCGGGGCAGGTCGCGTCGGCGGTCCTGGGCGGACCGGATCGCACGCCCGACGGTGCGCCGGGCTGCCGGACCTTCCACCGGTACGCGGTGGGCCTGCCCGGCTCGTCCGTGGCGACCGCCGTGCACGCCTCGCTCGCCGACTGCGGCGGGCTCTTCGTCGGACCGTTCGTCCTCGGGTTCAACGGGACCGCGCCGAGCGGGGAGGTGGTGGGGACGGCACCGGCGTGCCGGGGAGCGGGGACGCCGGTGCCAGGAGCGGCGCCGGTCGTCGAGATCGACGCCTGGAGCGGATCCGTGCTGGCCGGCTCGACGACGTTGTTCGCCTCCTCCGGATCTCCGGCGCGCTACCACCTGGTCCTGAACCCCGGCCGGTACCGGATCTCGTCGGCGCACCAGCCGTCCCGGCAGATCACCGTCGTCGCCGGGCGACGTGACGACCTCGGGGGCTACGGCGGGTGCGCGGCGATCGGCGGCACGCCCACGACCGTCGGTGGAGTGCGGGAGACGACGAGCACGACCGACCGCCCGTCGTAGCCGTCCCGTCCTACCGGCCGTCTCCCAGGCGACGGTCCGGCGGTGGCGCGGGGCCGGCGGAGCTGGGCTACTGGCAGTTCCGGCAGCGGCCGAAGATGGAGAAGTGGTGGGGGTCGATGGCGAACCCGAACTGCTTCTGGGCCCGCTCGGCCAGGTTCACGAACAGCTCGTCGGGCGCCTTGAAGGCCTCGCCGCAGTGCTCGCACACGAAGTGGCAGTGCGCCCCGGCGGCCAGGTGGTACGTCGCCGGTCCATGGCCCAGGTGGGAGTGGACGATGACCCCGAGCTTCTCGAGCTCGTCGAGGTTGCGATAGATGGTGGAGAGGTGCACGTCCGGTGCCGTCGCCTGCACGATCTCGGCCAGGTCCTCGGCGCTGTGGTGGCCGGGGTCGTGGAAGATCGCCTCGAGCAGCAGCCGCCGCGAGTTGGTGACGCGGCCGCCGTTCTCGCGCACCAGGGCCAGCACGTCGTCGACGGTGCCCAGGTCGTGCCGTGGTGCGTCTGCGCCGAGGGGTACGCCCATACCCTCCACTGTACGGCCCCAGGGCCTCTTGCAAGTTATTCGCATTTGCCTTAGAGTGGCGACAAGCGAGGGAACGGGACCCTACTCAGCCAAGGGGGCACACGACATGGCGGACCCGGTCGGTCGGATCGCCAAGATCCGCAACGGTCTCACCCCCCGGGAGTGGGCCGGCGTGGGCGCGATGACCGCGACGATCATCGGCCTCAACGTGGTGGGCTGGGGCATGTTGGTCCTGGCGCTGCGGGGCCACTCCCACCTCAACAAGACGGAGCTCTTCGGGTTCGGCACCGGCGTCCTCGCCTACACGCTCGGGATGCGGCACGCCTTCGACGCCGATCACATCGCGGCCATCGACAACACGACGCGGAAGCTGATCCAGGACGGCAAGCGACCCCTCAGTGTCGGCTACTTCTTCTCACTGGGTCACTCCACCATCGTCTTCGTTCTCGCTGTCCTCCTGAATTTCGGGATCCGGGCGCTCAACGGCGCGGTGAGGAACAACACCTCCGCGCTGCATCACTGGACCGGCATCATCGGCACATCGGTCTCGGGGACGTTCCTCTACCTCATCGGCCTGCTCAACCTCGTCGTCCTCTTCTCCATCATCAGGGTGAGCCGCGAGATGCGTCAGGGGAAGTACGACGACGCCGAGCTCGAGCGACAACTCGATTCCCGCGGCATCATGAACCGCATCCTCGGGGGCTACGCCAAGCGGGTCGACTCGCCCCAGAAGATGTACCCCGTCGGCGTGCTCTTCGGGTTGGGGTTCGACACCGCCACCGAGGTGGCCCTCCTGGTACTCGCCGGGTCGGCCGTCGTGGGCGGGCTCCCGTTCTACGCCGTGATCTCGCTCCCGCTCCTCTTCGCGGCCGGCATGTGCCTCTTCGACACCATCGACGGCTGCTTCATGAACTTCGCCTACGACTGGGCCTTCTCGAAGCCCATTCGCAAGATCTACTACAACCTGACGATCACGGGCCTGTCGGTGTTCATCGCCCTGTTCATCGGGACGATCGAGATCCTCGGGCTGATCGCGCAGGAGACCAACCAGAGCGGGTGGTTCTGGGACGTCGTCTCGAAGTTCAACATCAACCGGGCCGGTTTCATCATCGTCGGCGTCTTCGTGGCGACCTGGGCCGTGGCGTTGGCCGTGTGGCACTTCGGCGATATTGAGCGCAAGTGGGAGACGCAGGCGGCGCAGGCCTACGCCGAGGCCGCAACGCTCCTGAACGACTGACCCGGGCGCGTCCTGCCTTCGATCAGGAGAGGCGCCAGCCGACCCGCGTGCTCAGGGCGTCGGGATCGCCGGCGAAGGCGGCCGCCTCGATGACCACCGACGGCGCGGCCGCCTCGAAGCCCCGTTCTGTCCAGCGTTGGAGCGGTCGGGTCGACCCGCTCAGCTGCAGGCGGGTCGAGGCTCCCGGGGCGAGCTCGACGGTGCCGAAGCCGAGCAGGACCCGGCTCGGGAAGTCCGCCCCGGCCTCGGGCCGGCCGTAGAGCTGCACGACATGGCGTCCGGCACGGTGCCCGGTGTTGGTGGCCGTGACGGCGGCCGCGAAGGCATCGCCCACGAGGTCGTCGACCGTGAGGTCGGCGAGGGCGAACGACGTGTAGGAGAGGCCGAACCCGAGGGGGAACGCGGCGGCGTGGCCGTCCCGGTCGAGCAGACGCTGCCCGAACCAGCGGTCGTAGGTGATGGCGGTCGCGTCGCGGTCGAAGAAGGGGAGATGCGCCTCGGACGTCGGAATGGAGAACGGCAGCCGCCCGGCGGCGTCGACGCGCCCGAGCAGCACCTCGGCCAGGGCGTGACCGCCCTCGCACCCGGAGTACCAGCTGAGCAGCACGGCGGGCACGGCCTGCCGCCATTCCTCCGTGACGACCGCCCCGGCGGTGATGACGGCCACCACGGTGCGGGTGTTGGCCGCGGCGACGGCACGGATGATGTCGCCGTCCACGGGGCGCAGGCGCAGGCTGAGGCGGTCGCCGCCGACGCCGACGCTGCCGGCCATCGATCCCCCGTCGCCGCTCAGGAGACCCTCCAGGCGCTGCTGCAGCGCGGGGTCGTCGGGGAAGGGCGGGAAGGTGGCGAGCAGCGCCGGATCGGCGAGGGCCGCGTTGTCGATGTACTCCCCCTCGTCCGCGGCGGTGTAGCCGACGATCACGACGGCGACGTCCGCCCCCCGGGCGGCGTCGGCCGCCAGCGCGGGATCGTCCTCCGGCGTGTGGCCGATCTCCACCCCGGGCAGCGCGGCGGTCAGGCCCTCGAGCGGTGTCACGACCGTGGGAGAGCGCACGTCCGACGATCCGTGGTCACCCGTGTTGGCGACAGCGGCCAGCCGCCCGATCACGGCGACGCGCCGCAGGGCCGCCGCGTCGAGCGGGAGGATCGGCCCGCCGTCGACGGGCTCGTTCTGCAACAGCACCATGGCCCGGCCGGCGACCTCGCGGGCGAGCGCACGGTGCTCGTCGGCGAAGACGACGGAGGCCGGCGGGGCGGCGTTCGCGCGCCGGGCGTAGAAGCGCAGCTGGGTGCGGAGAATGCGCCGGGCGGCGCGGTCGACGTGCTCGGTCGTGACGCTGCCGTCCGCGAGCGCCCCGAGCAGGTGCTGGGCCCGTTGCTGGACGAAGGGCTCTTCCACGTCGAGTCCCGCCCGGAGGGACTTGGCGGCGTCGCGCAGGCCCCAGAGGAAGTCGGAGACGGTGACGCCTTCGAAGCCCCACCGGTGGCGGAGCACACCCTCGAGGAGACGCTCGTTCTCGCCGGCCCATTCGCCGTTGACCGAGTTGTACGCGGTCATGATCCCGTCGACGCCCTCGTCGACGACGCGGCGGAAGTGGGCCAGGAAGACCTCGTGCAGGGTGGCGTCGTCGGCCGTCACGTCCACGCCGAAGCGCGCGTTCTCCATGGAGTTGAGGGCGTAGTGCTTGGCCGCCGCCATCATGTTGGGCCGGACGCCACGGACCAGCGCCGCCCCCATGTCGCCGAGGAGCAGCGGATCCTCACCGTAGGTCTCCTGCACCCGGCCCCAGGCCGGATGCCGGGGCAGGTTGATGCACACGCCAGCGAAGAAGTTCGCACCCTGGGCGCGTCCTTCGAGCCCGATGGCGGTGCCCACCCGTTCCTCCAACCCGCGATCCCACGTCGCGCCGCGCGCCATGGAGACCGGGAAGGCGGTCGAGTGCCCCATGACCACCCCCCGGGGACCGTCCGAGAAGAGCAGCCCCGGTATGCCGAGGCGCTGGACGCGGCCCATGGGGATCGGCGTCCGGTTGTAGCCGGTGACGTTCATGTCGATGAGCCCCTCCCAGAACGGGGTGTCGCCATCGAGCAGTCCCAGCTTCTCCTGCGGCGTCAACTGGTCGAGGAGCTCACCCACCAGCACCTCGACCGGCTCGCCCGCCCGGAGGCGATCCACGAGGAGGGAAAAGGCCGAGGAGGGGGTCGTCGTCGACGGCGATGCGGGAGGCACCGGCCCACGTTAGAAGAGCCGCTCCGGGGGCGAGCCGCTCGACCGACTCGGACCGTCGTGCGTCCGCAGAGCCGGGGTCCCTTCCCGAGGGCGCGGCCCGGAAGTTCGTCGGGCCCCCTTCCCACGGGCCGCCAATAGAACTACTATGAATAGGACTATGTTCGACGTCACCATCGACCGCAACGAGCCGACCGCACTGCACGACCAGGTGGCGGCCGAGATCCGGCGCGCCATCGCCGAGGGCGAGGCGGGGCCGGGCGATCGCCTCCCCCTCGCCAGGGACATCGCCGCCATCCTCGGGGTGAACAAGAACACCGTGCTGCGGGCCATGCACATCCTGCGCGACGAGGGTCTGGTGGAGTTCACCCGCGGGCGCGGGATCACCGTGTCGGGCACGGCCCAGCGGAGCGCCGTGCAGAGCCGTGTCCACGAGCTCGTCGAGTTCGCCCGCCGTCACGGGTACCGGCGGGACGAGGTCATTGAGATGATCGCCCGGATGCCGTGACGCCCGCCGTGGTCACGGGGGGAAGAAGGCCGGCGGGTGCGGCGTCACGATGACCGCCGTCGGTTCCCCTCCGCGTCCCCGCGACGTCCCGGTCCCTCCCACGGAGGTCCTCTTCCCCGAGGCCAGGCGCCGACGTCGTCGACGGCGTCTCGGCTGGCTCGTCTTCGCTCTCTGTGCGGCGTTGGCGCTGGTGTTGGCCGTGGTCGGCCAGAACGGCGGACGCACGCGCCCACCGATGTCGCATGCGCCGGGCCCGCGGGTTCTCCCCGCGGGGACGCCGGCCGAGATCGTCGGATGGACGTCGAGCTTCCATCTCGAGGTGCTCGCGACGCGGACCGGTGCCGTCGTGCGGACACTCGCCTCCGACGTCTCGGTCTTCGCTCCAGGGCTGCCCGCCGTCTCGGTGACGCCGGGAGGAACGGTCGTCTTCGACTCCGACCCGATCCCCGGTGTGAGCCCCGCGGAGGCCCAGGGTGACCAGATCTTCACGGTCCCCATACGCGGCGGACCGATCCACGAGGTCGCGCCCGGCTTCGACCCCGCGGTCAGCCCCGACGGCCGTTCCGTCGCGTTCGTCGCCTCCAATGGCGCCGGCGAAGCCCCCTACGTGGATGCGACCGGTGGCATTGACGTCGCGACCCTCACCGGATCCGCCATCACGGGAATCGTGACGCTCCACCCCGATGGGGCCCAGGTCGATCAGGGCGTCAGCAACCTGTCCTGGTCAGCGGACTCGGGCCATCTGTCGTTCGACCTCCTGGACCCGTCCACGGATTCGTCCACCACCTGGACCCTCGCCCTGCCGGCCGGTACGTCGAGCCTGGCCTCCGCCGTCCAGATTCCCTTGCATCCCGCCGGCGTCACCTGGAACGGGTACCTGGGCACCTCCCACGGACGAGAGCTGGGCATCGGCGTCTCCACCGCCCCGGAGGACGAGCCACCCCTGGCCGGCGCCCAGCGGATCGTGTCGATCGATCCGACGACCGGGAGCGTCGTGCGCGAGCTGTTCGCGTTGCCCGCCGCCGTGTGCACCACCGCGCAGTCCCCGCAGGCGCCTTCCGACTGCGACGCGGGCTTCAGCAGCGCCCTCGACGTCGACCAGGCGGGGACGGGCGTCCTCGCCAGCGGGGTGATTCCCCTCACGACGGGGACCGTCAGCACGTCGGGGCTCGCCTCCCTGTACCGGTGGACGCAGGGGAGCACGAAACCGGTCCGTCTGAGCCGGGGGGTCCTGGTGGCGGCATGGGGGCCGCTCAGTGCCGTGAGCGCTGCGGGCTGAGCGATGGCTCTCCTCGAACGGCCGCCGGTCGTGGGTGTCGACGCCGACGCACTGTTCCGCGAAGCGCGCCGGCGGCGCCGGCGCAGGTGGATCGTCGGTTTGTGCGTCGCCCTGCTCGTGGCCGGCGTCGGGGTCACGGTCGGCCTCGCTGCCCAGTCCCCCGGCGGACCGGCGCACCGGGCTCCGCAGGGACCGGTGGCCCGGCCCGGGCCGCGGCCCGTCGTCGACGCGCGTGCGTTGGGCGGCCTGGGTCAGCTGGCCTTCGTGTCGCGGGACGCATTGTGGGTGCTCGATGGCCGGACGGGCGCGTTGCGTCAGTTGGTCCTGCCCGAGGGTCTCGTCCCGACCTCCCCCACGTTCTCGCCCGACGGCCGGTGGTTGGCCTTTGTGACCGGCGTCACGGATCCCGCGCAGGGAACGCTGTGGATGGTCCGCGCCGACGGAGCGGAGGCGCATCGAGTGGCGGGTCTCGTCCTGGGGGACGCCTTCGGCTGGAGTCCCCACGCCGACGTCTACGCCGTCGCCACCGGCCCGCTGTCGACCCGAGCGCCGTTCGGCCAACCCACGAACGTCCGTCTCGTGTCGCCGGACGGCGCGGTACGCACGCTCGCCACCGCGCCGTCCATCGTGGGGGCGGCCTGGTCCCCCACGGGGGTGTCGCTGGCCGTCTCCACGATGGATCACCGCTTTGTGTCGTCGCTGGTCTCCTACACGGTCGCCACCGGCCGGCGCACCGCATGGGCGGGCGTCCCGGACACGCCAGGGGACTTCGTCGTGCCGGCCGGTTGGTGGAACGGCTGGGGGGTCGTGTACGCCGCCGTCGACAACGGCAGCGTTCCCGATGGGGAAGGGGGCTTCGAGGACGCCGCGCTGTACTCGCTCGTCGCCCCCCATGCGACGCCCCGGCTGCTCGGCGAGACCGTCACCAACGACTCCGACGGCCCGCCTTCGGCCACGAGCACCGGGCTGCTGACCTTCGTCAGCGACGACGGGCAGGATCCCCGCACCCCGTGGAACGGGAAGCAGGTCGAGGTCTGCGCCGCGGCAGCGCGCTCCTGTTCGGCGGTCCCGGCTCCCGCCGGCGACGTGACGGAGGATCCCGTGTGGTCGCCGTCGGGCTCGACGCTGGCCTACGTCGCGGCGCCGGAGGAGAACACCGACGAGTTCTTCAACGCCACCGTGGCCTCGTGGTACGGGGCACACATCCTCGAGCTCTACAACCCGGACACCCGGTCCGCCTCCGCGGTCGGGAGTGCGCCGGGTGCCACCGTGCCCATCTGGTCCGGCCAGGGCCAGAGCGTCCTCTTCGTCGCCCACGACGGACTGTGGCTTCTCCCGAACCCGACGGCCCGGCCGGTGGAGGTCTCGAGCCCGCTCTTCGCGTCACCCACCCCGCTTTCCTTCTACGGCGAGATCGACTGGGCGCAACAGTTCGGCTGGTCCGCAGGGTCACCTGTCACCCAGTGCTACGTCGTCTGCAACACGGTGAGCCCTCTGAGGTCCTCGACTTCGTAGCCTCCTTCCCCCGGACGGCCCGCGCACCGGGTCCCTCAGGGAGTGGCAGCCGGGCAACCCACGGAGCCGGCTTCGATGCTCATGATGGTGGGCGCCGGAGTGACCTGGTCGGGCACTCCGTTCAGGTAGCCGTTGAGCTTCCCGTCCGGCGTCGAGACCGACCAACTGCCGCCCTGCGCAAACGAGGTGGTGAAGGCCGCACCGTAGATCTTCTGGGCCTGGGTCAGCGTGTCCCCGATCCGGAGCCCCTGTGGGGTCGCGAGGCTCCCGGCCGGGAGGACCTCTCCGTTCGCCGCCAGCGTGCTGTACCCGACGAAGGCGCCGGCGTCGAAGAAGGCGGTGATGTTGGCCCATTGCTCGGCGCCGTCGACGGTGCAGTTCCCGGGCTCGGGCGTCGACGTGATGGGCGAGCCTCCGAGCGCGGCATCGAGAGCCGTGATGGCTGCATTCTCGGTGTCCCCGAAATGGACGCTCCCGATCCCGTTGCCCTGGAGCAGGACCTGGGCTCCGTTGCTCGGTGAAGGCGTCGGGGCGGGGTTGACGCCCGACGGGACCGTCGCGGGGGAGAGGATCGAGGGACTCGGAGAGAGAGGGGTCGTCGATGGCGAGGAGGTGGTCGGCGTCGTCGTGGTGGACGCCGGCGCGCCGGTGGTCCCCGCGGTGTCGGGGCTCACGCACCCGGCCGGCGGAGCGGTCGAGCCTGACTGCCCGGGCATGACCACTGTGCCGGCACAGCCGAAGTTCGAGAGAACGGTGTCGTCGGTGACGGTCGACCCGTCGGACAACGTGTAGGTGGACCGCTCTTCTCGGATGTAGCCGTCGGCATCGACCGAGACCCAGGTCGTCTTTCCGCGGAACCCGCTCTGTTCGATGATGGTGTCGGCCGCACGGATGGTGGCGACCTGCTGCGCCGTGAGGCCGGCCAGATCAGGATCCTGGAAGCCCGTCAGAGAGAGCTTGTAGATGGTGACCGGGACGCCGTCCACCACGCCCGTCCCTGCCGGCAGCGCGCCTCCCTGGATCTCCGAGGACTCGAGGTCGAGGTACCCGGTGCCGCTGGCGAGACCCTGCATGTCGAGCGCCCCCGCCTCCCGGCCGACGGTGCCCTCGACCGAGCCGGCGTATCCCGAGAGGGGTGCGCCCGGCCCGGCCTGGCCCGGCCCGGCCAGCCCGTAGTCGCCACCACCGATCTCCCACACGTCGGTCCCGTTGTCGTACAGCGTGATCGTCCCCAACGGGCCGACCTGGCCGATGGTCACCATGGCGTAGGGATTCGTGTCCACGGCGCCGTGACCGGTGATGTCCGAGAAGGAGCTGTCTCCGCAAAAGACCTCCGGTGTGGCGGCTGTTCCACCGACCGCCTGGCCGGTTTCGCCCACCGCCTGGCCGGCGCCACCGATCTCCTGGGTGCAGGTCGACGGCGGCGTCGTGGTGTCGGCGTACGTCATGTCGTAGTTCCCCGAGGCCACCGTCACGTTGACGTCGTCGGCGACCAGTCGCACCAGGAGTGTCGATGGTGCGTGGCCCCTGGCGGTGGGACGTCCCGAAGGAGCCGAGTGGCCCACGACGATGGGAACGACGACGGCGACAGTGAGGAGCGCGGCGAACGCGAGGACGAGAATGGGCTTGCGTCCCCACCGCCTCGACGGGCCCGAGGCCCGAGGGTCGGCGGCGATCTCGTGTGTCATGACATCGTCGAGGTCGGATCGAGCCGCTGCCAAGTCCTCCGGCCGTGCGGCTGGAAGGGACGACACGTAGTCACGGATGCGGTCGAACTCGTCGGTCATCGCTGCTGCTCCTCGGCCGCCCTCGGGCGGGCATTCGTCTGATCGTCTTCAGGCCCGTATTGCCCGGAGGCGGCCAAAAGTTCCCTGAGTTGGTCCCGCCCCCGGGAGAGTCGAGAGCGGACGGTCCCGATCCGCAGTCCGAGCGCCCGGGCGATCTCCTCGTAGCTCAGGTCGAAAGCGGAATAGAGGATCAGGACGTCTCTGTTCGTCGGGCCGACGGCGTCCAGCGCACGCCTGGTCTCCTCGATGTCACCCCGGGCCACGGCCTCGTCCGCGATGTCCGCGACGACGAGGTCCCCTCGACGGGTCGACTGCTGACCGAGCTGTCGGACCATGGCCCATCTCCGTCCTTCCGACCGGCGGTGGTGGCGAACGGCGTTGGCGGCGATGCCCAGCAGCCACGGCAGGGCATCGCTGTACCCGGGGTCATAGCTCGAGCGGCTGCGAAAGGCGCTGACGAAGACCTCCGAAGCGAGGTCCTCGGCGGCCTCGGCCCCGACGCGGGCGACCAGATACCGATGGATCACTGAGGCATGCCGGTCGAAGATCATCCCGAACTCGCGGGGCTCCTGGAGGGAAGCCTGCATCAGAGCCGCATCGGTGACGTCGCTCGGCCCGGTGCTCCCCACGCTGCGGTATGTCCCGCAGCCGCCCAACGGGTTCCGCTGATCTCGGGTAAGGGCCATGTCCTCGACCCCACGAGCCCGGCCAGATGAGGCATCGCGTTGGCCCCGGGGGTGCTCCGGGCGGAATCTTCGCACCTCGGCGGCGCTCGGGGGAGGGCGAGGCACCGCCGCACCGACCGGGACCGCGCCTGATTCTGCTTCCTGGCCGCCTACGACCTCGGGTGCTCGCCCGGTCTCTCCTTTGGACGGAGGAGCAGATTCTCGACTCGAAGGAGGTCGGTCCACTTTGCGAAGAAGTCCTCGAGATCGTGGATCTCCTGGGGTGGGCCACCGTTCCTGTCCAACAGTGACGCCGTGTAGCCCAGTCGGGTGAAACCTCCCACGTAGTCCATGACCGACACCTTGGACACGCGTTGGAGCATCTCTTCGCTTGCTTCGGTGATCACCGTGGGACGCCACTTCTCGAGCAAGCCCCCGGCCCCGGCCATGGCGCGGCCTTCGGCTCCCTCGACATCGACCTTGACCACGTCGATCGGTCCCTCCACGAGATCGTCCAACCGGAACGACGGAACGATGCTGCCATAGCCCTGGGCGATCTGATCAGCTTCGTCGGACACCAGGCTGGCATTCGACCCGATGTTCGTCGCCAGGTGGGACCAACCCCGATGGTCATCGAGCGCGATCGGAAGCAGCGTGATGTTCTCGAGTTGGTTCGCAGCCATGGCCATGAGAATCATCCGACAGTTCTCCGAGTAGGGCTCAACCGCGAAGACACGTCCAGAGGGTCCCACGAGCCTCGACCCGAGAACTGTATGGATGCCGATGTTCGCGCCGACATCGACGAAGGTCATGCCCTCGCGCAGCACGCTCTCCAAGACGGCGGTCACCTCGGGTTCGTAGCCACGACCCTCGAGCACTTCCCGGGACACCGAACGGTCGGCCCGGTCGAGGATGACCGTCGCACCGTTGAGGTCGGTCGTCGTGACGTCCGCGGCACCAAAACGGACCTGCACGGGGGAGGGCGCACTCGGCCCGTCGAGAGCGGACAGGATCTTGCGAACGGCTTGGAGGTCCTTGACCCGGAGGGAGCCGTTCACCGCCAGTGCGAGATCGTCGAGCCGGAGCTCCTCGGGGATCGGCCGTGGGTAGAGGAGGTTGAGGGTCTGCGTGAGTGACAGCGAGAACCTGCCGGGAGTGGAGACTCGCCGCTGCAACCTGAGAATCGAACGGAGGAGCCTCCCTCGGGCCCGGGCAACGAGAGCCCTCATTGTCTTTGCACCAGCGCGCTCCGGTTCGTGTTCTCGGGAGACGGAATGACGAATCCTATCCAGCGGCGTGGTTATCCCTTGCAGTGCAAGCTAATGGTGCACTAGCATGTACGGCATGGTAGAGCGCGGAGGTCGACGGACCCAATTGCTCCGTGGGGTACTGGACCTGTGCCTGCTGGCGGTCATGGGCGAAGGACGGGCCTACGGCTACGAGATGACCAAGCGCCTCGGGGAGCGAGGCCTTTCCATCGTCGGTGAGGGCTCGATCTATCCGTTGCTGGGCCGACTCGAGCGTGATGGTCTCGTGGACACCCACCGGGCGACCAGCAACGGCGGGCCGCCGCGGAAGTACTACGAGCTCTCCCACCAGGGGAAGCGGGCCCTCGCATCGGGTATCGACGAGTGGCGGACCACCCGCGACGCCGTCGACGCAGTGCTCGGTCTCGCAACAGCGGAGGTGAGGTCATGAGCCGTTTCGTCGACGATTGCCGAAAGGAGTGGAGTCGGCTGGGTGTGCCCGAGATCGAGCTCAACGAGATGGCGGCAGACCTCGAGGCGGATCTCGCCGAGGCTCAGGCGGACGGGGCATCACCAGAAGAGGTGCTGGGGAACGGGTACTTCGACGCCAAGTCCTTTGCCGCCTCGTGGGCGATGGCCCGAGGCGTGGTCAGCGTGGCCCGCCGTGACCGCAGCACGATCCCGGTGATGCTGGCCCTCGCCGCCCTCGTGGCCGGGGTGGTCGCCGGGGTGGGTTTCCTCATCCTCGTTCGACCCCGCGTCGGCTCTCAGGCCGTGGCGGTCTCGATCGGGCGTCGTATCAATCGCCCGCCGTCGATTTTCGTGGGCCCGCACCACTTCCTTTCTGCCGGTCCGGGTGCAGCCCTCGACCCGTTGGGATGGGTCCTGTTCGTTGTCGGG
Organism: uncultured Acidimicrobiaceae bacterium; assembly: GCA_963826835.1. GTDB lineage: Bacteria > Actinomycetota > Acidimicrobiia > Acidimicrobiales > RAAP-2 > Bog-473. Next base: position 115,019 of record CAWGYK010000003.1, read on the forward strand.
TTGATCGGGCTGGTCGCCGTCGTCTGGATCTGGCACCCGTGGGGCCATCGGGACGCAGCAGGGTCCGATCAGAACATCGGCATGCCCAGCTTTCTCTGACGAGCACAGCGTCACACCGAAGGTGACGGGTCTCCGGGAGGGGCGTCGGCCGCGGTACCCGGTCAGCGCGTGAGACGCCAGGAGGCGGAGGGTCCCGAGAGCGGCGCGGCGCTCTTCAACGCCGTGGTGGTGACCCGGGAACCCTGGTGCACCTGGAGAACCCCCACCGCGGACCCGGCCGCCAGCGGGACGGTGAGCTTGTCGAGCCGCGCCGCCATGGGCACGATCAGGCCGGGCCAGGCGATCACGGTCACCGGTGCGGCCACCGTGACCGGTGTCGACGCGCCCCACGGAGCGGAGAGGTCGCCGACCACGTGGCCGGCAGGGAAGACCGGGACGGCCGTGATCGCCGGGAGAGCCGCCCGCACGAGCGCGTCACCGGCGTCGACCGCAGCGGTGTTGGGGCCGTTCGGCCCGGACTGACCGAGCACCGCCCCATAGAGGGTGACGGTCTGCCCGTTCACCGTCTTCTGCGCGGCGAAGAGGTAGCAGCCGTTGGTGGCCGTGTCCGACCCGACGGCGATCCCGACGATGCCGTCCTGGCCCAGGTCGAAGTTCGGGTTGTAGCGGAGCCCGACCAGCGGCAGGCTCGTCTCGCCGAGCGACACGATCTGGCTCAAGACCGGGATGCGCATGGCTGCCTCGCCGAGACGAACGAGGTCGCCCGGAGTGCTGACGGTGCCGGGATCCGCCCCGCTCGGATCCGTGATGTGCGTGTGGCTGAGGCCGAGGGAGAGCGCGGCGAGGTTCATCTTGGCGACGAAGGCCGAGGTGTTTCCCGCGTCCCAATCGGCGAGGAGTGTGGCGAGGTCGTTGCCGGAGTCGATGAGCAACCCTTCCAGCGCGTCCAGCTCGGTCAGGCTCTCGCCGGTGGCCACGGTGACCTCGGGCTGGCCCGCCGCGCTGCCGCCCTGGTACGCGGCGAGCACCTGGGGTGTCACCGCGATGGTGGGACCGGTGGCGACCCCGGGGGAGATGGGGTGGTCCTTCAAGACGACGTAGGCCGTGAGCACTCCGGCGAGCCCGGCGATGGGTGCCGGCTGGGTCGCCCGGATCGGCCCGAAGCCGCCCAGCCCCTCGACGGCCAGGGCCGCTTCGCCGGTCGCGGGCCAGGGCAACGAAGGAGCTGTCCCGGGTATGTGCATGGGCGTTGCCAGCCCCGTCAACTCGGGCGGGGACACCGGCCGCAGCCATTGCACCGCCGCCCCGGCAGCGAGGGCGAGGACAGCCACGACCACGACGGTCACGACGAGGCGTCGTGCGAGGCGCGCCGCGTGGTCGGCGCGAATGGCTTTGCGGTCCGCCTCGCTCGGGGGTGGGGCTTGCCGTCCGATTTCGGCGAGGCGATTCTCGGTGGCCCGGCTGATCCCGTGCCGGCGGGCATGAGCCGCACGTCGTCGTCCGCCCAGCGGGTCGCTTCCGGCCATCGCTCCGGACTCTACGACCGGGCGACGTGCATTGTGGCGCGCGGACGCACACGGGTCGACCCTTTTCGAAACGTGGCGCGCAGGATCACTGGTCCGACCGTCGCTCCGTCGACACCATGGGGGATTCCGTGCCGGCTGTGCCTGATCTACAGACGAAGGGAAACCAGCAGATGGCTCGCGGCGGATTGGAAACGCTCGAAATCTCCGAAGGATCGGGCGATGAGCATGGCCCCTTCGAGGCTGCTCACGATGGAGCGCGCTTCTTCGAGTGGGGGTCCGGGGAACTGCAACGTTCCATCGTCGCGGCCTTCCCCTAATACGTCGGCAAGCCAGGTCTCGTTCCTCTCGAAGAAGTCTGCGACCGCAACTTGCATTCCCGCAGAGAGTGTCTCGTACTCCGCCGCGAGCATGCCGCACAGACACATCCTCCGGCCGCGCAAGACGTCAGCGTAGAGATCTGCGTAGGCAGCGAGCTTGTCCGACGGATCGACCAGGGACTCGTCGATTTCTTGGAGCGCTCCGATGAATCGGACCGCATAGCGGGCAATGAGGGTCTCTCCGAGATCCGACTTGGTCGGGAAGTGGTAGTGCAGAGCGGCATTGGTAAGTCCGAGCTCTCCGGCCACGTCGGCGTAACTGAAGGCGTTGAAGCCGCGCACCTGGACCAGGTGCTCTGCCACGTCCAATATCTGGTCCGCGGTACTCACCCGCTGCTCCTGCGCCTGGGTCATCCGGCCATCCTCACAGTCCCCGGGGCGGTCGAGGCTCCCCCTTGACTTCTACCTACTAGTAGGTAGATTACAGCTGAGGATACAACGCAACTCCCGGTGAGGTCACCGCTTCGCCGAACGGCCCGGAGGCATGGGTCGTGGGGGAAGTGCCGGACGTCACCATGGACTGGTCGGTACCAGACGCGACCTGGCCCGGCTCGAGCTGGCCGGAGCGGATCCGGTCAAGAAGGAAGGGGGCTCCCATGGCCCGGAAGATGATTGACTGCCGGAAGGTGCCCAACGACGTCGGTTGCACCCTCACCATTGCCGGGACGGAGGAAGAGACCCTCGACGCCGCGGTGGCGCATGCTGTCGCCAAGCACGGGCACGAGGACACACCTGAGCTCCGGGAGATGATCCGCTCCGGCCTGGAGGATGTCTCGCCGGCCATGGCGTAGTGCCTTTTTGAAGCACCCGTCACCTTCGATCGGCTCAACGATGGATGCCCTTGCGATCGTGGAAACATTCGGCGCGGCCTGGGCGGCGCACGACCTGGACGCAACGCTCTTGCTGGTCACCGGGGATTGTGTCTTCGAGTCCACGGAACCGGGACCTGACGGCACCCGTTACGAGGGTCGTGACGCCGTCCGTCGGGCGTGGCAACCCATCTTCGAGGACACCCACGCGGTCTTCGAGGCCGAGGAGACTTTCGCCGCGGGCGACCGGGTGGTGCAGCGTTGGCGCTATTCGTGGCAAGACGGCCACGTACGAGGCGTCGACGTCTTCCGCGTCCGCGACGGACTGGTGGCCGAAAAACTGTCCTATGTGAAGGGTTGATATGACCCCGACCCTCCTGTTCCGGCCGGGTCGCGAGCCAGAACACTGACGCCTTTTCGGTCAACCGGCGACGAGACCCTCGGTTGACGCGGATTGGGGGGGATCGGGCAGCCGCATCATGCGGAAGGAATTGAACAGCCCGACGAGCCCGGCGAAGAGCGGCACGAGAAGCGCGAACCGAAGCGCGTCGTGCCTGGCGTCGGTGTTGATGAGGATGATCTCGTCGCGCGTCGCCTTTGGCTGCCCGACCAACTGTTGTTCCAGCTGTGTATTGCTCAACACCTGTGCGTCGTGCTCGAGGACTTGGGAGACCTGCTGCTGCTCGGTCGGCGAGAGCACTGTGCTCTGTGATGCAAGGTGGGAGAAAGACAGTGAGAGCGTGGCCAGCATGATGGCGCCGGCGAACGCGAGCCCGAGCGAGAGTCCGAACGACCCGGCAGCGGAATTGACTCCGGCAGCTTCGCTGACCCTTTCCTCGGAGATCGGCGCCAGTGTGTAGTTGTTCAACTGTGACACCAGCAGCCCGAGCCCGGAGCCGACGATCAACAACGGTGGGATGAGGTACCACCCGGAGTCGGCGCGGGGTATGAGGGGGATGAGGAGCAGGACGCCGACCGACGTGAGGGCGAATCCTGCCCTGATAATGGTGGCCGGACGTCGATTCCCCGCTTTCTTGCCGGCCAAGAGGGCCACCGCGAACATGCTGAGTGACAGCGGTGCCATGGAAAGGCCCGCCTGCATGGCGTTGTACTCGAAGACCATCTGGAGGTAGATCGGCAGCGCGATCATCAACCCCCCAAGCGAGATCTGCTGCATCATCTGACCGGTGGCGCCGAATCTGAAGTGGGGCAACTTGAACAGACCCGGATCGATCAGTGCAGGTCTCCCGAGTCGCTTCTGCCGCAGGATCCAGAACACGAAGCCCGCCATCGCTCCGCTGCCGACCACGAGGAATGCAATGACTGACTCTCCACCCTCCTGCCACACCAGAATGCCGAGCACAAGGCCACCCATCCCGATGACCGAGAGGAAGGCACCGACGACGTCGATATGACGTGGTCCGGTGTACGCCACGTCTTTGACGAGGCGGATTCCGGAGAGGACGACCAGAATGATCACGTCCTCGAGCAGGAAGGCGACTCTCCATGACAGATACGTCGTGATGAAGCCACCGACGAGCGGACCGACAGCGGCGGCGATGGCCGCAGCCGCACCGACCAGTGCGTAGGCCTTGCGTTGCTCGGCTCCTTCGAAGTTCCCGTGGATCAGCGACTGCATCGCTGGCAGCAGGAGAGATGCGCCGAGGCCGCCGACGATGGCCCAGAAGATGATGATGATCGTCAGGCTCTGGGCGAGTGCCATGGCAAGAGCGCCTGCCGCATAGCCGAGCAGTCCGAGCACATAGGCCCTCTTGCGCCCGATGAGATCGCCGACCTTGCTCCCGATCAGGATGAACGACGCAGACACCAGAGCCTCGAGAGCAATGGCGGACTGCACACCGCTCACCGTGGTGCCGATGTCGTGGACAACGGCCGAGATCGAGACATTCATGATCGAGGTGTCGACGACCAGCACGAACATGGCCATTGCCAGCAAGAGGGCCAGCCGCTGATTGCCTTGCTTCGGTCGTGGAACCTCGGGGGTGGATTCCCCGCGGGCCCCCGCCGCCCCTTGGGCCTTTCCCTGAGGTGCGGCACTGGCCGGGTACATCCAAGAACAATGGCATGACTGGAGAGTCCTGCGCAGGGTTGTGGGTTGTCGTCGGGTTCACGGCCGGGGCAATTCCCACTCGTGCGTGCTAAAAAAGTTGCCAGCCCATAAGACCTAAAGGAGAGATGGACCATGCCGATCGACACGTTCTTCGCCTACTGCGGCGTCTATGCCAATGTTGAGGACGCATTGGCGGATTACGAGGCTGTGCACGCGCTCCATACCGAAATCGGACTTATTGACGCGTACGACGCAGCGGTGATCGAACGAAACGCAGACGGCAAGGTCAAGATCGTCAAGAAGCATGAGACGCCAACCCGGGTTGGCGGCGTTCTCGGCGGCGGTGTCGGCCTGGCAACCGGCCTGGTGATCGCGTTGTTCCCCGCGGCGGCCATTGGCGGTGGGCTCCTGCTCGCCACTGGAGGTGGAGGTGCGATCCTCGGGGCCGTGGCCGGCCACGCTGCTGCCGGAATGAGCCGCAACGATCTCAAGGAACTCGGCGAGGGTCTCGACAGCGGCCAGGCCGGGCTCGTGGTCGTGGCGGTGTCGGATATGCAGGCGAAGGTCGAGTCAGCCATGAAGCGAGCGAAGAAGATTCAGGCCAAGGAGCTCAAGGCCGACCAGAAGGAAATCGAGGACGAGGTCAAGGCTGACGTCGAGTAGCCGGCCTCCGTGGCACGGGGGTTTTCGGTGGGTTAGCTTTCCTTTCTGAACGTCAGTCCAATCGAAAGGCAGCGACACGATGGCAGACGAAACGGGCGCCCTCGGACCGATCAGCTATCTCATCGTCGAGTTCCCCGGTAGCAAAATGACGGGCGAAGGGTTCGTCACCCTGCTCGACCTTGTTGACCGTGGCATCATCAGGATTCTCGACCTGATATTCGTCAGGCGAGACCCCGATGGCTCCACACGAGCGCTCGATCTCCAAGACATCGACCGCGACGGGCGGTTCGACCTGGCTGTATTCGCCGGGGCGTCGTCTGGTTTGCTGGCCGAGAGCGATCTCGCTGAAGCGGCGTCCGTGATCGAACCAGGTTCCTCAGCCGGGATCTTGATCTTCGAGAACCGCTGGGCGACGGGATTCATTCAGGCATTGCGCCGCGGTGAGGCCGAGCTGGTGGCCGCCGGATACATCCCTCAGGCCGACCTCATCGCGGCGCTCGACGCCGCCGAGGCTTGATCGAAGAGCAGAGAGGACAAGACCCATGCCACTTCTCCGAGGCATCGCGCGCACTGCGGCCATCGCCGGAACGGCGACCGCCGTCTCCAACCGCGTGTCGAGGCGACAGCAAAATCGGTGGGCGCAACAAGACGACCAGCAGTATGCACAGCAACAGCAGTACGCGCCCCAGCAGTACGCGCCGCAGCCGGCGCCGGCACCGCCTGCGGACCCGATCGCACAGCTGAAAGACCTTGCCGATCTCAAATCTCAAGGCATCCTGACCGAGGCCGAATTCGAGGCGCAGAAGGCGAGGGTCCTCGGGTCCTGAGCGTGATCTGCAAGGAACACCACTCCACCCGGTCATCGTCTGCGATCCAATCAGAGCCACCCTCGAAGTCGGTGGCGTCTGACCTCACTGGCCGTTCAGAGTCCTCGGGATGAAGATCAACCCACGCCTGACTGCCTCCGAAGAAGATCGACGCAGCGAGACCTGACAGAAGCAGGAAGTCTCACTCCGGTAGATCAACCGGTTCAGTCTCACGCATGACCTCGCGGACGCTTCGCACCGAGCTTCGCCGATTTCCTCGCAATTGAGCAGGTCGCAGAGTAGACATGTAGAGGGGCGTAACTCTCACGAAAGAGGAGGATCGGATGCTCGCATACAGCTACCCACTGGGTGGCGTGTTCCTTTCAATGCTCTACTTCTTCTTGTTCTTCATCTGGATCTGGATACTGATAACAGTGTTCATCGACATCTTCCGTAGCGAGGACCTCAGCGGCTGGTTCAAGGCGCTCTGGGTCATCTTCGTCATCATTCTCCCCTTCCTCGGAGTGTTCGTGTACCTCATCGCCCGGGGGGAAAGATGCAGGAACGCAAGATGCAGGAGGCGGCGCAGCAGAAGACCTCCTTCGACCAATACGTCAAGGAGGCCGCCGGAACGACTGGAGGCGATGTCGCTTCCCAACTGAGCGATTTGGCTGCGCTCAAGAACCAGGGTGTCCTGACCGACGCCGAGTTCGAGGCACAGAAGGCGAAGATCCTGGCGACCACTTGATCTCGAGGTGCAAGGAGCAAATCCAAGGGAGGGAAAACGATGAACGAAAAGGGCCACGGTTGGATTGTGTTCGCTGCCATTGTCCTGGGGGTGGCAGGTGTCATGCGCATCTTCGACGCGATCTGGGCCTTCCGCTACCACGGCGTACTGCCCCAGCATCTCGAGGACGCCATCTTCGGCACCAGCCTCAAGACCTACGGCTGGATCTACCTGATCCTGGGGGTTCTCCTCATCATCTGTGCGTTCGCCGTCGTCAGTGGGTCACAGATCGGAATCTGGGTCGGCATCGTCTTTGCCGCAATTGCCTCCATCAGTGCCATCTGGTGGATGCCCTACTACCCGGTCTGGTCGCTGACCTATGTGGCTCTGGGCGTGTTGGTGATCTATGCACTCGTCGCCCACGGAGCTGATTCGGAGAAGATGGCCGCGCTCTGAGGTGAACGCAACCGTTCCACACGGATCCGTGGTGACGCTCAGACCTTCTCGGCCATGGGGTCCACACCGCGAGCCAGCTTGAACAGGTCGGCGGCTGAGACATCCCGTGCTCGACGACGCTCGGCCGCCGTCAGGTTTCCCCTCGGGACCAGCAGTCGCAGGCCCCGAGGATGGATCACGAACGTCAGGGGTGTCTCGAGCTCGAGCGCCTCACCATCGATGCCTGCGAAGGCCTTTCCGGATCGCGACCGGACTTCGAATCGCTCCGTCGTGAACTCGTGCCAGTGGCGGCTACGGCGCCGCTGTCCGAGGGCGGAGAGCGTGACGACCTGGGCGGCCTCGCTCCCGGTTGCCGCGGTGATGGCGACGACGCCGAGCCTCCCCATGTCGAGCCGCCGGCGCTGGGACGCGTCCAGAGTGGCCCCGAGCACGTAGGGATTGTTCGATACCTGGATCAGGAACGCACCGTGCACTTCGGTGCCGTCGGGCTCGGTGAACTGCAGGTCGAAAGGTGCTCGTGTTCGCCCCAGCATCTCGGGGAGAAGAGCCTTGGTGGTCTCGGACTTGGCCTCGCGATAGCCCGGCTGTTGCACGATCGTGGCATAAATCCCCAGCGACACGTTGTTGACGAACAGCCGATCACCGACCGTCGCGTAGTCGATTCGGCGCTCAACGCCATCCCGGAACGCGTCGAGACACGTGCGCGGATCCTCCCGATCGATTCCGAGATCAAGGGCGAAGTGGTTGCGGGTGCCGGCCGAGACACAGACGAACGGGAGGTCGTGCTCAATGGCGATGGACGCCACCAAGGCCTGCGATCCGTCGCCTCCCGCCATGGCGAGGCAGTCAGCACCACGGGCGACGGCATCGCGAGCCAGCTGCTCGAGGTCGAGGCCGTGATCGAGCATGACAACCTCGACGCCGAGGTCCCGGGCCAGCCCCACCAGCCCGAACCTTTCGACCTTGCCGCCCCCCGACCAGGGATTGCAGATGAGGACGGGGCGCTGCGGCCGCGCCACGATCAGGGGCCGACGAGCGTCTCGCTCGTGAAGGTCGCGGGCGATAGCCGATCGACCAAAGCCGACCGTGCACACGATGAGGGCTGCCGTGACGACGAGAGCCAGAATCGGGCGGTCTCCGTGAGGCTCGGCCCGGATCAACGCGACCACGATCAGGGCCCCGCCGACGACGCCGCCCGCCATTCCAAAGGCCTTGCGAGGCGCTCGTTCGGTGACGGCCCACCAGGCTCCGCTGACCATGAGGGAGACCCCGATCAACCCGGCTACCAGGAAACCGAGGTTCCGGACCGAGAAGATCACGACAGCCACGATGAGCAGTGCTGCACACCCGAGCGATGCCAGCGCAAAGGACCGTTCTCGCCAACTGACCGGGTGTGCACCCTCGTTCACGCTCTTAGTCAAGACAAAATCGCCCAGCTGCGCCAGGGTGCACGGCCCAGACGCCACGACGGCGATGGCTGAAGGATCCCAGGGTATAGGCCGTTGACGGTCAAGCCGGAGCCTCAGAACGTGTCGGGGACGAGCCGGTATTGATACGACGGCCTCTGGTAGCCCCCCTCGTCTTGACGGGCAGGAAGGACGACTGGCTTGCGCTTGGGCGACTCGTAGGGGATCTGGCTCAACAGGTGGCTGATGATGTTGAGCCGTCCGCGCCTCTTGTCGTCGGTGTGGGCGACGTACCACGGAGCCCACGCGGTATCGGTCGCTGCGAACATGGCGTCTCGGGCGCGCGAGTAGTCGTACCAGCAGCTGTAGGACTTCAAGTCCATGGCGGACAGCTTCCAGATCTTGCGCGGGTCGTGGATGCGGCTCTCGAGGCGCCGTGTCTGCTCGTCGGCGCTGACCTCGAGCCAGTATTTGAACAACCGGATCCCTGTATCGACCATCGCCTTCTCGACCCCCGGCACGAGGTCGAGGAAGCGCTCGGTGTCCTCCGGCGTGCAGAAGCCCATGACCGGCTCGACGCCGGCCCGGTTGTACCAACTTCGATCGAAGATCACCACCTCGCCGGCCGCAGGGAAGTACCCCATGTACCGCTGGATGTACATCTGGGACTTCTCGCGATCGGTCGGGGCGGGCAGTGCCACGACCCGGAAGACACGTGGGCTCACCCGCTCGGTGATCCGCTTGATCGTGCCGCCCTTTCCCGCCGTGTCGCGCCCCTCGAACACGATGCAGATCTTGGCCCCGGTCGCCTTGACCCACTCCTGGAGCGAGACCAGCTCGCCGTGCAGGAGCCTCATCTCCGCCTCGTACTCCTTGCGCTTCATCTTGGGCGGCTGATCCGCGGCAGCCTCCTCGGGCGATGTGGCTCGAGACGCTTGCGGCTCGAGCCCGTGTTCCTTGTGCTTCTTGTGGTGCTTGTGGTCCTCATGCCCTTGGGTGGCCATTGCCCTTCACCTCCGATGGGTCTCGATGGGATGCAACGTGGTCAGGCGGTGGATGGGCAATCGGTCACCGCCGAACCATCGGCACGGTCACTTGGGTGGTCCCCATCCTTCGACGTGCGATCCACTTGCCCGCTTCCCACAAGACGAGGAGGGTGACGGCGGCGAGCAGCGCAATGCCCCATTGACGGGGGCTGAGCTGGGTCGTACCGAGGAGTCGCTGCATGAAATCTGCCTGGGTGATCAGGAAGGCCCCGGCGAGCTCGAGCAGGGCGATCCGGTTCATCCTGGAGCTGTTGAACGTGTCGCCGGTGAAGATGCTCTCGGTCTCGCTGCGCGCCTCGAAGGCGGCGACGATCAGCATCAACGAGAAGGCGACCAGTCCGATCGAGCGCCCGGTGGTCAGGCTGTTGTAGTGGTTGGTCCCGAACGCGATCATGCCCAGGTTGGCGAAGGCGATGAAGAGGCCGACGAGTCCGCTGGTGATCATCACAGGTGTGGTGAGAATCGACTCCCCGCGTGGGCGGGGCAGCCGATCCATGAGGCCGGGAGTCTCCATGTCGAAGCCCAGCGCGACGCCGAACGGAGCGTTGACGGCGAAGTTGATCCAGAGGATCTGCGCCGGAGTGAAGGGTTGTCCGGCGGCGAGGTCGAACAGGCTGGCGCCGAGGAAGGTGAGGACAAAAGCGACGAGCTCGAGCAGGACGAAGCGGATGTACTTGTTGAGGTTGTCGAAGAGCTTGCGGCCCTGTTCGACGGCGAAGACGATCGTGGCGAAGTTGTCGTCGGAGAGGATCATCCGCCCGGCGTTCTTCGCCACCTCGGTCCCGCTCCCCATGGCGACGCCGATGTCGGCTGCTTTGATGGCGGGTGCGTCGTTGACACCGTCGCCCGTCATGGCCACGACGTGACCCTTTTTCTTGAGCGTCTCCGCGAGAAGCACCTTGTGCTCCGGGGCGACTCGACCGACGACGCCGATGTGGTCGATCCGTTCGAGACGCTCCTGCTCGGACAGGGCAGCGAAGTCGGCTCCGAGGATCGCCTCCCCCGGTATGTCGAGTTGCTTCGCGATCGCAGCGCCGGTGATCACGTCATCGCCGGTCACCATCCGCACCTCGATGTGCGCTGCTTGCGCCTCGGCCACTGCTGCCTTCGACTCCTCGCGAGGCGGGTCGACCATCCCGACCAGGCTGGTCATCTCCAAGGCATCGACCAGGGTGAGGAGGTCGCCGCTCGGGTCGAAGCCGGCTGCGTCGAGGTCACAGTAGGCGCCCGCCATGACGCGAAGGCCCGTCTCTCCCATGCGCCGCGCATGCTGTTCAGCGCTTTGGCGGAGCGTGTCGTCCCAGGCCACGCTCGTGCCGTTGGACAGGGCGGTGGCGGCGAGTGCCATCACGGCCGGCGCGGCGCCTTTGACGAAGCATCGCACGACCTCGGTGCCCGATGCGTCCTTGGCCTGGTTGAAGGTGGCCATCAGCTTGTAAGTCGGGTCGAACGGTAGGGTTGCAAGGCGGGGTAGCTGCTCGCGGGTGGCGTCGATGGACATGCCAGCCTTGTGGGCCAGCACGAGCAGCGCACCCTCGGTCGGATCGCCGACGACCTTGCCATCGACGAGCGTGGCATCGCTGGCAATGACGTAGGGAAGAATGGCCGCCTCGATGCTGTCGTTCCTGCCGGCCGGGTGGGTGACTCTGCCTTCCAGGCTGTAGCCGCTCCCGGTGATCTCGTAGCGGTCGGTCGGATCCACGACCTCGACTGCCGTCATCTGGTTCATCGTCAGGGTCCCGGTCTTGTCCGAGTTGATGGCTGAGGTGAACCCGAGCGTCTCGACTGAGGGCAGGTCCTTGACAATGGCCTTCTCCTTGGCCAACTCGACGCTGCCCAGGGAGAGCACGACCTGGACGACCATGGGCAGAGCCAGCGGGATGGCCGCGATCGCCAGCGCGATAGCGGTGTCGAAGAGCATGGTCCATGACTGACCACGGCTGAGCCCCAAGGCGAACATCACGATCATCGTGAGCCCGGCCGCGGCCACGATCCAGAGGGTGAGTGTGTTCATCTGTTTCGTGAGTGGTGTCTCCTCATTGGCCGTTGCCGACAGCATGTGCGCGATCTTTCCCACCTCGGTTCCGCTTCCCGCACCGGTGACGATCATCACGCCGCTGCCGTGGGTGACGGGGGTATGCATGAAAGCCATGTTTGACTGCTCGCCGGGTCCGACCTCCCCGTCTGTCAACGTGGCCGCGTCCTTCGCCGCCGGCACGCTTTCCCCCGTGAGGGCCGACTCATCAATCTGCAGCGCACTGGACGACACGATCCGCCCGTCCGCCGGAACCTCGTCACCGGCCGCGATCACCACGACGTCGCCGACGACGAGTTCTTCCGCCCCGATGTCGGATTCCGCGCCGTCACGACGAACACGTGCGGTCGCCTTCATCATCGACTGCAGGGCGTTCATGGCGCTCTCCGCCTTGCCCGCCTGGCGCAGGCCGACGACTGCATTGAACAGGGAGATGACGATCAGCACGACGGCCGTCGTCCATTCCTTGATCAACAGCGACACGATCGCCGCCCCGACCAGGATGATCTGCATGTAGCTGGTGTACTCGCCAAGGAAGCGGCGGATCGCCGACGGGGGCTGTTCGACCGGGAGTGCGTTCGCGCCGTCTCGTCGCAGGCGGCTCGCGGCCTCTTCGCCAGAAAGGCCGTCTTCGACCACCACACCGAGCTTGGAGACCACTTGTGCCGGGTCCATGGCGTACCAGCGCTCGACGGCAGCAGCCGGCACCTCAACAGCCTCCCTGGCAGTTGCCACTCATCACTCCCTTCGCTGGTGACCCGTCACCAACCCCCGCGGTTCTACAGCACCCCTTGCCACGCCTCAAACCCCTCGTTGCGATGCAGCCCGGCAAGGTATGTTCCAGGCTCGGCGCAAGGAGGATCGCAGGCACGATGAGCACCGGACAGGAGGCCGAGCGTCACCCAGACAGCATCAGCCGATGGATCCCCGGCGTCCGGGCCATCCGCACATACCAGCGTTCGTGGACCCGGCCTGACATCGTGGCCGGCGTCGTCCTCGCCGCCATTCTGGTCCCTCAAGGAATGGCGTACGCCGAACTGGCCGGCCTACCTCCCGTGACGGGCCTCTACACGACCATCGGGTGCCTGGTTGGATACGCCATCTTCGGACCGTCGAGGATCCTGGTGCTAGGCCCCGACTCGTCCATTTCGCCGATGATCTTCGCCGCCTTGATCCCGCTGCTGGTCGGAGGCGACACCCACCGGGCCATCGCCCTGGCCGGCATGCTGGCGGTGATCGTCGCCCTCATCGAGATCGGCATGGGACTTGCCCGCCTCGGCTTCGTGGCCGACCTCTTGTCCAACGAGGTGCAGGTGGGCTACATGAACGGGCTGGCGCTCGTCATCATCGTCGGCCAGCTGCCGAAGCTGTGCGGCTTCTCGACCGATGCCGAAGGCTTCGGGCCTGAACTGAAGGCTTTCTTTGTCCACCTTGACTCGACGGTCGGCGCCGCACTGGTCGTTGGGCTGGGGGTACTCCTGATCCTTCTCATCCTCCCTCGCTTCACCCGGACGCTCCCGGCGGTGCTGGTGGCGATCGTCGCGGCCACGATCGTCTCGGCTGCCTTCGACCTCCATGCGCACGGCGTACCCACCGTGGGCACCCTGCCGAAAGGAATCCCGACGCCGTCACTTCCGTGGACGAAGTTTGCCGACATCGGGCCGCTGATGATCGCCGCGGTGGGCATCACCCTCGTCTCCCTGGCGGACACCATCGCCACCTCCTCGAGCTTCGGGGCCCGGAGGGGGGAGGAGGTGGACCCGAACCAGGAGATGATCGGCATTGGCGTCGCCAACCTGGCGGCGGGCTGCCTCCAGGGTTTCGCCGTGTCGACGAGCGGCTCGCGCACCGCTGTGGTGGAGCAGGCCGGCGCCAAGACCCAGCTGGCTTCGGTCGTCGGGGCGGGGATCGTCGCTGTGCTGCTCCTCTTCTTCAACTCCCTCCTCGCCGACCTCCCACAGTCCGCCCTGGCAGCGGTCCTCATCGGTGCCGCGCTGTCATTGCTCGACCTGCGCGTGCTGGCCCGGTACTGGCGGGTCCGCAAGAGCGCACTCGTTCTCGCTGTCATCGCCAGCCTGGGCGTCATCGTGTTGGGGGTCCTCCAGGGCATCGTGATCGCGATCGCTCTCGCCATGGTCTTGTACTTCCGGCGAGGCTGGCAGCCGCACGGGGCGGTGCTCGGCCGTGTCGACTCGCTGGGCGGGTGGCACAACGTGGCGCGCTACCCCGATGCCCGAGAGCTGCCCGGGATCGTCGTCTTCCGCTGGGAGGCACCTCTGTTCTTCGCCAACTCCAGCTCCTTCCGGAACCAGATACGTCGCATCGTCAAGGTTCGAGACGTGTCCTGGGTTGTGATCCAGTGCGAAGCGATCACCGACCTCGACGTCTCTGCGGCAGAGATGCTCGAACAGTTCGATCGGGAACTGAACGCGCAGGGCGTCCACCTGGCCTTCGTCGAGATGCGGGCTCGACTCCAGCATCTCGTCCAGCGATACGGACTCTTCGAGACGTTGGACCGCGATCAGTTCTACCCGACGCTCGAGTCCGGGCTCGCGACGATTCAGGGAGAGTCCGGACACCCGGACGGCTCGAGGCCATAGCTTCAGGTCAGCGCTCCTTCGCCTTGCTTCGCTGGTGTCGGCACCCGCGCCCAGGGGCCGAACTGGCTCCCGGCTCCCGCCGAACCGTTTTTGAGCGGGCTGCGGTTTCTACGGGCCGAGCCAAAAGATCGGGATCAATGGAGGGTGCCAGACCCGAAAAGGCGGGCTGACGGGGATCTACCGGGCGGCTCCAGTGCGCCTGTGGGGCACCGGTTCAACACCCAGAGTTACGCGATGGTGATGATGGCGCAGGTGCCGGCCGACGAGTACCCGTACCTCACCGAGTTCACGGTCGAACACATCCTTCAGCCGGGTTACGACTACGGCGAAGAGTTCGTTTTCGGGCTCGACCTAATACTCGACGGCCTCGAGACGAGGGTTCTCGCTACGACCTGATGGTCAACGCTCGCATTCGGAGGATGATGCTGCGCACCTGCAGACCGCAACCGACTCCGGACAGGTCCGACTGCAAGGCACGCCAAGAGCACGAAACTTGATAGATCTGAAGTATGTCGCCAGTCCGATCCGAGCATCTCGGTGGCGACAATCGAAAGAGCCCGAAGGATTGCTGTCCATGTTCGACCACGACCCTGCGCCCGTACGAAGCAGGCACCTCGGGGATCGTGGTCAGGATCGGCGAGCCTCTGCACATGCGACATCGCCAATCGTCGCTACCGTAAGGACACCACCCCATTAGCAGCGAGCGAGCGATCAGGCGAGGTGCCAATGTCCCAGGATGAGACCAGACCCCTACCCACGGTGGTCGACCGCTCGACGTTCCACGAGCAACTGGAGGCGCTGCGGGCGAGGGAGAAGGCACACACCCGTGAAGGGGACGCGATCGCCGCCGCCCGCCGCCGGCTGCCGATGGTCGAGGTCGCCGCAGACAGCCCGTTGCTCGGGCCGCACGGCCCAGTGACGTTGCTCGACGCGTTCGAAGGCCGCCGTCAGCTCATTGCCTACTACTTCATGTGGTGGCCGGGCCGAGCTGCGGCCGAGCAGTGCGAAGGCTGTACGTGGGTGATGAGTCATATGGGCGAGCTTGCGTACCTGCACTCTCGCGACATCACTTTCGCAGTGCTCTGCCAGGGGCGGAACACCGCGAACGGCCCTGGCGATGCGCAGACGTCATACGACGAGAGCCTCCGCTACCGCACCTTCATGGGCTGGGACATGCCGTGGTACTCGGCCCAGCCCTCACTTGACACGCTCCTCATCGACCGCGAGCACGGTCTGTTCCACCTCGTGTGCTACCTGCGCGACGGCAACCAGGTCTTCGAGACGTACTGGACCAAGCGCCGAGGTGCCGAGGTGCTGGACTACAGCTACGCACTCATGGATCTCACCGTGTTCGGCAGGCAGGAGGACTGGGAGGACTCGCCAGTGGGTTGGCCGCGGCGCGGGCACGCGACCCGGACCCTGGGCGGGGCTCCCGAGTGGCCGCCCTTGTGGGAGTGGCCAGGCGGTCGTCCCAGCTCGCAATGGCCACGGCTCGAAGCCGGGTACTCGGACGATCTGGGAGCGGCTGACACGGGTGCAGCGCTCCCTGCGGAACACTGCCACTGATGGGTCTTGTCGTCGCCGAGAGCGTCCGCTTACATTGCCGGACTGGCGTCATACAAGCTTCGCTGCTTATTCAAGTTAAGTGCGCCGGCCTTTGGCCTGCCTCCAAAGGCGTGCGGGGACACCCGGTCTTGCCTACTGGCTCGATAACTACTGGTCAGTGCGGGTAAGCCACTCGACGATCGTCCCGGCGCACTGAGATGATGTGGTTCTCGTTGTATCTACGACGAGGTCGTAGCGGACTCCCTGGTGGACACGCAGGGCCTGGTCACGAGCTTGTCCGCGGATCCGGTCACCCCGCTGGATCCCGCGGGTCTCGGCCACATCTGGATCGCAGTGCACTCCGATCCAGACGACGGTCAATCCCTGCAGCGCAGCCGCGAGGCGCGCCTGTGATCTCCCTCCATCGAGCAACACCTCGTCAGCAATGACGGCGGCTCCAGCGCGGGCAATGGCGGCGACACCTTGGTACCAAGCAGCCTCGGCTTGGTGGAATACCTCTCCCACACTGATGGAACCGTCCGAACCGAAATGGATTGATCCACCCGCCGTGGTGTCCGTGGGGCCGTGTGACAGCGCACGGATCAGGTCATCGACTCCCAGGGTTAACCAAGTTTCCTCGAGCTGCTGCTGGAGACAAGTGGCGATCGAGGACTTGCCCGAACTCGACCCGCCATTCAGCACGATGACCTCGACGTTCACTTCGCTGAGAGTAACGTCGATCACTGCGGGACGCGGGCGATCATGCCTACACCCGATTGGGGTTTTGGGCTACCTCCCGCCCCGCTCAGACTGGGCACTTTCAGCGCGGTCAAGAGTCGACGTACGCTCTCGGGATGACCGACGTCCAAGATAGTTACCGAGTGGTGTCGAGCGGCTTCGGCGCCGCGGTGAAGGCGGTGGCCCCTGACCAGTGGGGGGCTCAATCTCCCTGCGAGCAGTGGACGGCACGTGATTTGCTGGCGCACGTGGTCGAGAATCATCGCGGCGTGATCGCCAGTGTCAGGGGAGGGGAGTCGGAACCCCTGGGGGCTGACGAGGACCCGAAGCAGGCCTGGGACAACGCCTCTCGCGCGATCGGCGAGATCACCGGAGATCCGGAGGAGGTGGGCATGGAGATGGACGGGCCGACGGGCAAGATGCCTGCGGGTCAGATCATCGGTCAATTCGTCACCATGGACGTGCTCGTCCACACCTGGGACCTGGCACGAACGATCGGTGCGGACGAGCGTCTCGACGAGGACTCCGTCCGCCGGGCCTATGAGGCTCTCAAGCCGATGGACTCCATGATCCGCCTGCCCAACATCTTTGGGCCCAAGTTGGAACCGCCCGTGGGTGCGGACCTGCAGACCGAGTTCCTTTACTTTTTGGGTCGGCGTGCGTAGGTAAGGCAAAGGGCCCGCTGCGCCTCGATCCGATTGGCGTATGAGGCAACCCTTCCACGCCGTGGACTACGCGCATACGGGGGCAGTTTGGGATTGACGCGTGTTCAGGTCGACCGGCGGCGAACCAGCCAGAGGGTGACGGCGATGAGCAGCAACGACAACCCAAGCAACCAGCCAGCCTCGATCCACTGGAAGACCCAGAACCGGGTGGCAGGCTGGTAGCTCGTCACCTGGGTGTAGCCGTGTTGGATGAGGTACTGCCAGGCGGCGAGTGCGTGGAGGTTCGGCCCCCCACCTTCCTTCCCGGCGACCTGCGCTGGTGCCCCCTGGAGGACCTGGTACAGCGCCGACTGGCTGGCCACGTGGCCGTCTTTGGTCGTCCAGTCCTGGCTGACGACCCACACGGAATTTGGCACGTTGAGTGACCTCGTCACTATTGGTTCGAAATACTGCTTCCGCAGCCAGGCCCCGGCGGCGATGGCCAGTCCGGCGTACGCGACAAGGGTGGCGAAAATGGCAGGCACGACCTTGCGGATCAGTATTCCGGCCAGGGCGCCGATGGAGAAAGCGGCCAGCGTCCAAGCGCCGAACGCCACCCCGCGCAAATCGAACAGACTGGGGGCTAGCGAAGACAGCTGGGAAAGGCCCCGGGCCTGGTTGGTCGCGCCGAAGTATCGCTGGTAATACCAGGAGAACAGCACGCTGATGGCGGTGGCCGCTGCGGTCACCGCGATCGCGAGCCCAGCCAACTTGGCGAATGCCCAGCGCCATCGCCCGAAGCCCTGCGTCCAGGAATAGCGGTAGGTGCCGGTCTCCATCTCACGGGCCAGGACTGGCGCCCCGACGAACGCACCGATCAGTGCGGGCACTAACTGCAAAATCCAGCCATTCGTCAAAAGGGTGCCCGGGCTATTGAAGCCACTCGTCAGTTGGAAGCAGGCATCCGAGCCCGCAGGGTGGCAGGCGAGTTCGGCTGCGTAGGCGTTGTGGAGCTGCAGGCCGACTCTTAACGTGTACGCAGCAATTGCGGCCAATGCCACAACCATCCCGATCAGTGCGACACGGTGCTGGCGCCAGGTGACCCAAGCCATTCGCCGCCACGGCAGTGGCCGCAGGTTCGTGTCTTCTTCTTTGCGGGGCGGCGCGGCAATTGTCATCGACGCGGTCACTTCCTCGCCTCCGAGTCCCGACGTGCTGGCTGCGGACCGGGCAAGGAAACGGCCTCGGGCTCGCGCAGGTATGCAAGCGCGAGTTCTTCGAGACCGACCGGATGCGATTCCCATCCCGGCGGGAGGGGATCGTCGGCGCTAGCCCTGGCCAGCAGGTGCGCCTGCGCTTCGCCTCGGCGGACGTGGACCACCGGTCGTTCGGTGTACGTCGCGGCCTCGGCGGTCGGGCCGGTGAGGATGCGGTGGCCGGCGATCAGGTCATCGGCTTCGCCGGCCACTTGCACCCGGCCCTGCGACAACACGATGAGATAGTCGGCTACCCGTTCGAGCTCGGCGAGCACATGAGAGGACAGCAGCACCGACACCCCGTCGTCGGCCGCAGCGGTCAGCACCGTGGCCATGAAGTCGTGCCGGGCAATCGGGTCGAGCATTGCCACGGGCTCATCGAGTACCAGGAGCGTCGGATGCCGCGCCAGCGCCAGAGTCAACGCCAGCTGAGCCTGCTGGCCCCCCGACAACTTGCCGGTCTTGCGTTTGAGCGGGATTCCCAACTCGCCGAGCCTGTTCTCCGCGTAAGCCCAGTCGAAGAGTCGGTTCAGGTTGCGGGTCACGTGCAGCATGTCGGCGGCGGACACGTTCTTGTAGAGCGGCGTGTCCTGGGCGACGTAGGCGATGCCGTCCAGGGCGGCGAGCGACCCAGGCGGACGTCCGTCAAGCACGGTGAGGTCGCCTTCGGACGGCGCGGAAAGGCCAACGGCCAGGTTCAAGAAGGTGCTCTTGCCGGCACCGTTCGGACCGACCAGCGCAACCACGTGACCGGCGGGAATGGCGAGTGTGCAATCACGTAGCGCCTGCGTGCTGCCGTAGTGCTTAGCCAGGTTGCTTGCCTCGACGACGTTCATGCAACCCCCTCCGTCTCGCCGTTGGCTGCGCCACGACGGGTGCTCGAACCGACGCGGCGCTCGTAGAAGTCCCGCAGCTCACTGGCGACGAGTGCCGCGATCCCGCTCTCGTCGAGCCCGGCTGCGTCAGCCTTGGCCAGCCAACCTCGTAGAGAGCGCCGAAGCCCGGTCAGCTCGGGGAGCGCAACCTGGCTGAGGGTGGCCACGATGAACGTGCCCTGGCCTGGGCGCCCCACGGTGAGACCCTTGGTTTCAAGTTCGCGGTAGGCCTTGGACACCGTGTTCGGGTTGATGGCCAGCGAGGCGACCACATCTCTGACCCTGGGCAGCTGATCGCCCGGTTTGAGGTAGCCGAGTCGCAGCGCGTGCTCGACCTGATGGACGAGTTGGAGATAGGTCGGCACTCCTGAGGCGGAGTCGAGCCGGAACTCGATTGGCGACGCCTGAACGCCGACCGGGTGGCTATCCCCCTGTCCTATTGTCATAATATAACCATATAGAGGTTGACCGCGCAATGTCAACGCCGGGTGAGACCCAAGGGGTCATCGCGCTCGGCTAGAGCTTGGGCACGCCGAGGGCACGGAACTTGAGTGAACCAAAGCACTGCCCGACGATCCTGCCCGGTTCCCGACGATCGAGAGATGCCGGCGACGGACTCAGAACTCGGGTGCCAAGCCTCGAAACGAGTAGCAGAAGGTCGTCCCCGCGTTCGCAGGCGAGGGATGGATCTGAACGCGTCGGTGTCGATGCCGATCCAGCGGAACAAGCCGCACGGTTTTTGTTACTTGCGAGCGATCAAGTCAGTTCTCGACACGGAATAGGTGCCAACTCCCGGGCACGCCCTTCAGCTCGTGTTCGCCGCGATCCTGAAATTCGATGCCCGAGCCAACCACGAGGTCCTTGACGGTGCTCGAGACAAGGACTTCGTTCGGTGATGCCAAAGAACCGATCCGAGCGGCGATGTGGACGGCGAGGCCGCCCAGATCGTTGCCTCTCACCTCGCACTCACCGGTATGGAGACCCATGCGCAGCTCGATATCGAGGGCTCGAGTGGCGTCGACGATCACCTGGCCACAACGGATGGCTCGAGCCGGACCATCGAATGAAGCGACGAAGCCGTCTCCCGTCGTATTGACCTCCCGACCTCGGAATATCCGCAGCTGTTCGCGGACGATTTGATCATGGCGATCCAACAGAGACCGCCACCGTTGATCGCCCAGCGATGCGGCCCGCTCAGTCGATCCGACGATATCGGTGAAGAGTACAGAGACCAGCACCCGGTCGATGTCGGTTACCGGTCTCGTACCGGTCAAGAACTCTGCCACTTCGTCGAAGATCACGTCTCGCTGGCTGAAGATCAACATATCGTTGCCCGGCAGCGCGACGAACTTGGATCCCTCAATGTGCTCGGCCACATAACGCCCATGAGCAATGGGAAGAAAGCTTGGATTGTCGGCGCTCAGGACCAGCGTGGGCGCCCGGAGGAGCGGGAGCACCGGGCGAACATCGAGGTTGCGAAGCAGGTAGTCGTACTGTGCCGCCGCGGTTCTCGGGGTTACCGACGACCGGAAGAGCCGAGCAAGGGCATCGCGGCGAACTGGGTCTTCCGGGCCAGCGGCACCAGCAAGCGAGAGGAACTCCGGCGTGCCCCAGTGGGTCCGGAGGAACTCGATAACGAAATCGAGTCCCTCAGACGTAAACCCGATCGGATAATCGTCAGCGATCAGGTATCGCGCGGTGGTATTGCACAGCACAAGGGAATCGACCCGTTCGGGATGTGCAGCGGCGTAGAGAATCGCGATCGGGCCAGCGTCGACGGTCGCGAGGATGGATGTCTGCTCGGACCCGACCGCGTTGAGGACGCTCTCGATGTCCTCCGTCCATTCCTCCCATGTTGGTATCGCGTTACGCGGCACACCATCAGATGCCCCTGTGCCTCGTCGATCGAGAAAGATCAAGCGGCGTAACGACGCCAGCCGTCTGAGGAAGTCGGCAATGTCGGGGTCCTCCCACGCCATCTCGACGTTGCTGCCAAGTCCGTTGAAGAAGAGGAGGTCGGAGGATCCTTCTCCGAGGACCTGGTAGGCAACGTCAGCATCCCCGATGGCCACGTACTTCGTGTCTGGACGGCTCATGGGACACGCAGTCTGACCTGCGATCCAGCTCAATGCTGGAGTTCGTCTTCGGCGAAGCTTCGTGCGGCCCTATCCAGCGTCCTCACCGTAGAAGAGACGGATGCGTGGGTCGTCCTGCCTCAGTTGCTAAAAGACCAGCGAGCTCCCGTGCACGGAGGGTAGAGGTGATCCCGTTCCGTTTCCTTAGGGCACGCAGAGGGCGCGCTGTGGCCAAGGGGCTAAGTCGAGATGCTGGTCGGCACTCTGACGAGGGCATTCGTCGTGGCCGGACGTGTCGACCCAAACGACCTCACGCTTCGCGGAAGAGCGGTCGCCCCCCCGTTCCAAATGATGTATGCCCTGGTCAGGGTGCTTCCCGGTGGTCGGGACCGGCGTCGATCCGGTGACCTCACGCTTTTCAGGCGCGCGCTCTACCAACTGAGCTACCCGACCGGGTAACCAGGCTCCGACCGCCCGTGGGCGGGGTGGGAGCTTGGTGGCGGACCTGACGGGATTTGAACCCGCGACCTCCGCCTTGACAGGGCGGCGTGCACTCCGAGCTGCACCACAGGTCCGTGGCAAATGCCACTCTCCTCGGTCCGGCTCCCGCCGGCCGCTGAGCAGCCCACCACTCTAGCCTCTCCCGGGTTTCGTCCCACTGCGGGAGTGGGCTTCGCGCGGCCTACGGGGTGGCGGCGCGCAGCGTGGTGATCCCGGCTTCGAAGTCCGGGTACTTCGCACGCTCGAGTGCATTGGCGAGGGCGGACGCGCAGAGCCGGTCGGTGATCTCCTCGGCCTCGTCGTGCTTCGCCTTTATGGGTGCGAAGTCGGGGAAGGGCTCTAACCACCCGAAGAACTTCGCCTGGCCCGGGCCCTCATTGGTCAGGATCGCCTCCAGGGGGGACAAGCCGACCGCGGTCGTCGCCACAAGGTGGAGCCCGCCCCGCCACTCTCGCAGGATCTGCATGAGCTGGGCCGCCCGCCCCGCTTGGGACGGGGACCGGGAGACGTCCCTCCACCCCACGAAGAGCGGGATGGCGGAGCCCTCGAGCCCGTCCACCAGTTCCTCCGTGACGGCGACGATCCCGTCGAGCCCGTCCACCTGCGCGTAGTGCTTCTCGCCCCACTTCCCGTGTGCCTCGGCCATCCGGGCCGCCGCCCCGGTGGCGCCGTTCACGCCGATGCCCTCGGTGTAGATGGCCCGCACCGCGTCGGGAGCGAACCACCCCAAGGCGGATATCACCACCTCCACGCCGACTTCGCCGAGCATGCCTCCCCGCCCAGCGAAGTAGAAGGCGAAGGAGTTGCTCCACCCCCATTCGGCTGCCCACGCGGCGACATCGGGGCTGAGGTAGGCAGCTGTCCCGATGTCGTGGATGGGGACCGACGTCGCAGTCACGACTGCGAGCGCCGCCTCCTGATCGGTGGTGCCCATGTGGGCCTCCTCCTGGGTTCAGCTCAGTTGGAACGGGATCGACGGCGCCGAACTGAGGACCCGCCGCATGCCCGGAATGGCGCCGACCACTGCCTCCATGAGCCCCGCCAAGTCGGACACGACGGTGTCGAGATGGGCGAAACGCTCGTCGAGCAGACTCACCACGCTGGCGAGCTCCGGGGACACCTCCTGCAACGACCGGGTGGCCTTGGGGAGCTCGTTGGCCAGTTCGATCGCCACGCCGCTGAGCCGCTCCGTCAGAAAGCGCAGGGCTGAGGCCGAGTCGGAGAGGGAGGGGAGCGACGAGTCGAGGGTGCCCACCGCCTGCTCCAGGCCCGAGACCGCATGCGAGATGCCCAGCGCGGCCAGGTCCATCCCGGACCCCGCCCGGTTGACGCCACCCTCGAGCCGCTCGAGGACGGTCATCAGGCGATCCATCCGTTCGGCCACGTCGTTGACGGCCTCGAGCGTCGCCAGAGCCGAGGAAGGGAGCCGGATCAACGCCCCGGGGAAGCGGATCATCGTCTCGAGCAACGACGGCGACTCCACGCCCTGATCATGGGTCGTCTGAGCTCGGGTGTCCAGTCTCTCCCTTCTGCGCGGCGCTGCGCTGATCAGACCAGCTCCAACTCGATTGCCGCGCGCAGGTCCTTCAGGACCGGTTGTCGCACCCTGAGCTTGGTGGCCGCATGTGCGGTCCGGTCGAGGGACCCGAGGTCCTTGGCGGCAGCCAGTGCGACCGCATCCACGTCGGCCGGTGGGACCACTCTGTCGAGGAGGCCGGCCTTCCTGGCCGCCGCCGGGTCGAACATGTCTCCCGTGACTGCGGCGTGATCGAAGTGCGCCGGGGTGAGACGGTGCCTGGCGAGCACGATGGCGAACCAGGGCAAGGTGAGGCCGATCCGGACCTCGTTGAGCCCCAGCTTGAAGGGACCGTCGGCACCGACACGCATGTCGGCCGCCATGAGGAGGAAGGCGCCCGCCGGGAACGCGTGGCCGGTGCAGGCGACCACGACCGGCGATGGAAAGGCGAGAATCCGCTCGGCCAGGGTCGCCCCGAGCGTCAGGATCGTGATCACGTCCTCGCGCGGGCCGCTCAGCGTTTGCAGGTCGAACCCGGCCGAGAAGCAGCCGGGCCTCCCTGTCAGGACGACGACCGTCTCCTCCCGCTCGGCCTCGTCGAAGGCCTGGTGCAGGGCACGGAGCATGGGAATCGAGAAGACGTTCACCCGGCCGTCGTCCATGACGATCGTGCTGACCGATGCGGAGCGGCTGTAGGTGACGAGGTCTGGCATGGAACCTCCCGCCGTGGTGAATGGCTATATTAGATCAGTGTTTCGAAACATTGTTATCACTCTCGGCCCAGGCAGTCAAACGCCGCGTCCCGTGGCGGGCGCCTGATGCCCCGGACGAAGCAGCGCACTCCGGAGCTCCGGAGCCGGATGCTGGCTGCAGCCGTCGACCTGCTGGCCGAGGAGGGTGCGGCGGGGCTCACCGCCCGGTCGTTGGCGGCCCGGGCGGACACCTCCGCGCCCGCCCTCTACGAGCTATTCGGGGACAAGTCGGGGGTGGTCCGTGAGCTCTATTTCGAAGGCTTCCGCCAGCTGGCCAACGAGCTCTCGGTGCTGGCGGAATCCGCCGATCCCGTCGCCGACCTGTGGACGCTGGCGGCGGCCTACCGCCGCTTCGTGCGGGCCAACCGCGAGCTGGCGGAGGTCATGTTCTCGCGGCCCTTCACCGACTTCTCACCCGGGCCCGACGAGCTGGCGGCGACGGGATCGGTCCGCATGCTGATCGTGGGGCGGGTACGGCGGTGCATCGACGCGGGCCGACTGCGTGGGGACGAGACAGACGTGGCGCATGTGCTCGTCGCCTTGATCCAAGGCATGGCGTTCGCCGAGGCCGCGGGTCGCCTCGGGACCTCCACCGAGTCGATCGAGCGCCGCTGGCGTCTCGCCGTGGGCACCGTGCTCAACGGGTTCGGGGCCCGGGCCGAGCCCGGCCCGGGGAGGCCGGCGCGGGACTGATCAACGACGGAGGGAGGAGGCACCCCGCGTCAGGACGGTCTGGTAGAGCGCGGCCGGTAACCGGGAGACGAAGTCGATTGCCTTGGCGTCGGGGCCGATCAGCGCCCGCCGGCGGTCGCGGCGGACGGCCGTGAGGATCTGCTGCGCCGCCTTGTCGGGGCTGGTGATGAAGGCCCGTTCGAAGTCCCTGACGGCCTTCTCGGGGTCTCCGGCCACGTCACGGACGCTCGCATCGATGCGAGCGTTGCGGGCGATATTGGTCTTGATCCCTCCTGGATGGACGGTCGTCACCGACACGCAGGCACCCTCCACCTCGAGTTCCATGCGCATTGAGTCGGTGAATCCCCGGACGGCGAACTTGGCCGCGTTGTACGCCGACTGCGAGGGCACGCTGATGAGGCCGAAGACGCTCGAGAGGTTCACGATGTGGCCGTCACCGGACTGCTTCAAATGAGGCAGGAAGGCCTTCGACCCGTACACCACGCCCCAGAAGTTGATGTTCATGAGCCACTCGAAGTCCTCGTAGGACATGGACTCGACGGTGGCGCCAAGGGCCACTCCGGCATTGTTGAAGATCAGGTTGACCTTGCCGTGGTCGGCGACGACCCGGTCGGCCCACTCGTAGACGGCCTCGCGGTCGGACACGTCCACGTGTTGGGACGTGATCTTGACGCCGTGGCCTTCACACTGCACGACCGTCTCGGACAGCCCGACATCGTCGATGTCGCTCAGGGCAAGGTGCGCTCCCTGTCGCGCCAGCGCGTTGGCGAGCGCGCGTCCGATGCCCGAGCCCGCCCCCGTGATGGCCGCCACGCGGCCCGTGAAGTCCTTCATCGGTGCTCCTCCCCGGCTGTCAGGACGCGGCCGGCTCGAGGACTCTCTGCGGCACCACCGGTCCGGAGAACTCCATGAAGGAGTCCTCGATGTCACTCATTTTCAGGGCGCGGTAGTCCCGCAGGTAGCTCTGGTGGACCTGCCAGGGGTATTTCGTGCCCTGCTTGGGGAGCAGGTGGGCCGAGCGCTGGATGTACCCCGACGTCAGCCCGAGGATCGGGCCCGACGCGAGCGCTGCGTCACGGTTGCGCGCCAGGCACCTCGTTTGGCCGCGCTCGTGCATGTGGTTCAGGAGACGACAGACGTAGTCGCACGTCAGGTCGCACTTGAGCGTCCACGACGCGTTCGTGTAACCGAGGGCCACGGCCATGTTGGGCACGCCCTCGATCATCATCCCCTTGTAGGTGAGCCTCGTCGCAGGATCGACCACCGCGCCGTCCACGCCGAGTTCAATGCCGCCCAGGAACAGCAGCTCGAGACCCGTCGCGGTCACGACGATCTCCGCCTCGAGCTCGGTGCCCGAGCTGAGGAGGAGCCCGTTCTCGGTGAAGCGATCGATCTGGTCTGTCACCACCGACACCGCCCCGGCCGAGATCACCCGGAAGAGGTCCCCGTTGGGCACGGCGCAGAAGCGCTGGTCCCACGGGTCGTAGCGGGGTGTGAAATGCGTGGCGATGTCGTAGTCGGGGGGCAGCTGGCGCTCCAGGCCCTTGGCCAGCATGCGCCGGACCAGCGTCGGGTATTTCCGGCTCACCTGGTAGAAGGCCTGTGTCAGCAGGGCGTGGAACCACTTCGTGGCCGCACCGGCCTGTTTCGGAGGCAGGACCTTGCGTAGCAGCGCGGCGACGGGGCTCTTCTCGGGCAGCGAGGCGACGTACGTCGGCGAGCGCTGCAGCATGGTCACGTGGGTGGCTGATTGGGCCAGCGCCGGGACCAGGGTGACGGCGGTCGCCCCGCTGCCGATGACGACGATCCGCTTGCCGGCGAAGTCCAGTCCCTCGGGCCAGGCCTGCGGATGCACGATCGTTCCCCCGAAGTCGTCCATCCCCGCGAAGTCGGGCAGGTAACCGTGGTCGTAGCGGTAGTACCCGCTGCACGAGAAGAGGAAGCCCGCCGTGAGATGGATGGTCTCGTTGGTGTCCGTCCGCTCAGCCGTGATGTGCCATAGCGAATCGGACGTCGACCAGTCGGCGGCCGTGATCCGGTGACGGAAGCGTATGTGGGAGTCGACACCGGACTCTGCCGCGGTGTCCTTGATGTACTGCAGTATCGAGTCGCCGTCGGCGATCGACTTCTCGCCTTCCCAGGGCCGGAACGAATAGCCCAGCGTGTGCATGTCGGAATCGGAGCGGATGCCTGGATACCGGAAGAGGTCCCAGGTGCCGCCAATCGCGTCGCGCGCCTCGAAAATGGCGTACTCGGCCCAGGGACACTCGGTCTGCAGGTAGTGGCCGGCCCCGACACCGGACAGTCCGGCGCCCACGATGACGACGTCGAAGTGCGTCGGGGTCGCCGTGGGGGTCGTCTCCATCAGGCCGCTGCTCCGATCAGCTCGTCGTTCAGGGTGCCGTGCTCACCGAGGAGCTCCGGTCTCCAGGCTTCCACCAATTCACTCGTGTCGCTGGCGTCGGGCCGCGGGTCCGGGCGGTTGTGGTCTTCGACTCGGCCCACGAATCCGGGTCCGTCTTCGAGGCGGCCCGCAGCGCAGGGACAGGGTGTTCCCGCGTCTGACCTGGTCGGGAAGGATTCGGTCCGCGCCGATCCATGACCCTGACGTTAACGTTAAACTTCCTCGGGTGAGTACGGCGGTCCTGTCCAACGGAAACGGCTCAGCGCCTGTGCGGGCCTTCCCGG
Source organism: uncultured Acidimicrobiaceae bacterium (assembly GCA_963826835.1). Lineage (GTDB taxonomy): Bacteria > Actinomycetota > Acidimicrobiia > Acidimicrobiales > RAAP-2 > Bog-473. The sequence goes on from CAWGYK010000003.1 coordinate 142,824, forward strand.
ATATGGGCCAGTCCCGCTACCGCTGGATCGCGTTGGCGACGGTGACCCTCGGCACCCTGATGGTGTTCATCAACCAGTCGATCGTCCTCATCTCGCTCCCCGACATCTTCCGGGGTATCCAGCTCAACCCGCTCACCCCGGGCAACACCGGCTACATGCTCTGGATGTTGATGGGCTTCACCGTGGTCCTGGCCGTGCTGGTGGTCACCCTGGGCAGGGTCGGCGACATCTTCGGCCGGGTAAAGATCTTCAACCTCGGCTTCATGGTCTTCACCGCGTTCTCCGTCCTTCTCGCCGTGACCTGGCTCACGGGGACGGCGGGGGCCATCTGGCTGATCGCCATGCGCGTCGGGCAGGGGGTGGGCGGCGCCATGCTCTTCGCCAACTCGTCGGCCATCATCACCGACGCCTTCCCGGCGGACAAGCGCGGACTCGGACTGGGCATCAACAACACGGCGGCCATCGCCGGCTCGTTCATCGGGCTCGTCCTCGGGGGGGTGCTGGCCCCCGTGGAGTGGCGCCTGGTGTTCCTGATCTCGGTGCCGTTCGGCATCCTCGGCACGATCGTCGCCTACGTGAAGCTCGAGGACCGGGGGACGCGCACGCCGGCCAAGATCGACTGGCTGGGGAATGTGACCTTCGCCGCCGGCCTCATCCTCGTGCTGGTCGGGATCACCTATGGCCTGCTCCCGTACGGCGGGCAGTCGATGGGCTGGACCAACCCCAAGGTGCTGGCGGAGATCTTCGGCGGGGTCCTCGTGCTGATCATCTTCGGGATCGTCGAGACCAGGGTGAAACAGCCGATGTTCCGCCTCTCCCTCTTCCGGATCCGCGCCTTCTCGGCGGGCAACGGCGCCAGCTTCCTCGCCTCACTCAGCCGCGGCGGCCTGATGTTCATGCTGATCATCTGGCTGCAGGGGATCTGGCTCCCGCTGCACGGGTACAGCTTCTCGGAGACGCCCTTGTGGGCGGGCATCTACATGATCCCGCTGACGATCGGGCTGTTGGCGGCCGCGCCCCTGAGCGGCATGCTGGCCGACCGCTACGGCGCGCGGCCGTTCGCGACGGGCGGGCTGGTGCTGGCGGCGCTCACCTTCATTCTGTTGAGCCAGTTGCCGGTGAACTTCTCCTACCTCGGCTTCGCCGCACTCATCTTCTTGAACTCGGTGGGCATGGGCATGTTCATCGCGCCGAACCAGACGGGGATCATGAACAGCCTCCCGGCGGACCAGCGCGGTGCGGGCGCCGGTATGGCGGGCACGTTCAATGCGTCGGCGCAGGTGCTCTCCATCGGCCTCTTCTTCAGCCTGATGATCCTGGGACTGGCCTCGACCCTGCCCGCGGCGCTCTACCACGGCCTCACTGCACAGGGGGTCAGCCCGGCGGTGGCGACGAAGGTGTCGCACCTGCCCCCGGTGGGCAGCCTCTTCGCCGCCTTCCTGGGCTACAACCCCATGGCGGTCCTCCTGGGCCATGCCGAGCTGGCGCAGTTGCCGCACGCGACGGCGACGTACCTCACCAGCCGCCAGTATTTCCCGCACCTCATTGCGCCCGCCTTCTCCAAGGGGCTGACCGAGGCGTTCTCCTTCGCCGCCGGTGCCTGCCTGCTCGGGGCCGTGGCGTCGCTCCTCCGCGGCGGCAAGTATCTCCACACGGACGTCGAGGCGGGCGACCCCGATCGCGACTGGGTGCCCGCCGAGGAGGCCATGGCCGAGACCGAAGCGTTGTTGGTCGACTGAGATGACCGTTTCGACGCCACCGAAGGATCAAGGGGTTCCTCTCGCCGGGGAGGTGACCGACGGGGGCATGCGCATCAGTGATGCCGCCACCCGGGTCGGTGTCTCGGCTCGGACCCTGCGGTACTACGAGGAGCTCGGTTTGCTGACGCCGTCGCTCTACACCTCGGGGGGCGAGCGGCGGTACACCGCTGAGGACCTGGCCCACCTGCAGCGGATCCTGGAGCTGCGCGAGGTGCTCGGAATGAACCTCGACGAGATCCGTGAGTTCCTCGCTCTCGAGACGAGGCTCGACGAGCTACGGGCCTCGTATCGCGCCAGGAAGGGCGCCACGAGCAAGAAGGCGTTGGCGGAGCAGAAGGCGACGCTCCAGGAAGCCCTCGTGCTCAACGAGTCGTTGGCCGAGCAGATCAGCGCCAAGCTGGCCCGCATGGACGGCTTCCGAGCCAAGCTGACCAGCGATGCGCAGCGCTGCCGGGAGCTCCTGACAGAGCTGGAGTAGCCCGAGAAGGACCGCAGGGACGGCGCGTACGCTGGTCCGGTGGCCTACGACGAGGAGCTTGCGCAGCGGATCAGAGCCCTTGTCGGCACCCAACGAGGCCTGAGCGAGAAGAAGATGTTCGGCGGCCTGGCCTTCCTCGTCGGGGGCAACCTGGCGATCGCGGCCAGTGGTCGAGGCGGCATCCTGGTCCGTGTCGGCCCGGACCGGTCCGACCAGCTGGTGGCGACGACGAAGGCCTCGGTGGCCGTAATGCGCGGCCGACCCATGACGGGCTGGCTCCGGGTCGACGCCGGGGATCTCGGCACCAAGCGCCAGCTCACCAAATGGGTCGACCTCGGGGTCGGTTTCGCGCGGTCGTTGCCTGCGAAGGGTTAGGCAACCGTCCGACATGACGCTCACCGGTTCGTGACAGACGAGACCGCCACTGCGCTCCCCGCCCCGGCCCGGACGAGCGTCGTGCGCTGGGTCCGCTCCAGGGATCCCGAACTCCTGGTCGTCAAGCGTTCGGTCAGGGCCGCGGTCATCATGCCGGCGGTCTTCGGCCTTGCCCACACGACATTCTCGAACCCCCAGGTGGCTCTGTTCGCGGCCTTCGGGTCGTTCGCGCTGCTCCTGCTGGTGGAGTTCACCGGACGCCCCTCGACGCGCCTCGCCTCGTACGGCGGCCTCTACGTGGTCGGCGCCTGCTTCACCGTGCTCGGCACCGTCGTCTCGACCCACAAGGTGGCCGCCGTCGTGACGATGGCGCTGGTGGGGTTCGCCGTCCTCTTCGTTGGGGTCGTGGCCCCCCAGGCGGCCACGGCGTCGACGGCGGCGTTGCTCACCTTCGTCCTGCCCGTCGCGGTGGCCCAGCCGGCGGCGGCGGTCGGACCCCGCCTGATCGGTTGGACGCTCGCAGCGGCCTTCAGCATCACGGCCTCCATGCTCGTCTGGCCGCCCCCGTGGCACGACAACCTGCGGCGCCGCCTGGCCTCGGCCGTGTCGGCCGTCGCCCGTCTCGCCGACGCGCGCGCCCGGGGCGCGGAGGATCCGGAGGCGTACGCGGCCGTCTCGTCGGAGCTCGACCGCCTCCGCGAGCAGTTCTCGGGCACGCCGTACCCGCCCGTCGGCGCTGCGTCGGGTGCGGTCGCGGTGTCCAAGCTCGTGGGCCGGGTCGAATGGGTGGCGGGCAACAGCGCCATGATCGGGGACGAGCACTGGTCAGCGGAGCCGGCCGCGGCACTGGCGGTGACCGCGAAGGTGGCCGAGACGCTGCGTCAGACGGCCGCACTGATCTGTGACGGCGACGCCCACCCGGTGCGGGACCCTGCCCGCATCGAGGCGGTGCAGGAGTCCACCCGGCAGCTCGATCGCCTCATCAACGTGGAGCTCGAGGCCGATGTGGCCTCACTGACCGAGTCCGATTCCGAGTCGGCGGCGGCGGGCAGCGGCCCGGGTGTCGATAGCGTCGAGGGCGAGAGCCTGGCCGGCTCGCTCGACCCGGGATTCCATGCCCGTGCGCTTGGTATCGCCGCGGAGCTGGTGGCGGACGCCGCCCTCGAGGCGGCGGGGGCGGACGCGGTGATCGACCGGCGCCTCGGCATGGCCGACGAGTCCACCTCCCTCGTCTTCGTGCACCGGCTTCTCTCGCACCTGTCTTTTCGCTCCGTCTGGTTCCGCAACGCCTTCCGGGGCGCCGTCGGTCTGGCCCTCGCCGTTGCCGTGGTCGAGGTCACCGACGTCGCCCACGGCTTCTGGGTCGTGCTCGGCACGCTGTCGGTGTTGCGGTCCAGTGCCGTCGGCACGGGCGCCACGGCCCTGCGCGCGGTCGGCGGGACGGCGTTGGGCTTCGTGGTGGGTTCGGTCATCATGATCGGCGTCGCGGACCACTCGGTCCTGCTGTGGGTACTGCTCCCGCTGGCGGTACTGGTATCGGGCATGGCCGGCTCCATGATCTCGTTCGCCGCCGGGCAGGCCGCGTTCACCTTGGTGGTGATCATCTTGTTCAACATCATCCAGCCCATCGGGTGGAAGGTCGGGCTGACGAGAATCGAGGACGTGGCCATCGGCTGCGGTGTGAGCATCGTCGTCGGATTCCTTTTCTGGCCCCGCGGGGCCACCGCGGCCCTGGGGCGGGCCCTCTCGACGGCATTTGCGGCCAGTTCCGGCTACCTGGCCGAGGCGGTGGAGCGGCTGACCTCCTCGCGACGGCAGGTGAGCACCGCCGCCGGGCAGGAGGCGTCGCACCGGGCCTACCTCCTGCTCGATGATGCCTTCCGCCAGTTCTTCGCCGAACGGGGGGCCAAGGTCGTGTCGGTGGAGACGATCTCTCGACTCTTCACGGGGTCGAACCGGATTCGCCTGGCCGCCTACACGCTGGCCACCCTCCCGGTCAGCCCGCCGGCAGCGGGCCGGCCCGAGCTGGAGTCGGTGGCCGTCGCCGAGGCGGTGTTGCGCGACTCGTACGCGTCCAGCCATCGCTGGTACCAGCAGTTCGCCGATCTGCTCGCCGACCGGCGTGACCGCCTCGACGAACCGCCGCCCCACGGCGCCGTCCTCGACGACGTGTTGCGCAAGGCGTTCGAGGACGTCAGGGAGCAGCAGCGTGCGGACCGGGTGCAAACGACGCTGCAGATGCTCTGGGCCGATGAACTGCTGGAGAACCAGAGCGAGATGCAGCGCGACCTGCAGGCGTCGGCCGACCTCTTCGTCCGGGGGAAGCGCCGGGGTGGCCTGATCTGAGCGTCACGCAGCGCCGTCCCGGGTCGCGCCGCCGCCGCCTGGCCCGCCGGTCCCGGACGAAGAAACGGTCGTCTGCGCTTCCGGCTCTCCGCGATGCTGGCTACAGTCGGCGGCTCGGCGGGGACGAACGGAGGCGCAGCGAGGTGCCGATGGGGCTGAAGGTCACCTATCGAAGAAGGGTCACCATGGCTGCCGCCATCGTCTGCGGCCCGCTCCTCACTGTCGTCGGAGCGGCGACGACCGGCGCGGCCACCACGACGACCACGACGACCACGACCATTGCGCCCACGCCGTCGACCACGACGACCACACGGCCGTTGACGACCACCACGGCCAAGCCTCCGACCGCGACCTCCCAGCCGGCGACGACGACCTCGACGATGCCGACGACCTCGACGACTCCCGTCGTCCCGACGACGGTGGCCCCGCCGGTGACCACGACGACGGTGGCGCCGCACGTGACCAATCAGCCCAACCTCGATGCCCTCTCGCCGCACATCCTGGCGCTCCGTGGCGCCGGAGTGCAGTACCAGGCGAGCGGTTCGGTCTCCACCCAGGCCCCGGGCCCGAACATCCCCAGCTTCTTGAGCTCTCCGGGCGGGCCGTATCTCTATGACGCAAAGGGACGCGTGGTGCTCCTGCACGGCGTGAACGTCGTGTACAAGCACGCACCCTACATCGCCTACCCCGATCCCGGGACACCGTGGAACTTCAGCGCGAAGGACGCGGAGCAGATGCAGAGCCTGGGCTTCAATGTCGTCCGGCTCGGCATTGAGTGGCAGGCCCTCGAGCCCGGCTCGGGCGGACCCAACCAACCCGGTATCTGCACACCGGGCACCCCGGGCACCCCGGGAAACGCGCACGAATTCAATCGTGCCGTGGCCGAGCGCTACCTGAGCCACGTGGCGGCCACGGTCAAACTGCTCGCCCGCTTCGGGATCTACACCCTTCTCGACATGCACCAGGACGTCTACAACAAGAACTTCCGGGGTGAGGGAGCTCCGAACTGGGCCGTGTGCACCAACAACGTGCCGATCGTGCCCAAGAGCGGCCGGTGGTCGAACAACTATTCGAACCCGACGCTCCAGACGGCCGTCCAGCATTTCTGGAGCAACGACGTGGTGGGCAACCTCCAGGGCAACTTCGACCTCGTGTGGGCGACCGTGGCGGACTACTTCAAGAACAACCGCTGGGTGATCGGCTACGACCCGTACAACGAGCCGTTCTCGACCGAGACGCAGACGGCGTCAGCGTCGACTTTCACCGGCCAGTTGGAGTGCTTCTACACGGGGAAGGCCCACACCGGGTACCTGGCCAACGGGTCATCGCCGTTGATCTGCCCGCCCGGCGTGCCGGACAACGGTGTCATCCCGACGATCCAGGCCGTCGACTCTCACCACCTGACCTTCGTGGAGCCGGACATCTACTGGGTGACCGGCGGCAACGTTCCTTCCCAGCTGGGCCCGATGCCGTTTCCGCGGATCGTCTTCAACTTCCACGTGTACTGCGGGGACCGCAGCCCGGTCACGGGGAACCCGACCGATCTCCTCAGGTGCCTCCAGTCCGAGGAGACCTCGGCGGCCGAGCAGGACGTCACCCGTCTTTCCATGAGCTCCGCCTACCAGTCGAGCGGGCCGGCCATCTTCATGAGCGAGTTCGGTGCCACGACGAGTGTCGCGCTCGCCGGCTTCGACACCGAGTGGGCCGGGCTCGACCAGCTGGGGTGGATCTACTGGGCCTGGAAGTACTACGACGACCCCACGGGCTCGTCGGCGGAGGGTCTCGTCCAGCCCGATGGCAGCTATTCGCCGATCGTGACGGTGCTGTCCCGCACATACCCACAAGAAGTCGCCGGTGACCCCAACTCCATCATCTTCAACCCGTTCACCGGTGCGTTCAACATGGTGTACGCCCCGACCCTGTCGGCGCGGGGCGTCACGATCGTCGACGTCGCGGCATCGCAGCACTACCCAAACGGGTGGTGCGCGGCGGTCAAGGGAGGCCGCATCACCTCGCAGCCCGGCGCGACACACCTCACCGTGCAGACCGTCGGGCACCCCTCGCAGGTGTACATCACGGTGACGGCGGGAGCCTGCCCTTCCTCCTGATGGTGCACGCGTGCGACCGGGGGATCGCGACGCGGGCGCCTAGCTCTGGGCCCTGATCTCTCCCTGGATCCGCTTCTCCTGGGCCGCCATCAGGTCAACGGCGTGGGGTGGGATGGAGGAGATCCTGGCGCTCGCGGGCGGAAGTGACCCGCCGGGCAACTCGGTGCAGATCGGGTGGAACATCGCCAGATCCGCCGCACTCAGGGAGCCCGTCGGCAGTGCGGCCGGGCTCGAGAACGGGTTCCGGGGTGCCGCCAGGGTGGGCGGTTCGGCGAAGGGCGGATGCGCCGCCTCCAGGTCGAAGAAGTCCAACATGTTGCGTGCGTTGGCATCGCGGAAAGTGAGTGCGGGAAGATTCCACTTGGTCTCGACGAATTTCAGGATCGATGTGTGGTCGAACGTCTGATGCGAGACGTAGTCCTTCTTCGACCAGGCCGACACGACGCAACACGGGACGCGGAATCCGGTGTAGTCGTAGGAGCCGGGAAGGTCACCCGGCAGCAGCATGGGCGCCACGTTGTCGGGCTTCACGGACGGCTGGGGCGGCACGTGGTCGTACCAACCGCCGTGCTCGTCGTAGACCCAGATCAGGGCTGTCTTGTCCCAGGCGGGTCCCTGCAGCACGGCGTTGATGATCAACGCGGCGTAGCCCTCACCGACCGTGATGTCCCCGTCCTCCTCGGAGTAGTTTGCATACGGGTCGACCAGGCTGAAGGCCGGGAGATTGCCGGAGGCGGCGTCGGTGAAGAACTCGCTCACATGGACGGCTTTGGTCGGATTGTTCAAGAAGACCGGCTCGAAGAGCGCGCAGGTCGGCAGGTCCGTGTAGTAGTCCTTCCACGAAATGCCGTACGCGTTCAGCCGGTCGAAGATCGTGCCGTTCGGGGCATCGACCTTGGAGATGCCGGTGACGTCGGTGCTGATGTTGCCCAGCGCGGTGCCGGCGATGAGGAAGCGCCGATTGGGATACGTCTGGGCCATCACCGATGAGAAGTAGCGGTCGCCGATGGGGAACAGACGGGCCATCGAATGGTAGAAGGGGAGGTCGTCGGCTTCCCAGTAGCCCATGGCCGCCCCGCTGCACCCCTTGACGAAGCCCATGTTGGTTCCGTTGTCGAAGCAGATGTGCGACGCGTTCCACGACTGGGTGATCCCCGAGTCGCTCTCGCCACAGGTGTTCGGGTTGTGAAAGGACTGGACGTATCCCCCGGCGGGATCCGGGTTGTAGTTGAGCGGTTTCCCGTCTGCCCCGAGCGTCAGCCCGTCTCCCCGGCCCAGGGTGCCCAGGTGATCGTCGAACGAATGGTTCTCCATCATCAGGACGACGATGTGCTGAATCTTCGGCATGGTGTCGGTGCCCGCGGGGAGGTGAGGGTACGGGCGCGCATCCGGCGGGAGGAGCGCCCCGTTCACCCCGAGCCCCCTGGCCCCGGCGGTCGTGGCGTAGGCCTCGGTCCCGACGACCGCGCCCAGTCCGGTCGCCGCAAGTCCCGAAGCCACCGTGCCGGCGAGGAGCGATCGGCGGGAGAGCCGTTGCGTCCATGGGGGCCGGGGAGGGCCTGCGGTCACCGGCGAAACGCTAACCGCAGTCCGTTCGCCCGGGTCGGGCGGGACACGATGTCAGCGCCCCGCCGGGGAGCGTATTCAGGGTGCTGCACGCTCCATACTCTGCACGTCGAAGTAGATCGGGAGGAGGTACTTGACGTAGAAGGCGTGGACGGTGAGTCCGGGATAGACCAGGTCCTCGTACCGCTTGATGCGCACCCGATCGTCCTTCTCCGCGTAGCGTTCGCACGCGTCCAGCAGGTCGTCGACCTCCTGGCGCGAGTCCTGCAACAGGCCGAGGTGGTCGTAGCCGGGCGAGCTCATCGGCCTTTCGCTCTCCGCCAGGAGGATGAACTGATCCGGGTCCGGCATCAGCAGATGGCACGACTGCCCGACGACCTCGGTGTCGAGGGCCGTCCATCCGAAGATGGAGCCGTAGAAGGCATCGATCTCCTCACGCAGATCCCCGGTAAGGCTGCCCATCGGAAAGGTCAACTCCATGTGGTTGAACCGCATCGTCCTCTGTCCCTTCTCCGCCTGTCCTCGGTGGCCAGTCTGCCCCGATGTCGGGTGACCTCGCCCCCGCAGCACCCCCAACCGGATTCGAACCGGTGCTGCCGCCGTGAAAGGGCGGTGTCCTAGGCCGCTAGACGATGGGGGCGGGACCGTGCCGAGTGCACGGACGTCCCAGCCTAATGGGCACCGATCGGGACGCCCGGCGCCGACGTGTCGTGGACGAGCGGGGCGGGCAGCACCTCGGGGGCGTGGTAGGTGCAGGCGAGGAACGTCTGCACGAATCCGATCACCAGCGCGGTGGCACCCACGATGTGGACCTCGACGAGGAGTGCCGGGAGGTGCGTGAAGTACTGGGTGTACCCGACGGCGGCCTGGGCCACCAGCACCACCATGAGGATGCGCGCGGCGCGGCGCACCCGCTCGGGCACGTCGCCCACGTGCAGGGCCACGACGAGGCCGATGGTGACGCCGATCAGGAGCAGGGCCAGGCTCGAGTGCAGTTCGGCCATGTCGCGCAGGGCAACGGGGATCCGTTTGGCCACCTGCTGGCCTGAGGCGTCGCCGGCATGGGGCCCGGCCCCGGTCGTGGCGGTGCCGGCGGCGATCACCAGGGCCAGGATCGCCAGCGCGCCCGAGAAGAGGCGGATCAGGGGCCGCGGCACCAGGAGGTGGGCGGACCCCGGCGTGTAGTCGCGGGTGGAGCGGTGGACCAGCACCACGGCGTCGACCAGCAGGAGCATGGTGGCGAAGAAGTGCACCATGACGAGGTAGGGGTTGAGCTTGGTGTAGACGACGATCCCCCCGAGGACCGCCTGGGCCAGCACGCCGCCCACCAGCCCCCCGGCGAGCCAGATCAGGTCCCGCCGACGCGGGGTGCGGAAGACCGAGCCGAGGAAGGCGGCGATCACGGCAACGGTCAGGACGATGGTGACCAGGCGGTTGCCGAATTCGACCAGGCCATGGAACTGCAGGGCCGGGGTCAGGTGCCCGACCGAGCACTCGGGCCAGTCGGCGCAGCCGAGGCCCGATCCGGTCAGGCGGACCGCCGCCCCGGTCACCACGATGAGAGCGGTCAGGGCCAGGGCCAGGACGTCGAGCCGGTGGCTCAGCGAGGGCGAGACGGTGGGGGGACGACGCCGCGACACTCTCGCCAAGCGTACCGGCGCCCGTCGCTTGGTCCCGGGCGAGGCGCGGCCGTAGGCTGCGGGGACATGTCCATTGAAGCGCCCGCCCTCCGGGGCCGGCGAGCCGGCTGGTCGTGGTCGACCGTCGGGGCCTACGTGGCCCTGACCAAGCCACGGATCATCGAGCTCCTACTGGTGACGACGCTTCCCACCATGGTGGTGGCGCAGCGCGGCCTGCCCCCGGTCTGGCTCATGGCCGCCACCCTGGCCGGGGGCGCGTTGGCGGCCGGGGGGGCCAACGCCATCAACATGGTGGTGGACCGCGACATCGACCGCCTGATGAACCGGACCAAGAACCGCCCGCTGGTGACCGGCGCCATGACGCCCACCGCCGCCCTCGTCTTCGCGCTGGTGCTCGAGGTGGCGGCGTTCGTGGAGCTCTGGCTCGTCGTCAACCTGCTCTCGGCGGTGCTGGCCATCTCGGCCACCCTCTTCTACGTGTTCGTGTACACCCTGTGGCTCAAGCGGCGCTCGACGCAGAACATCGTGATCGGCGGGGCCGCCGGCGCGGTGCCGGTGCTGGTCGGCTGGGCCGCGGTGACGAACAGCCTGGCCTGGGCGCCGGTGGTGCTCTTCGCCATCATCTTCATCTGGACGCCGCCGCACTTCTGGTCCCTGGCGGTGCGCTACAAGGAGGACTACCGGGCGGCCGACGTGCCGATGCTGCCGGTGGTGGCATCCATGAAGCGCACCACGACCGAGATCGTCTACTACACGGTCGCGCTGGTGGCGGTGTCGTTCGTGTTCGGGCCGGTGGCGCACCTGGGCTGGATCTACATGATCACCGCCGCCGTCCTCGGCGCCGGGTTCCTCTACTTCGTGACCCGCCTGTGGGGACTGGCCCAGAACGGGCAGGTGACCGGGCGCGACGCCATGAAGGTCTTCGGGTACTCCATCACCTACCTCACCGTGCTCTTCGTGGCGATGGCGGGCGACGTACTCATTCGCAACCACATTCACTAGCGTCCCGGCGGCATGACCGACGCACCACCCTCCGATCCGGCGGTCCCGCCTGGGCCGGGGCAGGGCGGCGCACCCGAGGTGGTCCGCACGCCCCGCAAGCGGTTCATCCTCATCGGCCTGGGCATCGGCCTCCTGACCATCGTGCTCATCGGGCTCTTCACCAGCATCGGAAGCAACCAGAGCGGGGGTGGTGCGCCGCACGCCGGGGGGCCGGTGCCGTCGTTCACGGGGGCCAACGTCGGCCCGAGCGGCCCGTCCCAGGTCTCGGTGCCGGCCGACGGAGGTGGCAACGGGACGCCGGCGGTGCTGCTGTTCTTCGGGGCCTGGTGTTCGAGCTGCCACCAGGAACTCCCTCCCCTGGCCGCCGCCGTGCGGCGCCAGGAGCGCGCGGGCGGCGCGCTGTCGCGGGTCCGGGTCCTCGGCGTCGACAGCTTCGACAGGACCTCGGTGGCCAAGTCGTTCATTCGCGGCGCCGGGGTGACGTTCCCGGTGGCGTCGGACCCCCAGGCCGACATCACGAGCGGTTCCTTCTACTTCGACGGCGACCCCTACGCGGTGTTCGTCAAGGGGGACGGCACCATCTCGAAGATCGTGCGCGGCGCCGTGTTGACGCCTTCGTCGCTGGCGGCGGACGAGCGCGCGCTCATTCCCAGCGGAACGTGAGCGCGGCGGCGAGCGGCGCCGCGACGGCCCAGACCGCCAGGACGGCCCACGACTCGGGGGGGACTGCCGCGCCGCGGCCGAGGGTGGCGTGCAGCGCGGACGAGAGCGCCTCGGCCGGCAGCAGCTTGGCGAAGTCGGCCAGCCCGCTCGGGAGCTTCGAGATGGGGACGATCATGCCGCCCAGCAGCAGGAGGATCAGGTAGAGGCCGTTCGCCGCCGCCAGGTTCACCTCCGCCCGCAGCGTGCCCGCCATGAGGAGGCCGATGCCGGCGAAGGCGGCCGACCCGAGCAGCATGGCCCCGATCGCCCCGGCGACCGCCGCCGAGCCGCCGCCACCGGGGTTCCAGCCGAGGGCGAGCCCGACCGGGAGGAGGACGGCCGCTTGGAGCAGCTCGACGGCGACGATCGTGACGATCTTGGCCCCGAGCAGGCGGGGGCGGCCGAGCGGGGTGGCCCCCAGCCGCTTGAGCACGCCGTAGCCGCGCTCGAAGCCGGTGGCGATGCCGAGCGACACCATGGCCGTCGACATGACGGCCAGGGCGAGGATGCCCGGCACGAAGAAGTTGGCCGGTGTCGCCGTGGGCGTGGACACGACCGAAACCTTTGAGAAGAAGAGCAGGAACACGATGGGGATCCCGAGCGTGAGGAGGAGGGTCTCGCCCCGGCGCAGGGTCATGAAGACCTCCGCGCCGGTCTGCGCGGTGAGGGGCCGGAAGGTGTCCGCGGTCGTGCTCACCGGCTCCGCCTCCGACCCCGGCGGGGTGCTCCCGCGTCGGCGCCGGGCGTCTCGTCGGGGCTGGTCAACGCGGCGGCCCCCACCGTCTCGAGGTAGACGTCCTCCAGGGTCCGCCCCGCCACCAGGTCAGTGAGGGTGGCCCCCTGCGCGGCCAGGAAGTTCGCCACGGCCGCGGTGACGGCGGGGGTCGCCAGGCCCGGGGCCTCCACCCGATAGCGGCCCGGCGTGGTCTCGGTGACCACGGCCGCGGGTCCGACGGCGCCTGCCAGGGCGACGGCGTCGAGCGCCGGGGGTGCCCCGAACGTGATCGCCGGCGGGGCGCCGCCTCCGGGCCCGGTGGCGGTCGTGAGGCCGTGCGGCGTGCCCTCGCGCACGACGCGGCCGGAGGAGAGGATCACGATGCGGTCCGCCATCCGCTCGGCCTCGCCCAGCTCGTGGGTGGTCAGGACGACGCAGACGCCCTTCTCCTTCAGCCCGGCCACCACGGCGCGCACGGCGATGCGGCCCTCGGGGTCGACGCCGGCCGTCGGCTCGTCGAGGAAGGCCACCTCGGGCCGGCCCACCAGGGCGAGAGCGAGGGAGAGCCGCTGCTGCTCCCCGCCCGAGAGGTGGCGCCAGGGCGTGGCGGCGACGGCGCGCAGGCCGACGAGGTCGAGCAGCTCGTCCGCCGGGACGGGGTCGGGGTAGTAGCCGGCGAAGAGGCGCAGGACGCGGTGTGGCCCGAGCATGGGGTAGACGCCGCCGCGCTGGAGCATGACGCCGACGCGGCCGCTGAGGGCGGCGTGGTCGGCGACGGGGTCGAGCCCGAGGACACGCGCCTCGCCGGCGACCGGGCGGCGGTAGCCCTCGAGCGTCTCGACGGTCGACGTCTTCCCGGCGCCGTTCGGGCCGAGCACGACGAGCACCTCGCCAGCTTCGGCGGTCAGGTCGAGCTGGTCGACCGCGGCCGGTGTCCCGGCGGGTCCGTAGCGCACGGTGAGGCCGGCGACCTCGACGGCTGGCACGGCGTCGCAGGCTACTTTGAGCAGGCGTGATCGATATCCGGGCTCTGCGTGACGACCCCGACGCGGTGAAGGCCGCGCTGGCGCGGCGCGGCGTGGAGGCGGCCGAGGTGGACGCCGTGCTGCAGATCGACCGGGCCTGGAGTGCGCGGGTGAAGGCCGCCGAGGACATGCGGGCCGAGGTCAAGGAGCTCTCGCGCCAGGTGGGGCAGGCCAAGAAGGCGGGCGACGAGGCCGAGGCCGCCGCGCTCAGCGCCCGCAGCCGGCAACTGGGCGACGAGGAGCGGGCGGCGGCGGCCGAGGCCGACGCCCTGTTGGAGTCCCGCCAGACCGGTCTGCTCTACCTGCCCAACATCCCGGCGGAGGATGCGCCGGACGGGACGGGCGAGGACGACAACGTGGAGGTCCGCCGCTGGTGGCCCGGGCAGGACGCCGGGCGGCCGGAACCCGGGCGGGCGTCGCACCAGGAGGTCCCGCACTGGGAGATCGGCGAGTCGCTGCAGATCCTCGACATGGAGCGCGGGGCGCGGCTGGCCGGCTCCATGTTCCCCCTGTACCGGGGCCCGGGGGCGCGGCTGCTGCGGGCGCTGACGGCCTTCGCCATCGACCGCCACTCGCCGGCCTACGAGGAGATCCGTCCGCCGACGGTCGTGCTGACCGAGACCATGACCTCCACCGGCCACCTGCCCAAGTTCGCCGACGACGCCTACCACGTCGAGCGCGACGACCTGTGGCTCATCCCGACGGCCGAGGTCCCCCTCACCTCCATGCACCGGGGCGAGATTCTCGAGGAGTCCCAACTCCCGTTGCGCTTCACGGCGGCGACGGCCTGCTACCGCCGTGAGGCGGGCTCGGCCGGGCGTGACACGCGCGGGCTGCTGCGGGTGCACGAGTTCGACAAGGTCGAGCTGTTCGCCTACACCACGCCCGAGGCCGCGCTCGATGCGCAGGCCGACATTTTGCAGCGGGCCGAGTCGATGCTCCAGGAGCTCGAGCTGCCCTACCGGGTACTGGACCTGTGCTGCGGTGACCTCGGGGGGTCGTCGGCCCGCACGTTCGACCTGGAGGCCTATGCGCCGGGCGTCGACCGCTGGCTCGAGGTCAGCTCGGTCAGCTGGTTCCGCGACTACCAGGCCCGCCGGGCCAACGTCCGTTTCCGGCCTGCCGGCGGGGGCCCGCTGCAGCTGGTGCACACGGTGAACGGCTCGGCGCTGGCCTGGCCCCGCATCTGGGCCGCGCTGGTCGAGAACGGGCGGCAGGAGGACGGGACGGTGATACTGCCCGAGTGCCTGGCGCCGTATCTCGGCGGCGAGCTCCTGCTCAAGGCGCCATGAGGACCGTGGGTGGGGCTGCGCTCGGCGTGGAGCCCGGGGCTGCGCTCGGCGTGGAGCCCGGGGCTGCGCTCGGGGTGGAGCCCGGGGCTGCACCGGGGGTCGTTCCCAAAACCCTAAACGAGTTGGTGGATGGTTTTGGGAGACCTCCCCGGCCTCGTGAGACTGTGACACCGAAAATCGTGACCTCGGAGACCCAACCCCTGGAGAATCCGACCCCGGAGACCCCGACCCCGTGACGGTCGCCAGCGTCGAGGGCGGCGGGCCACCGGAGCACTTCGGCTTCGGCGACAGGCTCGAGATCATCGCCGCCGAGAGCCGCCGCATGGCCGACACGGTGGCCGCGCTCGACCTCGAGGCGAGGGTGCCGACCACTCCCGAGTGGTCGGTCCGTGACCTGGCCCATCACATCGGCGAGGTGCAGTGGTACTGGGGCGAGAACGTGCGGGCGCAGAACGCCAACGAGCGCTCCGGAGCCGAGCTGACGGCCTTTCCCGAGGACGTCGACCTGCTGGCCTGGCTCGGCTGGTGCACGTATTCGCTGCTCAGCGCCCTGCGCGAGGCCGGCCCCGACGCGCCGTGCTGGGCCTGGTGGCCCGAGCCCCACACCGCGGGCGCGGTGGGCCGGCACCAGGCTCAGGAGGTTTCCGTGCACCGCTGGGACGCTGAGGGTGTGACCGGTGCGTCGGCGCCGTTGCACCCCGGGCTGGCCGACGACGGGGTGCCTGAGTTCATAGAGATCATGGTCGGCTCGGACCTGGCCTCGCTACCCGGCGTCGTCACGCTGACCGCCACCGACACGGGGGTGAGTTGGCGTGTGGCCGGCACCGGCAACGAGGGCTCGTCCCGGGTCTCTGAGCTACGGGCCTCCGCCTCTGACCTGGTGCTCATGCTCTACCGGCGCCTCCCCGTCCCCGACATCGCCGTGGAGGGCGATCCGGTGCTGGTGGCGGCGCTGCTGTCGCTGGCCGACACCAGGTGAGCGAGCTGACCTTCCTGGGGACGGGCAACTTCGCCGCCCCCCCGGGTCGGTACTGGAACAGCTTCGTCCTGGACGCGTCGGTCCTGGTGGAGCCGTCGCCGACGGCGCTGCCGCACCTGCGACGCTGCGGGTTCACGGTCGAGGCCGTCGAGGTCGTGGTCGTCTCGCACTTCCACGCCGACCACTGCTTCGGCTGGCCCTTCTTCCTCCAGGCGGCGGCCGAGGGCGGCGGGGGCCGGACGGTCCACGTGGTCGGGCCGCCCGGGGTGGAGGCGCACCTGGCCGCCATGAACGAGGCGGGGGCCGTGGGCTCGGTGACCGACATGGGCTACGCCAACCTCGACCTGCGCTTCGTGGAGGTCGACGGGACCTGGCAGCAGGCCGGACCCCTGCGCTTCCGGGCCGTCGAGGTCGTCCACGTGCCCTATCTGCGCTGCTTCGGCTACCTGTTCGACCGGGGGACCCAGGTGGTCGGGTACTCGGGCGACACGACCCCGTGCGACGGGCTCAACGAGCTCGCCCGCGAGGCCGACGTCCTGGTGGTGGAGTGCAACGGGCGGCACACCCCGCCCGGGGTCCCCTCCTCGCACATGGACGAGGAGTCGGTCCGGGCCTTGCAGGCCGCCCACCCCGACGTGCGCCTGATCCTCACGCACCTGGGGGAGCAGGTGGACACGGCCTCTCTGCCGGGGATCACCGTCCCGGACGACTTCGAGCGCCTGACGGTCTGAGCTGCGGGAGTCTGGACCGGGGGCTGGGCGCCGGGCACCCGGGCACCCGGGCGCCCGGGGGCCGTACCCGGGGCAGGCTGGGTCAGGTTTGGGCGGCGCCGCCCACCACGGGCTCGACCAGGAGATGGCCGCCCATGGAGCCGTAGAACCCGGCGTCGCCGCAGTTGTAGACGCCACCGTCGGCGGCGACGAGCCAGTACCCGCCGCCGTCGGTCGTGGCCGCGATGCCCACCACCGGTGCGTTGAGCGGCACGCCGCCCATGGAGCCCTGGAAGCTGGCATCGCCGTAGGTGAAGACGCCGCCGTCCCTGGCCACGAGCCAGTAGCCGCCACCGTCGCTGGTTGCCGCCATCCCGACGATGGGCTGGTTGAGGGGGAGGGACCCCGCCGACCCGTGGAACAGGGCGTCCCCGAAGCTGAAGACCCCGCCCTCGGAGGACACCAGCCAGTAGCCGTGGCCGGTGGCGTCCGCGGCCATGCCCACGATGGTCCCGTCCACGGGTTGGCCGCCCTGCGAACCGTAGAACCGGGCGTCACCGAAGCTGAAGATCCCGCCGTCGGAGGCCACCTCCCAGTAGCCCTTGCCGTCCGGCGTGGCGGCCATGCCGACGATCGGCGCATTGAGCGGCGTCCCGCCCATGGAGCCGTAGAAGCCCGCATCGCCGTAGTTGAAGATGCCGCCGTCCCTGGCCACCAGCCAGTACCCGTCGCCGTCGCCGGTCTCCGCCATCCCGACCACGGGCTGGTTGAGGGCGTGCCCCCCCGCCGAGCCGGCGAAGCCGGCGTCGCCGAAGCTGAAGACCCCGCCGTCGGCGCCGACCAGGTGGTAGCCGTGGCTCGAGACGGCGCGCAGCGGCTCGACCTGGGTGCCGTTGGGGCCGGTGACCTCCAGCGTGGCGGTGAAGACGCCCAGCGAAGGGGGCGTGAACGTCAGGGGGATGTCGCAGGTCGCTCCCGCCGGCAGGTTGCAGTTCGTGCCGCCGAGCTGGAAGACGCCCTGCCCGCCGACCAGGGTCGCCGTGATGTCCATGCCCTCGCCGGAGGCCCACAGCTCGAGCGAGGAGGTCTCTGAGCTGCCGGGCAGCACCGATGCGTCGATGCCGTCGGGAAACACGCCGACGGGCAGGAACGGGACCTCCTGGGCCCAGGTGAAGTAGGGGGCGTCGGTGGTGTCGCCGCCCACGAACAGCTGGGTCGTGGAGGGCCCGTCGCCGACCCCCATGAGGGCGGGCGCGGCGTACTGGCCGAGGATGATGTCCCGGTGGGCCCAGCAGCCGCCCCCACCGGACCCCGGGCAGCCCACGTTGGTCCCACCCGGCCCGTCGTCGTACATCCACATGGCCAGCGACATGCCCACCGAGGACGAGGAGGAGTAGGTTGAGCCACCCCCGTTGCCGTAGGGCGGGAAGCTCGGGTCGGTGTGCGCGTTGGCCCCGGCCTGGGCGTAGGCGTCCAGATTCGCCGCGAGGCCCTCGATCGGTGCGAGGCCACGGTCCACCCGCTCCAGGTCCGTCAGGACGAACAGCTGTTCGGGAGTGGTCAGCGAGGTCCAGTTACTGGGCAGGCTCATCGGGCTCACGCCTTCGGCCTGGCGGTCGCCGTAGATCAAGGTCAGCCCACTCGGGCAGTACAGATTCGGCGATGCCAGGCTGCCGCAGGGGCCGGAATAGCCGGGCGCCGGGAAGATGTTGGCCGCCGGATTCTGGGGCGGGACGATCGCTGCACCGGCCGTGCCGTGACCGATGACGGGGAGAAGCAGGACCACCGCCGCGACTGCCACGCAGATGGCGGCTCTTCTGACAACAACTGACAAGATCCAACCATCCTCAACGTCGGGGGACAGGCCCGAGTGTCCCGGTTGCCTCCTGCCTGAGCATCCTCGTTCCGACCTCTTCAGGTCAGATCGGGTACGGGCTGTGGCGTGCGCTCCGGGCCACCTTAGCGAGGTGTTAACGCGTTAACACGGCATGGTCTCTACGTGTTAACACCGCGTGGTGTCTACGCTGCGGCGAAGCGGTAACCGACACCCCTCACGGTGGTGATGAGAACGGGGGTTGAAGGGTCGGCCTCGATGCGCGACCGCAGCCGCTTGATGTGCACGTCGAGCGTCTTGGTGTCACCGATGTAGTCGGTACCCCAGACGCGGTCGATGAGGACGTCGCGGGTGAGCACGCGTCCGGAATTCTCGACGAGCAGGCGCAGCAACTCGAACTCCTTGCGCCGCAGGTGCACCTCCTCGCCGCGCACGAACACGCGCCGCTGGTCGAAGTCGACCTTGATCCCGTTGGACTCCCAGATGCCGTCGCTCCCGAACTCGATGGAGCCTGCCAGGTCGCCGGATTCGGAGCCACCGGGCGCGCGCCGCAGGACGGCCCGCATGCGGGCCACCAGTTCACGCAGCCGGTAGGGCTTGGTGACGTAGTCGTCCGCGCCCACCTCGAGGGCGACGACGGTGTCGATCTCGGTGCCCTTGGCGGTGACCATGATGATGGGCACCTGCGAGCGCGTCCGGATGGCGCGGCACACGTCGATCCCCGACAGCTTGGGCAGCATGAGGTCCAGCAGGAGGATGTCGGGCACGGTCTCGTCGAAGAGCTGCAGGGCCTCGTTGCCGTCGCGGGCCACGGTGACCCGGAAGCCCTCGTTGCTCAGGCCGATGACCAACGCCTCAATGAAGGACTCCTCGTCCTCGGCCAGCAGGACCTTGATCGGGCCCTCGCCGGGCGTCGAGCGCCCTGTCTTCTTCGCCGTCTTGGCCGGGGTGGACTTGCTCACGCGACGCGCTCCGCCTGCACGGGCAGCACGAGGGTGAAGGTCGACCCCTCGCCCTCGCGCGACTCGACGTCGACCCAACCCTGGTGGTTGTTGGCCACGTGGCGGACGATGGACAGGCCGAGCCCGGTGCCGCCGGTGTCGCGGCTGCGCCCGTGGTCGACGCGGTAGAAGCGCTCGAAGATGCGGTCGAGGTCCCGGGCGGGGATCCCCACGCCGTGGTCCTGCACCGACAGCCTCACGTTGTCGCGCTCCTCGATGCGCCAATTGGGTGAGATCGCCGCGGCGGAGTCCGCCGGACCGGTTCCGGCGGTGTCACCGTCGGCGGTGATCACCGGGGGCACCGGCATGGTCGGCGCCGTCGTGCCGGTGGCGGCGGAGGTGCCGGGGGCGGACTGGCTGAACTGGTCGAGAATCTCGGGTGTGAAGACCGGCTCCACCGGGGTCTCCGCGGCAGTGGCGGGCCCGGACCCGGTGTCCGTCCCGGGCGAGGCGTCGGACGTGACCACGGGCATTTCCCCGGTGACGGGGTCGGTCCCGGACTCGTCGCCGTCGCCGTCGAAGGCGCCGGCGAGGGAGGGGTGGCTCAGCTTGGGATTGAAACGCTGCACGGTGCCCGTCACCACGACCTTGGAATTGTCGTAGGAGTAGGTGATGGCGTTCTCCAGCAGGGCGTGCATGGCCGAGACGAGCTGGCGCCGGTCCCCGAGTACCGCCACGGGCGGAGAGGGCTCGTGCAGCACGATCTCGATGCCGCGCTGGTCGGCGGTGGCCCGCACACGCTCGATGGCGTCGGCCATGACCAGGTTGACGAGCACCGGCTCGCGCGGCGGTGCCTCCTCGGACTCGATCCGCGAGAGGTCGAGCAGGTCGTCGATGATGCGGCTGACCCGGAAGGCCTCGTTGTGGATGCGCCCCGCCAGGCGCTGGGCCACGTCGGGGTCGGGCTCCGAGACGAGCGTCTCGGCCAGGAGGCCCAACGCGCCCATGGGCGTCTTGAGCTCGTGGCTCACGTTGGCGACGAAGTCGCGCCGGATCTCCTCGAGCCGCCGGCGTTCCGAGACGTCCTCGATGAGCGCGATCACCCCGAGGGGGCGGCGCCCGTCGTCGATCTGGCGGGCGCGCACCTGCAGCGTGCGCCGGGGCGGGCCGTAGAGGTCGAGCGTGCGCTCGGCCGATCCCTCGTGCCAGGCGTCCTCCAGGACGTCGGTCACCGCCTGGGCGGCCAGGGCGTCGCCGTGGCGGCTGACCATCAGAGCGTTGGCGCGGCCGTTGCGGTAGATCACCGTGCCGTTCTCGTCGCACAGCACGACGCCCTGGGTGAGAGTGTCGAGCGAGCGCCGGAGCCGGATGGCGTCGGAGCTCGACTCGGTCACCGCCTGGGCGGCGCCGCCGGTCACCTGCTCCAGGTAGGCGAGAGAGGTCTCGACGTTGTACTCGTCCTCGGGCGGATCGAGGCCGAGCCGGGTGCCGAGGGAGGCGAGGCGCTGCGAGATGGCCCGCCGCCCCGAGCGCCGCCCGAGCAGTGCGGCCACGATGCCGACGAGCACGACAAGGGCGACGGCGATCCCGATGAAGAGGATCTCCTGCGTCATGCTCAGATTGACTTCCCCCGGCCCACTCAGCGGCACGCCCCCAATATGACAGGGCTGGAGCGTGCGGAGCGAACAGTCGGGTTCGCGGTCGCGGCCGGCGGAGATCCCAGTGGCCCTCGGCAGCGACCCGCGGCCGGGGGCCGCGGCCCTGAGCTGCCCTTCAGGGACTCGCCGCGGTTCCCACCACGCCGCGCGGCGCCGCGGAAGGGAGGCCAATCCCGTCCGTCCGGCAACCGTTCTCCGCCCGAGCGGCGTCCGGAGGGTCCGGTGCCGACAGTCCCGACGGAGGGCACCCATGGTCGTGTTGCACCTGGCCGATGTCTCGCTGAACCCGAGCGTCAACGCGCTCCCGGGTGGGGGGACCCTGCAGGACCTGACGAACGGGCTGGGTGCGTGGGCCCTCATCGCCGCGCTGGCCGGCCTCCTCATCGGAGCCGCCGCCTGGGCGCTGGGCGTGCACGCCCAGAACTTCCAGCAGTCCCTGGTCGGGCGCCGGGCCGTGCTGGTGTCGGGGCTGGCGGCGCTGCTCATCGGCGCCGCGCCGCCCATCATCAATTTCTTCTTCCACACCGGGACCAACCTGCACTGACCCGGCTGCCCCCGCCGCCCGGCCGACCCGCTGAACCACCGCCCCGATCGCCGCCCCGACCGCCGCCCCGACCACCGCTCCCATGCTGGCCGCCGGCTGCACCGGTCTCGACGCCCTCAACCCCATCTGCCAGGTCGGGAGCATCGGCGGCTCCATCGCGTCCTCCGGCTTCGAGGCGGTGCTCAGCGGCATCAGCCAGTGGGTGGCGAGCGGCGCCGAGTGGCTGCTGGGCCAGATCGGCGCCGTGCTCAGCGCCACCACGACGGTGGACGTCGGAGCCAGCTGGTTCCGCACCCACTACGGCCAGATGACGGCGCTCGCCGGCGTCGTCATCCTCCCGATGCTGCTGGCCTCGACCCTGCAGGCGGTGGTGCGCCAGAACCCGGGGCAGCTCGTCCGCACCTACCTCGTCCAGCTCCCGCTCGCCCTCCTGCTGGCGGTGGTGGCGATCCAGCTCGTCATCTTGAGCCTGTCGGCCACGGACGCCATGAGCGACGCCGTCGCCGGTGGCACCGGGGCCGACGTCGCCTCCCTCCTCTCGGGCGTGACCACGGGACTGGTGGCGGCCGCGGCGGACCCCACCATCGCCAGCTTCGTGCTCCTCCTCATCGCGCTGCTCATCGCCGTCGCCGCCTTCGTGCTCTGGCTCGAGCTCCTCATCCGGGCGGCGGCGGTCTACGTGGCGGTGCTCTTCCTCCCCCTGGCCCTGGCCACCCTGGTGTGGCCGGCGGTGTCGCACTGGTGCCGGCGCCTCGTCGAGACGCTGGCGGCGCTCATCCTCTCCAAGTTCGTGATCGTCGCCACGCTGAGCCTGGCCGCGGGCGCCGTCTCCTCGGGCACGGCCGGCAACGGCACGCACGGATCGGGCTTCTCGTCCGTGCTGGCGGGCGGTGCGCTCCTGGTCATGGCCACGTTCGTCCCCTTCGCCATCCTGCGCATGATCCCGGCCGTCGAAGCGGGTGCGGTGGCGCATCTCGACGGCCTGCGGGAGCGGGGGACCGCCGCCATGACGCGCCTGCCCCGGACCGCGGCGAACCACGCGCTGCACGAGGGGTTGGGGGCGCTCGGCGACGCGCGCCTGATGGCCCGGACGGTGCCCACCGGCGGAGGCGGGGACGGCGGGGGGGCCGACTCGGGGGCCGACCCGGGGGTGACCATGCCCGAGGGGGACCCGGCGCCGCCACGGCAGCTGCAGGAGGCCGATGCCCGCGGCGTCGCGCCGCGGCCGAAGGGTGCCAAGCCGGTCCTGCCCCCGCCGACGTCGGGCGGCACCGGCGCGGACCCGGCGTCCGGATCGGCGGAGTGCGGCGTCGGCGTCGGCGGCCACGGGCTACGAGGCGGACCCGGCCGATCGGGTGGGGGCCAGGCGCGACAGCGGCTTGGGGGCGCGCATCGGCCCGGAGACGCCCGAGGATGCCTGGATGTGGGAGGGCGTCCCGCCGGGCTGCGGCCTGATCCGCAGATACGAACCGGGGGAGCGGCGGTACTACATGGGTGACAACGCGGGCCCCTGCCTCAAAGAGCTGCCGCGGGCGTGGCCGCCGGGACAGGGCCCCGAAGAATGAGCGGCGACACCGGGTCGCGCTACCGCTTCGGGCCCCGCGAGCGCGGCGGCGCCCTGGCGGGTTGGCGGGCCGGCCAGATCATCACCGTGGCCGTCGGGCTCGTGTTCGGCGTGCTCGTGCTGCGTTGGGAGCCCAACGCGGCGGGGGTGGCGGCGGCCATCGGCATCCTGGTCCTCTACGGCGCGCTGGCGACGGTGCCGGTGGCCGGCCGCACCGGCGACGAGTGGCTGCCCGTGGTCGTGTGCTGGGGCGCACGCCGGGCCGGCCCGCGCGGCCGCGCGGCGCATGGGCGCGCTGCGCGGCCTGCGCCTGCTGCGCGCCGGCTGGCAGGACATGGGTGTCGTGCACGACGCCGCCACGCGCACGCTGACCGCGGCCCTCGCGTTGCGCGGTGGCAGCTTCGCGCTCCTCGGTGCCGACGAGCAGGACCGCCGGGTGGGGGCATGGGCCTCGGTCCTGTCGTCACTGGCCCGTGAGGGCTCCCCGGTGCACCGGCTGCAGTGGGTGGCGGCGTCGTTTCCCGACGACGGGCAGGGGGTGCGGTCGTATCTCGCCGCTGAGGCGGCGCCCGAGGCGGCGTCGGCGTGCACCGCCTCGTACGACGCGTTGTTGACCGACATGGACTCGCACACCTGCGCGCACGACGTCGTCCTGGCCGTGCAGGTGCGGCTCACCCGGTCGGTCGAGGCGGGGTGCGCCACGCTGGCCCGCGAGGTGGGCTCGCTGGTCCGACTCCTCTCCGACGCCGACGTGCAGGTCGAGTCCGTCCTCTCGGCCGACGACCTGGCCCGGCAACTGCTCCGCACCTACGAGCCGCACGCCGCGTCCGCCGGCGCGGCGCCGGTCGGGGACCACTGGCCCATGGCCATGGAGGAGAGCTGGTCGGAGGTGCGGGTCGACGGCATGGTCCACGCGACCTTCTGGGTGGCGGAATGGCCCCGCATCGAGGTGCGGAGCGACTTCCTGGCCCCGCTCCTCCTCGGTTCGGCGCGCTCGACCCTCGCCGTCGTGATGGAGCCACTCGGTCCCGACGCCGCCGTGCGCAAGGTGGAGGCGTCGCGCACGGCCGATCTGGCGGATGCCGAGCTGCGCCGCCGCGGTGGGTTCGTCTCGACGGCGCGTCACGCCCGCGAGTCCGAGGTGCTGGCGCGCCGGGAGGCGGAGCTGGCCGAGGGCCACGCCTCCTTCCGCTATTCGGGCTACGTCACGGTGTCGGCGCCCAGCGCGGAGGAGCTGACGGCGGCCTGTGACATCGTGCAGCACGCCGCGGGCCAGAGCCGACTGGCGTTGCGCCGCCTCTACGGCGACCAGGCCTCGGCCTACACGTGCACGCTGCCGCTCTGCCGCGGGCTGCGCTGAGGCGGGCTGCACTGATGCGGCGTCGCGGGGTGCGCTGACGGGGAGGCGCCCACCTACGATGACCCCATGCCCGCACGCGCCGACCCCGGCCCGCAGGCGGGGGGCGATGCGGAACGACCCGGTGGCCCCCGCAATGTCGTCGTGGTGCTGCTCGACAGCCTCAACCGCCACATGCTCGGGAGCTACGGCGGCACGGAGTTCGCCACGCCGCATCTCGACGCGTTCGCCCGAGAGCGTGCCGTCCGCTTCACCTCGCATGTCACCGGCTCGCTCCCGTGCATGCCGGCGCGCCACGACATCTTGTGCGGGTCGCTCGACTTCCTGTGGCGACCCTGGGGCTCCATCGAGATCTGGGAGGAGCCCATCACCGCGCAGCTCCGGCGGGCCGGCGTCACCACGATGCTGGTGTCGGACCACCCGCATCTCTTCGAGGTCGGCGGGGAGAACTACCACACCGACTTCAGCGCGTGGGACTACGCGCGCGGGCACGAGGGCGACCCCTGGCGCACGTATCCCGACCCGAGCTACATCGGCGCGCCCGCCCTGCCCGCCCGCGGCGGCGGGTGGTTCTGGCGGGACCGTCTGGGTTGGGCGGACGCAGGGGACCGGGCCTACGACCGCTCGCGCACGTTCTTCCGGGCCGAGGAGGACTTCCCGGGGCCGAGGACGATGCGCACCGCGGCGGCCTGGTTGCGCGACGGCGCGCCCGTTGCCGCCCCCTTCCTGCTGTTCGTGGACGAGTTCGACCCCCACGAGCCGTTCGACACCCCCGAGCCCTGGGCCGGGCGCTACGACCCGGACTGGGAGGGCGAGCTGCTCATCTGGCCCCCCTACGACGTCGGCGCGGTGGCCCAGGGGCGCCTGAGCGAGCGGGAGGGCCGGCACATCCGGGCCAACTACGGCGCCAAGCTCAGCATGATCGACCACTGGGCGGGCGAGGTGTTCGCCGCGCTCACCGCGCGCGACCTGTGGGACAGCACGGCGGTCATCGTGTGCACGGACCACGGGCACTATCTCGGCGAGAAGGACATCTGGGGCAAGCCGGGTGTCATGCAGTACGAGCCGCTCGGTCACACGCCGCTGCTGGTGCACTGGCCCGGGGTCCCGGGCGGGACCGAGTGCGCCGCGCTGACGACCAACGTCGACATCCACGCCACCGTCGCCGACGTGTTCGGCGTGCCGCGGCGCGAGGCCACCCACGGCGCGTCGCTGGTCCCCCTGTTGCGGGGAGAGGCGGCGCGGTGCGGGAGTGGGCCATCGGGGGCGTCTACGGGAACTGGGTGCAGGTGACGGACGGCCGGCGCAAGTACGCCCGCGGCGCCGTCGGCGACAACTTCCCCCTCTCCATGTGGTCCAACCGCTGGTCCACCATGCCCGTGCACGGCCTGGAGGACGCGGTCCGCCTGCCCCCGCCCGACCGGCGGGCCCGGCTGGATTTCATGCCGGGATCCGACGTCCCGGTGATCCGCCAACCCTTCGAGCCCGGCGACCGGTTGCCGTTCTGGGCCGGGCGCAACGCGGTGGACGCCCACTTCCTCTTCGACCTCGGCGACGGACCCGGACGAAGTCGAGAACCTGTGCGGCACGGCGGTCGAGACGGACATGGTGGACCTGCTGCGCGCCGCGTTGGCGTCGGTGGACGCCCCGGGCGAGCAGCTCGAGCGGTTGGGCATCGCGTGACGGAGGCCGAGCTTCCGTTCGTCCTGCCGCGGATACCGGCTTCGGCCGGCGCGCTGCTCTTCGACGAGCGGGGCCGGCTGCTCATCGTCAACCCGACCTACAAGGACCACTGGACCATTCCGGGCGGGATCATGGAGGCCGACGGCGAGACGCCGTGGGAGGCCTGCCGGCGCGAGGTGCGCGAGGAGGTGGGGATCGACGTGGAGCACGGTCGCCTGGTCGCGGTCGACTTCCTCCGACCCAGGCCGGCCAAGCCGGGTGGGATGCGCTTCCTGTTCGACTGCGGCGTCCTGCCCGACGCAGTCCTGGAGGGCATCGTCTTGCAGGAAGAGGAGCTCTCCGAGCACCGCCTGGAGGACCCGCGGCAGGCGCTCGCGCTGCTGAGCGGGCCGCTTGCGCCGCCGGGTCGGGGCGGCGTTGGCGCGGGACGCGGGGCCTTCCTGTGTCTACCTCGAGGACGGCCGGGCGGTCTGAGGCACGTTCGGCGCGCGCCGGACGCGTTCGCCGAGGGTGCCGATCCTCAGGAGGCGGAGGCCAGACCCAGCTCCTGCGGCGCCGTGCGGGCGAAGTACACCGCCGTGGCGGCGACGATGCCGGCGGCGACGCTCAGCGACCAGGTCGCGCCGGCGTGCAGCACCAGGACGGCGCCGACCAGCGCACCGCCGAACATGGAGAGGACCGACGTCGAGGCGAGCCGGGCGTTCGGGTTGGTGCCGCCGCCCAGCGAGGAGTCCGACGCCAGACCGGTCAACGTCGTGGTGAGCACCGACGTCGACATGTCGCGGACCCCGATGCGGCGGACGGCCGCGTTGCGTGTCCCCATGCCGAGGGCGAGAAGTCCGATGGCCGTGAAGCGAGGCCACCCGGAGCCGACGGCGGGGACGGAGCCGGCGACGACGGCGGCGGCGGCCAGGCAGGTCGCCTCGACCACCATCACGACCAGGAGCAGGTGCCGCTGCAGCGGAACCCGCCGCGACAGGCGGCCACCGGCCACGGCGCCGGCGAGGAAGCAGACCAGCGCGGTGAGGCTGGCCGCGACGGAGAACCCCGGCGCGCCGGCGGCGGCGAACCCGATGAGGACCACGTTGCCCGTCATGTTGGCCGTGAACACGTGCCCGAGACCGAGGAAGCTCACCGCGTCGACGAAGCCGCTGACGACGGTCAGGAGGGCGAGGGTCACCACCAGGGGCCCTGGCGGACGATCGGGCTCGCTCATGTGCGCTCCACCTTCCCCGCGACCAGGGATGGTCCCGGCTCCGTCAAGGTAACGGAGGCGACAGCCGCCGCGGGCGACCGTTCACCGGCCGTGAGGGAGCGCATGCCCCGGGTCCCGGCCCACCAGGTGACGACGCGGAACCTCGGCGCGGCCTACCCGTTCATCGCCGAGGCCGGGCTCGGCCGGCGCGGCGTGGTGATCGGCGACGACCTGCTGGGCGGCTCCTTCGTCTTCGACCCCTTCGAGCTCTACGCGGCCGGCGTCGTGTCCAACCCGAACATGGTCGTGTTCGGCCAGATCGGTCGGGGCAAGAGCGCGTTCGTCAAGACGTTCCTGTGGCGCCAGGCGGTGTTCGGGCGCCGGGCCTGGGTGGTCGACCCCAAGGGCGAGTACGGCGACCTGGCCGACGCGTGGGGCGTGCGTCCGGTGGCGCTGCGGCCGGGCGGTGCCGATCCGGCTGAACCCGCTCGACCCCGGGCCCGAGCCGACTCCGACGGCGACGGCGAGGCCCGGGCCGGCCCGACGCCACGGGGCGCCGGCGGATGGAGCTGCTCTCCTCGCTGGCCAGTGCCTGCCTCGGCCGGGGGCTGGCGCCCCGCGAGCGCGCCGCGCTGGGGGCGGCGCTGGCCGAGGTCACCGCGGCGACCGCCGTGCCCACCGTGCCGGTGGTGGTCGAGGCCCTGCTGTCCCCGAGCGACGACGCGGCCCGCTCACTGCGCACCGAGCGGCGCGACCTGCTCGAGGACGGGCGCGACGTGGCGCTGGAGCTGCGCCGGCTGGTGCACGGCGACCTCTGCGGCATGTTCGACGGGCCGACGACGCCCGGTCTCGACCTCTCGGCGCCGCTGGTCGTCCTCGATCTCTCCGCGCTCTACTCGTCGGCCGCGCTCGGGGTCCTGATGGCGTGCGCCACCGCCTGGTTGCAAGCCGCACTGGCCCGGACGGCCGCGGGCGGCGGGGCGTCGCCGTCGGGACAGGGACGCTTCTTCCTCGTGGTCGACGAGGCCTGGGCGATCCTCTCGAAGGAGAGGATTCAGACTAAACTACTGCTCATGAAAGTGGCGGCGTACGCTCGAATTTCCGACGACAGCGAGGGCATGGGACTTGGCGTTGCCCGGCAAGAGCAGGACGCCAGGACCGTCGCCGGCCTACGCGGTTGGAATGTCGCCCAGGTCTATGTGGACAACGACGTGAGCGCGTTCAACACAAAGGTCTTCCGGCATGAGTTCGAGCGGATGCTGGATGACCTGGCCGCTGGCGTCGTGGACGGGTGTGTCGTGTACGACCTGGATCGCTTCGCTCGGCAACCTGCCGACCTTGAGCGCGCCATCAAGATCTTCGACGACAGGCCTGGGATGGCGTTTGCGACCGTCCAGGGCGACATCGACCTCTCCTCGCCCGACGGCCGGACGATGGCACGAGTCATGGTCGCATTCGCCAACAAGAGTTCCATGGACACCTCCCGCCGCGCGAAGCGAAAGCACCTTGAGCTTGCTCAGCAGGGAGCGTTGGTTGGCACTGGCCGAGTATTTGGCTACGAGGACGACCGAGTCACTCTCAAAGAGGATGAAGCCGAGCTCATTCGACAAGCGGCAACGGACATCATCTCCGGCATCGCACTCCATGCGATTGCTCGACGCTGGAACGAGCAGGGTGTCAAGACCCCATACGGGAACATCTGGCGACAGGCGCCTCTTCGGCAGATGATGGTGTCTCCTCGACTCGCTGGTTACAGGGTCCACCAGAGGGCTATTGCGCTCGATACCGACGGCAACCCGGTTATGGCTCAGCGGCCACCAATCCTCGATGTCGAAGTTTGGGAGGCAGTATGCGCGACCATCCGAGATCGGTCGCGACCGGATAAGCACGTTCACGCAGGGGGGAGGAAGCGACTTCTAGCTGGCATCGTCCGCTGCGGGCGCTGCGGGACCCCAATGACCTCAGACAAGGACCGTCGGCGCAACGTCCATACGTATGTGTGCAAATCAGCGACCACCAACGGCGGATGCGGAAAGGTCGCAGTATCCGGCGAGCGGGTCGACGAACTCATCACCGATCTCGTTCTGAAGTACGTCTCGACGCGGGAGCTTCCGATCAAGACCGACGATTGGCTCGGGGAGGAGGAGCTCTCGGAGACGACAGCTCGTATTTCGGATTTGATGGCAGCGTTTGCTTCAGGGCAGCTATCGAAAGAGGTCGTTTTCCCCTCGGTGCAAAAGCTGGAGGACCGCGTTGCGGTGCTTCGAGCGGAACGATCGGCCTTGCTGCGCGAGCGAACTGCCGAGGCGGCTCGACCTACGAATATCTCTGAGTTGTGGCCAGGACTGGACATCGATCATCGACGAGCAGTCATCGAGTCTGTGCTCGCGGCCGCGGTAATCAAACCCGCCGCCGTCAAAGGTGGACGGTTTTCGCCAGACCGAGTCGATGTCGTCTGGCGATAAACGATATTGGTGATCCGCCTCCACCGGTCCTCGGTCAGAGTCGGGGCTGACTTCAACTGACGTTCGACCCAATGTTCGGCCTCCCCGCTCCGGCCACTCGCCGACCGAGTACTCCAGCCCGATTCGGCTACGGCTGCTCCAGCGCTCCTGTCAGCCCCGTTCTGGCATGGAGCGGGGAGGCGTAGCTCGACGATGGCCGCGCTACCTGGCTTGGCCGGATCGCGGCGGGCACACGGAACCACAGCGTCGTCGAGCAGCGCGTCGTCTGTTGATGCGGGCTCTCCCATGGTGGATGAGCCGATTCCTACGGAATCTGCTCGCCGCTTGCCAGCCGGCGA
This sequence comes from uncultured Acidimicrobiaceae bacterium, assembly GCA_963826835.1. GTDB lineage: Bacteria > Actinomycetota > Acidimicrobiia > Acidimicrobiales > RAAP-2 > Bog-473. The sequence continues at coordinate 173,101 of CAWGYK010000003.1, forward strand.
GCAGCCTCTAGCTTGCTCCGCTGGATCTGGGCTCGGCCCATAGGCCAAGAGGTCTCTTCCCATCGCTCCGCGTGGTGGGCAAAGCAACCGGAGCGGTAGCGCTCGTCTGACCGGTGTCGATGCACCGCGTGTCGAGTCGTTCCCGACCGGTCTGAGTTGCCGCCGGACGTCGAGGAGCCCGCGATCGGTGGCACGAGTGCCGCGTTACCGCGGGGGCTACCTTCCGACCCCGGCGCCGACGCGGCCCGAACTGGGGCATGGGAGGCTGCCCTCGTCGGCATCACACGCGTACGGGACATCGGCCCTCCGTGCCTCAAATGCAGGGCCACCTGCCCTGCAATGTTCCATGGTCCAGATGGACATCACCCTTAACGTCACCCCGTCTTGTCACCCCGTGGATCAGTGGAGGTGCGGACCGTCACCCTCAAACCGGGGACGTAACCCTCGGTTGGGGCTCCTCGAACCAGCAGTTGGGGAGCCCTGTTTGAGAAACTGCACACGGTGTGCTGCATACCGTGTGCAGTTTTGCTACAGTGCCAAGCATGAGGCTGACGAGGCCGGGAGCCAACGAGTTGCCAGCACGTCACACAACGGGGAGGAGTTATGGCCAACACGGCAGGGCGGCATCCGCCCGCCGGTCGTCGACCCGAGGGCGAGGGCGGTCCGGGCGACGAGGGGGAATCTTGGGAACAGCGTCACATCCGGGTGACCTTCTGGCTCGAACGGACCCTGCGCGACGAAGTCCGGGAGGCAGCCAAGGCGCGGGCGTTGAGCATCACCCAGTTCATCGCCCAGGCTCTGCGACGTGCCGTGGACGACTCCCAGTAGCGCCGACACTGGGAGTCGCCATCGTCGGAGGGCTTCGCCTGTGGAAAGCCCTCCTGGAACGTCACCCTGAGTCGAGTTCCCGAGCTTTTGACCGGGTCACTGTCGCCATGTGGGCAACGCCGTCGGTTGCTCACAATGTGCCGTTGAGCTGGGAGGGTGACGTTCCAGGCAACGTCACCCTCCAACCCGGATTCTCCACGACAACCGGACAGGACCTGGACGACCGTCGGCGTGTAGTTGCGGTGCCCAACGGCGTATCGGGCCGCAGAAATCTTCAAGGAGGCCTCCCACGGGCATCGGAGGGTGACGTTCAGGGTGACACTCGTCGCGCATCATCCCCTTCTGGGTCGACCTTTCATTGGTCGACCAACGCGCAATCGGGCACCCACCGCTCGAGCCGGCCGACGGGAGGAGAGGAGGGGTGACATCAACGGTGACACCGGCCAAGACCATGGTGACGAGATCGGCGGCCATCCTGTCCGCCATCGTCATGGCCATCGTCATGGCCGGGTGCTCGTCCGGGCCCACCCCGCACGCGAGCACATCGACCTCTGTGACCAGGACCACAGGATCGACGAGCACCACCACCACATCGAGCCCAGCAAACGCAACACAGACAGCGGTCCTGAACGCGTGGGAGTCCGCCGAGCAAACCCTCTACGGCTACCTCCAAGGGTCCTGGCAGCAGGATCGGGCTGACCTGGTCGGCGGCGAGACCAGTGCCGACCTCTGGCCGAAGCTCGCCGACTACTTCACCAACCCGGCACTCCAATCAGAGGACGAGTTCCTCGTCGGGGTGAAGATGGGTCAGCTGAACGGTCCAACCACGTACAACCTCGGCCACCCGACGGTCACCGCTGTTACTCCCACCTCTGCAACTGTCACGGGCTGCATCTACGACACGGGCACGACGACGGCCTCGGGAAAGCCTGGCCCGGCGACTCTCGATGGCGGAGGCGCTGGTGGTTACAGCGGCACCTGGAATCTTCAGCTCATCAACGGTTCGTGGAAAATCGTCAGCTTCAAGACATCATCGGTTCCGAAGTGCTGAGCAAGGTTTTCCTCCTGGTTGTCAGCGCAGTGGCGTTCACCTCTCTAGCCATCGCAGTAGCCCCTGCGCCTGCCTTCGCAGGTACGGGCACGGGTGGCGGGTCGGGTGGCTGCACCGATTCAGGCCAAACCGTGAACTGCGGCGCCGGTGCCGGGGGCCAGCCGGGCTCTGGTGGTGGGGACGGTGCCGGAGCGACTCTGACCAGCGGCGGCGGAGCGAGCGCGCCGCCTCAGTGCCCTGACTTCGTACCGTACTCAGTTGCCATTCCGGGCGGCGGTGATGGAGGTCCGCCCCCGGCCGGGGCTCCACAGCCCGGAGCCTGGTACGTGAACCTCTGCGCCCAGGGGGGCGTCCAAGGGATGGCGACCGGGGTTGAGTGGTTCGCCACCGGCCAGGTGCCGGGCACGCCGCCGCCCGATCCAGCAGTGGTGGGTGCGCAGGCGGCCAGTGAACTTCAGCTCTCCAGTCCTTCGCTGGTGCTCAGCCCGTCGAACAGCGGTTACGTGAACCTCGCCGAATGGCTGTGGATCGACCCGTCGATCTGGCACCCCTTCACCACCACTGCACAAGCCTGTAACGCCGGGGGGTGCACGACCGCGTCGGCCACGGCCACCCCGGCCTACGTGACGTGGAGCACCGGCGACGGCTCCACACTCACTTGCAACGGCCCCGGCACCGCCTACAACACGGCCCTTCCGGCTGACGCCCAGTCGACCTCCTGCTCGCATACCTACACCCAGACCTCGGCGGGCCAGCCTTCCCCTGACGCCAATCCCAACGATGCCGCCTTTCCCGTCACCGCCACGGTGACGTGGACGGTCGCCTGGGCGGGCCCTGATGGCTCGGCGGGCGCTCTACCCAGCCTCACCACGCAAGGCACGTCCTCGCTGAAAGTCGCCCAGATCGAATCCGTGAACAACTGAGGAACGGAGATCCGATGGTCACAACCACCGCCCCCGCCCGACCCGCCTTCGTGTCCCAGCCGGAGGCCGAGCAGCGTAGTGGTCTGCGCCTGGTCACCGGGACGCACCAGCGCCGCCCCTGGCAGATCGGCCTCGGCATCGCGCTGGTCCTCGTGTGTGCGGCGGTAGCGGGAGCGCTCTTCCAGTCCTCGGCCAAACGCGTGACCATCGTCGTGGCGGCCAAGAGCTTGGCCGCTGGAACCGTCCTCACTCCGGCTGACCTCGGCACCGCCACGATTCCAGCCTCGGGGGACATCACGGCCATGTCGGCCGCTGGGTCGGCCGCCCTCGTCGGCCAGCAGCTCGACACGCCCGTCTACGCCGGCCAGGTGATGGTCCGCCAGATGCTCTCGACGACACCCCAACTGGCCGGCGGTGAACAGGTCGTCGGCCTGTTGATGAAGGGGGATCAGATGCCCTCTGTGCCCCTGGTAGCCGGGGACAGCGTCCAGGTCATCGCGGTTCCCCAGCCCGGCCAGGGCTCGACAGTCGGCGGAACGAGTGGAACGATCGGCTCGACCCTGGTGCCCAGAGCCACCGTCTTCGCGGTGGGTCCGGCACCAACGAATCAGACCCAGTACGAAGCGTCGGTCTCGCTCGAGGTGCCCAGTACCGACGCGGCCACCGTCACCGCCTATGCCGCCGCCGACCAGGTCGGGCTCTCGCTGGTCAGCGAGGGGCAAAAGTGACCGTCGTCGCCCTCGCTTCGATCAAGGGTTCGCCTGGGGTGACCACCGCGGCCACAGCCCTCGCGGCGAGTTGGCCCAGCGGGCGTCGGGTCCTGTTGGTCGAAGCCGATCCCTTCGGCGGCGACCTGGCCCCCCGTTACGGCTCGACCATCACCAACGGGCTCGCATCGCTGTTCGCCGCGGCCAGGCGGTCGCTCACTCCCGAGGGCATCTGGGACCACGTCGACCATCTCCCCGGCGGTCTTCCCGTGCTCTTCGGCCACTCCAACGTGCAGGGCGCCGTGGCCAACGAGAAGGCGTGGCCCGCCATCGCGGCGGCGCTGGGCGCCCTCGACGCCGACGTGGTCGTCGACGCCGGCCGGCTCCTTCCTCACTTCGCCGGCGGCATCCGCGACGTGCTCGCACACAGCGATGTCCTGGTCGTCCTGTGCGATCCGACGCTCGAGGGGATCGTCCATCTCCGAGCCGCCCTTCCCAGCCTGGTGGCCGAGATGTCTACCCGAGCGCTCCTGGTCGTCCCCACCGGCTCGGGGGGCTATTCGGGGGTAGAGATCGGAAGGACCCTCGGGGTCGACGTCGGGCCACCGATGCCCGACGATCGGAAGGCCGCCGACGCGCTGGCCAACAAGCGCGCCATCACGCGGCTCGAGCGCACCGCGCTGCTCAAGTGGGCCAGCACGCTCGTCGGGGCACTGGGCATCGAAGCAGTGGGCATCGAGGAGCCGGCCCCGGTCGAGGACGGTGACCCAACTGACCTCATCGACCCTGCGGTCCCCGAGGAGTCGGCTGTTGTGCCACCGCCAGTCGACGTCGAGACCCCAACGATGTCGTGGGATCAGACCTCCGACGCGGTGGTGCCCGTCGGAGCCGGATCGAACGGAAAGGCACAAAGGTGAACGACGCCGAACGCCGGGAGCTGGAGTCCTACGCGACCGAGCACGTCGCAGACGGGATCGTGCACTATGGCACGGCGGGAATGAGCGAAGGCGATCGCCGCTCCTTCGTCGAGAAGCTCGCCCGCGAGGCAATCGACGAAGCCTCCCGCTCCATGGTCCAGCGCGGCGTGACCACGCCGAGTGCCGAGGAGGAGGAGCAGATCGTCCGCCGCTTGGTCGCCACCCAGCTCGGCCTCGGCCGCCTCCAGCTCCTCCTCGACGAGGACGACATCGAGAACATCAACATCAACGGCTGCGACCACGTGTGGGTGAAACGCGCCGACGGAATCAAAGAGCGGGTCGAGGCGATCGCGGACAGCGACGAAGACCTCATCGAGCTGGTTCAGCGAGCCGCCCGGGCGCACCACACCGGGGGAGAGCGCCGGATCGACAGCGCCAAGCCCGTCGTCGACCTCCACCTCGCCGGTGGGCACCGGCTCTCGGCCATGATCGAGGTGTCGAACCGCCCGTGCGTGTCGATCCGACGTCACCGCCTGATCGACGCCACCCTCGACGATCTGGCGGATTCTCTGACCGACGAGCTGGCCCGCTTCTTCCGCGCCGCAATGCGGGCGCGGCTGAACATGATCATCTCGGGCGGCACCGATGCCGGCAAGACGACCTTGTTGCGCGCGCTGGCCGCCGAAGCGGATCCAGCCGACCGCATCGTCACCATCGAACTGTCCTACGAGCTCGGTCTGCACGAACTGGCGCATCGCCATCCCGACTGCGTGGCCTGGGAGACCCGCGAAGCCAACACCGAAGGACACGGAGCGGTTTCCATGGATTATTTGGTGCAACGAGCCAACCGCCACGACGCCGACCGGGTAATCGTCGGCGAGGTCCTCGGCGACGAGATCGTCCCCATGCTCAACGCCATGACGGCCGGGAAGGCTGGCTCCATGTGCACCATCCACGCCGATTCGACCGAAGGCACCTTCGGAAAGATCAAGACCTACGCCTCCCAGTCCCCCAAGCACCTGAGCGACAATGCGGCGGCCCAGCTCACCGCCCAGGCGCTCGACCTGGTGATCTTCGTGCGCAAGCGACCCGACAGCTCTGGTCTGGCCCGGCGCTACGTGTCTTCGGTGCGCGTGGTGGA
>CAWGYK010000004.1:0-105960 GCA_963826835.1 uncultured Acidimicrobiaceae bacterium
TGCTGACTGGCCCACCTCCGGTGACACTGGAGAATCCCAGTAGTTCCGACTGGACGGCCACCGGGTCAGAGTCGGACACCTTGACCTTCACGTCGATGGCAGGGCTCGTCATCGCACCGGGCGGTGTGAGCACTGTGGCGTTCACCCTGGTCTACTCAAATGAGAATCCCGCTTCGATGTCGCTCCAGGTGTCGCTGCCGATAGGCATCGGCGGAGAGACCAACGGAGCCAACAACACGGCATCCATGACTGTCGTGGTACCCCCGCCCCCCGGGTAAGGAGCATCCGGCGATGGACTAGATACGGTCCGCCGGGAACTGATTGTGTTGTCCAGTGCCCACATCGCCCGTCCTGGGAGCTGCTGAGAGGCACAACGGCAGACAGATTGTTCGCCGTGATGGCATCCCATTGGGGCACCGCTAAGCGTCGTATTCAGCCTTCGACAGATGCCACATCCGCTTCTGTGTGAAGGTCTGGCTCTGGCACTCAGCGCAAGTCCTGAGCTGGGACCCCGCCTCGGCCATCGATTCATTCGATGCGTCCACCTGGTTGAAGGTTGTCAGCCCTTCGGCCATAGGAAGGCCCCTTGGGCGTGGCTTTGATTGATACTTGGATACCTTCCAGGTGTAGCCGCAGTTGCTGCAGGTGCGAATAAGGGTCGGCCGCGACAAGGCACGAATGACTCCCCGTATGCCGCCGGTATCGCTCATGGGAACAACGCTAGAACGAACCCCGTGAGAGAGTCCGGCACCGAGCAAGGTGCCCCCGTACATTGCCGCCGGGTCAAGGCGCAATGCGAGATCTCGGTCAGCATTCAGCTTTAAGCGGGAAAGGCTCTGGTTTCTCCGTACCAGGAGATTGGGTCACGTTTGACGGCCTCCCACCGTCGCTTTCCGGATGCGGCCAACAGACCCTGCAGTGACGCGTCTCTGCTCGCACGCTGCCACAGGGCTTGTCGGCTCTGGCCGAGGGACTCGGCAATCTGCTCCCACGACAGCCCAGCCGAGCGTGCAAACGAGATTGCTTCCTTCTGGGCCGCGTCAAAGTAACGACTAAATGCAGCCGCTACTTGAAGGACTTCCAACGGGTCGGGTTCTGCACTTGTCCTAATGCGCTCCCATGCTTCCCAGAACGACTCCGAGGGTTTCACCATCACAACACTGAACGAATCGCACCCATCTGTCAACACTCGTTTACAACAGTGGGATGCTCGCTCGGCCAAAACTCTCCCGCCGGCCTGCCCCCGAACCGGTTATAGGACCTGGCGAGGGCGGCGGTAGACAGAACGCACACTCAGCTCATGCGGTCACGGACCCACACGAAGCGACGCCCGGTGTGCCCCTTCGCCAGAATCTCATGATCTTCCTCGTGGTCCAGGGTAAATCTCAGTTTCCGCGGAATGGCGGCGCTGGCACCGTTGGCTTGGTCCATCCGAATGGCTATCTGAGTCGCTTCTCCAAGATGCCTGAAGGCAGCTTCAACTAGGGCACTGGTCGTAGCTGTTGCGATACCTCTTCCGGTCCAATCGATGCGGACCCAGTAACCGATCTCGAAACAATCCGGGCGATCCGACGGGTGCAGTCCGATACCTCCCACAAGTTGCTCCGCCTCTGTCTCGAAGATGGCGTATTCCCAGGCCCGATCCGCATCGAAAGCCGTCTGGCCCTCGAAAAGAACCTGGCGCAGTTCGTCAACAGTGGGCATCACTTGTGCCCATGCCATCCATTGCTGAAGCTCAGCAAAGCTCTTTCGAATCGCCGAGATCATCGGTTCTGTGAAAGCGGTGTCCCAGCGGCGTAGTTCCAGTCCTTCGCATGTGAGGATGTCGGGGAGTCGGGCCACCTCATGATGATGACATTTCACCGAGGGATCGCATCGAGCCGTCGCTCAGCTGCCTCAGTCACCCGGCGATCAGGCTGAGTCCCGTCCGCCGGCACTGTGGGGCAATCCGGCACGACGTGGGTCGGGAGCCAAGGAACTTCGGATCGGCGCGCATCAGGGTCTCGGTGGAGCACGCGACAGGGCAGTCCGCTTCCGAAATCTCAGACTTGTTCAGACGGGCGCCGTACCTGTGCGTGGAACTGATCAGCTGTTAGAAGTACCAGCCCGAAGGGATCCAGGGGACCGGGACAGCCATGCCGTCTACAAATAAGGCCCCGCGTATCTGCACCGTGAGACGCGCCTGATGGAGTACGTCGAATGCCCACTGCTGGGCAGCGGTGAGTCCGTGGACCAGGGATTCGCCCTCGGAGCCGGCGAGGTACCGCCACAGGAGGACGGCGGCTGTCTGCTCGTCAGTTGCTCCCAGCATGGCTAGTCGGCCCGGGTGCCAAAGTACCCACCCTCGCCCGGGGTCGCCTTCCACCACGTCAAGGCGGTAGCGATCGTCACTCAGCGCGAAGGCCGCGTCCTCGGCGCGCGAGCGGCCTAGCTGTGCCTCCACCTCGGCCACCATTTCGAGGTCCTCCTCATCGCCATCCCGACCGGGCAACGAGCGCGGGATGGTCCGGCGGTCTAGTTGGCCTTCCATCTCGGCCGTCGGGTGCATGGCCAATCCGGCCAGGAAATAGCGGCGAAGGGCCCGAGGATCAGGAGAGGACTCGATCATGCGCTGGGTGGCGCCGGCGGCGTAACCCCCGGCTGCTTCGAGCAGCCGCCCGCCGACTCCCCGGCTCTGGAACTCGGGGTGGACGAACAGCATGGACAGCCCCCAAAAGTCCCCCCGGCGGACAGACTCGGCAACGCCCACCACCTGCCCGTCCGAGACCGCCACCCAGGCTCCGGGCCCGTCGCGCTGCACGAAACGCGCATGGGCCACGCGGCTGGCCTCCAACTGGACGTCGCTCGGTGGGGTGCGCGGCGGGTGCCGACCCGCTTCTGCCCGAGCGGCTTCGGCGGCCTCGATCACGGCCATCGCCGCCTCGACGTCGTCGATAGCCATGGGACGCACGTCCCACCCCGCAGCGTTGCCGGTCGCGCCGCGCGGGGAGGTCACGCTATCCATGGCCCCATGCTGGCACGCCGTCCACCTGGGCCGGTTTGCGTCCCAGCCCAAGACCCCTGCCGACGGGTTGCCTCGGTGACATGGCTACAACGTCTTCCACTACCGCGTTCGTAACCCTGCTCGGATCTCCGGCGACGCTGACATGGGTAGAGGGTGCCCCCTACCGCGGCCATTAGGTGGGACGCTTTCTCGGTTTGGACGACTCATCACTTTCCGCAGGTCCAACATCACCCTCACGGTCATCCTCGACCCGGATGTTCAGACCGGCAAACACTCCCGTAGCCAGCGGCATTACTTGCGCGCTTTCGATGACGACGTCCCGAAGATACTCGCTGCCCTTGATTTCAAAGAGTACAGAGCCGTGAAAGCGGGCCCCCGGTAGCTTCACCTGAGACAGATCTGCTCCGCTCAGGTTGCAGTCGAAAAAGCATGCAGCCTTCAAGTGTGCAGAATAGAACTCACTGCGCTCGAGATTTACGTGATCGAAGACGACTCGTTCGCCCTCGATCAATCGGAAGTTCACTTGGTCAAGCCTTACCTCGGAGAAGGTGACATCTTGCATCTGGGCCCGAGGAAAGAGTGCGCCTGACATGCGACAATCGGTAAAAGTGACGCGGGTGAAGGAGGCCTCTTGCATGTCTGCGCCTGAGAAGTCACTCCCTTCCACCACGACATCTATGAGGCGGAGACCGCCGAGGTCAGCGGCTGTGAATGACGAACCAGCGATGCGTGAGTCCTCTACTTGCAATCCCTCGAGGTCGCCATCTGAGAAGTCCCCCTGGATGGTTGTGTGATCGACCTCACACCCAGCGGTAAGGCGCAGATCGGGTTCTGAGGGAAGGTCGGGGGGAAGGCGAGGAGGAGTGGGCCGACCGCCTTCAGAACGGGTCATTGACTCCAGGATACGAGCGCGGCAAGAGTGCCGCCGTACATTGCCGGGGCCGGGTGGGAGTGCACCATCGCTAGCAGATCCGCCAGAATGGAAGGCATGGAGATGCGCCCCCAAGCACATTCGGGGGACCATCCAACCGACAACATCTGGGTCTCGGGTCGCGGTTAGGACCCGCTGGCCGCGATGATCGGCCCGTTGAGCTTGGTGCTCGACATGTCCCCGTCGTTGGGGGGGTCGCCGAATGTGAAGACCTTGCCCAGGGCGTCTGCCACCCAGTAGCCGCCGTTATCCGAAGTGGCGAAGATTGCCGTAGCCGGGTTGAAACCCCCGGCGGCTCCCACTGGCCCGTTCCCCACGCCACCGTCGGCGTCCCCGTACGTGAACACCTGGCCCTCGGCATCGAGGATGTTGTAGCCCTTCCCATCTGGGCACTAGCCATGCCTCCGACGGGCCGGACTGTCCCACCGTCCCGATGCCCCGATGGCGTTCGGGGGCAGTCCCAGAAGTTGTGTCTCAGCCCTCGGCGCCATCGGGCGCCCATCACATCTTGCATCTGCGCCGTGTCTACGAACTGCTGGAAGCTAGTGATTTTGCCGTCACGAACCTTGAATACGTGGCACATCTGCGTGTCCAAACTCTTGCCCGTGGCCTTGAAGGTCCCCGAGTAGCGCCCTTCGACGACGACCGTGTCGCCTGCATCGTAAAAGTCCTTGGGATGAACGACGAAGGTCGCAGAACCGCTGCCGGTAGCGTGCCCTCCATGGCAACCTTCAAGACCCGTCAATCAGCGTCAGCAAATGAGTTGCGGCGGATTCGGCGGAACGTACTGAGGCAGATTCGGTCGGTATCGCTTGCCTGGTCCCGGCGGGACTACACGGCACCCGACGACTCAATCGGCACTTACCACGCACTCGCAGGTGCTGAACTTCGAAGGTGGTGCTACCGCACAGGAATCACGGGTAAGGGACTTTGGTGGCCGGCGTTTCCGCCTGATCAGTACCTGGGGCAGCTTGACCGGTCGTTTCAGGAGAATCTCAAGTTTCAATGGAGAGCAATCGAACTAGACGATTGCTTCTTTTATCATGCCACTGAGCTTTCCAATGGACTCGTTATTCCGGGACCCTGGGATCTCCGCGGCCGGGAGCACCTCTACCTGGGCGGGGCCGATATCTCTGGGGAGCGGGTGCTCGAACTAGGACCGGCCTCTGGCGCCCTGACCTTCTTCATGGAGGACGAGGGGGCAGAGGTAGTGAGCTTCGATGTCGGTTTCGACGCGTGTGCGGACATCTTGCCGATGCCTGGTATCGATCCGCTGATCCAGAAGCACGCTCAGATGGACAACTTCTCTCGGGTTCAGAATTCCTGGTGGCTACAACACCGAGATCGGAAGTCGATGGCCAAGATCGCGTACGGCAACATCTATGCGCTCCCGGGGGACTTCGGAATGTTTGACACGTCAGTGTTCGGTGCCATTCTCCTCCATCTCCGTGATCCATTTGCGGCGCTGCAAGAAGCGGCCCAACGGACCCGTCGCAGAATCATCGTCACTGAACCTGTCCAAGATGTGTCAGTTGACCTGAATCAAATGTGCTTTGCTCCATTCGAGAATGAGAACGGCTGGTGGACGTTTACGCCGGAGACGATCCACCGGATGCTTCGACGCCTCGGGTTTGATCAGTTCAGCACCTCGTTCTCGGATCACACGTACTTTCCGGATCACGACCTGGGCGCCGATCCGGTTCAACAACGCATGGTGACCGTCATCGGATGGCGGGACACCTAACCGGACTGCGAGACAACTGGGTGTCCCAGTCGTGCCAGTCGTGCGTTAGGGGCTAGGGCTCCGTTGGTTCTTGGGGCCGTCATAAACCCCCCGCGCCGCCTCCCCTCCGTTTCCCGGGTGGCGCCCGCCGCCGCCGTGCTGCTCCGCCCCGCGCGGCCCTTTTGCCCTCGTTCGGGCGGCCGCGCTCCTCTCTCCCCACCACCACGACGAGCAGATATGCGCTCTCTCGATTCGGCCGGCGCTCGTGCGCGAATTTGTCCAGCAACCCCGTGCGCGAGTTCAGCCGAAGACTCCTCGGCGTGCTGGAGGTGACGTCCGAACGACTCGCGGACGCGGTGACGCCGGTCGTGCGCTTCGAGGATGGGCGTCGAAATGTGGCCGAGCAGCTCCGCGATCTCCTCGAGGTTCATGCCGGCACCGCCCCATCGTCGCGAGCCCCCGGGACCTCCTTCTCGCCGTCCGGCGCCGCCACGCCCGCAGGGCGTTCAACCCGAGAGCCCAAAGAACCGATGGATACGAGGCGACCCCGGTCCGATAACGCGGACCGGGGTCGCCTCGCGATTGGCACTCAATCGGCGGGCCTTGGCGTGAACCCACCTCGTCGGGGGTCAGGCGGGGACCCCTGCGTGCCGCCTCCCATTCTGGCAGGCGCGAAGCGTGGCCGCCATCGGGGGGATGACGCGAGACGACCCCGCCGAAGCAGCCAACGCGCACCTATTCCCAGCCCCATGCCTCCTTCGCCAGGACCGCAGCGGTCACAGGTCGACTGCATACGGTCCGCCACCGGTTCCTCGGCGGCCCGCACGAAGCGCTCGAGACGAGCCAGCAGACGTCCTGGGGGATGCTCTGAAGATGGACCAGAGTGGCGGCGGCCTACTGGTGGGCCGTGGAGGACTTGAACCTCTGACCCCTCCATGCGGCGGCGAAGAGCGCTCTCCCGTGTGACGACGAAGGTGTCCCAGCCCGTGGCTTCACCGGCGCAACGTCACGAGGCACGAGCACGTCTGCGCAGGTGGATCTAGTGTTGGGCGTGGCAGATTCGGAATGAAACTGGAGTGTCCCCCATGTACAAGGTCATCGTGGTAGGTACGGACGGTTCGGATCGAGCGGGTGTGGCCGTGAGGGCGGCTTTGGCATTGGCCAAGGTGTCGGGGGCTGAATTGCACGCCGTCAATGTGGTTCACCCGGCCGTGACTGTCGGATTCAGCGACTCGCGGGCGGGGCAGGACCAGGTGAACACCATGCGTGAAGAAGCCGAGAAGATCCGGTCACAACTCGCCGCCGACGCGGAAGCCGAGGGGGTTTCTCTCAAGGTCCACAATCCAGGCGGGGATGCGGCGAAGGCCCTTCTTGGCACGGCGGAGAACGTGTCTGCCGACCTGGTCGTCGTCGGCAACAGGGGCATGAGCGGCATGAAGCGTTTCGTCCAAGGGAGCGTGCCCAACACGGTTGCTCACAGCTGCCACTGCGACGTCCTGATCGTCGACACCGACACCGCGTAACGGGGTCGAAGCCGCGCCGTTCCTCGGTGACCTGGGTGCCCCCCCGCCGGCTCGGGGCGCAATGTGGGCGTCTCATCCATGGTCTGCTACCCCCCTGAGCCAAACCTTGCTGCTGCCGAGGTTGGTCTCTGTCGAGGATCGCGAGCCCCAGCTTGGCGACCAAAGCAAGCAGGCGTGACTGCTGCTCAATCGGCCACCCATCGCCCCCGAAGGTCCTCGAGCCATGGCGGTAACTCGATCGGCGGATCTGGAAGTGCCTCAGCACCGCGCAGTTCGAGCAGGCGCTCGAACGATGCGGGATCGTCCCCCCAGCCTCGGGGGTCACCCATCATGACCTCGAAGAGCACGGCTCCATCGGGTCCCGCCTCGAAGGGTCCGAAGGCAGCTCCCTGAGGAAGCTCGATATGAGTGCCGACCGGGCATCGCCTGTCGCCGCAAACGATCTCGCCCTCGAGGACCATGACGACATGCGGGCTGAGATGACCGTGTCGCCGTTGGAGGACACCGGGATCCCACCGGGCGTAGAGCGACAGATACTGCGGGTCGGCAGAGAAGGCCAGCCACTTCTCCCATACCGAAGCAACGGTGCCATCGGCCAACCGGACGGCGCGAACCTGCTGCCACGGTACGTCTCGATCGTCCAGGTGGCGAAAGACCGGTTCACGTTTTGACACATTCGAACCCACGTCGCTCACACATGACCTCCGAACTCGCTCGGGTCCCGCATGGGAGGGTCAGTTCGACCCGAAGATGCGGAGAAAGAACAGGAACACATTCAAGATGTCGAGGAAGATCGACGCCGCCATCAGTGGGGCCGAAGCGATGTCCTTCGAGCGTCGGAGGCGCTGGAAGTCGAACATCGTGAGGATGGCGAAGATGGCCAGGCCGAGAACGGCGTAGATGAGCGTCCCTTGAGGGATGTGCACGAAGATGAGCACGATGCCGAAAATGATGAGGGCCAGCAGGGCGACGAGCGCGACTCTCGCCAGAGCAGTCAGATCGCGCCGGATGACGTAGCCGGCAGTCCCGAAGCCTGCGATGAACAACGCCGTGGCCCCGCCCGCCTGCCAGAGGATCGCGGGGTCGGTCGCGGCGTAGTAGACGAGCAAGGGTGCCGTGGCCAGACCCATCAGAACGCCGAACGCGCCGAGAAGCAGCGAGGTGGCGGGGACCGAGCGCCGAGCCGTGAAGTTCATGGCGAACAGGCAGGCGATGGCCGCGATGAACCAGATCCACCCGAGCGACTCGGAGAGGTTGCGGCCGGCGTAGGCGCCGAGGGCGAAGAGCCCGGCCGTCGCCGCGACGTAGGCCATCGTCTGGCCAAAGAGAGTGAGGCTGCGGTCCCGGGTCATGGCTCGGGTACCCCCGAGGCCCATTGCCTCGCTCATCTCTCGCGTCCTCCTGCATCGCTGAGGTCTTCCCGGCATCGTACGGCACCGTGCCGGCACGCCGACGCCGGTGACGGTGGGACAATCCCTGGCATGGACGAGCCGCCGGAGCTGCAAAACAACCGACACTGGAGAATGGCCGTCTGGGCCCTCCGAGGGGGGTACGTCGCGCTCGCCGTCGCCATCGCGGGCCTCATCGTGATGTTCCTCGGATCCACACCCTGGGTCCTGGCCGTCGGGGCGATCGTCTGGCTCGCCGCCGCCGCCGTGACGTTGGCTGGGGTCTTCTGGTCCCGGCACGAGCTTCCCGAGCCACGACCCGGGTATTGGTCGATGCGGTTCATGCTCATCCACGACACGGTCCACGCCCGGTCGTTGGCCCAGCGGTCCTGACGACTCCTCCTTCGCGGGTGTGTCCGCCGGGTACCCCAGGCCGCCGCATCAGGAGGGTGCCGCGACGGGCTCAGGGGCGATCTGTGACGAAGGACTCCTGAGGGCACATGGGTGGTGGGCCGTAGAGGACTTGAACCTCTGACCCCTTCCGTGTCGAGGAAGTGCGCTACCAGACTGCGCTAACGGCCCTTGGTCCCGAGAGGATAGCGCTCCCGGGTCCGACGGCCCTCGAACGTCGTCGGGGCGGTGGCACGCCTCGGCACAACTAAGGTGACGGCTCGTTCGTTCGATCCCTGTGAGCTGCTCAAATGACCCGAGTTCTCCACGGCCGGCTTCTTCCGTCGGCGGAGGCGCCGTCCATTGGAGAAAAGAACGAGGAGATCGCTCGGCTCGGTGGCGCGGTCGTTCAGCAGATCCTGAGCGGCGAACTCCCTTCGCCTCTTGACTACCACCAAGATCACGACGAGTGGGTCGTCGTGCTGAACGGTGGGGCCGTGCTGGAAGTCGGCGGCGAACGTCTCGATCTGGTGGCCGGCGACTGGGTGCTGCTCCGAGCGCACGTGACGCACCGGCTTATCGACACGTTGCCCGGGACGAGCTGGCTGGCGGTCCACTCGCTCGTTGAAGCCCAGCCTCAGGGCGAGAGAGAAGGGTGAGCCCTTCGCCGGCGGTGGATGCGCGGGGCGGTATCACCCTGGCGCGATCAGCGACCTGTCTCACATGGCCGGCCAGGCAACGCATGCCCGCGAGGAGAAGATCTCGTGCCTGCGTGCGGGGCAAACGGGCGGCGTCGAGCAGTCACATCTTGCGGCTCGGAGCGCGCACCTAAGCTCGGGGCCCATGCGGGTTGTGGTCACGGGATCGAGCGGCCTCATCGGCCGGAACCTGTGCTCCCTTCTCACGGGGAACGGCCACGACGTGGTCAGAGTCGTGCGCCGACAGGTTCGACCCGGTGAGCAAGCCCTGCACTGGGATCCCGAGGCCGGCACGATCGATGCCCGCAGCCTCGAAGGTGCCGACGCGGTGGTCCATCTCGCCGGAGCAGGTATCGGTGACCGCCGTTGGAGCGACTCCCGCAAACAGGTTCTCGTCGACAGCCGCACTCGCTCCACCGCGGTGCTCGCCGGCGCACTCGCCTCTCTGGATCGACGGCCCGAGGTGCTGGTGAGCGGATCGGCAATCGGGATCTATGGAGACCGGGGCGACGAAGCCCTGACGGAGAAGAGTCGCCTCGGGGACGACTTCCTGGCATCGCTCTGCGCGCGCTGGGAGGCCGAGACCGCCCCTGCCACAGAGGCTGGTGTCAGGGTGGCGTGTGTTCGCACGGGCATCGTGCTGAGTAGCCAGGGAGGCGCGCTCCCCAAGCTGCTCCCACTGTTCAAGGTCGGCCTCGGGGGAAGGCTCGGATCCGGGGCCCAATGGTGGAGCTGGATCGCTCTCGATGACGAGATCCGGGCGATCGAATGGCTGCTCGAGCACGACGTGCGGGGGCCGGTGAACCTGACCGCCCCGACCCCCGTCACCAACCGCGAGTTCACCGCTGTCCTCGGCCGTGCGCTCTCGCGACCCACTCTGCTCCCCGTGCCCATGTTCGGCCCGAGGGTGTTGCTCGGAACCGAGCTCGCCGACGCGCTGCTGTTCACGAGTGCCCGGGTTCGGCCCGAAGTCCTCGAATCGAGCGGCTTTGCCTTCTCCCACGGCGACCTGGAGGCGGGCCTCCGAAGCGCGCTCAGTCCGCCTCCGAGGTAAGTCAGGCAGCCGTCACGCTCTTCGTTGCAATGGGGAAGCCTCTGCCTCGCTGGGGTGCCTTCAGGGGACCCAAGCCGGGGTCGGCCGTCCCGGAGAACCGATCAGGCTGGTCCGAAGATGCTGGCCGAACCCTGGGTCATCAGCTCGACGGCCATCCGACGAGGGATCGAACCGAGCGGAGACGGGTCGGGTGGCCAGGTGGGCCCGTTGGCCAAGTTGTCCAGCATGTCACGAGCGACATCATCGGGATCGGCCAGGCCGTCGACCTCTCGATCGCCGAGCAACGCACGGAGGGCGGGCGTGTCGGTCTGCCCCAGCACCATCGCGAGCACGTGGACCCCGGACGGCTCCAGCTCCGCCCAAAGGGACTCGGCCAGGATGAGGTCGAAGGCTTTGGAGGCGCCGTAGACCGCCAGGCGCGCGCCACCCGCCCATGCTGCTCCCGATGTGACGAGGACAAGACCACCGTGGCCCCGCTCCGCCATCAGGCCGCCGAAGTGATGTGCCGACGCCATGACGGTCGTGCAGTTGCGCGTCAGCATCGCCTGCCACACGTCCAGCGGTTTGTCCAAGAACGGCGACATGTTGGGGTCGGCCCCGGCGTTGTAGATCAAGAGACCGATCTCGAGGTCCGCAGTGGCTCGCATGAGCTCGCTCCCAGCACGGGGCTCACTCAGATCGAGCACCACTGCTCGCGTCGACGAAGGCACCGTCTGGGCCACTTCATGGAGCGCTGACTGCCGTCGGGAGACGAGGACCACATTGACCCCGCGTTGGCCGAGCGCCCGGGCCGCCGATGCTCCCACCCCCTCCGAGGCCCCGGCCACGACCGCCCACGGACCGTAGCGATCGGCAAAGTCCACGACGGAGAAGGCTACGCGCCCGCTACAGTCCGCGTCGACACGAGGCACCGAGCGAAGAAGAGGTGGGCGCCATGAGCAATACCATGTCTGATCCGGTGGCGGGCCTCGCCGCCAGGCAAGCGATCACCGAAGCCCTCTCTCGATACTGCGTGGCCGTGGACCGCATTGACGAAGAGTCTTGGTGGCAGGTCTGGCACCGCGACGCTCGAGCCCACTACGAAGAGATCTTCGACGGGCGGGCAGCGGATCTGATGACGTGGATCTTCGAGACGCACCGGTCCTGCGAGGCCACATCCCATCAGATCTCAAACGTTCTGATAGACGCCGACGGCCCCGTCGCCACCAGCGAGAGCTACGTGACCGCCTGCGTACGGGCAGGGGGCAACGACATTGTGGCGCGAGGTCGCTACCTCGATCTTTGGTCGAGCCGCCAGGGAGCTTGGCGGATCGCCGAGCGCCGCTACCGGAGCGACATCATTCAGGTGATCCCCGTGACGGCGACCGGGCTGTGACCGGCAGAGGCCCACGGGCTCGACGACGGTCCACCCGCGGTCACGACGATGGTGGTCTCGGATATTGTGCCGGACGCGATTCCGGCCGGCGCCGCCTCCGGGGGGTTTTGGGGAGGATGGGGGCGCCGGCCGGTTCGCGCTGGACTCAAGCATACGGGTGACTCCTGTGCCCCAGCCGCGAGCTGGGTTACAAATGCATTTCGAATTGCGCGAGCTGGGCGCCGTTCCGTGACCACGCCGTGACACCCTTGCGAACGACGTGCCGACGGCGTCACCTTGGACCGAATCAGCCGCGGCGCAGCACGGCGTATCTGGCGACGACGAGTCTGCCGATCAGGGTGTACCCCTTCGTGGTGGCGTGGATGTTCCCCTGTGCGCAGAACCACGTCAGGCTGCAGACGTTTGCCACGGCGACCGGGACCGTACCGTAGGACCCGTCGCGGACCGTCTTGGTGAGGGGAATGTACGCGCCGGTCGCACTGGTCACGTCGACGAGACTCCCGTTGCCCGTTGCGTATGCCTTTGCCAGTGCCGGGTTGATCAGAGACTTGAATGCCACCACCGAGAGCTTGGCCAAGGACACGGCGCCGGCCGGGGGTGGTTGCTTCGGGTACACGTAGGCGCCGAGGATGACGTCTGGGTATGTCAGGCCGATGAGCGGGACCCCAGGGCCGGCAGCGGTCCGCAGGGCCGTCGCCAGGCTCGAGACGTTCTTGGTGATGCTGGCGACGGCGTTCGACACGCAGGAAATGGGGTTGGCCTGCGTTGCGCATGCGGTGACGTCGTTGCCACTGATGGACACCGTGATGAGGCCGATGTGCCCACGGTGGGCGGTGAGGAACGATTCGGCCGCAGCCGCCTGCGTCGTGGTCGGGTAGCTGACGGCACCCGCGGTATGGGGCAGGACGTCCGGGCAGCCGACAGTGGAGATCAGCGATGCCGTCGTCGCTCCGCCGCACCCGAAATTGACCAGCGTCATGCGCGTCGACCTCGCCACGACCGTCGTGTAGCCCGGCGTTGCGCCGAGTCCCGGCTGGTAGCCAACGGAATAGGAATCGCCCAGTGACACGTAGTACGTCGGTGACTTCGTGGCTGCGTGCGCCGCGCTCGAACCTCCGATAGTGCCCGCCAGTGCACAGCTCAGCGACAACAGCACCCAGGCCGCTCGCCTTTTCAGCCGGTGGTGACGCACCTTGACTCCCTTACTTGCTCCGGTTGTCTATCCTCCCAGACTTCCGCCGCGGCGACGGGTCGCCGGTCCGGGTCCGTCGTGTGGTCTCAGGAACCCGGGACTTCGTCGGTCCGTTGTGGTAAACGGGGGCATGGCACTCCAAGTGGTTGGTGCAGGACTCGGGCGTACCGGTACGCATTCACTGAAGGTGGCGTTCGAGCAGTTGCTCGGCGGCCCCTGCTATCACATGGTCGAAGTCTTCGGCCGGCCCGACCAGCGCAACACGTGGGCCGCCGCCGTGCGTGGCGAGGAGGTGGACTGGGCGGCCTTCCTGGCTCCCTACCGCGCCACCGTGGACTGGCCCGCGGCGGCCTTCTGGCGAGAGCTGAGCGATGCCGCCCCCGAGGCCGTGATCGTGCTGTCCGTGCGCGACGCCGACGCATGGTGGAAGAGCGCCTCGGAGACGATCTTCGCCGTGCTGGACCGTGGGGCACCGCCGGGCGACCCGGCGGGCGCCGAGGAGCTGGTGATGATCAAGGATCTGATCGAGCGCCGCTTCACGCCCCACTGGCACGATGGCGAGCGCGCCAAGGCCGCCTACGATGAGCACAACGCCCGCGTTCGGGCCGTGGCGTCCACGAGGCGACTGGTCGAGTGGCATCCGGGTGACGGATGGGGGCCGTTGTGCGCCGCCCTCGGGATCGAGGAGCCGTCCGAGCCCTTTCCCCACCTGAACTCCACGTCGGACTTCCGGGCCATGACGGGACTCGACGCCAAGGGCTAGGCCCGCAGCTCCAGTCCGGTGAACCTCCCTGCGTCACGCCAGTCGGCGAGGAGCTGGAAGAAGGGCATCGGGCCGTTCCCGTAGGAGCTCCCCAGGAATCCCCCCATGGCGGGCTGACCCTCGTTGTTGTAGTAGCCCGGGGTGCACTGTTCCTGGAAGGAGCGGATGTCCCGAGCCGACTCGACCAGGGTCGCCAGCCAGTCGTCCTCGCCCTCGGCCGTCGCCTCCACCGTCGAGAGGTCGTGGTCGATGGCGTAGCGCACAATGTGGCACAGGTGTCCGCTCGACTCTTCGAGGAGGTGGGGGTAGTTGACCGTGAAACCGCCCTGGGTGTGACCGAGGACGAACATGTTGGGGAACCCGTGCACATGCATCCCGTGCAGTGAACGCATCCCTCCCCGCCAGTACTCGGAGAGAGATGCGCCGCGGGAGCCGACGACGTCGTAGCCGGCCCGTCGCGTGTAGTCGGTGCCGACCTCGAATCCGGTGGCGTACATGAGGCAGTCGACCGCGTACTCCCGGTCGCCGACGATCACCCCCTCCGGTGTGATCGCATCGACCCCCCGTCCGTCGGTGTGCACGAGGGAGACGTTGGGACGGTTGAACGCCTGCAGGTAGTCGTCGTGGAAGCAGGGGCGTTTGCAGAATTGCCGGTACCACGGCTTCAAGGCGTCCGCCGTCGCCGGATCCGCGACGATCGTGTCCACCCGCGAACGGATCTGCTCCATCTTCTCGAAGTCGGCCAGCTCGAGGATGCTGGCCAGGTCGCCCTCGGACCCCGGTGACCGGTCGCGGAGCCTCGTGACCAGCTTCCCGATGATGTCGGTCCAGCCGTCCATGACGAGGTCTTCTTCGGCGAAGCCGCCCGAAGTGAGGAGGGTGAAGTTCTCCATTCTCTCGCGTTGCCACCCGGGCTGGAGCGAGGCGGCCCACGACGGATCCGTCGGCCGGTTCGCCCGGACGTCGATCGACGACGGTGTGCGCTGGAAGACGTAGAGCTCGTCGGCGAAGGCGGCGACGTGGGGAACGACCTGGACGGCGGTGGCCCCGGTGCCGATGATCCCGACACGCTTGTCGGCGAGGCGGTGCAGGTTCCCGTTCGAATCGCCCCCCGTGTACCCGTAGTCCCACCGACTGGTGTGGAACGCGTGACCGCGGAAGTCCTCGATGCCCGGGATGCCGGGGAGCTTGGGCCGGTGCAGTGGTCCATTGCCCATGACGAGGAAGCGAGCGGACAGCCGGTCACCCCGATTGGTGTGGACGACCCAGCGCCGGCGCGGGGCGTCCCAGGCGATCGCCGTGACCTCGGTGGACAGGCACGCGCGCTCGTGAAGCTCGAAGCGGTGTGCGATGCGGCGGCAGTGCTCGAGGATCTCGGGGGCCCGGACGTACTTCTCGCTCGGGACGTAGGAGGTCTCCTCGAGGAGCGGGAGGTACACGTAGGACTCGACGTCGCATTGTGCCCCCGGGTACCGGTTCCAGTACCACGTGCCCCCGAAGTCGCCGCCCTTCTCAATGATGCGGAAGTCGTCGATGCCCGCCTGCCTGAGCCGGGCACCCGTGATGAGCCCGGCGAACCCGCCGCCGACGACCGCCACGGTGACGTCGTCGACGAGAGATGGACGCTCGACGGTATCCGTGTAGGGGTCGTGCAGGTAGTCCGCGAACTGTCCGGCCACCTCGACGTACTGGGCGTTCCCATCCGTCCGCATCCGCTTGTCGCGCTCCATCCGGTACTTCTCGCGCAGCGCATCGGCGTCGAAGTCCGTGGCCGAAGCGGGAGACCCCCCGGGCCCGCTCACCGTCGGCAGCTCCTGCGGCGTGTGCTCATCTCGGTGGTCCCTCTTCTCCTCGGCGACGCAGGGTAGCCCCGTCATGACGGAGGGCTCGCACGCTACCCCTGCCCGCCGCCCCCATTCCGGTTCCCGCTCCCGTTCCCGTGATCGTCACCGCGGCCCAAGAGGAACGGCCCGAGCGGGGAGGGTGAGACGGAGGTCTGGGGCGTCGTGGGCACGGTCTCCGTCGTCGGCACGGTCGCCCCGGTCGGTTGCAAGACGTTGACGGCGTCCTGGTACTGCCCAGAGGTGATGCCGCCACCGTCGAGCAGGACCTGGGCGAGAGAGAGCGCCTGCTCTGCCGCAGCCTCACGGCTCGCCCCCGGGCCCTCTGCCGCCGTGGTGTCGAGCGCGTCGGCCAACGCCACGTCCCCCGGCAGTCCTCCGTCGGCCAACGACGCCGCCAGGGCCTTGATGGCCGAACCTTCGGGGTCCGTCCGTGTCGGTGGGCGCGCCGCCAGGAGCTTCGGCGCAGACGCCGCCGGCCCCGTCGGCTGGCTGAAATTCTCCAGCAGGACGAAGAGGGTGACGACGAGGGCCAGCACGGCCGCCAGGGCGATCAGGCCCCGACGCCGGGCGCGGCCGCGTCGGGGCCGGGGCGGAGCAGCCCGGGGGGTGGTGAGGAGCGCGGTGCCCGATGCCACGGGAGGGCGCGCCGGACCGCTGACGGTCGCCGCCGCGGTCTGCACCCGCGCCGGCCGTGTCATCGGCGCCGCGACGGTCGAAGAGGCCTGCAAGGTCTGCAGCATCTCGCTCGCCGACGTGAACCGGTCCTGGGGAGAGGGGGCGAGCGCGCGGCAGGCGACGTCGCGGAAGGGGGGCGGGAGTCCCTCGGCGGGGACGTTCCCGGGATCGAAACGGCGTCCGGTGATCGCTTCGACCATCACGGCA
The DNA here is from genome assembly GCA_963826835.1 of uncultured Acidimicrobiaceae bacterium. GTDB lineage: Bacteria > Actinomycetota > Acidimicrobiia > Acidimicrobiales > RAAP-2 > Bog-473. The sequence continues at coordinate 16,768 of CAWGYK010000004.1, forward strand.
CCGACCGAGTAGAGGTCCGACTGCACGGTGGCCGGGCGACCGTACTGCCGCTCGGGGGCCAGGTATCCGGGAGTGCCGAGCACGATGCCGGTCATCGTCGCGTCGTCGCTGACCGGGTCCGGCTCCAGCCGGGCGTCGAAGCTCTTGGCGATCCCGAAGTCGGTGATCTTCGTGTGGCCGTCCACCTGCAGCAAAATGTTGCTGGGCTTGATGTCGCGGTGCAGCACCCCGAATGCGTGGGCGGCCGCCAGGGCTCCCAGCGTCTCGCCCGTGACCCGCGTGACCCGCTGCTGCGAGAGGGGAGCCCGGGCGATGATCTCGTCGCGCAGCGTGCTCCCCGGGAGCCGCTCCATCACGAGGTAGCTCGACGAGTGGTCCTCGCCGAAGTCGAGAACGGCGACGATGTTGGGGTGGATGAGGCGCGCCGCGATGAGCGCTTCCTGCTGGAAGCGCTCCCGCATGCCGGGCAGAGCACGTGTCTCGGGCCGCAGGATCTTGACCGCCACCCGTCGCCCCAACCGCTCGTCGAAGGCGTCGAAGACCCTGCCCATCCCGCCCTCGCCGAGCAGGCCGTCGATGCGGTAGCGGCCTCCGATCAGCGGTGGGGCCGTGCGCGTCTCCACTCCCGGTTGTCTACCCGAAACGGAGGACGGCAGTCGTGGTCCCCGACGTGGGGTCCCCCTGCCGGGAGCCCCTCTACCGCATCGGGGGTTGCGAGAGTCAGCCCGCCAGGACGGCCATCTCGCCCATGAGGGTGAGGGCGTCAGCCGGCGCCTCGCTCCCGAAGTCGCGGTAGAGGGCGTGGACGTTGGCCACGACGCGCTCGGCCTCGCTCCAGCCCGCGTACGGGCCCAGATCGATGTCCCGCGCCGCGTCCAGCGGCGTCATGCCCCCGTCGAAGCGCACCTTCGCCTCACGGGTCAGGAGCTCGAAGTACCCCTTCAGGTCCTCGAGGGCCTCCGGCGTGGCCAGCGGCCCGTGCCCGGGGACGACGACCGTGGGATGCAGCGCCAGTACTCGGTCACAGGCCGCGAGCCAGTTGGCCACCGGCCCGGACCACACGATCGGGTGGCCGCCGTGGAAGAGGATGTCGCCCGTGAAGACGACGCCCTCGTCGGGCAGATGGACGACGGCGTCCCCGGCGGTGTGGGCGGGTCCCACCTCGAGCAGCGTCACCCGTCGGCCCCCGACCCGGAGGTCGAGCTGTCCCTGGAACGTGCGGGTCGGTACGACGAGCGGCACGTCATCGAAGGAGAACGGGGCGAAGATGCGCCCGAGGAACCGGCCGGCCGGGCCAAGGGAGTCCGCAGAGCGCATCATGGCGGCCATCGTGGAGGGAGGCAGCTGGAGCATCTCCTCGGCACAGCGGGCCGTGGAGATGATCTCGGATCCGCCGAGGAGCGCGTTGCCGTAGCAGTGGTCGCCGTTGGCGTGCGTGTTCACCACGGTGTCGATGCGCTCGGCGGACGGCGTCTTCCGACGCATCTCCTCCAGCATCTCGGCCGTGAGGCGCAGGTCGAACAGGGTGTCCACCAGCAGGGCGCCGCCGCCCCCGGCGATCAATCCGGCATTGGACCAGCCCCAGCCGCCGTCGGGCTGCAGGTAGGCCCAGACGCCGTCGGCCACCTCGTGCAGTCCCCTCGTGTAGGCCATCACGCACCGAGCCTACGGAGGCTCGACCGGGCGTGGGCGATCGGTGGTCCAACCTGGGCCGCCACTGTGAAAAGTTGATGAACTCGGCCTCCCAGCTGCGCATTCGTGTCCGGCACTGTGTTAATTCCATCTCATCGCATTGGCGTCGGGCGGCATCTCCAGGCTGCTCGACCAGCTCGCAGAGGGAGACCGGACATGCAAGACCGCAGCCCAGCCGAGGTGGTTCGCCTCATGAAGGACGAGGGGGTCGAGGTCGTCGACCTGCGGTTCTGCGACCTGCCGGGATTGATGCAGCACTTCTCGGTGCCCGCGCACGGGTTGACGGAGGAGGGTTTCAGCGAAGGCTACGGATTCGACGGCTCGTCCATCCGGGGCTTCCAGCAGATCCACGAATCGGACATGATCCTGCTGCCCGATCCCTCGACCGCGGTCATCGACCCCTTCCGCCAGCACAAGACGCTCAACCTGAACTGCTTCGTGCACGACCCGCTGACCCTGGAGCCCTACAGCCGGGACCCGCGGTACGTCGCCAAGAAGGCGGAGGAGCACGTGAAGACGACCGGGGTCGCCGACACCTCGTACTTCGGGCCCGAGGCGGAGTTCTTCATCTTCGACGACGTGCGCTTCGGCCAGGACCAGCACTCCGCCTTCTACCAGGTCGACTCCATCGAGGGCATCTGGAACTCGGGCACCGATGAGATGCCGAACCTCGGCTACAAGCCGCGCTACAAGGAGGGCTACTTCCCCGTGCCCCCGATGGACCACTTTCAGGATCTGCGCTCAGAGATGATCCTGACGATGGAGCGGCTCGGCATCGAGATCGAGGTGCAGCACCACGAGGTGGGCACCGCCGGACAGGCCGAGATCGACATGCGCTTCGACACGCTGCTGAAAATGGCCGACAAGCTGATGCTGTACAAGTACGTCGTCAAGAGCGTGGCCAACCAGGCCGGCTACACGGCGACCTTCATGCCGAAGCCCCTCTTCGACGACAACGGGTCGGGCATGCACGTGCACTCGTCGCTCTGGAACGGCAGCGAGCCGCTGTTCCACCAGGAGGGCACCTACGCCGGCCTGTCGGACCTCGGCCGGTGGTACATCGGCGGGATCATTGCGCACGCCCGCTCGGTGTTGGCGTTCGCGGCGCCGACGACGAACTCGTACAAGCGCCTCGTGCCCGGCTTCGAGGCACCGGTCAACCTCGTCTACTCCCAGCGGAACCGCTCCGCGGCTTGTCGCATCCCCGTCTACTCCCCGAGCCCCAAGGCCAAGCGGGTCGAGTTCCGGTGCCCGGACCCCAGCTGCAACCCGTACCTGGCTTTCTCGGCCATCTTGATGGCCGGTCTCGACGGCGTGGCGAACCGCATCGAGCCGCCCTCCCCGGTGGACGAGGACCTCTTCGACATGCCGGCCGAGGAGTTGGCCAAGATCGGGCAGGTCCCGTCCTCCTTGGAGGAGGCGATGGACGCACTGGAGGCCGACCAGGACTACCTCAAGGTGGGCGGGGTGTTCACGGATGACCTGATCGAGACCTGGGTCGACTACAAGCGCTCCAACGAGATCGACGCCGTGCGGCTGCGGCCGCACCCCTGGGAGTTCATGCTGTACTACGACATTTAGCCCGAGCCGGCCGGCGCTGTGGCGTCGGCCCGCACGAGCGTGCCCGTCAGTAGACCCAGACGGTCGTGCCGATCGGGTCGATGTTGTTGGCCCATATCCAGTCGATGGCCTCGTTGCTGATGCGGGCGCAACCATGTGACACCGGGTAGGGCGGGACCGAGGAGTCGCCGTGGATGGCGTAGCCCTCGTAGAAGAACCGCGGCCGGTACAGGGTGCCGAGCGAGTCCGTCACCGTCCCGTCCACCACGCGGAAGGTGTTGAACACGCCGGTGGGGGTGATCGCCACGTCGGTGGAGCCGTCCTCGGTGTACGTGTAGCCCCCCCCGGTGGACGTGTTCAGCGTCCATTCGAGCTTGCCGTTGTTCACCACCATGATGAGGTCGTCCTCGAGATCGATCTGGATCGCGTACCCCGATTCCGGCAGCGGCTGGGGGACGACGCCCGCCTCCAGCGCGCCCCAGGTGGCCGGCCCCACGACGCCGTCGCGGGGGAGGTTCGCCGCCTTCTGCAGCGCCCACACGGCCTGCTCCGTGCTGTCGTCGAAGGAGCCGTTCGTCGTGTCGACCCAGTAGCCCAGCGCGAGCAATTGCTGCTGCAGGACCGACACCGCGGCCCCGCTCGCTCCCGGCCCGATCGTCGGTGGCACGGGCGGGGGACTCGTCGGCAGCAGCCAGAAGCCCTGTCCCGAAGGGGTGGCCGCGATGGCGCGGATCGGGTTCGGGTTCGACTGTCCGCCCATGGAGCCGAGGTAGGGGGTGCCGAAGTTGAAGACCCCACCGTCCCTGGCCGCCAACCAGTAGCCGCTCCCCGTGCCGGCGATGCCGACGATGGGGGCGTTGAGCGTGGTGCCGCCCATGGAGCCGAGGAACGGGGCGATGCCGTAGTTGAAGATCCCGCCGTCGGAGGCGACGAGCCAGTAGCCGCCGCCGCCCGGTGCCGCGGCCATGCCGACGACCGGCTGGTTGAGCTGGAGGGAGCCGGCGGAGCCGTAGAACTGCGCGTCGCCGTAGGAGAAGATGCCGCCGTCGGACGCCACCAGCCAGTAGCCGCCCCCGTCCGGGGTGGCGGCCATGCCGACGATCGGCTGGTTCAGCGGCATGCCGCCGGCCGACCCGAAGAACCCGGCATCGCCGTAGTTGAAGATGCCGCCGTCGGACGCCACCAGCCAGTAGCCGCCCCCGTCCGGGGTGGCGGCCATACCGACGATGGGCTTGTTGAGCGCGAGGTTCCCCGCCGAGCCGAAGAACTGGGCGTCGCCGTAGTTGAAGATCCCACCGTCGGAGGCCACGATCCAGTAGCCCCCACCGTCGTGGGTCGGGGCCATGCCCACCGGAGGGGCGTTCAAGGTGAGCCCGCCCGCCGGGCCGAAGTCGCCGGCGTCGCCGAAGTTCACGGGCTGGGCCGGGTTGTCGGGGTAGGCGGCCGACGCCGTCCCCGGGGTCAGGGCGAGCAGCGCCGGGACGAGAGTCGTGCACACGACCAGCGCCGCCAGCAGCGAGCGACCGCGCGTCTTCCGCTGGCGCTGGGCTGCGCCGGGGGTGGGTCCTGCGAGGGAGGTGGGTTGGGCCGGCATCGGGGCTCCTTAGGATCGGCTCCGGGCATGTGCCGACACGTCGGGGCTCACCACGTGTTCGGCGTGCCGTCCGGGAAGGCGTTGATCGGGTCGAAGATGTCGCTGAACTGTAATCCGACCGGTGTTGTCCGGGCGAGTCGGTGCCGTCCCCAAGAGTCCAGGTCAGCCAACTGATCGGGGAGCGGCGGGGAGCCATGCCGCTGTCGTTGCGGCTCGGCCTCAGCCCGGGCGCTCCCAATGCACGACGTCCTCGAGGTGACCGCTCTCGACGTCGTAGACGAAGCCGGCGATCACCCGTAGTCGGCCCAGGTAGGGGGTGCGGGCCAGGAGGTCGACGTCCTCCCGCAGCGCCGCCGCGTGGTCATCGATGGGGAAGAAGCCCAAATCGGCCCCGGTCAGCTCGCGCAACTGGGCGTCGCTCACGCCGGCCAGCCCGCATTGGGTGTGCTGCATCACCAATGCGGTGTCCACGCCGAGGACACCGCTCGAGAGAGCCAGGCTGCGCAGCACGTCGTCGGTGACGCGCCCTCCGGCGTTGCGGATCACGTGCGCCTCACCGAGATGCAGGCCCAGCACGGCGAAGACGTCGATGCGGGCGTCCATGCAGGTGACGACCGCGAGGTGGCGACCCGGACGCGGGTCGGCCACGTTGGCCCGCGCCGCGGCGTAGGCCTCGTTGGCGCGTAGGAGGTCGGAGATCCGTGTCATGCGTCGCTGGACCGTAACAGCCGGCGCCCTGGGCGGTCGGGCTTCAGCCCGGCCCACCGAAGCCCTCACCGCGGTGCTGGTCGAGCGTGGGGACGGTCCGTACGGTCTCGGGCAGGGGCAGTCGGATGGGGAACGCGGGGAACGGCGCGCCCGCCAGCATGCCGGCGCGGTCCAGCACGGGTGCCACCGGCACGCCACCAGCGGCCAGGCGGGTCACCAGCGCGTCCCGCTCCCTTGTGGCGATGGCCGCGCCGATGACGGTCTGCAGCTCGGCGCCGCGACGGCTCCGTTCGTCGAAGTCCAGGTGCGCGACGTTGTGCAGCTCGAGCTCGTCACAGAGGCTCGACCAGAAGTGCTGCTCGTTGAGCACGCCCAGCGCGACCTGCCCCCCGTCCGCCGTCGTGAAGAGCCCGTAACCCGGCACGGGTGCGGGCGGGGCTGCGGAACGTGACCCTCCCGCGGTGCCGGCTCCGGCCGGACCGGTCCAGGTGGCCAGGACGTCGGTCATGGACACGTCGAGGTAGGCCCCCTCGCCGCTCGAGGCCCGTCCCAGCACGGCGGCGCAGATCCCGAACGCAGCGGCCAGCCCGGACGCCAGGTCGGCCGTCGGCAGGGGAGGGATGCCGGTGGCCACGCCGCCTTCGGGCGTCAGTGCTCCCGACCAGGCCTGGTAGTTCACGTCGTGACCCGGGAGGGCGGCGCGCGGGTCGTGCTGCCCGTAACCCGAGATGGAGCAGTAGACGATCCGAGGGTTCAGTGCCCGTACGGCCGGCTCGTCGAGCCCCGACCGGGCGAGCGCCCCGGGGCGGAATCCCTCCACCAGGACGTCGGCCTGTGCCGCCAGCTCGAGCGCCCGTCCGCGCTGGCTCGGGTCCTTCAGGTCGAGCTCCAGGCTGCGCTTGCCTACGTTGACGGCGGCGAAGATGCCAGCGTAGTGGCGCATGGGGTCGCCGCCCGGTGGCTCGACCTTCAGCACGTCCGCCCCGAGAGGTACCAGGAGCGATGTCGCGTACGGCCCGGGACGCCAGATGCTGAGGTCGAGCACCCGCAGACCGCAGAGGAAGCCCGTCGTGGCCGGCATCGGTCGCAGATTCTTGCATTCGGGCGGCGGGTAGCCTCACGGGGTGCTGGGTTTCTTCTCCTTCACCGAGGTGACGGATCCCTCTGCCCATGAGGCGTACAACGCCTGGCACCAGCTCGACCACCTTCCCGAGCAGTTCACCATCGACGGCATCTCCTTCGGCCGCCGCTGGGTGCGCTCTCCCCGGTGCCGGTCGGCCGAGGCGGCGGCGACCGCGCCGCTCGAGCGGTTCCACTACATGACGCTGTACCTCCTGCGCGACGAGGGGGTGCTGCCCGAGTTCTTCGCCCTGGCCGAGCGGCTGCACGCGGAGGACCGCTTCTTCGCGGCGCGGCGGGCGCTGCTGTCGGGCCCCTTCGCCGTGGTCGGCCGCTGGGCCGCACCCCGCGTGGCGGTGTCCCCCGAGGCCGTCCCCTTCCGTCCCGCGCAGGGGGTCCACGTGGTCGTGGGCCCACACATCGACGGCGCGGCCCTGGTGGAGCACCACGGGGTGGCGGGCGCGTGGCAGTTCGCCGACGCCGAGGAGGGCCGCACCATCACGGTGGCGTTCGTGGACGGCGACCTGTGGCAGGCCTCCGCCGGGCTCGGGGCCGCCGGCGGGGACTCCCCCGAATGGGCGGGGCCACTGGAGCGCGTTGATGCCTTTCGCTGGGACTGGTTCGCTACGCTGACGCCCCAATGACCAGTCAAAGCAAGTCGAAGGCCCAGCGCAGGGCCGAGAACCAGCAGCGCGCCGCCGAGAGGCGCGCCGCCGAGCTTCGGCAGAAGCGGGTGCGAGTCGGTATCCGGGTCGGGGGCGTGGTCGTCGTGGTCGCGCTGATCGTCGTCCTCATCACCCAGTTGACCGGGGGCTCCGCCAGCGTCCCGCCCCAGTTCAAGAACCCCCACGTCCCCGTGGAGGCGATCCCGGCCTCCATGTCGTCGACCTGGGTGCAGCCGCCGGCGGGCACGCCCGGTCCCGAGACCGTTCCGGTCCCGAGCGGGCCGAAGCTGGCCACGTTGCTGAACGCCGCCACCGGCCAGACGATCGACGGAGTCCAGTGCCAGGCGGGTGAGCAGGTGACGGTCCACGTCCACACCCACCTGACCATCTTCGTGAACGGGAAGGCCCGGGTGATCCCCTACGGCATCGGCGTCCCGGGCTTCCAGGCCGTCAACACGTCCGCCGGGCCCTTCGTCGAGACGGGAAGCTGTTTCTACTGGCTCCACGTGCACGCCTACGACGGGATCATCCACATCGAGTCACCCAGCACGACGCAGAGCTTCACCCTGGGCCAGTTCTTCGCCGAGTGGGGCGTCCCGCTCAGTACGACCCAGGTGGGACCGGCGACGGGGACCGTGACGGTGTTCTTCACCTCACCGGGCAAGAAGCCCGGGATCTACACCGGCAACCCCAACGACCTCCCCCTGGGCGACCACTACCAGATCCAGCTCGACGTGGGCACGCCGATCGTGGCCCCGGTGCAGATCACCAACTGGGGCGGGCTGTAGATCCAAGAGGTCGGCGCCCGCCCGTCCTCGCCTCGCCTAACCCACGTTCCACCGGGCGGTGGACTCGGCGTTGTGGTCACCCCCGAGCAGCGCGGCGAAGATCGCCGGCGCCTGATGCGCCAGGAGCGAGAGGTGGCCTTCGCCGGGCACGACCGTCACGGTCGCCTGGGGGATGTGTCGCTGCAGGAAGGTGCGGTAGCCCGGAGGCCCCGTCCGGTCGTCGCCGCCCTCCCAGATCTGGACGGGCACCTCAATCTCCTCGAGCGAGAAACCCCACGGGTCTCCGAAGATCCGGTAGTCCTGCACGCAACCCTCGGTTCCCTGGCGGAGGGCCTCGCGGACGAACGCCAACGCGAGGTCGGGCGGTCCCCATTCGGTGAGCACCGTGCGGTCAGCGGCCGGGAACGAGCGCATGGCCGCCCGGAGCAGCCGCGCGTTGCTGGCGTTGACGATGCTCACCTTCATGAGCGCTCCCGCCAGCCACGGTGTCCTCCGGGTCAGGAACACCAGGGCGCGGTCCTCCGCCGTGAGCCCGCGGGTGGTGCCGTACTGGTCGAGCGGCACGGCGGTGGAGAGCAGCGCTGCGGCCGTAACCGCCTCGCCCATCCAGGCGGCGCAAATGGCGGCGTAGGCGCCCCCGGCCGACCAACCCATGACGGCGAACCGTCCGATGCCGAGCGCCTCGGTGAGGTGGGCCACGTCAGCCGGCCAGTCGGTCAGCCGGCGACCCGGCTGGCGGGTCGAGAGCCCGATGCCGGGCCGATCGGGGGAGACGAGGCGGACGCCCTTTGCCACCGCGGCCTCGTGCGCCGGCGCGGCGTCGAGCCGGGAGCTGAGGCCACCGTGGAAGCTCAGGACCGGGAAGCCGGTCGGCACGCCGTACTCCTCGTAGGCCAGCCGCCGTCCGTCGGGCAGCGTCACGGATCCCGTCACGCCCGTGCGGGTCCCCCCACGGCGGCGCGGCGGAGGCCCGGCTGCCGGTGTCCGATCGATCCGGGGTCAGCAGGTGCCCGCACGAGAGCACGCTATAGGGTGCGGGCATGAGTCCGAACGTCGACGAGCTGGTTGACGACCTGCTGGCTGACTTCCCGCCGGGTACCACGCCGGCCCAGGAGTTCTTCGGGGAGCAGTTCGACCGCGGACTGGCCTGGGTGCACTTCGCACCCGGCTCCGGCGGGCTCGGCCTCTCGCCGAGAGAGCAACAGCGGGCGCAGTCCCGGCTCCACGAGGGCGGCGCCCCGGCGGCCGGGGTGCGCAACCCCATCGGGTACGGCATGTGCGCCCCCACCATCGCCACGCACGGGACGCCCGAGCAGAGGCAGCGCTACCTCCGGCCGCTCTTCACGAACGAGGAGATCTGGTGCCAGCTGTTCAGCGAGCCCGGCGCCGGCTCGGACGTCGCCGGGCTGTCGACCCGCGCCGAGCGCGACGGCGAAGAGTGGCAGCTCAACGGGCAGAAGGTCTGGACCACGCTGGCGCACGTCTCCTCGTTCGGGCTCATCGTGGCCCGCACCAACCCCGATGTCCCCAAGCACAAGGGGATGACGGCCTTCCTGGTCGACATGAAGTCGCCGGGCGTCGACGTGCGGCCGCTCTTCCAGATCACCGGCGAGGCCGAGTTCAACGAGGTGTTCTTCACGGACGTCCGCATGCCCGACAGCGCCCGCATCGGCGGTGAGGGTGAGGGCTGGCACGTCGCGGTCACGACGCTGATGAACGAGCGGGTCTCCATCGGCGGCGCCGTCACCCGGCGCGGCGGAGGCCCCGTCGCCGAGGCGATCCGGATCTGGAAGGAGCGTTGGCAGGGCGACGAATCGGCCCACGCGCTCGCGCTGCGCGACCGCCTCGTCTCGAGCTACATCCGCATGGAGGCGCTGTCCATGACGAACGCCCGCGCCGCCCAGACGCGCAAGGCCGGGACGCCGGGTCCGGAGGGCTCGGTGGCCAAGCTGGCGTACGCCGAGGAGAACAAGCGCGTGTACGACCTGTGCATGGACCTCCTGGGCAACGACGCCATGCTGTTCCCGGCCGGCTACCCGATGGTCCGGCCCGACCTCGTCGGGATGGGCTCGCCCGACGTGCACAAGATGTTCCTGCGGGTGCGGGCCAACTCCATCGAAGGTGGCACCTCCGAGGTCATGCGCAACATCCTCGGTGAACGGGTCCTCGGCCTTCCGGGCGACGTCCGCACCGACAAGGAATTGCCGTGGAAGGACGTCCCGCGCAGCTGAGCGCGAGCCGGCTGTGACGGATCCCGACCTGAAGGCCGAGAAGCGCGCCGCCGCGGTGGCGGCGGCCGCATTGGTCGAGGACGGGATGCACGTGGGGTTGGGGACGGGCTCGACCGTGGCCGAGCTCGTGCCCGCGCTCGGCGCGCGTCGCCTGCGCATCACCTGCGCCGCCACGTCGCCGGCGACCGCGCAGCTGGCGACCGCCAACGGGCTCGACGTGCGCCCCTTCACCGACGTCGATCGCCTCGACCTGGCCATCGACGGCGCCGACCAGGTCGACCCCGCCGGCTGGTTGATCAAGGGCGGTGGAGGGGCGCACACGCGGGAGCGGATCGTCGCCGCGGCGGCGGATCGCTTCGTGGTGATCGCGTCCTCCGACAAGCCCGTCATGCGGCTGCATCCCCCGGTCCCGCTCGAGCTCCTGGCCTTCGGGCTGGCGGCCACCTTGCGCGAGCTCCCCGATGCAGTGCTGCGCGCCGCTCCCCCCACACCCGACGGCGGCGTGCTGGCCGACTACCACGGCGACGTCGGCGATCCCGCACTGCTGTCGGCCAGGCTCGACGCGGCGCCGGGCGTCGTCGCGCACGGCCTGTTTCCGCCTGCCATGGTGACCTGCGTGCTCATCGCCCGGGGCGACGAGGTCGAGGTGCGCCAGATCGACTGAGTCAGCGGGGCGGGCCGGCGGGCAGGCTCACGCCACGGAACGGAACCTGACCGGCAGCGCGGTGGGGGACCGGAACACGTCGCCGCGGATGTGCGGGTCGGTGTCCCCGGGCTCGAGCGTCAGGTCGGGCAGGCGGTCGAAGACCCGGTTGAGCAACGCCCGCGTCTCCAGCCGGGCCAGGTGCATGCCCAGGCACATGTGCGGCCCGTGGGCGAACGCGATGTGGGGCACGGCCGGCCGGAAGATGTCGAAGGACTCGGGGTCGTCCCAGCGGGTCTCGTCGTGGTTCGCCGAGCCGATATGGGGGGTGATGCTCTCCCCGGGCCCGAGCGTGACGGCGCCGAGCTCCACCTCGCAGGTCGTGGTCCGGTTGATGGTCAGCAGGGGCGGCTCGCAGCGCAGACCCTCCTCAATGGCCTGGGGCAGGAGCGAGCGGTCGGCGCGCAGGGCGGCGAGCTGCTCGGGATGGGTGAGGAGCAAGTAGAGCAGGTTGCCCGAAGAGCGGTACGTCGTCTCCGCCCCGGCCGGCAGCAGCAGGCGCAGGAAGGAGTAGATCGCCTCGTCGGTGAGCCTCTCGCCGTCGACCTCGGCCGAGACGAGGTCGCTGATCACGTCCTCGGCCGGATGGGCTCTCCGCTCGGCCACGACGCCGGCGAAGTACTCCCGCAGCGCCTCGGAGGCGGCCAGCCCCCTGTCGATGTCCGCCACCAGGCCGATGAGCTCGACCGACCAGCGCTGGAACTGCGGGAAGTCCTCCTCGGGCAGACCGAGCAGCCGGGCGATGACGCGGACCGGGAACTCGAAGGTCAGCTGGCGCACCAGGTCGGCCTCGCCATCGGCGGCGAAGCGGTCGATCAGCTGGTCGATGATCGGGCCGATGAATTCGGGCTCCCAGCGCGCCAGCGCCTTCTCCCGGAAGGCGTGTGCCACGAGGTTGCGGTGGCTGCGGTGCTCGGGATCGTCCATGCCGAGGATCATGTGCCCCATCACCATGCCGATCGTCACGTCGTAGCCGGTCGAGGTGAAGGTCTTCGCGTCGCGTAAGATCCGCGAGCAGTCCTCGTAGCGGTAGGCGATCCACCCCGGCTCGACGTCGAAGCCCTCCGGCAGGGCCTCGGGTGAGATGGTCAGTCCCTTGGTGACCGGCGTCTCGCGCCGCTTGGTGATCAGCGCGGGGTACGGATCCCGGGTCGTGCCGGCCACGACGTCGTCGAAGGCGCTGAACGGGTCGTACTCCTGGGCGTCGGACATGGCCATGGCGTGATTCCCTCCCCACCGAGTGTGCGTCTGTGACGCTGATGTCAGGCTACGGGGCGCGGCCGGCGCCGTGCACCTCGCGTCCGGCGGCCTCGACGGCGTAGGCTCCGGCGAGCATGAGGACGCTGCGCACTCCCGACGACCGCTTCGCCGACCTGCCCGGATACGGCTTCGCCCCGCACTATGCCGAGGTTGCCGACTCCGAGGGGAGCACCCTGCGGGTCCATTACCTGCGAGAGGGCGACGCCTCGGCGCCCGTGGTCCTGCTGATGCACGGCGAGCCGTCGTGGTCGTACCTCTACCGCACCATGATCCCCGTCCTGACCGGGGCCGGGCTGCAGATCGTGGCGCCCGACCTGGTCGGTTTCGGGCGGTCGGACAAGCCCGCCGAGCGCGCCGACTACACGTTCGCCCGCCACGTCGAATGGATGCGCGAGCTGCTCTTCGACCGGCTGGACCTGAGCGCCATCACCCTCGTGGGCCAGGACTGGGGTGGGCTGATCGGGCTGCGCCTCGTCGGCGAGCACCCCGATCGGTTTGCCCGCGTCGTCGCCGCCAACACGTTCCTGCCCACGGGCGACACGAATCCGGGGGACGCGTTCTTCGCCTGGCAGAAGTTCTCCCAAGAGGTCGACGAGTTCCCCACCGGCGGCATCGTCCGGGGCGGGTGCGCCAAGCCCGTGGCGCCCGAGGTGGAGGCCGCGTACGACGCGCCGTTCCCAGACGAGACCTACAAGGCGGGGGCGCGCCAGTTCCCGATGCTCGTGCCGTCGCGGCCCGACGACCCGGCCCACGACGCCAACGTCGCCGCCTGGGTGGGCCTGGCCGCGTTCGACCGGCCCTTCCTGTGCGCCTTCAGCGACAGCGACCCCATCACCAAGGGAGCGGACCGCAACCTCAAGGAGCGGATCGCTGGCGCGCGCGGGCAACCCCACACGACGATCGTGGGTGGTGGGCACTTCCTCCAGGAGGACTGCGGGGAGGAGTTGGCCCAGGTCGTGGTCTCCTTCGTCACGTCCACCCCGTGACCTCCGAGCACCGGGTCGTCATCGTCGGCGCCGGGTTCTCCGGCATCGGGATGGCCGCCCGCCTGCGCGCCATGGGGATCGAGGACTTCGTCGTCCTCGATCGCGGCAACGATCTGGGCGGCACGTGGCGGGACAACTCGTATCCGGGCGCCTCCTGTGACGTGCCCTCCAACCTCTACTCCTTCTCCTTCGCCCTCAACCCCGACTGGTCACGCTCCTTCTCCTCCCAGAGCGAAATCTGGGACTACCTGCGCGGGTGTGTCGACCGCTTCGAGGTGGGGGGGCATCTGCGCCTCGGCCGACCCGTGGAGGAGGCGCACTGGGACGAGGCCACGGCCCACTGGGTGGTGCGGACGACCGGGGGGGAGGAGTACCGAGCCCCGGTGCTGATCTGGGCCACCGGGTCGCTCAGCGAGCCGTCCATCCCGGACCTCCCGGGCCTGGCCGACTTCCGGGGCAAGGTCTTCCACTCCGCCCGCTGGGAGCACGGGTTCGACCTGTCCGGGAAGCGGGTGTGCGTCGTCGGCACCGGCGCCTCGGCGATCCAATTCGTGCCGCAGATCGCCCCGGTGGTCGAGCATCTCTACCTGCACCAGCGGACGCCACCCTTCGTGGTCCCGCGCCGCGATCGGGCGGTCTCGACGTTGCGCAAGCTCGCGTACCGCCGGGCGCCCGCTCTCCAGCGGCTGTCGCGGCTGCGCATCTACGCCATCTTCGAGTCGCTGCTGTCGGTCTTCGTCGGCCACGGGGAGCGGCGCAAGGCCGCCGTGCGCAAGGCCGCCCACGATCACCTGCGGAAGCAGGTGCCCGACGAGGCCCTCCGCGAGAGGCTCACGCCGCACTACGAGCCCGGCTGCAAGCGCCTGCTGCTCTCGGACGACTACTACCCCTCGCTGAACCGGTCCAACGTCGAGGTGGTGGACTCGCCCGTCGCCTCCTTCACCGCGCACGAGGTGGTGGGTCAGGACGGCATCGCGCGCCCGGTGGACGTGGTGATCATGGGCACCGGCTTCGAGGCCGCCGAGCCTCCCTACGCCGAGCACATCGTCGGCAAGGATGGCTTCCGGCTCGCCGAGGTCTGGAAGGCGGGCGGCGTCGAGGCGTACGCGGGCTCCACCGTGGCCGGCTTCCCCAACCTGTTCCTGATGATCGGGCCCAACTCGACGTTGGCCCACAATTCCATGATCTACATGATCGAGTCGCACATCAACTACATCGCCAGCGCCCTGGCCTTCATGGGCCGTCCCGGCGTGCGCGTGGTCGAGGTCAAGCCGGCGGTGCAGCGGCGCTACAACGATCGCCTGCAGGCGCGGCTGGAGCACTCGGTCTGGGTGGAGGGGGGATGCGCCAGCTGGTACCTCGACCACCGGGGCCGCAACACGACGCTGTGGCCGGACCACACCTGGAAGTTCCGCCGGTTGACCCGGCGCTTTCATCCCGGGGAGTACACCGTCCGCGCGTAGGCGCGCAGGGCCAGCGCGCTCAGCACCGCGGCGAAGAGGGCGAGCACCCCGATTTCGGGCAGGACCGCCGTCAGTCCCTCGTGGTCGTAGATCAGCTTCACGAACGCGTCCATCGCCCAGGCCTGGGGCACCACGTGTCCCACACCGCGGACGACGGGACCCACGACGTCGAGCGGGTACATGCAGCCGCCGAGCATCCCGCACACGACGCCGAGCACGACCGCCACGGAGATCGCCTGCTCCTCGGTGCGCGAGCGCATGCTCACGAGCGCGGCCGCACCGGCGTAGGCCAACGAGAGCGTCGTGAGCACCAGGAAGACCGCGGCGGGATTGCCCCAGTGCACGCCGAAGATGAACTTTCCGACGAGCAGGAGGCCGGCGCACTGCGCGGCTGCCACGCACAGGCTGGTTCCGATCAGGGCCGCCACCACCGACCGCCGGCGCACCGGCGCCGCCGCCAGGCGGTTCATCAGCCCGAGGCGCTTGGACTCCACCACGCCCGAGGACAGGAGGAGCACCGTGATGCCGAGGAACAGGACGAGGTCCGCCGGGGCCACGTAGGAGAAGGGGCTCAGCGCGGCGGGCACGTCGGTGTGGGCGAGGGTCACATCGGTGACGCTGGTCCGCGTGCCCTCGGCGGCGATCAGGTCGAGCAGGGCCACCACATCCGTCCGGGCCTGCACCGCGCTGGTCGACGCCGACTCGCTCACGAAGTCGACCCGCTGCGATCCCGGTGGCGCCGGCAAGGTGACGAGCCCGGCGACGACCCGCCCCCGCAAAATGTCGTCGCCCAGCTGGGCCCGGTTCGGCTCGATGCGCGCCTTGAGGTCGCCCGTGCTGGTGACCAGCTGGATCAGGCGCTGGGAGGGGTGGACGAGGCCGATCGGCTCCTTGGGGCTTCCCGCCAGCAGGCCCGTGACGAGGATGAAGAGGACGGGGAACACCGTGGCCAGGGCCAGATAGCGCCGGTCGCCGACGGCCCGGCGCAGGTTGACCCGGATGATCGGGATCACGGCGTCACCATCCGGCGGACCCGCGCCAGGGCCAGCCCGCCGGTCACCGCCGCGATGAGGCAGAGGACGAGGAACGGCCCGACCACGGCAGAGGCCGGGTCCCGCAAGAGGGCCAGCCGCCCGAACCCGACCAGGGCCCAGCCGTTGGGCGTCCCGAGGCTGAGCACCTGCAGCGGCTCGGGAAGGGCCCCGGGCGGCAGCAGGTTGCCGCCCAACAGCGCCAGTACGAGTCCCACGACCAGCGAGGCGGCGAAGGCCTCCTGGGGCGTGCGGGCGAAGGACGTGAGGAAGGTGCCGAGGCCGCACATGGCGGCGGTGGCCGCGACGCACATCATGAGGACGCCGAGCGGGTCGCCCCAGTCGGCGCCGAAGACGGCCGCCGTCACCCCCCAGACGATGAGGATGGAGGTCAGGCCCGTGAACGCGATGGCGAGCAACTTCCCCCCCACGATGGCGCTCGGCCTGATGGGCGCCGCCGCCAGCCGGGCCAGTGTGCCCGTGGAGCGTTCCATCAGGAGCGAGCGCATGCCGAGGCCGCTCCCGATGAAGAGGAACACGACCGCGATGGACGGCGCGAAGTAGTCGAGCACGGCCTTGCCGCCGTTGCCCAGCGTGCTCGCCGACACGGAGATGGCCGCGGTGTCGTCGGCGGTCCCACGCTCCAGGCGGCCGGCGTAGAGCCGACTGGCCAGGCCGCCCGCCAGCGACTCGGCGTATTCCTGCCCGAGGAGCGCGTTCGCCCGGTCCACCACGTCGAAGCCGGGCGAGGGCGTGGCGCCGGGGGCGACCATCGGCAGCAGGAGGTGCGACAGGCTCTTGCGGCCCCCGAGGACCGCCACGCCACCGGCCAGCGTGCCGTCGGCCACCTCGTGTTTGACCGTCGCCTCGTCGGGGACGAGGCGCACCACCACCGTGCGCGGGAGCTGGCTGGCGTGCACGGCGGCACGCAGGAGGGCCGGGGAGGCTCCCGACACCCCGATGGGCAGCACGGCGGAGGACACGTTGCCCGAGAAGGCGAACCCGAGGATGGCGGCGATGGCCACCGGCGCCACGAGGCAGGTGATCACCGCGGAGCGGTCGCGTACGCGACGGCGCAATTCGTTGAGGGTGATGGCGGCCGCAGTCAGTCGCCGTGCTCCTGTCCCTCGCGACATGACCGCACGCGGGAAAAACTAGCTTTGGTCCTCGTGATCACGCTGGAGCCCGTGGGATTCGTGCTGGGTGGTCGGTCCGAGCCGATCGACGACGACTGGCGCGGCGTGCAGGCGGTGATCCGCCTCGACGGGGCGCGGTTCGGGCCCGACGCCGTGGCCGGGCTCGACGAGTTCTCCCATCTGGTGGTGGTCTTCCAGTTCCATCTGGTCGATCCGACGGCCGAGCAATCGGGCGCCCGCCGGCCCCGCGGGAATCCGGACTGGCCCGCGGTGGGCATGTTCGCCCAGCGGGCGAAGATGCGGCCGAACCGCCTCGGTGTGTCCACGTGCCGGCTCACCGCACTCGAGGGTCTCGACCTGCGCGTGCAGGGTCTCGACGCCGTCGACGGGTCGCCGGTGCTCGACGTCAAGCCATTCATGCGCGAGTTCGAGCCGCCGCCGGCGGACGTCCGCCAACCCGCCTGGACCGGCGAGCTGATGCGCGGGTACTACTGAGCGGGGAGCCGTCCCGGCGCACGGTCGGCACCGGGCAACCGGTCCGAGTGCGGGGGTCGGACCGGACGTTCCGTGTAGCTTTTGCCCCCATGTCTTCCCCGAACATCCTCGTGATCATGACGGACGAAGAGCGGTACCCGCCCCCCTATGAGGGAGAGTCCCTGGCGCGCTTCCGCCGGGAGCAGCTCGGGGCGCGCCAGTCCATCCGGGACGGGGGCCTCGAGTTCCACCGCCACTACGCGGGGTCGACCGCCTGCCTCCCGAGCCGCACCACGCTGTTCACGGGCCAGTACCCCTCCCTGCACGGCGGGACGAACACCGACGGGATGGCGAAGCAGAACAACGACCCCGCCATGAGTTGGCTGGACCCCAACTCGGTGCCGACTCTCGGCGACTGGTTCCGCGCCGGCGGCTACGAGACGCACTACCGGGGAAAGTGGCACATCTCGCACGCGGACCTGTTGATCCCCGGCACCCACGAGGGTCTCATGGCCTCCGATGCCCAGGGGAGGCAGATCGCCGAGGCGGTCGCCGCCTATCGGGGGGCGGACCGCCTGGACCCCTACGGCTTCTCCGGTTGGATCGGCCGCGAGCCACACGGTGCCCACAAGGCCGACTGCGGTGCGGTGCGCGACGGCGTCTTCGCGGAGCAGGTCATCGAGCTCTTCGAGGAGCTGGCGGGGGCGCGCCGCGACGGCCCCTGGCTGGCCGTGGCCTCCTTCGTCAACCCGCACGACATCGCCTTCAACGGGGTGGCGTGGGAGCAGCTGCTCGGTTACGGGCCCGTGGACGACGACACGCTGCCCGACATCCCCGAGCCGCCGTCGCAGTCGGACTCGTTCGCCGATCGCCCCGCCTGCCAGGAGGCCTTCTTGGCCGCCTGGCCCGCCATGCTCTACGAGCAGTCGGCGGACAACGCCTACCGGCGGCTGTATTACCACCTGCACAAGTTGGTCGACCGGGCCATCGGCCGGATCCTCGAGGCGCTCGACGCCTCGGGCATGGCCGAGGACACCGTCATCGTGTTCACGTCGGACCACGGCGACCTCGTGGGCGCCCACGGTGGCCTCATGCAGAAGTGGTACAACGCCTACGACGAGGCCATCCGGGTTCCGCTCCTGGTGAAGGGACCCGGCGTGGCGGCGACCGCGGGGGGTGTCGAGGTCCCCACCAGCCACGTGGACCTCGTGCCGACGCTGCTCGGACTGGCCGGCATCGACGTCGAGCGCGCCGCCGACGTGGTGGCGCTCCGCCACGACGAGACCCAGCCTCTGCCCGGTCGGGACCTCAGCGGGGTCATCACGGGTGCGGCCACGGCCGAGTCCCTGGCCGAGCCGCTGTACTTCATGACGGAGGACGACGTGGGCCGTGGCCTCACGACGACGAACATGTTCACCGGCGCGTCGTTCGAACCGGTGCCGTACCCCTCGCACGTCGAGTCGGTCATCACCGTGTTGCCGACGGGCCCCGACGAGCGGCCCGAGCTGTGGAAGCTCAACCACTATTACGAGCGCCTCGACGAATTCGACGCCGCGCACGGGGTCCCGGCAAACCCCTTCGCCCCGCCGGCGGCGGAGTCGGCCTGGGAGCTGCACAACCTGACGGCGGATCCCGAGGAGCGCCAGAACCGGGCGACCGGCGCACCCGACGTGTTCGGGGACCTGCGGGGCGTCCTGGAGGCGCAACGTGACGCCAAGCGGCGCGTTCCCCACCTCCGCAACCAGCCGGCCTGACCCTCCACTCCGTCCGCTCCGTCCGCTCGTTCGAAACTCCCAGGCCGGTAACGGCCGGGCGTGCCATGCTCTCGTTGACGTCGAGAGTTCGGAGGGCGCGCGCGTGGCACGGGTGGAGTTCCGGGGCAAGATCGGCAACGACTGGCGCGACTCGGAGCCGTGGTGGCCCCCCGCGCCCACCCCGCCGGAGGGCGCGCCGAACGTCGTGCTGATCGTCCTCGACGACGTCGGTTTCGCGCAGCTCGGGTGCTATGGGTCCGACATCGAGACGCCGGTGATCGACGGCCTGGCCGCCGAGGGCATCTGCATGACCAACTTCCACACCACCGCGCTGTGCTCGCCCACCCGGGCCTGCCTCCTCACGGGCAGGAACCATCACCGCAGCGGCATGGGCCGGGTGGCCGACCTCGCCACGGGCTTTCCGGGCTACTGGGGCCGCCCGCCCCGCGAGAACGGCTTCCTCTCCGAGATCCTGCGCGCCACCGGCTACGCGACGTACGCGGTGGGGAAGTGGCACCTCAGCCCCGAGGGCGAGACCAACATGGCCAACTCGCGGGCAACCTGGCCGCTCGGCCGCGGCTTCGACCGCTGGTACGGCTTCCACGGCGGCGAGACGCACCAGTTCGTCCCTGCGCTGTACCACGACAACCACGCCGTGCGTCCGCCGCGCTCCGTCGAGAACTGCTACCACCTCAGCGCCGACCTGGCCGACCGCGCCATCGAGTTCCTGGGCGACCTGCGTGCCGTGGACGACGGGCTGCCCTTCCTCCTCTACTTCGCCACCGGGGCCTGCCATTCGCCGCACCACGCGCCCGCCGAGTGGATCGAGCGCTACGGGGGCCGCTTCGCCCAGGGGTGGGACCGCTGGCGCGACGAGACCTTCGCCCGCCAGCTGGCCCTGGGCATCGTCCCCGAGGGCACCGTGCTGTCGCCCCGCCCACCCTGGGTCCCGAGCTGGGACAGCCTCGACGCCGAGCAGCGGGTGCTCGCCGAGCGGTTCATGGAGTGCTTCGCCGCCTTCCTCTCCTACACCGACCAGCAGATCGGACGGGTGCTCGACTTCGTCGAAGAGGTAGGTGACGCTGACGACACGGTCGTGATCGTGGTGTCGGACAACGGCGCCAGCTCGGAGGGCGGCAAGGACGGCACCATCAACGAGGGCCGGCTGTCCAACTTCGAGGGCGCCGGCGTCGACGAGATGTACCGGCGCATCGACGAGATCGGCGGGCCGCTGAGCCACAACAACTACCCGTGGGGCTGGACGATGGCGGGGAACACACCCTTCAAGCGCTGGAAGCGCGAGGTGCACGAGGGCGGCGTCGCCGACCCCTGCATCGTGCGCCTGCCCGCGGGGCGCGGCGGCTCCGTCGGCCTGCGGCGGCAGTACGCTCACGCCGTCGACATCCTGCCGACGGTGCTCGAGCTGGCCGGCGTCGCGGCGCCCGGGGAGATCGACGGGATCGAGCAGTCGCGCCTCGACGGCACCAGCTTCGCCTACGTGCTCGGTGAAGACGGAGCGCGCGCGCCCGGCCGCCACCTCACGCAGCACTTCGAGATGCTCGGGTCCCGCGCCATCTACCACGATGGCTGGAAGGCGGTGACCTACCACCCGGTCGGCCCGATCTACGACGACGGACTGAGCACCAGCGCCCCCTTCGATGACGACGTGTGGGAGCTCTACCACGTCGCCGAGGACGTCTCGGAGGCGCATGACCGCGCCGCCGAATTCCCCGACAAGACCGCCGAGCTGGTGGCGCTGTGGTGGGACGAGGCTCGCCGCAACGACGTGCTGCCCCTGGACAACCGGGTCCTCGACGCCATGGTGCACAAGCACGACCGTCGCCGACCCCAGGACACCTACCGCTACTTCCAGGGGGGCGCTCCGGTGCCCGAATGGGTCGCCGTCGACGTCCGCAACCGCTCGCATGCCATCGCCCTGATCGTCGACGTGCCCGGCGGGGTGGTGCCCGACGGCACGCTGCTCGCCCTCGGCTGCGCGCTCGGGGGCTGGTCGCTGCACGTCCACGGCGGACGGCTGCGCTACGTCCACAACCTGCACGGACAACGGCTCTACGAGGTCACCGCCGACCGCGGGCTCGATGCGGGTCGCCACGAGCTCGAGTTCCGCTTCGAGTGGGACGAGTTGCTCGGGGGCAGCGCGACGCTCCATCAAGACGGCGAGGTCGTCGGGACGGGCCGGGTCGAGCGCTTCACACCCGTCGCCTTCAACGAGGTCATGATCGGGCTGACCTGTGGCTACGAGTGGGGGCCGTCGGTCGGCGGCGACTACGAGGCGCCCTTCGCCTTCAACGGCACCATCGTGCGGGCGGAGGTGTCGGCCACCGGGCCGGTGGTCCGTGATCCCGTCGCCGAGGTGGCGGCCATCCTGGCCGCGCAGTGAGAGGGCCCGGCGCCGACTCTTGGCTCAGTCGAAGCTCGGGCGGCGGTCCCGGGTGCGCTTCAGCTCGAAGAAGCCGTCGGTCGCCGTGCACAGCAGCACGCCGTCCCAGAGCCGGCCGGCCGCCTCGCCCTTGGGTGCCGGCGTGACCACCGGCCCGAAGATGGCCGTCCCGTTGTAGTGGATCACCGGTGTGCCGACGTTGTCGCCCACGGGCTCCATCCCGGTTCGGTGGGACGCCTCGAGCGCGGCGTCGAACTCGTCGGAGGTGGCCGCCTCGGCCAATGAGGCCGGCAACCCGAGCTCGGCCAGCGCCTCGGCGATGACCACTTCCGCCTCGCCCTCCGCCCGCCCCCGCTGTTCGAGGTGGAAGCGGTTGCCGATGGCCGTGTAGAGCGGGAGCAGGATGTCGGACCCCTTCATCTGCTCGGCCGCGATGCAGACCCGCACCGGGCCCTTGGCCCGGGCCATGCGCGCCTTGTACTCGTCCGAGAGCTCGTCGCGCCCTGCGTTGAGGATGGCGAGCGACATCACGTGCCACTCGGTGTGGATGTCGCGCACCTGCTCGACCTCGAGCATCCAGCGCGAGGTGATCCAGGCCCACGGGCACAGGGGGTCGAACCAGAAGTCTGCCGTGTCGGTCATGGGATGCCTCCGTCGACGCGCAGGATGGCCCCCGTCGTGTACGACGAGGCGTCCGTGGCGAAGTAGAGCGCGGCGCCGACGATCTCGTCGGGCTCGCCCGCCCGCAGCAGGGCGTGGTGCGGCATGCCGCGCTCGATCGTGGCCGGGTCCCAGGCCTTGGCGATGTCGGTGAGGAACGGGCCCGCCATGATGCAGTTGACCCGCACCGTCGGCCCGAACGCCTTGGCGAAGCCCTCGGTCAGGGTGTTGAGGCCCGCCTTGGCGGCGTCGTAGGGCAGCATGCCCGGGGCGGGGCGCAGGGAGCCGGTGCTCGAGACGTTGATGATGGATCCACCATAGGGGCCGTCCGCCATTCTCGTGCCGACGAGCGCGGTCAGCCGGAACGGCCCTTTGAGGTTGACCCCGAGCACCTTGTCCCACAGCTCCTCGCTCACGGAGGTGAGGTCGGGGTAGAGCGGGGACATGCCGGCGTTGTTGACCAGCACGTCGACGCGGCCGAACTCGCCGTAGGCCCGCTCCACGAGGCCGTCGATCTCGTCCCAGTGGCCCACGTGGCAGGACAGGGCGAGGGCCCGTCGGCCCTTGGCCTCCACTTCGGCTGCCACCGCCCGGCAGGCGTCGAGCTTGCGGCTCGTGACGACGACGTCGGCCCCGGCGTCGGCGAAGGCCAGCACCATGGAGCGGCCCAGGCCCCGGCTGCCGCCGGTGACCAGGGCGACCCGGCCGGCGAGCGGGCCGTCCGTCACGAGAGCAGCCCCATCACTTCAGCAACGCCGCGACGGCGTGGGTGACGGCCTTGGCCATTCCGATGTTGAGGGATTCGTTGGGCCCGTGCGCGTTGGAGTGCGGTCCGAGGACGCCGGTGGCCACGAACTGCGTGCCGGGGAAGCCCTTCTCCAGGTCGGCCAGGAAGGGGATGGAGCCGCCCTCGCCCACGAGGCCGAAGTCGTGCCCGAAGCGCTCCTTGGACACGGCGGTCAGCGTGGCGGCGAGGCCGGGATCGAGCGGCGGGGCGATCCAACCCTGGGCGGCCTGCTCCAGGTCGATGGTGACGTGCGCCCCCTCGTCGGTGCGGATGGCCGAGACCAGCGCGTCGGTCGCCGCCTGCGCGTCCACGTCCGGCGGCAGCCGAACCGAGAGCTTGAGCGTCGTCGAGGGTCGCAGCACGTTGCCGCCGTCGCGTGGCTTGGGCAGCCCGTCGGCGCCGGTGACCTCGAGGGCGGCGCCCCACGTGCGCGCCACGAGCTGGTCCACCGGGTCCGGAGCCAGCAGGCGCAGGCCGTCGACGACGGGCGCGGCGCTGTCGGGGAACTCGGCCGCCACCCTCACGAGATGGGCGCGGAGCGCCTCGGGGATCCCCGCCCCCAGGAGCTCCGGCAGGAGGATGCGCCCGGACGCCTCGTCTTCGATGCCGGAGAGGATGCGGCGCAGGATCCGGAACGACGACGGGACGACGCCCCCTGCGGCGCCGCTGTGGATGCCCTCGGTGAGAACGTCCACCCGCACCGTGGCGACGAGGCAGCCCCGCAACGAGGACGTCAACCAGAGACGGTCGTAGCTGAGCCCACCCGAGTCGAGGCAGATCACGAGACGCGGGGTGCCGATGCGCGCCCTGAGGTTCTCGAGGTGGGCCGCCAGGTCGGGGCTCCCGCTCTCCTCGCTCGCCTCGATGAGGATGAGGACGCGGCCGCGGCCGCCGCCCGCCGCCAGCAGGCCCGTCACGGCGGCAAACGTCGCGTAACCGTCGTCCGCCGTCCCCCGGCCGTAGAGGAGATCGCCCTCGCGCACCGGCTCGTAAGGCCCGAGCCCGCTGCGCCATTCGCCCAGCGGTGGCTGCTTGTCCATGTGGCCGTACACGACGACGGGATCGCCGGCGCCGCCGTTGTCGATGAGCAGGACCGGGGTGCGGCCGGGGAGCTCGATGATCTCGACACCCAACGCGCCCTCCTGGTCGCGCGCCCATGCGGCGAGGAGCTCGGCGGCGGCGGCGATGGCGCCCCGCTCGGCCCAGTCCGGATCGAAGGCGGGGGAGAGGCAGGGGATGCGGGTGTACTCGCTCAGGACGGGGAGGATCCGGTCCTCCCAGGCGGTGTCGATCATGCCCAGGTCACGACTCGGCGATCTCGGCCAGCCGGTCGAGCGTCCTGGACATGGCGGCGGCGGTCTGCTGGCCGATTTTGTGGTGCTTGAGGAAGATCGCCTGCTTGTCCGTGGAGATGTCCCAGGACTCGGTCACCAACGTCCCGCCGTCGACCGGCTCGAATTCGTAGCGCCAGATGCGCCCGCCGAGAAAGCGGCCGAGGAATCCGGCCTGCACCGTTCGCCAGGCGATGCGGCGGTCCTGCTCGAACTCGACCACCGTGTTGGACATGGAGTACGGCACACCCATCTTCATGGACATGTCGAAGGTCGAGCCCATCGTCAGCTGGTGTGCCGCGCCGTCCTTCGCCTTCACCAATTGGCCCGAACCGTCGATCTCGGGGTGGCGCGTGGCGTCGGCCACCACGGCGAAGAGGGCGGCGGGCGGCGCCTTGATGACCCGGTCCACACTGACGACTCTGTTCTGTGAGCTCTCTGCCATGGTGTGACCTCCGATTCGCCCGGCCGTGCCGCCGAGACTAGATCGCGTGCGCGACGAGGTCGCCCAGCTGCACCCACTCCAGGCTCGCCGCGTGGGTCGAGGCCAGCACGACGGGTGGCGCCATACCGGCCTCGAAGGCCTCCTGCCAGCGCGCCGCGCACAGGCACCACTGGTCGCCGGGCTGCAGGCCCGTGAACCCGACGGCCGGGTGCGGCGTCGACAGGTCGTTGCCGACGGACGCGGAGAAGGCCAGGAACTCCGCGGTGACCCGGGTGCAGACGGTGTGCACACCGACGTCCTCGGCTCCCGTGTTGCAGCAGCCATCGCGGTAGAACCCTGTCACCGGGTCGAAGTTGCAGGGCTGGAGGTCTTCACCGAGGACGTTCTGCGCCATGCCCCATTTGACCACGGCACAGGTGCCGCGCCCCAACCGACGGGTGGCCCCGGGGGCGGACTACGAGCCGGTGAGGGGGTCGCCGCCGTAACGGTCGACCCAGGCGAAGGAGGTGACAGGAGCCCGCTTCAGCAGGTGAGGCACCGCGACCGGCCGGCCGAGGGCCACCAGTGCGGCCACCGCCACGGTGTCGGGGATGGCGAACAGCGCGCGCACGCCGTCCTCGGAACGGACCGGCATGGTCGTCATGACGCCGCCCAGGCCTTCGGCCCGGGCGGCGAGCAGCAGGCTCCAGACGAACGGGTAGATGGACGCGCCCCCGGCGAAGGTGTAACGGGGCAGGTCGCGGTCGACCGCCGCGAGTGCGGACAGGTCGGCGAGCACCAGCAGGAGGGCGGGCACCGTCTCGAGCGTCTCGGCGAAGCCCGGTGCTGCCGCGCCGGCGTCGGCGAACTGCGCGGCGTTGGCCACGGCCGCGCCCTCCGCCTCCCGATCGGTCACCGGGGCCCAGGGCACCAGTCCGGCGGTGACCATGGCCAGGTACTCGTACCACCCGCTCAGGTAGAGGTCACGCAGCGCGATCCGGGTGACGGGGTCCTTGACCACGATCACGCGCCAGCCCTGCCGGTTGCCGCCACTCGGCGCGAAGCGGGCGGTGTCGAGGAGCCGGGCCAGCACGTGGTCGAGGACCGGGTCGGGATGGAATTGGCGTGCTGCGCCGGTGCTGCGCAGCGTGTCGACGAGGTCGAGATCCACCGGTTGTCCACCGTAGCGGGCGGTGGGTAAGTGTGGGGGAGTGACCACCCGCCGGCAACCCGAGGCCGCCGGCGCTCCTTCCGCCCGGATGCGGCGCTGGCGGGAGCTCGCGCGCTGGCCGCTGACGGTGGCGCCCATGGCGGGCGGACCGTCGACGCCGGAGCTCGTGGCCGCCGGGGCCGGGGCGGGTGCGTTCGGCTTCCTGGCCGGCGGGTACAAGACCGCGGCCGCGCTGGCGGACGACATGGCGGCCGTCGTGGCGGCCGGCATCGACGCGTTCGGCGTCAACGTCTTCGTCCCCGGTGCCCCGACGGCCATGCCCGACAGGCTGGCGGCCTACGTCGCCGAGCTCGAGCCCGTGGCGTCCGGGCTCGGGGTCACCGTGGGCGAGGCGTCCTGGGACGAAGACGGGTACGCGGACAAGGTCGAGGTGCTGCTGGCGGCGCCCCCGGCCGCGGTGAGCTTCAGCTTCGGCCTCCCCGACGTCGGCGTCGTGCGTTCGCTCCAGGAGGCGGGCTCCGCCGTCGTGCTCACCGTCACGACGCCCGAGGAGGCGGCGCGGGCACTCCGGGTCGCGCCCGACGCGCTGTGCCTGCAGGGGGCGGAGGCCGGAGCCCACCGGGGGAGCCTGGCCAACGACGACCGGCCCGACCAGGATCGGCCCGTCCGGGCCTTGCTCGCCGCGGTGCGCCGTCACACGCTCGTTCCCCTGGTGGCGGCGGGCGGGGTCGGCGGGCCCGACGACGTGGCCGACCTGGTGGCCCGGGGTGCGGACCTGGTCCAGGCCGGGACTGCGTTCCTGCGCTGCCCCGAGAGCGGCGCGCCGCCGGCCCTCAAGGATGCACTCGCCGCGCCGGGCTTCGACACGACCGCGTGCACCCGCGCCTTCAGCGGCCGGCGGGCCCGGGCCCTGGTCAACACCATGCTGCGGGACCACCCCGGCGCACCGGCGGCCTATCCCGAGATCAACAACGCGACCCGCCCGCTCCGCGCCGCGGCGGCGCGCTCGGGCGACCCGCAGCACATGAGCCTCTACGCGGGGACGGCCTTCCGCCAGGCCGAGGCCCGGCCGGCGGCCGAGGTCGTCGAGCGACTGGTGTCAGGATTGCGCCGGTGAGCAGCGGCCGCCAGACGAAGACGATCGAGTTCACGCCGCCCGAGGTCGACGGGGTGGCCGACGCGCTGCGCACCCTGCGGGAGGCGGGCAGCGGATGGGTCAACCTCATGCCCGGGATCAACGAGGACGCGGAAGACCTGCACCCGCGGGCAGGGCTCTTCGCCTTCTTCGGCAACCAGGCGGCGCCGGTGACGATGACCACGGTGATGCCGCCGAAGAAGGATCGGCGCGACACCGAAGGGCTCACGGTCGGCATCATGCACCCGACAGGCGGCAAGGCCGTGGCGCGGTTGGCCGAGGCCGGCGTCACGCTGCCCGAGGGGTGGGCCGTACGCCAGGACCATGCCCGTCGCGGCCTGCTCGTGCGAACTCCGGTGGTGGTCGGCGAGGCCGACGTCGTCGCCTGGAGCGTGCGCGCCGGAACCGCCCTGTGCCGGGCGGAGATGACGGGCCGGTGGCGGGCCGTTGTCTACCTTCCCTGAGGAGGTGCGAAATGGTCCGGGCGGCCTCGGCGGACCGTCAACCCCGTTCGGCCGCCAACCGGCGGCCCAGCAATGCGCCGATCACGCTCAGCACGAGAGCCGCGATCGCCCCCATGATCCAGAGGCCGACGACGACATGGGGGATGCCCTCGTGCGCCACGTGGATCCGGCGGAAGGATGCGCCGAGGAGCAGGACGGCCACGGCGAAGGTCGCAACAGCGCCGGCATGAGCCACGCCGGTCGACCGGGAGCGGAATCCCGCCAGCGCACCGCCGAGCACAAAGGCCGACGCGACGAGGAGGGCCGGGAGGATCCAGAGGTATGTCCCCGTGTCGATCATGGGGCGGCCGTGCCAGTTCTCTTCGACGACCATCGCCGGGATCGCGACGACGAGCACCAGGCAGGCGGGAAGTGCAAAATCCGCCCACCTCGTTCGTCCGGCGGGGCGGGTTCCCTGCCGGCCACCCGACACCTCATCGTTCCGCACCCCGACATTATGGCCAGAGGATTCCCTCCAGCCGGATCGGGCCCCCGGCGTCACGAGGTCGGTCCGAGGCGACGCCATCACCGAACGACGGGTGAAATCGCTGGTCGCTGCGCCGGCGGGTACCCCGCACGGAGTACCTTCCGTGCGTGGCCACGGGGGCGAGGCGTGAGGACGCGGCACTCGAGGAAGGGTTGGGGCGCTGGGTCACGGCCCACCCCGATCTGATCCGTGCACTGGCGGGCGGGGACCCTGCGTTCGTCGGAATGCCGCGCCTGACCGCGCTGGCGCACGCGTCGGGAGGCATGGCCAACGAGACGGCTCTCGTGGATCTCGGCCCCTCCCACCCGGGCATCGTGGTGCGCCTGCCACCGCTCGAACCCACGTTCCCCGACTACGACCTGCGCCCACAGGCGCTGGTCCAGAACGCCGTCGCCGCCGCGGGCGTGCCCGCGCCGGCGCCGGCGGTGGTCGTCACCGACCAGAAATGGATCGGCTCGCCGTTCCTGGTCATGCCGCGCGTCGCAGGCGACATCCCCGGTGCCGCCCCGTACTTCGATCCCTACGTGCGCGACGCGGGCGCCGTGCTCCAGCGCGTCATGCACGACCAGCTCGTCGACACGGTCGCCGCCGTGCACGCGGTGGACTGGGAAGCCCACGACCTGGGTGCGGTGCTGCCGGGGGTGCGGCTGCGCGACGCCGTGGACCGCTGGTCCGCCTACGTGGAGTGGTCGGCGCGGGGCGATCCGTTGCCGGCGCTGTCGCAGGCGCTCGACTGGTGCGCTCGCCACGTACCGGCCGAGCGCGAGGCGGTGCTGCTATGGGGCGACGTGCGGCTGGGGAACCTCGTCTTCGACTCCGACCACCGGGTCACCGCGGTGCTCGACTGGGACCTGGCCTCGCTCGGACCCCGGGAGATGGACCTCGGCTGGCATCTCGGCCTGGAGTTCATGATGGAGGCGCTGTTCGGGGGGCGACCACCGGGGTTTCCCGGCCCGGCCGAGACGCTCGAGCGCTACGAGCGTCTTGGCGGCTACGAGGCCAGGGACCTGGCCTGGCACGAGGTCTTCGCGCTGGTGCGCGCCCTGGCCATCAACGACCGCCACCAACGCATCACCGGTGACAAGCGGCGGACCGAGAACCCGATGGGTGACGTCCTCCTGGCGCGTCTGGAGGCGGCGTCCGCAGAGGCGGAATGATGCGGTCCGCCGGTTGGGGCCCGGCGGTCGGGGCGCGGCGGCCCGCCCGGTCAGGGCGCGGCGTCGAGCAGCGAGAACCCCATGACCCCGGCCTGGGCCACCTCGTAGCAGAGGGTGTCGTAGGGCTCGACGAGGCCGTAGGTGACCTCGCCGTCGCACGTGATGCGGCAGTGGTGCTGATCCTGCCCGGCCAGCCGGGCGCGGACGTCGGGGTCGTTCACGTCGAAGGTCTCGCCGTGCACGACGACCTCATCGCCCGTGGCGACGGGCATGCCGTGCCACAGGTCGCCGTCGGGCGTGCCCCCGTTCGGCCCCCCGTACATGCCGCAGCGGAGGAAGGCGATCTGGTTGCCCAGCCGTTCGAAGGACATGGTCTTGACGGCGCCGTCGGAGAACACGAGATCGACCTCGCCGCTGTGCAGCAGGTGGGTGTCGGGCTCGAAGCGCATGCGGTGCACCCGTTTGGTCAACGTGCCGCTGCGCTTGCGGGCGTCGCCGAGGTTGTAGAGCACGTGGTCGCCCCAGATGCCGAAGTCCTCGAACTCGACCCACTCGCCACTGTGCGGGTGCTGCATCCCCATGTAACGGCCGGGGCCGCCGACGCCGTCCCGGGTCCCCCAGTGATGGTCCCGGGTGCCGAGGTGGGTGGTCGGCGAGAGATCGAAACGCTCGCCGTGGGCCTCGACCCAGCCCTCCTGGCGGCCGAAGCCGTCGTAGCCCGCGACCGGGCTGACGGCGCGGCCACCGACGATGACGCCGGCGCCGAGCTGGCGGAAGACGGGCCGTTTCGTATCGAGCCAGGTGATGTCGAAGGCCACCCCGTGCTCGACGGAGTCGAGAGTCAGCCGCCACTGCCGGAACGGCTCCACCACCTCGAAGGCGAAGGGGCCGAGCGCCATCTCCATGCGATCGTTGGGGCACCGGGTGTGTGCCCGCACGGTGGTGTGGCGTCCCCGCACGTTGACGATGGCGTACGCCTCCGCCGTGCCGAGGTTGGGGTAGAACGCGAGGCCGATCACCACGAGCAGTTCACCGACCTTGTCCTGGCAGGTGAACCAGACTCGCTCGTACGCCTGCGCGTCCGGTGTCCACATCACGCGCACCGGATAGGGAGCGTTGTGGATGAGGAACTCGTCGAGGCCGGCCAGGGGCGCATGCTCGCCGGAGGCCGGGTACGGGGAGGCGCCGGGGTGCCGCGCCGCGCCTGACTCGGGTGGCGTGCTCACCCGGGCTCGATCGACCGGCGCTCGAGGGCTGCCTGCGACGGCAGCCGCGGCGAGAGCCACGGTCCGGCGACGGAGAGGCGGTCGTACTGGGTGCGCATCGCGCTGACAGTACGCTCGGACCGTGTCCGGGGACCAGCGGGGCCACATCGACCCACGGGATGCCGCCTTTTTCGTCCGCGACGACTACTACGACGTGCTGGCCCGGCTGCGCGCGGAGGACCCCGTGCACGAGTGCGCTCCCGGCTTCTGGGCGATCACCCGCTACGAGGACATCCGGAACCTCAGCCGCGACCCGGACCACTTCTGCTCGGGACGCGGTGCGCTGGTCAACGACCCGCTTCGATCGAGCGAGGCACCGATGGCGTCCCGCTCGATCCTCCACATGGATCCGCCCGAGCATGCCGCCTTCCGTGGCCTGGTCAACCGGCGGTTCACGCCCCGGGCCCTGTCCGGCTTGGCCGAGTCGATCCGCAAGAGCGCGTCGACGCTGCTCGACGCGGCCGACGCCGGCGCGGAGATCGACTTCGTCGCCGAGCTCGCCGCCCCCTACCCCTTGACCGTGATCGCCGAGCTCCTCGGTATCGACGAGTCGGACCGGGAGGACTTCCGCGGCTGGTCCGACGCGGCGATCGAGTCACCTGATCTGCCTCCCGACGAGACCCTGGCGGCTCTCGGCGAGCTCTCGGGCTTCATCGTGGAGCACATCCGGTCCAAGCGCGACCACCCGGGGGAGGACCTGGTGTCCCTGCTGATCGGGAGCGAGGTCGGCGGCTGCCCACTGAGCAGGGAGGAGCTCTTCATGTTCCTCCTGACGCTGCTGGTGGCCGGGAACGAGACCACGCGCACGCTTCTGTCGGGAACGGCCGTCGTCCTGCACGAGCACGCGGACCAGCGCGCGGCCCTGGCCGCCGAGCCCTCCCTGGTGCCCGGGGGAGTGGAGGAGTGCCTGCGCTGGGTCACGCCGGTCCACGCCTTCTGCCGCACCGCGACCCAGAACCTGGTGGTGGCCGGGACGCCGGTGCGGGAGGGCGACTACCTCTGCATGCTCTACGCGTCGGGGAACCGGGACGAGCGCATCTTCGGTGAGGACGCGTCACGGTTCGACGTACGGCGTCCGGCGAATCCCGTCCACCTGGCGTTCGGTTTCGGCGAGCACGTGTGCCTCGGGGCCAGCCTGGCGCGTCTGGAGGCCAGGATCTTCGTGGAGGAGCTGCTCGGGCGCTATCCCCGTTACGCGGTGACGGGACCCGCGGAGAGAGTGCTCTCGACCACGGTCGCCGGCATCAGGTCGCTGCCGATCGTCTTGGCGCCGCCCGTCTGAGGGATCTCGGCCCCCTGCAGCACCGCCTGGCGTAGCTCGTTCAACAGCAGCTCGACGGCGGCCGCGTCGGCGCTCAGCCGCAGCCTTCCGCCCTGGCGTTCGGATTGCACCAGCCCGCTCTGGCGCAGCACCTTGACATGCATGCTCACCGTGGGTTGGGCCAGGCGAAAGAGCATCGCGAGCTCGCCCACGGAGCTCGGGGCCGTCGCCAGCGAGTGCAGGATGGCGAGGCGGGTGGGGTCGGCCACGGCCTTCAGCCGGCGCGCCACGGACTCGGTCCGGGCGCGGGCCACCACGTCTCCCTGGCCCACCCCCGTCCCGATCACGACCAGGCCGGGGAACTCCAGGTACATGCTCGACCCGAAGAACAGGCAGGGCACGAACAGGAGCGGCTGCCCGGCCTCGACGTCGGCCACGATCTCGGGCAGGCGCTCTTCGAGGATGTCACAACCCGGAGTTATGAGTATGTCCAGTGATCGTCCCCGCTCGTACTGCGCCAGGAGATGGTGCCCGGCTTCCTCGATCATGGGCAGCGCCTGTTGCCACATGTCGTCGATCGGTGCCCACACCTCTTGGAGGAGCTCGAGGTACGAGCGCAGGAGCTCGGGGGACTCCCGCAGCCTCCGGAAGCGCTCGATGAACACGGCGCGCTCTTCGGCGCTCTCCGACGGCATCTCCAGGTCCAGGGGCACGGTGTCGACCGCCGCCTCGATCGCCCCCCAGAGGGCTTCGGGGTCGGTCTCGCCCAACGCCCCGGCATGGTGGGCCAGGACCTGCATCTCGGTGAAGCAGGTCCCGTCGGTCCAGTCGTTCCAGAAGCTGCGGACGCGTGCCGCCAGGTCTTCGCGTCCCGTGAACATGTCGGCAAGCTTGGGGTACCGGACCTGCATCGAGGGCCGGGCCGCCACGGAGAGGAGCCATGAGAGGTCGCTGGCCAGGGAAGGAGCGGCGGTCACCGACTTCAGGGGCGCCCGCACCGTTTCCTCAGTGAACATAGGCATAGGCCTATATTAGAATATTCTTGAATACCTGTCAACTATCGACTATATTGGAAGACGTGTTGCGCGGGAGTTGTGATCCCGGGACGAAGAGGGCGAACGAGGTGAACCGATGATCCAGACGAGGGCAGTGCAGTCCCAGGCCGATGCTCACCGCCGGGATCTGCTGTCCACTGCGAGCCCGAGGCGACCGGCCCGCCGCGGCATGGAGATGGGCGCTCCCATCGCGTCCCAGCGCTCGGCCACCGGACTCCCGGTGACCGGTGGCCGAGCGGTGCGCCGGGCCGTCGCCCCGCGACTGGGGTCGTGGTTGATCGAGTTCGGGACGAAGCTCGGAGGAGCGTCGATCCGCACCTCCTGAGCCCGGCCGCGTCCGGCCGCCGCGCCGGTCCCGTCCCGGGCGCTCGCCATGGGCAACAGTGGCGGTGTGCCGTCGGCTCGCAACGTCCTCTTCATCACGCTCGACCAGTGGCGCGGTGACTGCCTCTCCGCCCTCGGCCACCCGGTTCTCGAGACACCCACCCTCGACGCGCTGGCGGGTCGCGGCGTCCTCTTCGCCAACCACTGGGCGAACGCGGCGCCCTGCGGGCCCTCCCGGGCCTGCCTCTACACCGGCACCTATCAGCACAGGAACCGCTCCGTCCTCAACGGCACTCCTCTGGACGCCCGCTTCACCAACGTGGCGCTGCTGGCCAGGGGGCTGGGCTACGACCCGGTGCTCTTCGGGTACACCGACTCCTCGGTCGATCCACGTACCGTGCCGCCCGGCGACCCCAGGCTGTTCAGCTACGAGGGCGTGCTCCCCGGCTTCCGCGCCCTCATCGAGGACCCCTGGGAGAAGGGGAGCCCGGCCTGGGGGCGGTGGCTGGCGGCACAGGGTTTCGACGTCCCCTCGAACCCCCACGAGCTGTACGAGCCCATGGAGGGCTTCCCGGGGGCGGACACCCACGGGTCGACCTGGGCCCCGGCCCGGTTCCCCGTCGAACTGTCGCAGACGACCTTCGTCCGCCGGGCGGTGGTCGAGTGGTTGGAGCACAACGCTGATTCGCCGTTCTTCGTCCACGCCTCCTTCATCCGCCCCCATCCACCAAGACGGAACCCGGTCGGCTACCACGACCGCTATGCGGCCGAGGCGGTCGGGCCCTTCGCCGGGTGCGCCACGCCCGAGGAGGAGGGGGCGATCCACCCGTTCGGCGCCCTCGCCACGGGAACGCCGGGGGTGAGGGCGCCGCGGGACGAGCGGGAGCGGCGGCAGCTGCGTGCGACCTATTACGGGGCACAGCGCGAAGTCGACGACGGCCTGGCCCCCCTTTTCGAGTACCTGGTGCGCAGCGGGCTGGCCGAGAGCACCCTCGTGGTCCTGACGAGTGACCACGGTGAGATGGGCGGGGACCACTGGCTGCTCGAGAAGCTCGGATTCTGGGATGAGAGCTACCACGTCCCGCTGATCGTCGTGGACCCGCGTCCCGAGGCCCACGGGGCGCGCGGGAGCGTCGTCGAGGCCGTGACCGAATCGGTCGACGTGCTGCCGACGATCTGCGAGTTCATGGGAGCCGAGGTGCCCCTGCAGGCCGACGGGTGGTCGCTCGGCCCCTTCCTGCGCGGCGAGCCGGTGCCCGCACACTGGAGGGACACGGCCCATTTCGAGTGGTCCTTTTCCGACCCGGTGCACCTGCAGGCCGAAAACGCGTTCGGGATCCCGATGAGCCACTGTGCGTTGGCGGTTTCACGTGGCCCGCAGCACAAGTACGTCCAGTTCGCAGCGGATGCGGCACTGCTGCCGCCCTTGCTGTTCGACCTCTCCCGCGACCCCGAGCAGAGGCACAACCTCCTCACGGAGGGGGACCGGGACACGGCCGAGATCGCCTGGGCGGCAACCCAAGAGCTGCTCCAGTGGCAGATGCGCACGGCGGAGCGGACGCTCAGTGGCAGCTTTCTCGACCCTGAGCGTGGATTGGTCGAAGCTCGAGACAGCTGGCGCTGAGCGCAGGGCCGTTGCCCTGGGTTGTGGAATGCTGACGCCTGCTCGTCAAGGGGAGGCAGTGCACGGTGGCCGACATGCAGGGGAAGACGGTCGTCGTCACGGGTGGCAACTCCGGCATCGGGTTCGAGACGGCGGCGGCGCTGGCCTCGATGGGCGCCCGTGTCCTGGTGACGGCGCGCAACGCGGACAAGGGTCGTGCTGCGGTCTCGGCGATGACGCGGCGGACCGGTGGCGAGGGCAAGGTCCAGCTGGTCGTCTTCGACCTGGCCGATCTGTCGTCCGTACGGCAGGGAGCGTCGGAGATCCTGGAGCAGGTGCCCGAGCTCGACGTGCTCGTCAACAATGCCGGCCTGGTACTGAGCGAACGTGAGGAGACGGTGGACGGCTTCGAGGCCACCTTCGCCACGAACCACCTCGGCCCGTTCCTCCTGACCAACCTGCTGCTCGACAGGCTCGTGGCGTCGGCACCCTCCCGGATCGTCAACGTCGCGTCCGCGGCGCACAGCGCGGCGCGCCAGGGGATGTCCTTCGACGACCTCCAGTCCGAGCGCCACTATCGGGGCATGCAGGTCTACGGCCAGTCGAAGCTGGCCAACATCTTGTTCACCTTGGAGCTGTCGCGTCGTCTGGAAGGAAAGGCGGTGACGGCCAACTCCCTCCACCCGGGCACGGTGCGCACCGGTTATGGGGGTGACGGCGATGCGAGAGGCTTCCTCGCCTTCGGGATCAAGATCGCCAGCCCCTTCTTCCTGTCGCCGGCCAAGGGGGCCCGAACCTCGGTGTTCCTGGCATCGTCCCCTGAGGTGGACGGGGTGAGCGGACGGTATTTCGTCAAGTGCAAGCAACGGCAGCCCAAGCCGTGGGCGCGCGATCCCGACGCGGCCCGCCGTCTCTGGCGGGTGAGCGAGGAGCTCGTGGGGCTCGCTCCCGGGCAGCCGAACTGACCCGTGCGTGTCCTCGTGACCGGCGCCGCCCGCGCCATCGGCCGGGCGACGGTCGAGGTGTTGACGGGACGGGGTCACGACGTGGTCGCCACCGCCCGGGACCCGGTGCTGCTCGAAGGGCTGCCGGCGGCGCAGGTCCTGCCACTCGACGTCAGCGACGCGGCGTCGGTACGGGCCGCGGTGGAGGCGGCCGGCGAGCTCGACGCCGTGGTCAACAATGCCGGCGTCCCCGGTTCCGGGCCGCTCGAGACGTACCCGCTCGATTCCTTCAGCCGGGTGCTCGACGTCAACACCGTGGGCCCGTTGCGCCTGGCCCAGGCCGTGGCGCCTGGTTGGCGCGAGCGCGGCAGCGGCGTCCTGGTGAACATCAGCTCGGTGCAGGGCAAGATCGGCACGCCGTTAGAGGGCCCGTACGCCGCGTCGAAGCACGCTCTGGAGGCACTCTCGGAGTCGCTCTACTTCGAGCTCGGGCATTTCGGGATCCGGGTCGTGATCGTTGAGCCCGGGTACATCGCGCCCGGGATGAAGCACGATGACGACCACCCCGGGCCGGCGATCTATGCCGACCTGCATGCCCAATGGAACGGGACGGTGGACATCCTCACCGGGCCCGAGGGTCGGCCGGGGCCCGCGCTGGTGGGCGCCGCGGTGGCCGACGCCCTCGAGGACCCGGCGACGCCGCTGCGGGTCGAGGTCGGCCGGGACGCCGCAACGGTGCTGCAGCTGCGACGGACGCTCGGTGATGCAGAGTTCGAGGCGACGATGCGCGACGCGCTGGGGCTCACGTGGTGAAGGGAGGAACGGCATGGAGAAGCTGATGTACCTGGCCTGGCTGGAGGAGACGAGTTCCCGATCCGAGGTGGCCGAGGTCATGCTCGGTCGGGTGGCCGAGCAGCTCCTGGCGCTCGACCCCGTGCGGCTGACCGTCGACGTGTGGGACCCCGACAGCGATATCCCGGCTCCCGTGCCCACGCCCGAGGGCGAGACGCCCCTGCACGGGCTCGTCTCGCTCTGGGTGGACACCGTCGAGCAGCGGCAGCCGTTCGAGCGCGTGCTCGAGTCGGCCGCTCACCGCATCGCCGGCTACTCCGTCGTCGAGTCCCTCTTCCGGGACTACGGGGGCAATCAGTGGTCGGCGCCGCGCTCATGGAGCGACGGTGAGCGATCGCCCGGCGTCCTCACGGTGGCGCTCCTGCAGCAGCACCCCGAACAGACCTTCGACCAGTGGATCACGCGCTGGCACACCCGGATCTCGCCCATCACCGAGGCCATCCAACCGCGGACCCGCTACGTACGGAATGCGGTCTTCCGGCCCGTCACCGAGGGAGCGCCACCGGTGGCCGGGATCGTCGAGGAGGCGTGGCCGTCCCTCGAGCACGTCACCGATCCGATGCTGTTCTACTGCGCGGACGGAGACCCGCAGCGCATGCAGGCGCACATCACCCAGATGATCGAGGAGATCAATGCCTTCGTGGACCTGAGCACCTTGCGCAGTGTCACCATGAGTGAATGGATACTGAAGTCATGACAGCAAAGTGGAGCCGAGACGAGCTGGAGCAGGCGCACCAGCACTACATGGAGACGGCGGGCCGCTGCGCCGCCAGTGGGGAGTGGCGTGACTGGGCCGAACTCTTCACGGATGACGCGGTGTACCTCGAGCACACCTTTGGGACCTTCCACGGCCCGGACGAGATCTACGGGTGGATCGCGCCGCTCATGGCGGAGTGGCCGAACCGGGACATGAACTCGTTCCCGCACTCGTGGTGCGTGTGCGACGAGGACCGCGGCTGGTGGGTCTGCCGCGTTGAGAACAGGATGAAGGATCCCGGGGACGGGTCGATCCACCAGGCGCACAACATCACCGTGCTGCACTACGCGGGCGACATGAAGTTCTCCTACGAGGAGGACGCGTACAACCCGGCTGCCTTCGGGCCCATGATCCAGGCCTGGACCGAGGCGTATGTCGCCAACGGTGGCACCCCGGGCTGACCGGAGCGAACGCGACCGGTCGTTGGTGGCCGCACCCTGTCGGCCTGCGACCCGGCTGAATGCATCCGGGCTCGGCGGGCCGCGGCCCGGCCGCTCTTGCCCGACGGTTCAGGTGGTGGCCCCCGCGCCGGTCCCGGCCAGCACACGAGGCGACAGGCGGGGCAGCGCTGGCCGGTAAGCGCCCCTGAACAGGCCCAGCGGCGTGATGGCCACCGCGAGCAGCATGGCGACGAGGAGCAGGTCCGTGAGCACGAACGTGTGCAGCAGGCTCATGTAGATGCCATGCACCGAGGTCACGCCGGCGAAGGCCCAGAACGTGCTGATCACGATCACGGCGGAGCGGAGGCGACCGACGGCGGCCGGTGCGACGACGATCACGCCCCATGTCACGTACCAGGACCACACGATGGGCCCGAGCAACGCAAGCACGAGCAGGGTCAGGCCGAGGCATTGGACGACCCCGTCCCGCGGGGAACGCAGCAGGAGCCGGTACCCGACGTAGGCGGCGACGAGCAACCCCAGCACCATGAAAACGGGGCGGACGGCCAGAGTGGAGACCGGGACCTGCATCACGTGGCTCGCGATGGACACGGCGCGGGCCACGACGTTGACGGGCGTCACACCGGTGAAGGAGGTGTCGGCGGTGCTGGTCGTGCGGATCCAACCCCAGCCCGTTCCGGAGACCAGCGACACCACTTCCATGGTGGCCAGGGCGATGCAGCCGGCCGCGGCCGTGTGCCCGATTCGGCGTCGGATGGACGCCTCCTTCCCGGCCCAGACCCACCCGAGGAACAGGACGCCGAGGAGCGCGGGGGACTTCACCCCGGCCGCCAGGGCACACAGGATCACCCCGGGGACCGTGCCGAAGCGTTTGGCCACGGCGAGGCCCGCCACGAGCAGGCCGACCATCAAGGCGTCGTTGTGGGAGCCCCCGATCAACGACAGCAGTACGAGCGGTGACCCCGCCCCGATCAGGACGGCATGGGCCGGGTCATGTTTGAGCGAACGGGCCAGAGTCGGGGTCGCGGCGACGACCAGTGCGATCCCGGCGACCTCGAGCAGGCGGAGCAGGACGAGGTCCGCCAGGATCTGGTGCCCCGAGGCCTGGTCGAGCGCGCCGTCCGCACTCAGGAAGGTGGGGCCGTAGGGCGATTCGGTCCCCGACCACACCGCGTCAGCCATCTGGTTGAACGGCGTCGCGCCGAGCACCTCGGGCCCATACGAGTAGGGGTTGATGTGATGGCTCATCATCTCGCCCTGCGCCGCGTAGGTGTACACGTCGCGGCTGAAGAGTGGCGGCGCCAACAGCAGGGGAACGGCCCAGATCGTCACGACCAGCACGACGCGCTTCACGGGGAAGCCGGGGTGGCGGCTCAAATGACGCAGGAAGCCCAGCCACACCCGGGTCAGGAGGATCAGCCCGCCGAAGACCAGTGCGAGCGAGGCGACGGACGGAAGTGAGCTGTTGGAGCCGAGCGACCCCAAAGGCCCTCCGGGCATACCGAAGAACCATGCGCCGGGGAGATGGGTCTCGAAGGACTGACCACCGACGACTGCTCCAACGACGATTGCCGTGCTGCCGACCAGCCCGAGGATGGTGGTCCGCACCAGGCTCAACCGAAGCGCCAATTGTGCCGACGTATCGGAATCGACGCCAAGGGTTGGTGTCGGGGAGGTAGTGGTCACGCTCGGGGGCACGAGCTCCATCGGGGATTCCTTAGTTGAGTCGCTCCGACGATACGCCGCGGCGGCTGAAATCTTCATGAAACTGCCGTGATTCTGTCACAGGCCAAGCGGGATCCGGGAACCCGAAACCTTCCTTAACAGGATTCTCAGGATCCTCCCAGCCTACAGGAGGAGACTCAGGATGTCACGTATGTGAAATCTGTCTGTCACGGAAACGGAAGGTGTCAGGTGCGAGTTCTGGTCCTCGGGGGCGATGGGTATCTGGGTTGGCCGACCGCGCTGCATCTGTCCAGGGCGGGGTACGACGTCGGGGTGGCCGACAATTTCGCCCGCCGGGGCTACGACCTGGAAATGGGGGTGGACTCCCTTGTCCCGATCGCGTCGCTGCACCGCCGGGTCGAGCGCTGGGAGGAGGTGTCGGGGAACCGGCTCGACGTCTTCATCGGCGACCTGACCGAGGCGGACTTCGTCTCCGACATGGTGGGCCGGTTCCGGCCCCATGCCATCGTCCACTTCGCCGAGCAGCGCAGCGCCCCGTACTCCATGGTGGACCGCAAGCATGCGGTGTACACCCAGGTGAACAACGTGGTGGGCACATTGAACCTGTTGTACGCCATTGCGGAGGTCGACCCCTCCATCCACCTGGTCAAGCTGGGCACGATGGGGGAGTACGGCACCCCGAACATCGACATCGAAGAGGGTTACATCGAGATCACCCATCGGGGACGGACCGACGTGCTGCCCTTCCCCAAGCAGCCGGGGAGCTTCTACCACCTGTCCAAGGTCCATGACAGCCACAACATCGCCTTCTGTTGCCGGGCCTGGGGACTCCGATCGACCGACCTCAACCAGGGGGTGGTGTACGGCCAGTCCACGCCGGAGACGACCCTGCACCCGGACCTGGCCACCCGGTTCGACTACGACGCCGTCTTCGGCACCGTGCTGAACCGGTTCGTGATCCAGGCGGCCGCGGGCGAGCCGCTGACCGTCTACGGCAAGGGCGGGCAGACGCGGGGCTTTCTCGACATCCGCGACACGCTGGCCTGCGTCGAGCTGGCCATCCGGAATCCGGCGGAGGCCGGCGAGTTCCGCGTCTTCAACCAGTTCACCGAGTCGTTCTCGGTGAGCGAGCTGGCGGACAAGGTCTCGGAAGCGGCCGGCGGCGCTCGGATCGTCCATCTGGACGATCCGAGGGTGGAGCTGGAGGAGCACTATTACCGAGCGGCGCACACGAAGCTCCTCGACCTCGGCCTGTTGCCCTTCCTCCTCGGTGACGAGCTGTTGGCGGATCTCTTGACCATCGCTCGGGCCCATATCGACCGCCTCGAGCGTTCGGCCCTCGAGCCGAAAGTGTTGTGGCGCTCCACTTCGAGCAGCATCAGCCGCTCGGCGACGCCGACGGAGGAATCGCCGTCGGAGTTCCTGCGCTGACTCTGAGGACAATCCCAGAGTGACGGGGTAGCTTGCGCCGATCGCTCCGCGTCGCCCCCATCGGCCCAGGGCGCACTCCCCAGCTACCCGGAAGGCCATCTCCTCGCCAGTGAATCGACTACGAGCACACCTCGGACCCTTGTGGCCCTATGTCGTGCTGATCGCCATCCCGGCCGCCGCCTTCGTGCTCCCGGACCTCATCGGCGGCCACCTGCTGATCACGGGTGACAACCTGCAGCAGAACTTCCCCCTGCACGTCCTGGTCGGTTCCACGCTGCGCCACGGGGAGCTGCCGTTCTGGAACCCGTACATCTTCAGCGGCACGCCCCTGATGGCCGACTTCAACGCCGGAGCCTTCTATCCGCTCATGGGCCTGTTCGTGGCCTTCCCCGACCGCGCGGCCTGGCTGGCGACGGAAGTCATCCTCTTCGCCGGGATCGGCATCGGCATGTACGTCTTCCTGCGGGCGCTCAAGCTCTCGACGACCGCGTGCCTCCTCGCCGCCGCCACCTTCGCCTTTGCCGGGCCGGTGGCCAGCCAGGTCAACCACGTCGACATGACCGAGGGATTCCTCGCTATCCCCTGGATGCTCCTGGCCGTGCTCCACATCGTTCGGGACGGGCGGTGGCGTTGGACCATCCTGCTGGGGATCGCCTTTGCGAGCGTCATCCTGGCCGGTGCGCCCGAGGCGATGCTCGACGAGGCGCTTCTCGTCCTTGCGTTCGCGGCAATGTCGGCCGGCCTGAGCCGTGAGCGGTGGTGGCGGGTGCTGTCGAGATGTGGCGCGGGCGCGGCGCTGGCCCTTTCCCTGGCTGCCATTCAGTGGTTGCCGGGCCTCGAGACGATCCGCAATTCGCAACGGGGCACGGGGGTGTTCGCGGCCGCCGGGAGCTACCCCAGGGCCTTCACCGCCTTCGGTCTCGTGCCCTATCTCGACGGTGGCTACGGGCACCTCAAAGAGGCACAGTTCTTCGGGCAGTACAACCTGCCCGAGGTCGGCATCTATCTCGGGATATTGCCGGTCATCGCGCTGGTGACCCTGGTGCGGCCACGATGGCCCAGCCGGATTCCGCCCCGAGATCGCCTCACCTGGTATGTCGTCGGGATCTTCGGCTATCTCCTGGCGTTGGGCTCGAACACGCCCCTGGAGCATCTGTTCAACAGCTTGCCGCTCTACGGGAACCAACGGTTGCAGAGCCGCAACATGATCACGGTGGCGACCGCGGTCTGTGTCCTGTTCGCGGGCTGGCTCGATCGGACCGAGGAACCCCGGCTGCACGAGCCCATGACGCGATACGACCGCATCACGTCCCTCATCCCCCTGGGCATCGTGGCGGCCCTCGCCGTCTGGGCGCTGGCTGCGCCCGGCTCACTGGTCCATGTGTTCGCGGGGGTCCCATTGCGGCCGAGTATCACCGACACCGTGCGTGAGGCCACGCTCATCGCGCTCGGGTTCTGCGCTTGCGCGGCTGCCCTGGTGTGGATCCGGCCCCGGCTCGGCGCCGTGCCGTGGGCTCGGCTGGCCGCCGTCTTCGTCGCCCTCGACATCGGCTTCGTGGGCGTCACCGGCCAGCTGACCCAGATACCACCGAACGACTTGCTGACCGGCACCACCCCGGTGGAGCAACTGATGGCGGCGAAGTTGCCGCCCGGCGGGCGGCTCGTCAACTACGACCCCCAGACCTACTCGAGTTACCCCGAGAGCCCCCAGGGGGTACCCGACCTCAACATCATTCCCGGGCTGCCTTCGGTGTCCGGGTATGCGTCGATCGTCAACGGGAACTACGAGGCAACGACGCACACGCACGAGCAGGATGATCTCGACGTCGGGCAGCTGTCCTCGGGAACCCTGGGGCGGCTCGACCTCCGCGAGGTGGTGACCGTGCCCGAGTACTTCCTCGTCCCGCTGCAATCGATGCCGCGCTCCCTCGACGACATCACGCAGATTGCCGAAGGGTTCGGCGCCGACCCGGTTCTGCCCCGGGGGTACGGGGCCGACTTCAACGAGACTGCGTACCCGTTCTATCCCGGGCCGCGTCCGCCCCTGCGGGCGGGCCAGACCACTGCATGGTTCTATGGCGAGAGCCTGCAGCCCGACGCGGTCACCCTGGTGTTCGCCCACGCGGTGGGTGCGGGCGCGGTCGTCCGCTTCGGGGCCCTGACCGCGAATGGGTCCACCCGCTGGGGCGCACCCGTGCCGGTTCCGGCGGGCGCCACCACCGTGACGGCCCGACACCCCTCCGGCCCTGCGATCGGGCTCTCGGTGCAGTTGTTGGCGGGCGCACTCCCTTCCCAGCGGGCGGTCATCACGGTGGCCGGACACCCCTATGAGCTCGGGGGGTCGCTGTCGTCTGCGCTTGTTCCGGGTGCGTGGCAGCTGGCCGGCCTTGCGCAGGGCTATGCGGTGTTCACGCTGCGCAAGCCGGCCGAGCCCATTGTCGCCTCGACAGCCGGCGGCACACGGCTACCCGTACAGGTCGTCTCGAGCACGACCAAGTCCGAACAGGTCCGACTCGACGCGCCCGCGCCGACCACCGTGGTCCGCTCGGTCGCCTGGGACTCGGGGTGGACGGCGACCGTTTCGGTGAACGGTGGGAAGGCACAGAACGTCCCCGTCAACGACTTCGACCTCGTGCAACAGGTTCACATCCCGCCCGGCGACGATCTCGTGACCTTCCACTACCGGCCAAAGCACCTGCTCCTGGCCAGCGTCCTCAGTCTGGGCGCGATCGCGTTCCTCTTGGCGTTGCTCGCAGCCTGGCTGGTGCGCCGGCGCCGTCCCGGGACGCAGGACCAAGATGCGCCGGTCGTGCCCGACGTGACCGCTGTGGGTGTGCCAGAGCGCGTGGGCTGACGGGGGCAGAGCCGCCGCTGGGCGCGCTCGGCAGGCGCTCAGCAGTAGGGGTGCGCCAGGGTCAGGAGGAATTCGCCGCCTTCCGCCCCCCACATGCCCTCGACCACGAACCCTGCAGCCGAGAGCTCACGCTCCACGCGCTCCGGGGTGAACTTGGCGCTGATTTCGGTCAACAGGTCCTCTCCTTCGTCGAACCGAACGGTGATGCCGGCCCCGGTGAGGGAGACCTCGTTCGCCTCGGCGGCACGCAGTCGCATTTCGATCCATTGCTCATCCTCGTTCCACACCGCGACGTGTCGGAACAGCTCCGGATCGAAATCCCCTCCGAGCTGTTCGTTGAGCACGAGGAGCACGTTGCGGTTGAAGTCCGCCGTGACCCCGGCGCCGTCGTCGTAGGCAGCGACGAGCCGGCCTCGATCCTTGACGAGATCC
This sequence comes from uncultured Acidimicrobiaceae bacterium, assembly GCA_963826835.1. Lineage (GTDB taxonomy): Bacteria > Actinomycetota > Acidimicrobiia > Acidimicrobiales > RAAP-2 > Bog-473. Next base: position 60,853 of record CAWGYK010000004.1, read on the forward strand.
GTTCCGAGGAGCAGCGAGTCGTCGCTCGACATGGTGCAGTTGAGGTCGAACAGGAAGCGCGCACGCTGCCCGGGATCCAGGTTCCCGATCGTCCCACCCAAGAAGGCGACCAGCCGTCTCCCCTCGGTGGGGATCTCGGCCAGGTGGTGGTGGAAGTCCCCGATGACCAGGTGGATGTCCAACGAGTCGAATTCCTCCGAGAGGGTGGTGGCGGCGCTCCGGAGGAACTCGTCGCTGACGTCGAACGGAACATACCTGGAGAGGGAGCCCGTCTCCTGGAGCGCACTCAAGAGCACCCGGGTCTTGTCGCACGCGCCCGCACCCAGCTCGACGAGTGTGTCGGCCTTCGAGAGTTCGGCGATGGCCGGGGCGTGCGCCTCGAGGAGGGCCCGTTCGGCCCGAGTGGGGTAGTACTCGGGAAGCTGGGTGATCTCCTCGAAGAGGCGACTGCCCCGCTCGTCGTAGAACCACACCGGCGGGATGGACTTCGTCTCACCCTGCAACCCCTCCCGCGCGTCCGCCAGCATCTGGCTCCGCACCTCTTCGGCTGAGAGGTGGACGTCGATCGTGAAGGCCATCGTCAGGGATCCCTCGCCAGTCGCAGGCCGCCGAACACCCAGCGGGCTCCCGGCGGGAAGAAATTGCGGTATGTCGGGCGGACGTGGCCGGCCGGGGTGGCGCAACACCCGCCCCGCAACACGTACTGGCTCACCATGAACTTCCCGTTGTACTCACCGACAGCGCCGGGTGCGGCCCGAAATCCGGGATACGGCGAGTAGGCGCTCGAGGTCCATTCCCAGGTGTCGCCGAAGACCGCGTTGGACGAGAGCGCGGGTCGTGGATGTGGGCCCCCGGTCGAGAGAACGTCGTCGCAGAGGAAGTTGTCGCCTTCACCGTGCGACGCGGCGATCGTCTCCCATTCCGACTCGGTGGGAAGCCGCATGCCGGTCCAGTGTGCGAAGGCGTCGGCCTCGTAGTAGCTGATGTGGCAGACCGGCTCGTTCGGATCGACGGCCCGGAGGCCGGACAACGTGAACTGAAGCCAGCGATCGGGGTCGTCCGGGTCGCGTGACCAGTAGAGGGGCGCGTCCCAGTGCTGCGTGTTGACGACGGCCCAGCCGTCGGAGAGCCAGAACTCGGGCCGGCGGTAGCCGTCGTCCTCCATGAAGGACAGCCACTCACCGCAGGTGACGGGCCGGTCCGCCAGCCCGAAAGGGGTGAGGTGCACCGTGTGGACGGGAAACTCGTTGTCGAAGCCGAACTCCTGACCCCGGTGTCCGATTTCCACCGGTCCTCCGGCGTGCTCCAGCCAGCCGGCCTTGGGGGCGCGATCCCGGCCGGCTCCGGTTCGCACGCCAGGTATGCAGGGTGGAGCGGGTTCCGGGAGAGCACGTGCTTGATGTCCATCAGCAGCAGCTCCTGGTGCTGCTGCTCGTGGTGCAGCCCGAGAGTGATCAGCTCCGGGAGGCCGGGCTGGTCAGGCATCCGGAGCAGGGGCTCCATGGCGCGGTCGACAGCACCGCGGTAATGAGCGATCTCGTCGATGCCGGGTCGCGAGAGAAGGCCGCGTTCAGGCCGCGGATGGCGGGCACCCATCGCCTCGTAGTACGAGTTGAAGATGTAGGCGTAGGCGTCGTCGAACGCTCGGTAGCCGGGCGTGTACTCCCCGAGGATGAACGTCTCGAAGAACCACGTGACGTGGGCCCGGTGCCACTTCGTCGGGCTCACATCCGCCATTGTCTGGACCGTCTGGTCCTCGGCGCTGAGGACGGAGGCCAACCGTTCCGTCGTCGCTCGAACCCGGGCATACGCGTCGGGCAGGTCGGACGGCGTTTCTCCACCCGTCATGTCCATGAGGTCCGTCCCTTCGCCACCCCATCCGGAGCGGTTGCACACGCCGGCTGCACGGTCCGGTTCACCCTACCCAGATGGATCGGGAATCAGGCGCGATTGTCACATTTTTCACGGAATGGCCGGTGGTCAGGCCGTTCGTGCGTCCGGTCGTCGCGTTCGTCCGGTGCCGTCCCAGTCGTCGAGTCGGTCCCCGTCCGCGGCTGCGGCCGGTCCGCCGTCGAGGGGATCGCCTACTGTCGGGGCGTGGTGGCAGGCCGGGTGTCGCGCAAAGAGGTCGACGCCTACCTGGCCGCGGTGGACTGGCTCGGGGGCATCCTCGGCCGGGCGGAGGTCGCCCGTGCCTGGAGCGAGCCGAGCGTCATCGCGCGGTACACGGTGGGCGGGGTGGCGGCGCATGCCGTGCACGGGGTCGTGTGGCTCGAGCAGCTCCTGGCTGAGCCCGAGCCCGTCGGTTTGCGACCTATCGGCCTGGCAGAATTCTTCGGGCTCAACCGGGTCGACCAGGACGAGGACCCGCAGGTCGACGACGATCCGTTCGCCGCCTCCCTCCGTGCCGCAGCGGAGGGCTTTGCACGGACGGGGATCGATACCGTCAAAGCGTCGCTCAACGCGTCGCGCGATCAGGTGGTCGTTCTCCTCGACGAGGCGCCTGCCACACGTGCGGTCGCGGTCATCCGGGTCAGCGGCGCCCAGGTGCCACTGAGCGACTACCTGCGGACCAGGATTCTCGAGGTCGTGGTCCACGGTGACGACCTGGTGTGCAGCGTTCCGGGCCTGATCGCGCCGGAGCCGCCTCCGGCCTCGATGGCGGTCAGCCTCGACGTCTGCCTGGAGCTGGCGCAGGCCCGTGTGGGCGGTCTCGCCGTTCTGCGAGGATTCACGCGTCGGGAGCGGGCGCCGGGGGATGTGCTGCGCGTCCTGTGAACCGGGCCGCGCAACGCCGGCGGCGTCGAGGCTCAGGTCAGGGAATCAGGCCAGCACCTTGCGGCGGAAATTCCGCAGACCCAGGGTCAAGAAGATGACGCTGAAGGCCACGATGGCGGGATAGATGATGTAGAGGTGCATGTGCGCGGCGTCGGTGAAGGCGGCGCGCATCCCGTCGTTGATGTAGATGAGCGGGTTGACCAGCACGATGATCTGCAGCCAGTGGATCGTGCCGAGCTTGACGGACGCCAGCCGTGTCCACTGGTAGTACGTGCCACCGAGGAAGGTGATCGGCAGGACGATGAACCCGAACATGAGGCCGAGGTTGCGGGGCTCGAACGAGGTGCCGAGCAGGAGGCCGAGTGACGCCATGCAGACGCACGACAGCGGGACGAGCGTCAGGATGAGCAGCCAGTGGAGGTTGATCTGGGCCTCCACTCCGGCGGCGTGCACGACCGAGGCGATGGGAAGGACGATCGCCGCCGAGATGAGGCCCTGGGCGCCCCCCGAGATCACCTTGGAGATGGCGACGAGCCAGATCGGACAGGGCGCCTGGACCCTGTCCTCGATTTCGCGGGTGAAGCCGAACTCCTGCGCCAGCGGCATCGCCACGGCCTGGATTCCCTGGAACATGATGGAGAGGCCGACGACGCCGGGCACGAGGACCGTCGCGAAGGCTGATTCTGCGCCCGGGGCGCCGCTGGCGGAGCCGATGCCCTGCCCGATCTTCGGGAACACGTAGAGGAACACGAAGCACAGCAGGAACGGCTGCACGATGGTGCGAATGGTGAACTCGATCTTGTGCTTCCAGAGGACGACCAGATCACGTTGGATGAGCGCGCGCAGCGAAGTCCGGCTGGCCGCAGCGGCCGAGCGGGTCGGCTCCAATTCGACGTGGCGCGTGCTCGGTGTCCCGAATGTGGCGGGGATGGTGTCAGAGGTGGTGGCTGCCATCAGTCGCGCAGCTCCTTTCCGGTCAACCCGATGAAGACGGTTTCGAGCGTCGGTTCTGCCACGGACAGATCGGCCAGTGAGAACCCGCCGGCTTCGACGGCCTCGACCACCCGAGGCACGAGGCGGTCGGCCCCGCGGATCTGCAGCTCCACGCCGTCGGGAATGACGCGGGTGCGTGTGAGGCCTTCCAGTCTGGTCCGGAACGCCTCGGCCAGGAGGTCGGCATCGCCGGCCGCCTTCACCGTCACGATGGTGTCCGCCCCGACGCTCCGCTTGAGTTCGGCCGGCGTGTCGAGCGCGAGGACCTTGCCGTGGTCCATGATCGCCACGCGGGCGCAGAGTTTGTCGGCTTCCTCCATGTAGTGCGTGGTGAGCATGATCGTCTGGCCTTCTGCGTTGAGGCCCTCGAGCAGGTCCCAGAGAGCGAGACGACCCTGTGGGTCGAGCCCGGCGGTGGGTTCGTCGAGGAAGAGAACGGCCGGTCGGTGGAAGATGGCCCGGGCCACCATGAGGCGCTGGGCCATCCCACCGGAAAGGGCGTAGACCGACGCCTTGGCGAAGCGCGTCAGCTGGAAGCGCTCGAGGAGATCATCCGCCGTCTGGCGCGACTCTTTCGCGCCCATGCCAAAGAGGCGACCGTGCCAGTAGAGGTTCTCGAACGGCGTGAGCTGGCGGTCCAAGGTGTTCTGCTGGGACACGACGCCGATGAGCTGCTTGACCAGGGTGGGATGCTCGACGACGTCGATGCCCCCGATGAAGGCCTGACCGCCCGTGGGGATCACCCGTGTCGTCAGGACTCCCACCGTCGTCGTCTTGCCGGCGCCGTTCGGGCCGAGCAGGCCGAAGACCTCGCCCGCCCCGACGCTGAGGTTGAGACCGTCAACGGCCCGGAAGTCAGTTCCCGTGTAGGTCTTGGTGAGGTCGACGGTCTGGATGATCGGCGTCCCCGCCTGCGGCCCGGTGCCGTCGATGGAGGGGCTGGCGTCTGTCGTGGTCATGGCTCCTTCCGCACAGTATCGGGCCGCTCTCTCAGCAGCCGCCCGCTCCTGACGGGATCAATCCTCGGCCAGGATCTGGTAGAGCTCCTTGCGGGCCTTCGAGATGACAGTGATGCCGCGCTCGATCTGCGCCTTCTGACCGGCGCCGGCCAACTGCTTGGCGGCGCTCATCAGCTGCCCCATGACGAGGCGGAGGTTGCGCACCTCGTCGTCGGACTCGCCCGCCTCCTGCCAGGGGAGCGTGACTTTTTCCGCCTCCGCTCGACCGGCATCGGTCAGCGTGAAGGTCCGGCTGCCCTCCACTTCGGAGGACTGGACCATCCCCTCGTCCTCGAGCATCTGGAGGTGCGGGTAGACCGATCCGGGGCTCGGGCGCCAGAGGCCCCCGCTCATCTCCTCGAGCCGGCGCATGACCTCGTAGCCGTGCCCGGGCTCGTCGCGTAGGGCAACGAGGATGGCGGCGCGGATCGCGCCGCGCGGCATGCGGCGCCCGCCGCCCCAGCCACCTCGCCCGCCGCCCCAGCGGCCGCGGGGGCCGCGCATGCCCCGTCCGGCGAAGTGATGGTCGTGGTCGTGTCCGTGCTCGTGGCCGTGCTCGTGACCTCGGTCGTGTTCATGTTGGTGTTCCATTTTGTGGCTCCTTGGGTGTGTGGGCCCCCTCCGGGGGACCGGACCGTTCTGGGACGGTCGCTTACGTAACGTTAATGATATATCGGATAAGAACATGATGTCACGCGATTCGTACGAAATCTCGCTGACCAGCACCAACAAGGTCGCCGCGGGGCCGCAGATCCACTCGAACGGCAGATCCGTCACGCCGTACCACCGGCACGCCCTCGGGCGTCAGCGGAGGCGGATGACGTTGCCGGTGACGAGCGAGGCTGCGTCCGAGGCCAGGTAGGCGATCACGTCGGCCACCTGGCGGGGCGTGGCGACGCGGTGTCCTGCGGTCTGCGCCGAGGCGGCGGTCCTCTCGTTGATCCACCCGGTGTCGGTGATCGGCGGGTGGATCACGTTGGCCGTCACGCCGAAGCGCGCCAGCTCGGTCGCGGCGCTGAGCGTGAAGTTGACCTGGGCTGCCTTGGCCGCGCCGTACGACACCTCTTCGGGGAATCCGTCCGGGCCCCCCGAGGTCAGGCCGATGATGCGTCCCCAATCCCCGTGCCGGGCCACGTGGCGTCGTGCGAACTCGGCGATCAGAAGGGCCGCCGCCCGCGCGTCGACCCCGAGCACCTGGTCGACCGTCAGGGCGCTGACGGGTGCCAGCGCCCGCCCGAAGCGGTCCGTCGCCGCCGGGACGAAGGTGTCGGCGATCCATCCGGATGCGTTGTTCACCAGGATCTGCACCGGCCCGAACTGGGCTTCGGCGGCATCGAACAGGGTGGGCACGCTGGCTGCGTCGGACAGATCCGCCTCGACCGCGGCGGCCCGGCCGCCGGCCGCCCTGATCGACTCGGCCACGAAGTCCGCTCGGGCCATCCGGGTCGCCCGGTAGGCCGCTGGCAGCGACGGGTCGTCGAGGCCTCCGAGGCGCGCGTTGCGGAAGTAGGCGCACAGGACGGCGACGCCCTGGGCGGCCAGGGCCTTCGCGGTGGCCGCCCCGATCCCGTGGTTCGCCCCCGTGACCAGGGCGATCCGGGATCTTGGGGAGGACGGGCTCGTCATCTGCCGCTGCAGGCCATCCGCTCGGGGCGTGCACGAGCATCCCGATCCAGGCGGTGCACCGGGGCCGGTCGCCTCAGCGCAGGCCCGAGAGGCGGTCGAGGACCACTTCGGCCTCGGCCACGAAGCGCCGGACCAGCTCACCGGCCGGGACGAGCTCGGTGATGGCTCCCACGCCCTGGCCGGCCGGATAGCACTCCTTGTCGACGTCGACCCCCTCGCTGAAGGAGTCCCCACCCAGATGCATGGCGCCCGCCCCGTAGGAGACACCAAGCTGCTCGGGGAATTTCTTCAACTCCTCGGGGTGGCTGTCGTAATAGCTCGTGTATTCGTTCCGCACGACGCGCATCGTCTTGCCCGAGTAGGCCCGGCTGACAGTGGTCTGGTCTTCACGGCTGGCCAGGAGCTTGTCCTTGTAGCCAAGGACGCTGCGCGCCTCGGGCGTCGCGATGAAGCGGGTGCCGACCCACACGCCGTCCGCGCCGAGGGAGAGCGCAGCGGCGAGGCCGCGCCCGTCGAAGATGCCGCCGGCGGCCACTACCGGGACCCGGTCGCCCACCGCGTCCACGATCTGGGGGACGAGCGGCATGGTCGCCACTTGGCCGGTGTGACCGCCGGCCTCGGTGCCCTGGGCCACGACGAGGTCGCATCCCGCGTCGACCGCTCGGACGGCGTGGTCGACCTTGCCGCACATGTTGACGACGAGCACGTCGGCGCGGTGGCACTGCTCGATCACCTCGGTGGGAACGCCGAGAGCCGCGACGAAGGCGGTCGCGCCGCCGTCGATGATGATCTGGACCTGCTCCGCCATGCTGCCGGGCATGGCGGTGAGGAGATCGACCGCGAAGGGCTTGTCCGTGGTCGCATGCACGGCGGCTATCTCGGCCTCCATGGCAGCGCTGCTCATGGTGCCGGCACCGAGGCAGCCGAAGCCGCCCGCTTCAGACACCGCTGTCACCAATTCGGCGTACGAGACTCCTCCCATTCCGGCCAACATGACCGGGTGTTCGATGCCGAGCAGCTCTGTGAGGCGAGTTCGCATGTACCCTGGCCCTCCTTCATCTCGATCCCGCGCGCCGCGCGGCCGGCATCCGCCGCGGGGACCGTAGCGCGGGCGGCGCCGGCCGCCGGGAGGGGTCCGGCGCCGCCGGGCGGTGGCCTGCCCTTGGTTGCATTTTGACCAGGACGTTCCTACTCTGAGCGGATCGTGGCAGACGTCGGGGAGGTGGGTGTGAGCGTCGTCGCAACACCTCCCACGGCCGACAAGATCACCAAGCGCCGGCTGTGGTTGATCCTCGGCGCATTGCTGCTGGGCATGCTGCTGGCGGCCCTGGACCAGACGATCGTCTCGACGGCCCTGCCGACGATCGTGGGCGACCTGCACGGCGGGTCGCACCTGGCGTGGGTGGTCACCGCCTACCTGCTGGCCTCGACGGTGTCGACGCCGCTGTGGGGGAAGCTGGGCGACCAGTACGGGCGGAAGACCTTCTTCCAGGCGGCGATCATCATCTTCGTGATCGGCTCGGCGCTGTCGGGCTTCAGCCACACCATGACCGAGCTGATCGCCTTCCGGGCGGTGCAGGGGTTGGGCGGCGGGGGACTGATGGTCGGCGCGCAGACGATCATCGGCGACGTCGTGTCACCGCGCGACCGGGGCCGCTACATGGGTCTCTTCGGCGCCATGTTCGCCGTGGCCACCGTCATCGGGCCGCTCATCGGCGGGCTCTGCGTGACGTACCTCACGTGGCGCTGGGTCTTCTACATCAACCTGCCGCTCGGGATCCTCGCCTTGTTCGTGACCGGCGCCGTGCTGCCGGGGCATCTGCGCCGGGTGGCCCATGCCATCGACTACGCGGGTGCGCTGCTCCTCGCCGGGTCGGCGACGTCGCTCATCATCTTCGCCAGCCTGGGCGGGATCTCGTGGGCCTGGGTCTCCGTCCCGAGCATCGCCACGGCGGTCATCGGCGTCGTGCTGGCGGTGGCGTTCCTCTTCGCCGAGCGGGGGGCGGCGGAACCCGTGATCCCGCTGAAGCTCTTCCGAGAGAGGGTCTTCAACGCCGCCAGCTCCATCGGCTTCGTCATGGGATTCGCCATGTTCGGGGCGCTCACTTTCCTCCCGCTGTACATGCAGATCGTCAAGGGCGTGAGCCCGACGGCTTCGGGGCTGCGCATCTTGCCGCTGATGCTCGGCATGCTCGGTGCGTCGGTCACCTCGGGCCGGCTCGTGACGCGCTGGGGTCGCTACAGGATCTTCCCGATCGTCGGCACCGCGTTGATGACCGTGGGCGCGTATCTCTTGTCGATGATCGATGCCTCGACCAACGGATGGGTGCTGGCCGGCTACATGTTCGTCTTCGGCGTCGGCATGGGCCTGGTCATGCAGGTCCTCGTGGTCGCGGTGCAGAATGCCGTGTCCTACCAGGACCTGGGTGTGGCGACCAGCAGTGCCACGTTCTTCCGCATGATCGGGGGCTCCTTCGGCACGGCGGTGTTCGGAGCGATCTACGCCATCGTCTTGAACCACACGATCGCGCCGACGTTGGCCAAGGTCCCGGCGTCGGTGCTCAAGTCCTTCAACCCGCAGACGATCAATCCGGCCGTGCTGGAAAAGCTCAAGTCGACGGCCGAGGGATTGTTCTTCTACACCAAGTACATCGACGCCGTGACCCACTCGATCCAGACGGTGTTCCTGGTGGCGGTGCCGATCGCCTTCGTGGCGTTCCTCTTGAGCTTCCTGCTCCCCGAGGTCGAGTTGCGCAAGACCGTCCAGACGGTCGACGTCGGCGAGGTGAACGGCATGCCGGACCACCGCTCGTCGCTCCAGGAGATCGAACTGGCCCTGCACCGGCTCTCGGTGCGGGAGAACCGGGGCGAGCTGTACCGGACGCTGGCGCAGCGTGCGGGCGTCGACCTGCATCCCCGTGCTGTCTGGCTGCTGTACCGCCTGGCCGACCACCCGGCGTCGACCGCCAGCGAGGTGGCTCAGCGGCTCAAGGTGGAGGTCGACCTCATTCAGCCGGCGGTGGACAGCCTGGTGGCCGCCGGGATGGTCGAGAAGCGTCGCCGCGGCGACGACGAGCCCGAGTTCCACCTCACGGCGGCCGGTCGAACGGCGCTGGAGCGGTTGACCGAGGCACGGCGACAGGGGCTCACGGAACTCCTCGAAGGTTGGAACCCGCAAGAGCACCCCGAGGTGATCGACATGGTCAAGGATCTCGCCCACGCCCTGCTCGCCGACGACGACCGCCTCGTGGCGGACGCCATGCCCCATGCCGCGGTCGCGGCCGTGTCCGGTGGGGGCGGCGGGGGCTGAGAGGTGGGCGGCCCGGCGCGAGTCGGAGCGCTCAGGACGTTTCGGCGGGGCCGGCGGGAGACTGGAGCTCCTCTCGGAGCGCGGCCAGCGAGTCCGGGGGAGCGCCCACGGTGTCGAGCCCGATGAGCGCGGCGCCCAGCACCGGCGGCGCGTCGAGGCGGACCAGGATGGCCCGCGGTGCCACGGCGCGGATGCCCGCCGCGACCCGTGCGTGAAACGACACGTCGCCGGTGTCGAAGATGCCCCCGCCCAGCACGACCTCGACCGCTTCGCCGTGCAGGTCGAGCCGGGCGACCGTGGCGCGGACGAAGGCCGCCACCTCGTCGGCCAACGTGTCGGCCGCCTGACGGGCGGGCGCGTCCCCCTCGCCGGCTGCGTCGAGCAGGACACGTGCGAGCTCGAACAGTCGGGCGTAGGGGATGGCTCCCGTGTAGATGCCCGTGAGCACGGCCTCCGCGTCGGGCGCCTCGAGGTGGGCCGGGACGCGCTCGCGCAGGATGGTGGCCCCTCCCCGGCCATCCCCGGCCCGCAGCGCGAGGCCGAGGGCGCGTAGGCCCAGCCAGGCGCCGCCCGGTGCGAAGTCGCCGGACAGCTCGGCGAGCGCCGGGAAGCGCACGGTTCTCCCGTCGGGCCCGACGCCGGCACAGTTCATGCCCGTCCCGCACACGACGCCGATGCCCCATGGCGCGGTGGTGCCCGCTCGCGAGACGGCGAACGTGTCGTTGCGCAGGACGACCTCGGAGGTCCACCCGAGCGCGTCGATCGCCGGCGCGAGCTTCTCCTCGTCGACCGGCAGGTCGATACCGGCCAGGCAGTACACACCGATGGGGCACAGCGGGAGCGCAGCCCCCGACAGTCCGGCGTCGTCGGTGACGGCGGCGAACGCTTCGGTGAGCGCCCCGACCGTCCCGTCGAGACCCACCAGTTGGTGATTGCTGGGACCGACCCTGGCCCGCCCGAGAACGGCACCGCGTCCCGACACGAGGACGACGTCCGTCTTGGTGCTCCCTCCGTCGAACGCCAGTACCGCAGGCGCTGTTTCGGAGTGCGCAGACACGGACGGATGTTACGTTGCGCTCCGTGGGGACGAAGGTGGCTGTCGTGGGTGGTGGGAGCACCTATACCCCCGAGCTCGTCGACGGCCTCTGTGACGTCGAGGACCGGATGGTCGTCGACGACCTCGTCCTGCTCGACCCGAGCGACCTGCGTCGCGAGGTCGTCGGCGGCCTCTCGGAGCGCATCCTGCGAGCGAGGGGATGGGGTGGCACGTTCTCGACGACGGCCGACCCGCACGCCGCGCTCGAAGGAGCAGATTTCGTCGTGGTCCAGCTGCGCATCGGGGGGCAGGCGGCCCGCCACGTGGACGAGACGCTGCCGGTGGGATACGGATGCCTGGGCCAGGAGACCGTCGGCGCCGGCGGGTTGGCCAAGGCGCTCCGCACGGTGCCCATCGTGCTCGGGCTGGCCGAGGAGATGGCCGCCCGCTCCAATCCCGGCGCGTGGCTCGTGGACTTCACCAACCCGGTCGGGATCGTGACCCAGGCGCTGCTCGACGAGGGTCACCGTGCCGTCGGGTTGTGCAATGTCGCCATCTGGGCCCAGCGACGGCTCGGGCACTATCTCGCGGTCGACCCCGACACGGTCTGGGTCGAGCATGTGGGGCTGAACCATCTGACCTGGATCCGGTCGGCCCGGGTCGGGGACTCGGGTGGCTCGGGTGGGGGAGCGGATCGCCTCGATGACCTGTTCGAGCGGTTCGGTCCCGAGCTCGAGCTCGAGAGCGGCGTCCCGGTCGAAGTGCTCCGGCTGCAGCACGCCTTGCCGTCGTACTACGTCCACTACTACTACCAGCACGACGCGGAAGTGGCGCAACAGTCGACGCCGGGCCATCGGTCCCGCGCTGACGTCGTGGCGGAGCTGGAGACCAAGTTGCTCGAGGAGTACCGCGACCCCGCGCTCGCCACGAAGCCGGCAGCGCTGGCGTACCGGGGCGGCGCGTACTACTCGTTGGCCGCGGTCAGGCTGATGGCGTCACTCCATGGAGGGACAGGCGACGTGCAGGTCGTCGACATGCGCAACGACGGCGCGGTGCCGGGCCTGCCCGACGATGCCGTGGTGGAGACCACCGCGGTGGTCGACGCCAGCGGTGCCCATCCATTGCCCCAACGGGAGCTGTCTCCCGAGATGCTCGGCCTCGTCCAGCACGCCAAGGCCTACGAGCGGCTGGCGGTGAAGGCGGCGTGCTCGGGGAGCCGTGACGACGTCGTGCGCGCGTTGCTGGCCAACCCGCTCGTGGGGCAGTTCCCGCTGGCGGCGGACCTGGCGGACGAGCTCCTGGGGGCCAACCGGGACCTCCTGCCCCGATTCTTCCCGTCGTGAGCTCGGGCCGGACCCGCAGGGATGTCCGATAGTGTTGGTGGTGCTGTTCTGTGGTGTGCCGGGAAGACTGGTCGGCGACTGTGACACGTCTCTCATGACCCCTGCCCTCAACCTCTCGACCTCTTCTTGCTCCGGTGCGATGCGTCCGCGCACGCCCTCCTGCCGGGCCGCGTCGTGACCGAGATCGAAGAGACGGTCCCACCACAGCCGGCTCGAGTGGGGAAGGACCGGCGCCAGTTACCGAGCTGGCGCTGGGAGGAGCTGCGGACCACGTTCTGGGTCGTCCCCAGCATCCTGATCGTGGTGTCGGTCCTGCTGTTCCTGGTCACCTTCGAGATCGACGTGGCGGCGTATCACCAGCCGCACCTACTCCCGACCTGGATCCGGACCGGGAGCCCCGATGCGGAGCGCCAGGTGCTCATCGCCATCGCCGCGTCCGTCATCACGGTGGTCGGCGTCGTGTTCTCGATCACCATCCTCGCCCTGACGCTGGCGTCGCAGCAGTTCGGGCCCCGCATGATGCGCAACTTCGTCCGCGACATCGGCAACCAGGTGACACTGGGCGTCTTCGTCGGGACGTTCGTGTACTCGGTCCTCGCGCTGGTCTCCATCAACAGCGTGAGCAAAACCTTCGTTCCCTACCTCTCCACTTCGGTGGCCGAAGCGTTGATGTTGGTCGACATCGGCGTGCTGGTCTACTTCATCCATCACATCGCGAAGTCGATTCAGCTGCCGGAGGTCATCGCGGGGATCGCCCGCGACCTCATGCAGTCGATCGACGCCGAGTTCCCAGACCATTTGGGGGCCTCCGTCGAACCGGTGTCGCAGCTGCACGCGGGCAAGTCCGTGCCCGAATTGCTTCTGTTGATAGAGGAGCGCGGGGCAGAGGTACCCTCGCAGGTGAGCGGGTACATCCAATATGTCGGTTACTCCCAGCTCATCTCCATCGCGACCCGGACCGACTCGGTGATCCGTCTGGAGCACCGGCCCGGGCACTACCTGGCGGAGGGGCGCGCCCTCGCCATGGTGTGGCCGCGGGGAGCGGCGCACGAGGTTGCGCTCGCCCTGTCCAAGGCCCACGTCACCGGCCCGCACCGCACGCTGGTGCAGGACCCGGTCTTTGCCATCGACCAATTAGTCGAGATCGCCATCCGGGCACTTTCGGCTGCGGTCAACGACACCTTCACGGCCCTCACCTGTATCGACTGGCTCTCCGCAGGCATCGGGCGCGTCTCGGGCCGGGTGCTCGACGAAGGGGTGTACCGGGACGGGACCGGCAACGTGCGGCTCATTGAGTCGGACCCTTCGTACGCCCGCATGGTCAACCGCTCTTTCGACAAGATCCGCCAGGCGGCCCGGGGCATGCCGGCGGTCCTCATCCGGCTCATCGACTCGCTGGGTTCGATCATGCTCGACACCACGTCCCTCGACCAACGGGTGGTGCTGCGGCGCCAGGCGGACATGGTGCTCAGGCTGGCCGAAGAGACGGTCACCGAGCCGAACGACCTGGAGGAGATCAGGTTCCGGTTCCGGCGCATGCCCGGTGAGGACACCTTCGGGGAGAAGCCGCACACCTGGTCGAAGATCGACCTGCCCTGACGGGCGGCAGAACCGGCGCCGCACGCTGACCGCACGCGGTCGTGCGGGCGGGTGCCGCTCAGCCGCCGGCGTTGTCCGTGGGCGAGGTCGTGGTCGACGCCGGCGCCGTCGTCGCCGTGGTGGAGGTGGTGGTCGCACCGCCGCCGCCCGTCCCCGCCCCGGTCCCGCCCGATCCAACGGAGGCCGGAGCGGTCGTGGTGGTCGTGCCGGCGCCGGTCGGGGTGCCGGCGGTCGTCGTCGTCGTGGTGGTGGCCGGAGGCGCCACGAAGGGCACGGTCTCTCCCCGCATCGTCGTGAGACCGGTCGTGGGGGTCGCCGAGAGGTTGGTGCACCCGCGCGCGGCGTTCCAGCTCTGGATGGCCGCCGTGGCCGCCGTGCCCGTCAACGGCTGGGGCAGGCCGCTCACGATCGTGGCGGGACGCCACACCGCCCCCGTAATGTGGCGGCCCTCGGCGGTGATGACGAGTGCCCCGCTGTCGGTCTCGGGTGCGGTGTCGTCGTAGAAGGCGAAGTTGCCCAGGCCGTAGTCGACATACGCCCCGCCCAGATAGCCGCCACCGAGGAGGACGTGGGCGTTGGAGCCGATCACGACGTCGGCCCCCGCGCGGACGAGCTGCTCGGCCAGCGGTTCCTGCTGGGGGTCGGGGCACGCCTGCGTCTCGGTGCCCCAGTGCACGTAGACGATCACGGTGTCGGCCGTGCGCCGTACCTGCTGGACCTCGCGCACGAGCTGCGTCGGGTCGATGGCCGAGGCGACTCCCGGTTGGGTCGCGGTGGCGGTCCACGTGCCGATCAGGTTGTCGGCGATCACCTGGGTCGCCGCGATGATGGCGATCCGTTGCCCGTCGATCGTGATGCGGTAGGGCGCGAAGGCCTGCGCCGCCGTGTTGCCGATGCCGATGATCGGGTACCCGGTCTGCGAGGCGATGGTGAGGTTCTGCGACAACCCCTGCGGGCCGCAGTCCATGCCGTGGTCGTTGGCCTCGGTGGCCAGGGAGACCTTGGCGCTCTTGAGCGCGGTGACGGCGGAAGCCGGGGCATCGAAGATGTAGGGCTTGTCCTGGGGCTCGGGGCAGGTGCTGTCGGTCACGGCGGTCTCGAGATTCACCATGGTGAGCTCCGTCCCGGCGAAGAGCTGCGGGAACGTGTCGCCCAGGGCCGTCGTGGGGTCGGCGGCGAGCTTGGTGCCGACGGCGCCTGCAAAGTGCACGTCGCCCCCGAAGCCCAAGGTCACGGTGTGGCCGTTGCCTGTCCACTTCGGGTTCAGGGGTGAATGCGTCGGAAAGTGCTGGGCGGTGACCGTGGCGTGATGATCGGTCGTCGTGGTGGTGCTCTGAGGCGGCGAGCCCGACCCGCCGGCGAAGAAGGCGACATAGATCAAGAGGAGCAGGAGGACGACGCCCCCGGCGGCGAACTGGCGGCGCCGGCGCATGACCCTTCGTGAGACCACGCCGGCACTATGTCACAGAGTCTGCCCCGGACTCCCGGCACGAGGCTTGCTGACCAGCGGGTTCGCGCCGATGACCCTGATCGGTGGCCCCCCGGCATGGTCGGCTCAGGCGGAGACGGACGTCGCCTGGATGTCTAGGCCGCCCAGAGGGTGTCCCAGTGGGTCGCCAGCGAGGCGACGAGGCCGGTGCAGCCGGCGGCGATCATGTCCCGGCACTGGTCGAAGACGGCGTCGTCCCCGTAGTACGGATCGGGCACGTCGGCGGCGGCACCCGACACGGGGTCGAAGGCCCTGAGGAGGGCGATGCGCTCGGGGTCGGCTCCCAGGCTGCGCAGGGTCTGCTGGTGGCGGCGGTCGAGGGCCACCAGGAGCTCGATGCGACCCAGTTCGGAGGTCATGATCTGGTGGGCCAGGTGGTCGTGGTGGGGGTAGGCGGCCCGGGCCAGCGCGGTCTGGGCCAGCGGGTGCATCGGCTCGCCTTCGTGCCACGGCCCCGTCCCGGCGCTGCGCACGTCGAGGTGGTCGTTGAGCGGGCTGCCGTCGGCGAGCGCGGTGGAGGTCGCCAGAGACCGTGTGATCACCTCGGCCATGGGAGAGCGGCAGATGTTGCCGGTGCAGACGAAGACGATGCGATAGGGCCGGTCCCCGATCGGGCCGGGAGGCACCACCAGGCCGCCTGGCGAGCGCCCCGTCACCGGTCGGCGTACTCGTCGCGCAGTGACTTCTTGACGATCTTGCCCGTGCCCGCCCGCGGCCAGTCGCTGCGCAGCTCGAGCTGCTCGGGGATCTTCTGGGTCATGAGGCCAGCCTCGCGGCAGAACGCCGCGACGTCGTCCAGCTCGAGCCCGTCGGCGCCCTCGGCCAGCTGCACGACGGCGCACACGCGCTCACCCCGCGCTCGGTCCGGCAGCCCGATCACGGCCACCTCGATCACCTTGGGGTGGGTGTAGAGCAGGTCCTCGATCTCCTTGGCGCTGATGTTCTCGCCCTTGCGGACGATGACGTCCTTCAGCCGGCCGGTCAGGGTCAGGTGCCCGTCGGCCCGCAGCCGGCCCAGGTCGCCGGTCCGGAAGTAGCCGTCCTCGTCGAAGGCGTCGACATTGAGCGTCTCGTCGGTGTAGCCGTGGAAGACCATCGGGCCCTTCACCCGCACCTCACCCTCCTGATCCGGTCCGGCGATCCGGCCCTCGAGGGTCACGATGCGGACGTCGGCACCCTCCACCGGCTTGCCGTCGGTGTTGGCCAGCTGCTCGTCGGTGTCGTGGGGCGACCCGTTGGAGATCATCGGCACCTCGGTCATGCCGTAGCCGTGCACCACGCCGCGCCCGCCGATCTCGTCGCGCACCTCGTAGTGGACCTCGGGTGGCTTGGCCGCACCGCCGCCGGACATCAGCCGGAGGGTGGGAAGGATCGGATCTCCCGGCGTCTTGCGCTGCTCGGCGAGATACGCCACGTAGAACGCCGTGCTCCCGCCGACCATGGTGGCGCCGTGCCGGCGAAAGACGGGCAGCACGTCCGGTGCGGAGAAGGCCTCGACGAGAACGGCCGGAAACCCCATGCACAACATCGTCACCAGATAGTCCGGACCGGCGATGTGCGCGAAGGGGAAGGTGATGGATCCCACGTCGTCTG
Organism: uncultured Acidimicrobiaceae bacterium; assembly: GCA_963826835.1. Taxonomy (GTDB): domain Bacteria; phylum Actinomycetota; class Acidimicrobiia; order Acidimicrobiales; family RAAP-2; genus Bog-473. The sequence continues at coordinate 77,618 of CAWGYK010000004.1, forward strand.
GCCCCATGTCGAGGGCGCGGGCCAGGCCCCAGCCCCCGGCGATCAGGGTCTGGTCGGTGTGCTGGACGCCCTTGGGGTCGGCCGTCGAGCCGGACGTGTAATAGATCCAGCGGATCGGCGCGTCCTCGGGTGAGGTCCCCCGAGGGGGTGCGGGCAGGGCCGCGGGGTCGCCTTCGGGGAGGCCGGCGTCGGCGATGAGGACGGTCGGGCGCCTGGGGAGGTCCGCCAGCGCCCGCTCGGCCATGGCCGCGAAGTCGGTGTCCCGCCACGTCGCCGGGATGACGAACAGCTCCGCACCGGTCTGGCGGAGGGCGAATCCCACCTCGCGCTCGCGGTAGAGGTGGATGATCGGGTTCTGGACCGCGCCCAAGCGGGCCAGGGCGATCGACAGCACCACCGTGTCGATGCGGGTCGGGAGCTGCCACGACACGATCGAGCCGGTGGAGATGCCCATCTGGTGCAGGCCGGCGGCGACCCGCTCGACCCGGTCACGGAACTGACCGAACGTGACGGTCTCGCCGTCGGCCGCGATGAGCATGGAGTGGTCCGGTGACGCCTGGGCCCGGCGGTCGACGAGCTCCCACATGGTGCGGGCGCCGGTGAGTATCTCGCTCGTGGTCATGACACCTCCTTTCGGTTCCGGGACCACTCTCATAGCAGCTGGCGGCGGTGGGTCGGGTCGCCCTTGTGCGCCGGCGGGACCTCCGACAGGGCAGAATGGCTCCGTGGCGAGACGCCCGGTGCATTCGGAGGATCGTTCGGCAGAGCCGGGCGGCGGCGGGGGCGAGGGGGTCGATCGGGGGCACCAGGTGCGCCTGGTCGGCGTCCTGGTGGCGGTCATCCTGCTGGGCTGGTTCGCAGTGGCCAACCTGCGGGATGTCCGCATCGACTTCTGGGTCTTTCACCGCCAGGCGCCCCTGATCCTCGTGATCCTGATCTCGGGCCTCCTCGGGGCTCTGATCACGGCCCTGATCATGCGGCGCAAGCCCAAGGCCGAGGAGTAGCCCGGCCCCCGGGCCCGGTCCGGCGGACCGCCGGGGTGGCCCCGGGCATCCTGGGCTGGACCTGTGACCCGCCGCCACGAGTCGGCGACCGCGTGCCCATCGTTGTGAACGGGTTCTAAGCTGGTGGGCGGTGGAGACAGCCGCTCAGGCAGGCAGTAGGGGCCACGTTCACGTTGTCCGCGCCCTCAGGGCGTGCAAACATGGGGCGCCAATGGATGTGGAGATCCCAGGGGGCAGGTGGTAGTGCCGCTTTCCGACCACGAACAGCGAATTCTGGCGGAGCTCGAGGAGTCACTGGTTCGCCAGGACCCCGAGTTCGCGGAGCGCGTGCGTTCGGAGACCGTGTACCGCCACGCCGGTCGCTACTGCAAGTGGGCGGCCGTCACCTTCGTCCTCGGCGTCGTGGTCCTCGTCGCCTTCTACAGCCAGTCGGTCATCGCAGGTCTGGTCGGCGTCGTGATCATGTTCGCCTCCGCGGTGTGGTTCGAGCGCAACCTTCGCCGCATGGGCCGCGCCGGGTGGCACGACCTGACCCGCTCGAAAGACGGGGAGTCGAAATCGGCCGGAGCGGCGAACGGGATCGAGAACGCCGTGAGCGATGCCCGCGACTGGTTCCGCTCCCGCTTCCACCGACGCGAAGGCTGAGCACGGCGCGGGGCCCAAGGCGGCCCCTGCTGCACCGGTGTCGTTGATGGTGCAATTCGCATCCGGGCCCGGCTGAACGGTTTTCGTGGCAGACCTCGCACTTGCCGTCGACGTCGGTGGCACCAAGATGGCCGTCGGACTCGTGGCCCCTGACGGATCCATGGTGGAACGGGCGCTGCGGCCGACCCGGACATCGTCGGGGCCCGAGGACGCCGAGGCCCTCTGGCGTGACCTGGCGGAGCTCGTGCAGGGCGTCACCGATGCCGTCGGAGCGGGGGACCGCCTGTTCGTGTGCGGCACCGGGTGCGGAGGTCCGATGACCCCCGGCGGTGACGAGGTGTCGCCGCTGAACATCGCGGCGTGGCGGTCCTTCCCCCTGCGCGCCCGCCTGGCCGAGCTGACCGGGCTGCCGACGTTCGTCGACAACGACGCCAAGGCGCTCGCGCTCGGCGAGGGCTGGGTCGGTGCCGCGGCCGGCTGCGCAGACTACATCGCCATGGTCGTGTCGACCGGTGTCGGCGGGGGCATCGTGCTCGACGGCAGGCTGCTCGAGGGGCGGCTCGGCAATGCCGGCCACATCGGTCACGTCGCCGTGATCCCCGACGGTCGGCCGTGTCCCTGCGGCAGCCGGGGGTGTCTCGAGGCGGAGGCGTCGGGGACGGCGCTGGCGGCCATGACCGGGCAGCCGGCCCGGTTGGCGTCACCGGAATGGGTGGCGCGCACCGGCATGCTCGTCGGTCGCGCCATTGCGTCGGCGGTGAACCTGCTCGACCTCTCCCTCGCCGTGGTGAGCGGCTCGGTGGCGCTCGGCTTCGGGGAGCCTTTCTTCGGGGCGGCCCAGGCGGAGATGGACCGCTTGTGCCGCATTGAGTTCGCCCGGGGAGCGCGGGTGCGGCCCGGCGGGCTGGGTGACCGCGGCCCGCTGGTCGGTGCCGCCCGGGTCGGGTTGCGTGGGCTTGGTGTCACGGCATGAGCGGACGTGCCGCGGACCGCCGGCGCTGGGGCCCCGATGCCGTCGTGGTGGCGCGTGCCGTCGTGCCGCGCCCAGGGTTGTGGTGGGCCTCCGCCGGCGCCCTCCGCCGGATGGCCCGACGCGGGTGGTGGCACCGCGTCCCTTTCGTGCCGCTGCCGGGAGAGGCGTACTGGCGCTTCCGCCTCGCCACCGCCTACGGCGGGGACGGCGTCACCGGTGAGCTGACTCCGGCCGACGTCGTGGCCTTCCTGCGCTGGTGTCAGAGGTCCCGGCCTCGCCGCGGATAGCCTCTCGGGGGTATGGAGCGGGTGCTCCTCCTCAATGCGACCTACGAGCCGCTGGCCCTCGTCTCGGATCGTCGTGCCGTCGTTCTGATGCTTGCGGGCCGCGCCGAGGCGGTCGCCTTCCGCGAGGACTGCACGATCTTCCACTCCGCCCGGCTCAACATCGAGGTGCCCTCGATCGTCCGCCTGTCGCACATGGTGCGCATCCCACGCTGGGCCCGCACCCCGCCCGTGACGCGCCGCTCGGTCCTGCGCCGGGACGGCGGGCTGTGTGTCTACTGCTCGCAGCCGGCCGACACCATCGACCACGTGATCCCACGCAGCAGGGGTGGGACACACGACTGGTCCAATGTCGTGGCCGCCTGCAAGCGCGACAACCTGGTCAAGGCCGATCAGCTTCTCTCGGAGCTGGGTTGGACGCTTCGCGTGAAGCCGGCTCCGCCCGACGGCCATCTGTGGCGGCTGCGCCATCTGGCGGACGTGGACCCGTTGTGGGAGCCGTATCTCGCCGCGGCCTCCTGAGGTTGCCTCCCTCGCCCCCTTCCACCCCTTCTCCCTTCGACGTCGAGCGGTTCCGTGCCGAGGCGCGGCGGGTGGCCGTCGCCCGCGACGTGTCCCACCCGACCCTGGTGTTGGGCAGCACTCAGCCGAGGGAGCTCGTGGGCCGCGTCGCGATGCGGGAGCGGGGTGCGGAGCTGGCCCGGCGGCGGGGCGGGGGAGGAGCCGTCTTCCTCGGGCCGGGGGAGCAGCTCTGGTTCGACGCCTGGATACCGCGGGACGACCCGCTCTGGGTGCTGGACGTGTCCGTCGCGGCCGAATGGGTCGGGGCATGGTGGACGAGGGCGCTGGCCGGCGTCGGGCAGCACGGCTTCGACGTGCACACCGGCCGCTCGGTGCCGGGGGAGCTCGGCGAGCTCGTGTGCTTCGCGGGGCGCGGGCCCGGCGAGGTCTTCCACGGTGCGAGGAAGGTGGTGGGCCTCTCGCAGTGGCGGGCGCGGGAGGGCGCCTTGTTCTCGTCCTGCGCATATCTGCGGTGGGATCCCGCGCCACTTCTGGCGCTGGTGGACTGCGACGATGACGTGCGCGACGGGCTGGCGCGCGACCTGGGGCCACTGGCCGTGGGCCTGGCCGAGCTCGATCCGCCCGTCGTCGAGATCGAGCGCGTGCGGGATCTCCTGCTGGGCTCGTTCGCGTCCTTTTCGACGGCACCGCCGCCCGACGGCGCCCCGAGCGCGGCGTAGGCGCCCCCCGCTCGTTCTTCTTCACTCCTTTCTCTTTCCTTTTCTTTCTCCTCCGCTCTTCGTTTCCTCTTCCTCTGGTTGTTCTTCCTCCGCGCGAGCACGAGTCAGGGGGAACGGTTCCGGCCGGCCCGTCCGCGGGCCTGGTCGTTGGCGCGGCGGAGGCCGCCGGGAGAGATCGGAACGGAGCGGCGCGGTGACCATCCCGAGGGGCCGCTGCGACCCGACCCCGGCGCGCCGGAGAGTCGGGGTGGGGAGGGCTGGGGGTTGCAGTTGTGTTGCAGGGGGTCGAGGTGGTTGTGAAGTGGAGGAAAATGGCGTAAAGTGGCGCGCAGTGGTGTGAGGGGGCGTCAGAGGACGCAAGCCAGGGAGCGTCGTGGGAGATAGAGCTGGTGGCAGGCTTCGTAGGGAGATACGAGCATTCGCTCGACACGAAGGGCAGGGTGATCCTGCCCGCGAAGTTCCGCGGCCAGTTCGAGCGCGGCGGCTACCTGACCCAGAATTCCGAGGGCTGCCTCGCGTTGTGGACACCCGGGGAATTCGAGCGGCAGATGGAAGGGATGCAGGAGAAGGCGGACGCCGGGCGCGCCGATCGCAACCGGGCCCGTATCTGGGCGTCCAACTCGGCCGAGGTCGAAATCGACCGGCAGGGGCGCATGCCGATACCCGCCCACTTGCGGACGTTCGCCCAACTCGACGCCGAGGTGCTGGTGCACGGAGCCATCGACCGGGTGGAGCTGTGGAATCCGGCGGCGTGGGCCGAGCGGGTGCTGCCCGAGGAGAGCTGGTTGCTGGACGACGAGGACTAGCGGCGACGACGACGATCGACTGGACCCGAGGACCAAGAGAAAGGACACGCGACAGGACCGAGAACACGACGACAAGGACACGCAGGACGCACTGGACCATGTGCAGCTCCTCGACCGGCGCGCTGGATGGCCACTCCACCCACCTCCACGTTGGTCGTTCGGATCTCCACCTCCCTCTCGACCTACCGGCCGAGGGGCTGCAGATGGCCCACTCGTTCGAACACATTCCCGTGCTGCGCGACGAGGTGGTCTCGCTGTTCGCATCCGTGCCCCCCGGGGTGGTCGTCGACGCGACCGTAGGAGGGGGCGGGCACGCGGCCGCGCTGCTCGAGGCGTATGGAGCGCTGCGCATCGTCGGGTTGGATCGCGACCCCGCCGCGCTCGAGGCGGCCCGGGAGCGGCTGGCCCCTTTCGGGGATCGGGTCACGCTCCAAGGGGCCTCGTTCTCCTCGCTGGAGTCGATTCTCGCCAATCCCGGGTTCGGGGGGCCCCTGGCGGGCGTGCTCCTCGACCTGGGCGTCAGCTCCCCCCAGCTCGACTGGTCCGAGCGGGGGTTTTCGTTCCGGGAGGACGGGCCGCTCGACATGCGGATGGACCCGACCACCGGTCCCACCGCCGGCGACCTGGTCAACAGCCTCCCCGCCGACGCCCTGGCGACACTCTTCCGTGAGAACGGAGAGGGGCGGCTGTCCGGGCGCATCGCCCGGGCGGTCGTGGCAGCCCGTCCACTGACCTCCACGAGGCAGTTGGCCGACGTCGTGGCGTCGGCCGTGCCGGCGCCGGCCCGTCGCAAGGGCCACCCGGCGCGCCGCGTGTTCCAAGCGCTCCGGATAGAGGTGAACGACGAGCTGGGCCAGCTCGACGCGACGCTCCCGATCGCGCTGTCGCACCTCGCGGTCGGGGGAGTGTGCGCCGTGATCAGCTACCACTCCGGCGAGGACCGCCTGACGAAGCAGACCTTCGCCGCCGCCGCCGCCGGCGGGTGCGTGTGCCCTCCGGGCCTGCCCTGCGTCTGCGGCGCCGTGGCCCGGCACCAGCTCGTTTTCCGGGGCGCCAAGAAGCCGTCGCCGGCGGAGATCGCGGCCAACCCACGCGCCGAGAGTGCGCGCCTGCGGGCCATCGTGCGGACCGAGCCCGAGTCCGGCCCCGAGAAGGGCCACGAGAACTCAGCCCGAGACAGGGCCTCCTGATGGCCCCTCCTCCCGCAGCGACGGCGGCCGTGGCCCGCCGGCATGCGTCCGCTGCCGCCCCGAGCCCGTCCCGCCGTACCGGACGCGGTGCGGAAGCTCCTTCGACCCGGCGTGCCCCGCTCCGGGTCGTCCCGACTCGCTCTCGGCGCGGCATTCGAGGGGGCCGCGCCGCCGCGAGTCGGGGAAGGATCCTCACCATCATGTCCGTCTCCTTGGTGGTGGCGGCTCTGCTGGTCGTCGTCGGGGGGCAGGCACTCCTGGCCAATGGCCAGGTGAGGCTCGCCGCGCTCCAGCACCAGCTCACGCTGGAGCAGAACACGCACCGCCAGGCCGAACTGGCCGTGGCACAACTGGAGACGCCGTCCCGGATCGTGTCGGCCGCCACAGGACAGCTCCAGATGGTCCGGCCGGCCAGCGTCGTCGAACTGCCCTACGTCTCGCTCTCCGTGCCCCTCCCCACCCCTACGGTGACGCCCGCACCCGCTGCCCCGCCGACAACCTCCTCCTCCGCAGCGGGCGCGGGCGCACCGGCGGGGTCGGGCACCGCCTCGGGCTCCTCCGCCGCCTCGACCTCCCCGCCGACGTCGACGCCATGAGCGTCACGACCCGACACGAGCCTCGTCGCGCGCGCGCTATTTCAGGGCGCGGGGGCGACGCCAAGAAGCAATCCGCTCGGACAGCACGGGGACGCGCAACGAGCACCGTCGAGCGTTCTGCGCCCGCGTCGTCTGCCACCACGACGCGGACGGCGCGCACAGTGGGGCCGGCCCGTCCGTCACGCCCGGTCCAGCCCGCCCGCCGCACGCCGGCCACGCCCGGCCGGCCAGCCTCTGCCGCGTCCCCCCCCTCGGCACGTCCCCGCCAGCGTCCGCACCGCCCTCCGGCGAAGGTGGCGCGGCTCTCGGTCTCGCGCTCGCGTCGTGGCTGGGAGAGCGGCACCTTCCAGCGCCGGGTGCGGCTGGTACGGCTGATCCTCGTGGTGGCCATGCTGCTCCTCGTGGCGCGCCTGGTCGACGTGCAGGTCCTCCACTCCGGTGCCTACCAGGCTGCGGCCCGGGGCGAGTCCTCCATCTCCGTGTCGCTGCCTTCGTTGCGCGGCGGCATTTACGACCGCACCGGGGCACCCCTCGCGCTCTCCGTGCCCACCGACGACGTCGTTGCCGACGACTACCAGATCGCCCATCCGGTGCAGACGGCGCTGGCCCTGGCGCCGATCCTCCACGTCCCGGCCACGACTCTGGCCGCCCAGCTGCACCAGCCGACGGGCTACGTCGTCCTGGCCCGCCAGCTGCCCCAGCTGACCGGTCAGCAGATCTCGGCGGATGCCTTCCCCGGCATCTCCCTCATCGCCGACTCCAGGCGGGAGGTGCCCAACGGGAACCTGGCGGCGCCCGTCGTCGGGTTCACGAACGGAGCCGGCCAGGGTGCCGCCGGGCTCGAGTACGGCGACAACCGTCTGCTGGCGGGCGTCGACGGCAAGGAGACGATCATGGAATCGCCCGGGGGAGTGGCATTGCCCCAGTCCCCGGTGACGAACCAGGAGTCCACCACTCCGGGCACCGGTCTGGAGCTCACGCTCGACTCCCAGCTCCAATACGAATCGGAGCAGGCGCTGGCTCAGGCCATCGAGACGTCAAACTCGGTCAGCGGCACCGCCGTGGTCATGGACGTGAAGACGGGCCAGATCCTCTCCATGGCCAATCTCGTCGCCACCCACCCCGCCGCCCTGGGCTCGTCACCCACCACGAAGCCTTCCGATCCCGGCGGCGTGGTCCCGATCGGGCCGAACGACGCCGTCACCGAGGCCCAGAGCAACCTGGCCGTGACTCAGCTCTACGAGCCCGGCTCTGTGTTCAAGCTCGTGACGTTCTCGGCCGCGCTGCAGGACGGCCTGATCGACCCCAACACCGAGTTCACCGTGCCGGACCAGATCAGCCTGGACGGGTCGACCTTCCACGACGCCGAGCCCCACCCCACCGAGCAGCTGAGCGCCACCCAGATCCTGGCGCAGTCCTCGAACATCGGCACCTCGGAGATCGCGCAAGGCGTGGGCGAGCAGCGGCTGCTGAACCAGGTCAAGGCCCTGGGCTTCGGCCAGTCCACCGGGCTGGACTTCCCGGGTGAGTCGCCCGGCCTGCTGGCCACCGCCGCCCAGTGGGAGCCCACCGACTTCGTGTCACTGCCCATCGGTCAGGTCGACGCCGTCAGCGCCCTGCAGGTGCTCGATGCGTACAACGCCGTCGCCAACGGCGGCGTCTACGTGGCGCCCAAGCTGGTCCAGGCCACGGTCAGCCCCTCGGGGATGCTGACCAAGACGGCGCCCTCGGCGACGCACGTGGTCTTCTCGCCCTCGGTCGACGGCGAGCTGTCCAACATGCTCCAGCAGGTCGTGAACGAGGGCACCGGGACCAGCGCCGCCGTCCCCGGGTACACCGTGGCCGGCAAGACGGGGACGGCCCAAATCCCGACCACGGGGAAGGACTCCTACGTGGAGGGCGCCTACATGGCGTCATTCGTCGGGTACGCACCCGCCGCCAACCCCACGCTCTCCATGATCGTCGTCCTCGACCGGCCCACGCCGATCTTCGGCGGCACCGTGGCCGCACCGGTGTTCTCGCAGATCATGAGCTACGCGCTGCACCGCTACGACATCCCCACCACGCCCGGTGTGCCGACGCCCGCGAGCACGCCGGGGACTACGCCGGCATCGACGACCGACCAGGCCCAGGACATCACATGACCCTGGCCGACACACCCATTGCAGCCGTCTCGCAGGGGTGTCCGAGGCATGCAACGCTGTCGGTTCCACCATGCCACGTGTGCCGATGAACCTCCTCTTCGATGACATTGAGGTGATCGAGTCCGTCGGTGACCCCTCCTCCGTGGAGGTCGGTGGTATTTCCCATGACAGCCGGCGGGTCGTGCCCGGCGACCTCTTCTGCTGCGTTCCGGGCCGGGTCAGCGACGGCCACGTCCACGCCGCCGAGGCGGTGGACCGCGGTGCCATCGGGCTCCTGTGCGAGCACTTCATCCCCGAGCTCATGCACCAGGGGGTCGTGCAGACGCGGATTGCGGAAGGCACGATGCGCCCGGTCATGGCCCGCCTGGCGGCGGCTTTCTACGGCTATCCCGCACGCGACCTCCTGATGGTGGGCGTCACGGGCACGAACGGGAAGACGACCGTGACGCAGCTTCTGGGCGACCTCCTCAGCGCTGCGGGCCGCCCCACCAACGTCATGGGGACGCTCTCCGGGACGCGGACCACGCCCGAGGCGACGGAAGTGCAGCGGGTCCTGGCCGGTGTGCGCGACCGCCAGAAGTCCGACGGGCACCGCCACGCGGTGGCAATGGAGGTGTCGAGCCACGCTCTCGTCCAGTCCCGCGTCGAGGGGATCCACTTCGACGTGGCGGTCTTCACCAATCTCAGCCACGACCATCTCGACTACCACGGGAGCATGGAGGACTACTTCGAGGCGAAGGCGACGCTCTTCACGCCGAGCCACACGCTGCGCGGCGTCGTCCACGCGGACGACGCCTGGGGCCGGCTGCTCCTCGAGCGGGCCCGCATCCCGACCGTCGCCGTCCGCCACTCCGATGCGAGCGACATCGTGCTGCGGCCCGGACGCTCGGAGTTCACGTGGCGGGGGCACCGGATCACGACGCCGCTGACCGGCGCCATCAACGTCGACAACGCCCTCCTGGCCGCCGAAGCCGCGCTGGCGCTCGAGGAGTTGGATCTCGGGCCCGAGGAGATCGCCCGGGCCATGGCCTCTCTCGCCCCCGTCCGCGGCCGGCTCGAGGTCATCGCCGCCCCTGTCGCGGGCGGCCGTCCTGCCGGCGCCGACCCCGACGACAGCCCTCCCTTCACCGTGCTGGTCGACTACGCGCACACGCCGGCCGGCCTCGAGGTCGTGCTGGGCGAGGCACGGACCCTGGCGCCCGGTGGACAGGTGCTCAGCGTCTTCGGGTGCGGCGGGAACCGCGACCGGGGCAAGCGCCCGCTGATGGGGGAGACAGCAGCGCGCCTGAGCGACCGCGCCTTCCTCACCTCCGACAATCCCCGCGACGAGGACCCGCTCGCCATCATCGAAGAGGTGCTGGCCGGGGTCCCCGGTGGCCGGGGCAGTCCCCGGCTCGTGGTCGAACCCGACCGGGGCGCGGCCATCAGGCGCGCCCTCGATGCAGCCGGCCCCGGTGACGTGGTCGTGATCGCCGGGAAGGGCCATGAGACGTACCAGGAGGTCGCCGGGCAGCGCCTGCCCTTCGACGACGCGGTCGAGGCGCGCCGCGTCCTGTCCGTGCGGTTCGGGTCGGACCCACGCACGTGGGGGGCGGCGCCCGTCGGGGCTGTCGCCGCGGCCCGGGGGGAGGCACCTCCTCGGGCCATTCTCCCGGAGGCCTGACGATACGTGCTCGGACTCCTCGTCTCGGGAAGCATCGCCCTGTGGATCGCCATCCTCATCACCCCCTTCCTCATCCGCTACTTCCGCCAGCGCGAGCTCGGCCAGCACATCCGGGAAGACGGTCCTGCCACCCACAGCGCCAAGGCGGGCACGCCCACCATGGGGGGCATCGCCATCGTCGTCGCCGTGGTGCTCGGCTACGCCATCGGGCACATCGGCACCGAGATCCGCTTCTCCCGCACCGGCTACCTCGCCATCGGCGCCGTGGTGGCGTTCGGCCTCATCGGCTACCTCGACGACTACATCAAGGTCCACCACCGCCGCAGCCTCGGCCTCAACAAGAGGGGCAAGTCGGCCGCACAGCTCGTGTGCGCGCTGGCCTTCGCCGAGCTGGCCGTGCACTGGGCCCACACCTCCACCGCACTTTCGTTCACCCGTGCCGACGCCATCGGGATCAACCTCGGCCAGGTCGTGTGGGTGATCTTCGCCGTCCTGGTCATGGTCGGCGCGTCCAACGCGGTGAACATCACCGACGGCGTGGACGGGCTGGCCGCGGGCTCCGGGACGTTCTGTTTCGCCGTGCTCTCCATCATGGGGTACTGGATCTTCCGGCACTATTCGATCTACCACGTCCTCCCCGCCTCGGCCATCGACCTCTCGTTGGTCTCGGTCGCCCTGGCCGGGGCCTGCATCGGCTTCCTGTGGTGGAACGCCGCACCGGCCAAGATCATCATGGGCGACACCGGATCGTTGGCCATCGGCGCCGGCCTGGCCGCGGTCTGCCTGCTCCTCAATCTCGACCTGCTGCTGCTCGTCATCGGCGGGCTCTTCGTGATGGAGACCGTGTCGGTGATCCTCCAGGTGATCAGCTTCCGCGTGTTCGGCCGGCGCATCTTCCGCATGGCCCCCATCCACCACCACTTCGAACTCGGGGGCTGGCCCGAAACCACGGTCATCGTCCGCTTCTGGATCCTCGGCGGCCTCTTCTGCGCGTTGGGGCTCGGCATCTTCTACGGCGACTTCCTCACGGTGGCGAAGTTCACATGACGCGCGTGCGCGCCAACGACCGGGTCCAGCGCGCCATCCACCCTGTGGTCCGCCACTTCGGCCGCGCGGTGGGGGAGACTACGAGCATGCATCGGGGGTCGGACCGGGCAGCGAGGCGCGCCCGCGCCCCGGGGGAAAGGCGGGCGGCATGACGCCAACGCGGGACATGACCACGGCACAGCGGCGTACGCCCCCGCAGCCGCGCCGGGCCGCGACCGCGAGCTCGCGCACGGCGTCGACGAAATCCCCGAAGACGTCCTCCCCGGCGCCGCGCTCGGCCACGCACCGGGAGGCCGCCCGCACGGCCGGGATCGGCGTGCGCATCGGCAGTCGCCGCGTCGCCGTCTCGACACTGCTGCTGCTCGATGTGGTCCTGCTCTGCCTGATCGGTCTCGTGATGGTCGGCTCGGCCTCCTCGGTCGTCTCCATCGCCACCTACGGCACGCCCTGGGCCATCCTGATCAGGGAGGCCATGTGGATGGCCATCGGCGCGGTCGCGCTGTGGCTGGCCGTCCGCCTCGACTACCGCAAGCTGCGGCGCTTCAGCCCCCTCCTCCTGCTGGTGACGTTCGGCCTCCTCCTCGTGGTGCTGGTCCCCGGCCTCGGGGTGCAGGCCATGGGGTCGAGCCGTTGGGTGGGCTTCGGGCAGTTCCGCCTGCAGCCGTCCGAGCTGATGAAGCTCGCCCTCACCCTGTTCGTCGCCGACTTCATCGCCCGCCGCCTCGATGAGGACGCCGCCGATCGCCGCATCATCGGCCCGCTGCTCATCGTCACGGGCTTCGCCTGCGTGCTCATCCTGGCCCAGCCGGACATGGGCACGGCCATGGTCCTCGGCTTCATCGCGCTGGCGCTCCTGTTCGTGTCGGGCGTGCGGCTCGGGCCCGTCATGAAGGTGATGGCCGCGTTGGTGGGCCTCGCCCTGATCGTGGCCGTGGCCTCGCCCTACCGCCGGGCCCGGCTGTTGTCGTTCATGGACCCGTCCGCGCACAGCTCGGGCTCGGGCTACCAGGTGATGCAGTCACTCATCGGTCTGGGGTCGGGGCATCTCGTCGGCGCCGGCCTCGGTGGCGGCCAGGCGCAGTGGGGCTTCCTCCCGAACGCGCACACCGACTTCATCTTCTCCGTCATCGGCGAGCAACTGGGCATCGTCGGCGCCCTCGTGGTGCTCGCCCTCCTCGGCGGGTTCGTGTGGCTCGGCATCCGGGCCGCCGTGCAGTCACAGGACCGCTTCGGCGCGCTGCTCTCGTTGGGGCTGGTGGCCTGGGTGGGGGCGGAGACCCTCATCAATGTCGGGGCGGTGGTGGGTGTGCTGCCCGTCACGGGAATTCCGCTGCCCTTCATCTCCTTCGGCGGTTCGTCGCTCGTGATCACGATGGCGGCGGCGGGCGTGCTGGTCAACGTGGCCCGGCAGGGCGAGGTCGGTGGCGCGCTGCGGGTCGCCAAGCCGGCCCGCCGGCCCGCCGGCCCGGCCCGGGGTCGGTGAGCGCACGGCGCGGGACGGTGATCGCGGGCGGAGGGACGGGCGGTCACATCGTCCCCTCGCTGCAGATCGCCCGGGCGCTCGTCGCCCGCGGGCACGCGGTTGACTCGATCGAGCTCTACGGCTCGCGACGGGGGCAGGAGGCCACGACCTGGCCGACGCTCGAGTTCCCCCACACACTGCTGCCGGGCCGGGGGCTGCGCCGTAGCCTGCGGCCGTCGGCCTGGTGGGCCAACGCGGGAGCCGTCCTGGGGCTGGCCTGGGCCTGTGTCCGCGCGGTCGGCTCCTTCCTGGGCCGGCGTCCCCAGGTGGTGGTGATCGTCGGCGGCTATGCCAGCTTCCCGGCCGGGGTGGCGGCGGTGCTCGCGAGGGTGCCGCTGGTCTCCGTCAACACCGACGCCGTGCCCGGCGCCGTGAACCATCTGCTCGGCCGCTTCGCCGCCGCCAATGCCGTGGCCTTCGCCGGGACCGATCTCCCGCGGGCGCACGTCACCGGCACGCCCGTGTGGCCCGAGCTCGCCACCTTGGATCGGACCCCCGAGGGCCGGGCCCGCAGCCGGGCCGCGCTCGGGCTACCGACCGAGCGCCGCACGGTGGCGTGCGCCGGCGGCTCACTCGGCGCGCGGCGCGTCAACCGGGCGGTGGCGGACCTGGCTGCCTCGTGGGCCGGGTGCGCGGACCGTGCGCTCTACCAGGTCACCGGCCGGCGCGACTACGAGGCATTCGCGCCCGACTCGCCCGACTCGCCCGGCGACCAGCAGGTCCGGCTCGACAGCCAGGACGCCGGGCCGGGCCTGTTCTACCGGGTGGTGCCGTTCGAGGACCGCATGCCCGACCTCTACAACGCCGCCGATGTCTGCGTCCTGAGATCGGGCGCCATGACGGTGGCCGAAGTGATGGCTGCGGGTGTCCCGGCCATCCTCGTTCCTCTGCCGGGCGCCCCCCGTGACCATCAGACGCGCAATGCGGAGGCACTGGTCGGCCTCGGCGCCGCGGTCCTGGTCCCCGACCGGGAGTGCGACGGGGCGCGGCTGGCCCGCGAGCTCGATGCGCTCTTGTCGGACCCCGATCGCCTGCGTTCCATGAGCGAGGCGGCCCGTGCCAACGGCCATCCCGACGCGGCGGCCCGCGTCGCCGAACTGGTCGACACCCATGCCCGCTGACGCCGGCGCGACAGGAGCGCCGCTCGACCTCGGGTTGCCCCAGCGCATCCACATCGTCGGCATCGGCGGTGCCGGCATGAGCGCCATCGCGCTCGTACTGCGCGCAATGGGGCACACGGTCTCCGGTTCGGACCTCAAGGACTCTCCGGTGGCGGAGCGCCTGCGGTCCCAGGGCATCACCGTCGCGGTCGGGCACACGCCCGAGAACGTCGGGGGCGCCGATGCCGTCACCTCCTCGCCCGCCGTGCAGGCCGAGAACCCGGAGCTCGCCCACGCCCGTGCTCTCGGCATCCGGGTCGCCCCCCGTTCCGAGATGCTGGCGGCCATCTGTGCCACCCGTCGCTGCCTGGCCGTGTCGGGCACCCACGGGAAGACGACAACCGCCTCGATGCTGTCGCTGATCCTCGTCGAGGCCGGATTGCGCCCCTCGTTCGTCATCGGGGCGGACGTGAACGAAATCGGGACCAACGCCGTGTGGGACTCGGGCGAATGGCTGGTCGTCGAGGCGGACGAGAGTTACGGCACCTTCCGGGCGATCAGGCCGGACCTGGCCGTGCTGACCAGTGTCGAGCCGGACCATCTCGACTACTACGGCACCTTCGACGCGCTGCGGGGGGCCTTCGCCGACTTCCTGGCCAGCGCGCGCCTGGGTGCCATCGTCTGCGCCGACGATCCCGAGGCGGCGGCCATCGGCCGGGAGCACGCGGCCGTCACCGTCGGGGCCGACCCGGGATCCACCTACGCCATGGACGATGTCGATCTGCAGCGCAGCTCCGTGTCCTTCACCTTGCGCGGGCCGGACGGGGATTTGGGCACCCTCGCCGTCGGCGTCCCCGGCCTCCACAACGCGCGGAACGCGGCGATGGCCGTCGTGGCGGCGCTCCAGGTCGGTGCACCCTTCGAAGCGTCCCAGGCGGCCCTGGCCCGCTTCGCCGGTGTGACCCGCCGCTTCGAGTTCCGTGGCGAGTCCCGCGGTGTGACCTTCGTTGACGACTACGCCCACCTCCCCTCCGAGGTGCGGGCCGCCCTGGCCACGGCGAGGACGGGCGGATGGTCCCGGGTGGTGGCGGTCTTCCAGCCCCACCGCTTCTCGCGGACCGCCGCCTTGGCGCCCGAGTTCGGGACCGCCTTCTCGGAGGCGGACATGCTGGTGGTGACCGATGTCTACAGCGCCGGGGAGCGCCCGGTCCCGGGTGTCTCCGGCCGCCTGGTCGCCGACGCCGTCCGGGCCCAGGACCCGGAACTCCCCGTCGTCTACGTGGCCGGCTGGGAGGAGCTGCGCCAGGCCGTGGGCGCCGAGCTGCGGCCCGGTGACCTGTGCCTCACCCTCGGTGCGGGTGATCTGACGACCCTGCCCGACGAGCTGCTCGAGTCGCCGCAGTGGTGACGCCCGGCGACGACCTCCGCCGGCTGGCCGGCGCGCTGGGCGCACGGGCGACGCTCCTGAAGCCACTGGGGCCGCTGACCACCTACGGCGTGGGTGGCCCCGCCGCGCTCTACGTCGAGGTCGAGGGGCCGGCGGACCTCGATGAGGTCCGCGCCGCGTTCCACGCCGCCGCCCCCGATGCCGGTGTGTTCGTCCTCGGTCGGGGCTCCAACCTGCTGGTGTCCGACAAGGGCTTCGCGGGGATCGTGCTGCACCTCGGCGCCGGCTTCGCCGGGCTCGAGCTGCCGTCGACCATCGCGGTGCCCGGAGGCATGCAGCGCGACGAGGTCGGGATCACCGTGGTGCGGGCGGGAGCGTCACTGGCGCTCCCTGTGCTCGCCCGCCGCGTGGCAGAGGCCGGATGGTCGGGCCTGTCGTGGGCGGTCGGCGTGCCGGGCTCGCTCGGCGGCGCCGTGCGGATGAATGCGGGGGGTCATGGTTCGGACATGGCGTCGGTTCTGCTGCGCTACCGCTGGGTCGACCTCTTGAGCGGGGACGGGGGCACCGACGACGTCGGCCGCCTCGCCTACGCCTATCGCTCCTCGTCGGTCGACGCCTCCCAGGTGATCGTGGAGGCGGAGCTGGGAGTCACGCCGGGCTCGGCCGAGGAGGAACGGGCAGCGGTGGCCGCCATCGTCAGATGGCGGCGCGAACATCAGCCCGGAGGCTCCAATGCCGGCTCCGTGTTCACCAACCCCGAGGGCGACTCGGCCGGGAGGCTCATCGAGGTGGCGGGGTTGAAGGGGTTCCGGCTCGGGTCGGCGCACGTGTCCGAGAAGCACGCCAACTTCATTCAGGCGGACGACGATGGGCGGGCCGACGACGTCTACGCGCTCATGGAGCACGTACGAGTGGTCGTGGCCGAGCGCTGCGGGGTCGCGCTGCGGGCGGAGGTCCGCCTCCTCGGCTTCGGCGACGGGAAAGATGGTCCGGTGGACGGGAGTGGCGATCGGCCCGGCGTCGAGCAGGCGGGAGGGGCGCCATGACGCCCGGCGGGACCGCGGAGGGGAAGGGCTCGCCGGGCCGAAAGGCCCGCATCTCGCGCCAGGTACGGAGCCGGATGGATCCGCGCATATCGGCCCGGAGGACGGCCGTCATCAAGCAGCAGGGTCGGCGGCGGCTCATCGTGCTCGGGATCGCGCTCGGCGCGACGGCACTTCTCGTCGGAGGGTGGTTCCTCGTCCACACCCCCCTCTTCTCCGCTCGCTCGGTGACGGTGACGGGGAACGTGCACGAGACCGCGGCACAGGTGGTGGAGCAGGCTGGGCTGTCCAGTCGACCTCCGTTGTTGGACGTGAACGCGGGAGCCGCGGCGGCGCGCATCGAGCAGCTGCCATGGGTGCGCTCCGCCACGGTGCACGTTGCCTGGCCCGACGGCGTGCACATCGCCGTCGTCGAGGAGACGGCCCGTTTCACCGCCGACACGCCGGGCGGGCAGTGGGAGTCGCTGAGTGCCGACGGCCGGGTGCTCGGCGAGTCGCCGACCCGGCCTCCCGGACTCCTCCTCCTCACGGTGCCGCAGCCGCCCGGCGCCCCGGGCACGGTGCTGGCCGACAAGGACGCGCCGGGACTCCGGGTGGCGTCGTCGCTGCCGGCGTCGTTCGCGGCACAGGTGACGCAGGTGACCGTCGAGCCGGCCGGCTGGGTCCAGCTGGCCCTGACCACGCCCATCGTGGTCGACATCGGGACGGCGGCCGAGCTCACGGCCAAATACGAGGACGTCTCCTCCATACTCTCGGGGGCCACCCTGCACAATGGGGACGTGATCGATGTCAGCGTCCCCGATGCGCCGACGGTGACGGCAGGGTGACCGAGGGCTAGGGATGTCTAGGATGCTTGACCAGCCTGAACGCCACCCGTATGGTGTGGTCACGTTGCCGCACTGTGAACATCAACCTTCCCCAGAGGTTCAGGGATTGGTCGTTGGTCGCATTTCGCCGGCAGCATCGGGCGGAACCATCCAGCGAGCAACCGGTCGACGATCGACCCGAGGACGAGGGAGTTCATGACGACCGTGCCTTCGCAGGGCAACTACCTGGCAGTGATCAAGGTGGTCGGCGTCGGGGGCGGGGGCGTCAACGCCGTCAACCGCATGATCGACTCCGGTCTTCGCAACGTCGAGTTCATCGCCGCCAACACCGATGCCCAGGCGCTGCTCATGAGCGACGCCGACCTGAAGTTGGACATCGGGCGCCAGCTCACCCGGGGGCTCGGGGCCGGAAGCGACCCCGAGGTGGGACGGCTGGCCGCCGAAGAGCACCGGCCCGAGATCGAGGAGGCGCTCCAGGGCGCCGACATGGTCTTCATCACGGCGGGCATGGGCGGGGGCACGGGTACGGGCGGTGCGCCGGTCGTGGCCGAGATCGCCAAGGGGCTGGGCGCCCTGACGATCGGCGTCGTGACGCGTCCCTTCACCTTCGAGGGCCGCCGCCGCGCCATGCAGGCCGAGAAGGGGATCCAGGTCGTCAAGGAGAAGGTCGACACGCTCATCGTCATCCCCAACGACCGGCTGCTCACGGTGTCGAACGACAAGACGAGCATGGTCAACGCGTTCAAGACGGTCGACGAGGTCCTGCTCCAGGGTGTGCGCGGCATCACCGACCTCATCACGGTGCCCGGGCTCATCAACACCGACTTCGCCGACGTGAAGATGGTGATGACCAACGCCGGGACCGCCATCATGGGCATCGGCTCGTCGATCGGCGAGGGGCGGGCGGCGAACGCGGCACGGGCCGCCATCACCTCACCGCTGCTCGAGGCCTCGATCGAGGGTGCCCGGGGCATGGTGCTCAACATCGCCGGCGGTTCGGATCTCGGCCTTTTCGAGGTGAACGAGGCGGCCGAGATCATCCACGCCGTCGCCCACCCCGACGCCAACATCATCTTCGGCGCCGTGATCGACGACAACATGGGCGACGAGGTGCGCGTGACGGTGATCGCCGCCGGGTTCGAGCGCTGGGAGGAGGGCCAACCGACCTCGCGCTCGGCCGAGCTGACGTCGACGATCTTCGCCACCCCCGAGCCGGTCGACATCTTCGCCGACGCCACCGGGTCCGAGGAGGAGCTCGACCTGGGAGACGACGATTTCGACGTCCCCTCCTTCCTTCGCTAGCGACGTCGCCCACAGGCTGCTCGCGATCCGGCAGCGGATCGAGCGCGCCGGCGGGGACCCCGCCCGGGTGCGCGTGGTCGGCGTGACCAAGGGCTTCGGTCCGGAGGCGGTTCGGGCGGCGCGGGAGGCCCGTCTCGAGGACCTAGGCGAGAATTACGCGGCGGAGCTCGTGGCGAAGGCAGCGGCTGTCGCCACCGAGGGCACCACAAGCCCCCACGCCGAGCGAGGCGGGGTCATCTGGCACTTTCTGGGTGCGGTCCAACGGAACAAGGTGGCGCAGCTGGCCCCGCTGGTAGGCCTGTGGCAGAGCGTGGCCCGGGAGGCGGAGGGGGCGCGGATCGCTCATTTCATCCCCGGGGCTCGGGTCCTGGTGCAGGTCGACACGACCGGTCTGCCCGGTCGCAACGGATGCTCCCCGGCGGAGGTGGCCGGGCTCGTGGCGCGCCTGGGCGACCTCGGGCTCGATGTGCGAGGCCTGATGACCGTGGCCGCACCGGGTGAGACCACGGCGCAGGAGGCCTTCGGCACGGTGGCGCGGCTGGCCGACCAGTTGGGGCTGGAGGAGCGCTCCATGGGCATGAGCGATGATCTCGAGGCCGCGGTGGGGGCCGGATCGACCATGGTGCGCATCGGCCGGGCCCTCTTCGGGGCGCGCCCGGCGGCGGCTCCGGGGGGAGGTGGTGGCTGAGCCGGCAAACCTCTCGTGGAGGCCGACATGAGGCTCAGCGGGAGCGTGATGCCGTCGGGCACACGCCCTGGGGGTCCGCAGGACCTGCCTGGGTTGCCGAGCAGGCACTACGCTGTCCGAGGACAGGAGAAGGCATGTCACCCTCGTTCATGAAGAAGACCATGGTGTATCTCGGCCTGCTCGACGACGAGTATGACGAGTACGACGACCTGGACGATCGCGCCCCGCGTGGGTTCTCGGCCGCCACCCGGGTCGAGCCCCGGCCCCAGGAGTACGACCAGGTGGAGGAGTACAGCGGCGGGTCGAGCAGGGTCCGCACCATCCCCCGCGAATCGGCGCAGCCGAGCCAGCAGCCGAGGCCGGCCCCGAGCAGCGTCTCGCCCCGCCCGACGGCGGTCCGGGCCATGCCGGTCGACACGACGCTCAACCCGGTCGGATCGGCGCCGTCTCCCTCCTCGGCCCGGGTGCACGTCGTCGCCCCCTCACGGTTCGGCGACGCCAAGGAGATCGCGGATCGCTTGAAGGACAACCGCCCCGTGATCGTGAACCTGCAGATGGCCGAGCGCGACCTGCAGCGCCGGATGATCGACTTCTGCAGTGGGGTCACGTACGCCCTGAGCGGCGAGATGGAAAAGGTCGCGGACCAGGTTTTTCTCCTGGCACCGACGAATGTGAAGGTTTCCGACGAAGAGCGGCAGCGACTGGTTGAGCGCGGCTTCGGCCGGGACTAGACCCACTACCCTCACAGGTTGGTGAACCTCTTCCATCTGCTCGGCTGGCTGATCCTGATCTACATCTGGCTGATCATGTTCCCCTACGCGATCTTGAGCTGGTTCAGGGTGCAGCCGGGCACGACGTTGGCGCGGATCCAGTACTTCCTCTACCAGGCGGTCGAGCCAGTCCTCCGTCCGGTGCGCCGGGTCATCCGGCCCATGGGCGGGCTCGACATCTCCTTCATCGTCGTCATCCTGGTTGCAAACATCCTGGTGTGGAACGTCCTGATGCGCTAGACGAGATCAACTGGAATGGCCGGGGGGGAGGGTTAGACTCGGCCTCCATGGACAATTCCCAAGCTCCCGCATCGATACTCGACACGCTTCGCACCGTGGAGTTCCGCCTCGGGCTGAAGGGCTACAACGTCGACGAGGTCGATGAGTACCTGGACAAGGCGGCCCAGGAGGCGGAGGGGTTGCAGGATCACGTACGCCAGCTCAACGAGCGACTGCGCCAGGCGAGCGAACGCATCGCCCAGCTCGAGCGGGACAAGCGGGCCGCCCCGGCTGCGGCCGACGCCGAGGAGGGGGTGGCGGCGGCGGCCGCAGCCGCGGAGGCCGCCGCGCTCTCGGACGAGACCTTGCAGCGCACGCTCCTGCTCGCGCAGAAGTTCGTCGATCAGACCAAGCGGGAGAGCGAGGCGGAAGCAGCCACGGTCATCGCGCAGGCCGAGGAGACGGCGCGGGCAGCCATCGCCGCGGCCGAGGCGACGGCGGCGCAGATGCAGGCCGAGACCCACCAGAAGCTGCGCGAAGAGGTCACCCGGCTCGAGGCCACACGGACCGAGTTGGCAACGGACGTGGAGAGCATGGCCCGGCATCTCGAGTCGGAGCGCAACCGGCTCCGCGGCGCGCTCTCCGAAATCCTCAAGTGGGTCGACGAGAACGTGCAACCGGCGAACTCACTCATGGGCGTGAAGCCGAAGTCCGTTCCGGCGCCCGCCGCACCGAGCGGGGTCGCCAACGACGCGGCGGGGGGGTTCCCGGCGGCCGATGACGGTGCGCCCACACTCAATCTTCAGGATGCCTCCGTGTCGGGAGGACCCCGCCCTCTCTGATCCTCCCGCTGGGGCGGGTGGGGCTTGTTGCCCCTGTCCCTCGCGGTCCGGTATCGTCACCCGCTCCCCGGACGAGGTCGTCGTCAGGGAAACCGGCCGCGTGACGTGGTCCGAAGGAGGGAACGATGACCCCAGCGGGCAAAGGTGCCCAGGTCAAAAGGGTGCCTGCGTCGGGATCGGCCGCGACCGCAACCTCACGGGCTGGGAACAAAAGGTCCTCGCCCAAGGTTGACGCAACGGCGATCAAGCGTTCCGCTCCTACCAAAAAGAAGGCAGCTCCTGTTGTGAAGAAGGCAGCCACCGCGGCCAAGAAGCCCGCATCGTCAGCGAAGAAGGCAGTCACCGTCGCGCCCAAGAAAAGTGCACCGGCCCCCGCCAAGAAGTCGGTGACCACCAAGAAGGCGGCACCGGGGGCGCGTAAGTCTGCGCCCGCGGCCAAGAAGGTCGCACCCGCGAAGAAGGCCGGCTCGACGTCCGCCGCGGCAAAGAAGGCGGCAGACAAGCCCGGCGCCAAGAAGGCCGGGACGGCATCGGCCGCGTCCAAAGCGACCGCATCCGCCAACGGAGCGGCGGCCGAGGCCCCCGCCCGTACGACCTTCTCACCCAAGCCGAAGCCGCCGCCGCCGGTGCGTCCCAAGACAGGCCCATATGCCAAGGACATCAAATTCCTCGACGAGGTCCGTGAGCTGCTGCAGGACGATCGCGCCATCTACCAAGAGCAGGCCACGTCGTTGCGCGCCGAGGCGGACTCGCTGGCGCTCGAGCGGGAGCCTGGCGACGTGCAGTTCGACGAGGAGTCGGGCGAAGGCGGGACCGTCACGGTCGACCGTGAGCGCAACCTGGCGTTGTCGGGACAGGCGATGCTGGCGGTCGAGGAGATCGACGATGCCTTGCGCCGGATCGACGACAAGACGTACGGGTACTGCGAGCGTTGCTTCCAGCCCATTCCGAAGCCCCGGCTGCGGGCGCTGCCGTACGCTCGTCTCTGCGTGGCTTGCAAGAGCGGAGGGCTGTCGCGGCGCTGACCCGCCCCGGGGTCCTGGCGTTTGCCATTGCCGCCGTGGTGGTGGTGGCCGACCGGGTGACCACCGCACTCGCCACGGATCACCTCCACGAGATGCGCCACGTCTGGGGGCCTTTCGGTCTGGCGCTCACCTACAACTCAGGATTCGCCTTCAGCCTCTTCAGCGGCCGGGCGTTCATCGTGACGTTGCTGCTCTGCCTCGGCGTCGTGGTGCTGGCCGTGGTCGTGGCCCAGGTGCGGACGGTTACCCTGGCGGTGGGTTCGGGACTGGTGCTCGGTGGGGCCATCGGCAACCTGAGCGAACGGATCGTCGGCGGGCACGGCGGACAGGTGCCCGACTTCATCACGCTGGACCACTGGCCGACGTTCAACCTGGCTGACGCGTGCGTCACGATCGGGGTCATCATCATTATCGTCGCCCTTCTCTTCGGCGGACCGTCCGCGGTGGCGTCGGAGGCCGGGGAGGCCGCGTGAACGGGGATGCCGATGTGAATGCTCCGGGCTCGGGGGACACCATCACGACAGAGGTCCCGGCGCTCCTGGCCGGCGTCAGGGTGGATCGGGGGGTGGCCATGGTGGCCGACGTCTCCCGGGCCACCGCCGCCGAGTTGATTGCCGCCGGACGGGTGCTGGTCGACGGCGCGCCCGTCCAGGTGGGGCGGATCGTGCTCCGCGAAGGCGCCACGCTCACGGTCATGCTGCCGGCGGCCGGGGACGGGGGAGTCGCACCAGAACCCGGCGTCCGCTTCGAGGTCGTCTACGCCGACGAGGTGGTGGCGGTGGTGGACAAGCCGGCCGGACTCGTGGTGCACCCCGGAGCCGGCCACGTCGAGGGCACCCTGGTCGGAGGCCTCCTCGCCCGCTTCCCGGACCTGGCCGAGCTGGTGTCGGCGGGGGTGTGTGCGCCCGACCGGCCCGGGATCGTGCACCGTCTCGACAAGGGAACCTCGGGCCTGCTCGCCGTGGCTCGGACCGAGGAGGCCTATCGCTCGCTGGTCGACCAGTTGGCGACGAGGACGATGGAGCGCCGCTATCTGGCCCTCGTGGAGGGTGAGCTGGCCGATGAGCGGGGCGAGGTCGAGGCCCCCATCGGTCGCTCGACCAGGACGCCGACGAAGATGGCGGTCACGGCCTCCGGGAAGCCCGCCCGCACGGCCTACACCGTCGTCGAGCGACGGAGCGGGGCGAAGCCGACCACGCTGCTCGAGCTCTCGCTGCAGAGCGGGCGAACACATCAGATCCGGGTCCACATGGCTGCCATCGGGCATCCCGTGGTCGGCGATGCCCGCTACGGGGCTCCGGACAAGCGACTCGGTTCGGGGCGCTTCTTCCTGCACGCCTTCAAACTGACCTTCGCGCATCCCGGCACGGGAGCCCGCAGCGAGTTCACCTCACCCCTGCCCCAGGACCTCCGGGCGTACCTGGACTAGTTGCTGCCCGGGCCCGTCGAGCGGACTCCCGAGGGACGCTGGCCTCAGGCTGCCTCGTGGACACCGAGCACGTCGGCATCGAAGGACAGCGCGGCGAGCGCCTCCTCCTCGGCCCGGCGCACCCGGCGCACACCGACGCCCAGGCGCTCCGCGGTCGACTGCAACGAAGCGGGGGAGTCGCCGTCGAAGCCGAAGCGGAGCCGGAGCACGTCTCGCTGGAGGCCCGGCAAGCGCTCGACCGCATCGCGGACCCGCTCGTAGACCATGGTCTGTTCCACGTCTCCCACGAAGTCCGAGTCGTCGGGAGCGACCAGTTCACCCAGCGTGGTGGAGGACTCGAGCGCAGCCGGCTGGTCGAGTGACGCCGTCACACGGGCGACGTCCTCCAGGGACTCCCGCTCGTCGGCGGTCAGGCCCGTGGCCTCGTCCAGCTCGGCGACGGTCGGCGCCCGGCCCAGCGTGCTGGCGAGCTCGGACTTGGTCAGCTCGAGGCGCTGGATCTGCTCCCCGACTTCGAGGGGGATGCGGATGGTGCGCCCGTGCTGCTGCACGGCGCGCTGGAGGGCCTGGCGGATCCACCAGGTGGCGTAGGTCGAGAACCGGAAGCCACGCTCCCAGTCGAACTTGTCGACGGCACGCATCAGACCGAACGTGCCTTCCTGGACCAGATCGGCCATGTCCACGCCGCGGTCCTGGTACCGGCGTGCCCAGTGCACCACCAGGCGCAGGTTGGCCGCGACCATCTGCTTCCGCGCCGCATCGTCACCGGCCACGACCCTCTTGGCCAATTCCACCTGCTGCTCGTGGTCGGGCATGGGGAACTGGTCCAGGTCTCGCAACATCAGGCCCAACGTGTCCGACGTGCTCACCGCGCTCTTCATCTTCGCTCCAGACGCTCTTCGCTCACTCTCAGTCGTACGTACCCGGACCACTCCGGGATCAACCTGACGGGTATAACCGTGTGGGTCTCCGGATCATTCCATCGGGGTGTTCGGACCTGATCTGAGTTGCGCCGAATTGCCCGACCGTGCTGGTCTACGCCCCATGGCCCGTCGGATGGTGCTCCTACGGCACGGCGCGACCGAGTGGTCCGAGGAGGGAAAACACACCGGCCGCACAGATATTCCCCTGCTGGATCTGGGCTGTGAACAGGCGAAAGCCGCCGGCGCCCTGGTCCGCCAGTTCGGCCCCAGGACCTTCGGCCAGGTGCTGACCAGCCCGCTCGTCCGGGCCTCTGAGACGTGCGCGCTGGCCGGCTACGTGGGGGAGTCGGACCCGGATCTGATGGAGTGGGACTACGGCGCCTACGAGGGGCTGACCACGGCCGAGATCCGCCAAGGCCGGCCCAGCTGGACCATCTGGGACGAAGGGGTGCCCGAGGGCGAGACCGTGGCCGACGTCGGCCGCCGGGCCGACCGGGTGATCGAGCGGGCCCGTGCCATCGAGACGGACACCCTCTGTGTGGCGCACGGGCACGTCCTGCGCGTGCTGACCGCCCGGTGGCTCGGGCTGCCGCCCGTCGCCGGGCGGCTCTTCCTGTTGCGGACGGGGGCCGTCAGCGTGCTGGGGTGGGATCTGGAGTGGCCGGCGTTGGAGGCGTGGAACCTGCGGGGGTGAGCGCCCCGCCGCGTCAGACCGGCGCGGCGACGTTCCCCTGGGCCCGGTCGACCATGTCGGCCAGGCTGTAGGACTGCAGGTGGGTGCGGATGGTCTCCCCCACGTCCGCCCACACGGCCAGGAGCACACACTGGCCCTCGTGATCGCAGGCGCCGTTCTCGTGGGGCTCCCCGAAGTCGCCGGCGGCGATGGGGCCGTCCACGGCCGAGACGATCTGGGCCAGGGAGATCTCCTCGGGAGGTCGGGCGAGCACATAGCCGCCGCCGACACCCCGCTTGGAGCGAACCAGACCGGCCCCCTTGAGGGCCAGGAGTATCTGCTCCAGATAGGGCTGGGGCAGGCCGGTCCGGACGGCGATGTCGCGGACGGAAGTGGGGGTCTCGGCGCCGTGAAGGGCGAGTGAGAGCAGCGCCCGGCTGGCGTAGTCACCGCGTGTCGAGACCCTCACAAGATGCGATGCTACCGGCCCTTCCGTGGGTAGAGGGGGTGTGTGGGTCGTAGGGTGTCTCTTCGTGCACGACACCGCGACGGCCCAGGCGACGGCGCCAATCCCCCGGGAAGGGTCCCACGAGCAGGGCCGCCGCCACGAGCCGCTCCTGCCAGACTGGGACGGGCCGTGCCTCCACCGGGTCGTGCCCACCCTGCTGGGTGCGCTGACCCACCCCGGAGCCGCCCCGCTGCCGGGGTGGTTCCCCGAGCCGATGGTCGGGGCCGCTCAGGTCGTGCTCCTGGTGATCGACGGCCTCGGCGAGGAGCAGCTCCGGGATCGCCGCGCCCTCGCCCCCGTCCTGTCGAGCGGTGTCGGAGGGCCCATCACCTCGGTCGCCCCGAGCACGACGGCGTGCGCGCTCACCACGCTGGTGACGGGAAGGGTGCCGGCGGAGCACGGCGTGGTCGGCTACCGCGTCGCCCTCGGCGGTGAGGTCATGAACGTGCTGCAGTGGTCGATACGGGGCGTCGACGTACGCGTGAGCGTGCCGGCGACCAGGTTCCAGCCGTTCGAGTCGTTTCCCGGCGCCCCCAGCCGGGTCCCGGTGGTCACGCGCCAGGACTACGGGCCGACGGGGTTCACGGCGGCGCACCTCGGCGACGTGGACCTGCACCGCTGGCACACGCCCGCCGGGCTCGTGACAGCGGTGCGCCAGCTCACCGCCGCCGGTGCCCCGTTCGTCTACGCCTACTACGAGGGAATCGACAAGGTCGCCCACGCCGAGGGGCTGGGCCCGTTCTACGACGACGAGCTGCGGGCAGCCGACCGCCTCGTGGGCGACGTGCTGGAGGCATTGCCGCCGGGATCGGTGCTCATCGTCACGGCGGACCACGGGCAGGTCGAGGTCGGCGATTCGGTGGAGCTGCTCGGCCCCGAGATCATGGAGGCCGTGACCCTGATCAGTGGGGAAGGGCGCTTCCGCTGGCTGCACGTCCGCCCCGGGGCGGCGGACGACGTGGCCGAGATGGCAGCCGGCCTGCACGGGGACGTGGCCTGGGTGCGGACGAAGGAGCAGATCGTCGCGGAGGGGTGGCTCGGTGGCGTGCCCTCGCCGGAGGTGTCGGCGCGCCTGGGCGACGTCGCCCTGGTGCCGTTCGCACCGACCGCCTTCCTCGATCCGGCCGATACCGGCGAACTGCGGCTCATGGCCCGCCACGGGTCCCTCACGCCAGCAGAGATGATGATCCCCCTGCTGGGCTGGCGGGCCTCGTGAGGCCGGTGGGGCCGGTGGGGCCGGTGGCAACATTGCACCTTCGGCGCGACCGAAGCCCGAGTGGCGGGTCGAGCCCCAGGCCGAAGATCGGAGAGTGACGGAAGGCACCATGGCTGACGCGACGAGTGAGACGACAGAACCCGTGACCGGGAACCCTGTGGACGACAACCCTGTGGACGACAACCCTGTGGTCGGGAACCCCGTGACCGGGCACGGCACCGCCGGGAGCGGGGCCTTCGGGAGCGACGGGTCCGGGGCGATCGCCCCCGACGAGGTCCTGGCGGGCGGGGACCGGGACGAGCAGAGCGAGGAGCGGAAGACCGAGTCGGTGAACGAGCCGGCCCGGGTGCTGCGCATCGGCTCCATGGTCAAGACGCTGCTCGACGAGGTGCGGTCCGCCCCGCTCGACGAGAAGAGCCGGGTGCGGTTGCGCGAGATCTACGAGCAGTCCATCCACGACCTCTCCGAGGTGCTGTCGCCGGACCTGGTGGCCGAGCTCGAGCGCATGGCCCCGCCCTTCGACAACGACGCGCCGAGCGATGCCGAGCTGCGGATCGCGCAGGCGCAGCTCGTGGGCTGGCTCGAGGGACTGTTCCATGGGATCCAGGCGACGCTGATGTCGCAGCAGATGGCGGCCCGGGCCCAGCTCGAGGAGATGCGCCAGCGCGGGCTGCCCTCCGCCGGCGAGACCGGCCGGACGGGGGCCTACCTCTGAGCGGCAGCCTCCCGCCGTACGCGAGGCTGGGCCCGTGAGCGAGACAGGGTCATCGGGGGCGGACGACGCGCCGGCCCGAGAGGATGCGTCGCCGGGTGGCCTGCCGTCGTTCCCGGGCAACGCACCGCCCCCGCCACCCGCGCCGCCTGCAGGTGCGGCGGGTGGCGGCCCGCCCGCCTTCCCGGCGTGGAGCCAGCCCGAGGGCGGCGGCCGGCCGCCCGGCGGCACGGCGGCCGGGGAGCCCTACGCGTCGTGGGGCATCAGGCTCGGGGGCTACCTCATCGACACGGCCATCTTCCTCGTGGTGCTCGTCATCCTCATCGTGGTGTTCCGCCACAGCCAGACCATCGAGGTGCACCTGATGGCGCGCCGCGGCGGGCGGCGCCGGCACTTCTCCGCGCTGCCCTTCCTCATCACCGGCCTGCTCTACGTCGTGTACGGCACGCTGCTCTGCGGGTCGCCGCGGGGTCAGACGGTCGGGATGATGGCCGTCGGGGTGCGCGCGGTGCGGGAGGGCTCGCTCGAGGTCCTGGGCTACGGGCGGGCGCTGGCCCGGGCGGC
>CAWGYK010000005.1:0-81586 GCA_963826835.1 uncultured Acidimicrobiaceae bacterium
AACGCGTTCCCCCAGGGGTTCTCGGCGCTGCCCGGCGCACCCGTGGGCACGGCGTCGACCTCGTACACCGCGTTGTCGGGGCCGTCGACCTCCATGTCGAGCCGGACGTTGAAGAGGTGCTGGTGGTAGGGGGCAGCCAGACCGGGGGCGATCATGGACGCGTGGTCGGCCGCGTCGCCGTTTGCCACGGCCATCGTGGACATGATGCCGGTGAGCTTGACCTCGAGCTGCATGGTGCCGTCGAGATAGAAGTACCAGTAGAAGCCGTACTCGTAGTTCCCCACGGTGGCGATCGAGCTCACGACCAGGCGGCGCGACCGCCGCACCTCGGTCCGCCCCGACATCATGTCGACGTGCTTCCAGAGGATGCCGTAGTCCTCTTCGTGCATGCAGATGGCGTTCGGTCGTGTGCGCGGCTTGCCGCGCTCGTCCGCGAAGACGTCGTCGAGGTAGCGGATCTCGCCCAGGCAGTCACAGCCGAGCGTCAGCGAGTTGGCCATGCGGCCGAGGCCCCACTCGCCGGCGTCGAACGCACTCTTCCAGGCGTGCATCGGGCCCGGGTGGCCGTAGGGCACCACCATCTCGCTCACCGAAGCCCGGTAGACGATGGGCCGGACCCGGCCACCGTCCTCGTAGCCGACGGTCCACAGGACGAGACCCTCCAACGGGTCCATGCCGACCCGCAGCGACCACTTCTGCCAGCGCACGCGGTTGCCGTCCACCTCGAAGCTCGGGCCCTCGGGCTGGGTGATCTCCAGGGGCTTGAGATCGGTGCGCAGCGGCCCGTTGTCCTCGGGGTAGTAGCTCCCCGACTTGGGCGGCAGGGGCACGACCCCGGTGTCCACCACCTCGAGCACCTCGCCCCGGCCCATGTCGACGAAGGCGAGCAGACCCTCGAGAGGGCGCGCGTAGCCGTTGTCCTCCTTGGACTCGCGCAGGTAGGCCAGGCAACGCGTGATGCGCCGGCCCTCCTCGTGCCCCAGCCCGAAGGTGCCGGCGGGCCAGGGGTCGATCTGCACCAGTGAGCGGTCGACCACGCCCCGCCGGTCCAGCGCGGCGTTCCACTCGGGGTGCTCGTGCAGCGCCGCCAGCACCAGGATCGATTCCTCGAACTGGAGCGGTGGCCGGACGTCGTGCACCACCTCCCAGCGGTCCACCGCGCCCCGGGTGACCGACACGATGGCCTCCACGACGTCCGCCTCGGGCCCCTGCAGGAGGACGAGGCGGAGCCGCCGGTCGACCGCCACGTCCTCGCCTGCGTCGACGGCCCGCACCATCTCCTTGGGGGGGTCGCATAATCCGACATAGGCGAAGCGCAGGTCCTCGTCGGGCACCAGGGCGCGGCCGCAGGCGTAGACCACCTGGCGGGCGGCGATGATCTCGTCCCCACTGACGGGCGCCAGGGGGTGCAGTGTCGGAGCGGCGAGGGTAGGGGGCATGCCCGGCCGATGTTATGCGGCCGGGGGCGGATCACCCTCTACCATCGGCCCATGGAGGACGCGGCCGACCGGGCGGCGCAGAGCGCCCGGGAGCTGGGCCGTCGCCTCGGGACCGAGCGCCACGACGTGCTCGTGCTCCTCGGCAGCGGCCTCTCGGGCACGGCCGAGCTCCTCGGCGCAGGCGCGGAGGCCATCCCCCTCGCCACGCTGCCCTACTTCCCGCCCTATACGGCGGGCGGGCACCGGGCCCAGGCCTGGTCGGTGACGCACGCCGGTCACCGGGTGCTCGTGCTCGGCGGGCGCTGCCACCTCTACGAGGGCCTGACCCCCGGCGAGGTGGTCCACCCCCTGCGCACCGGTCTGGCCGCCGGCTGCCGCACCGTCATCCTCACCGCTGCCGCGGGTGCCATCCGGGCCGACCTGGCCACCGGGTGCGTCATGGTCGTGGAGGATCACCTCAACCTGACGGGTCGCAGCCCCCTGGTCGGCCCCGAGTTCGTGGACATGGTCGACGCCTACGCCCCGCCGCTGTGCGCCCTGGCCCTCTCGACCCCGGGGCCCGCGGCCATCGCCCTGGCCCGGCGGCCCGGTGTCTACGCCCAGCTGCCGGGCCCGCAATTCGAGACGCCGGCCGAGATCCGGCTGCTCCGCACCGCCGGAGCCGACGTGGTGGGCATGTCCATGGCGCTCGAGACCATCGCCGCCCGCCAGGCGGGCGCCGATGTCCTGGGCCTCGCGCTGGTCACCAACCCGGCTGCGGCCGCCGGTGCCACGATCGACGTCGCGGCCATCGGTGACGTCGGCCGCGCCGCGCTGCCGGCCGTGGCCGCCATCGTCCGCCACGTCGTAGGCTCGCTGCCATGACCGATCCCGTGGCGCCCACCGGCGTCGACCACGTCGCCATCAACGTCGCCGACGTCCCGGCCGGCATCGCGTTCTACACCGAGAAGATCGGCCTGTTGCAGAACTTCACCCGCCCCGACTTCGGGTTCCCCGGCGCCTGGCTGGACGCGGCGAACGGCCAGCAGGTCCACCTCATCGAGGCGGCGGTGCCCAGCAACGTGGGTCAGCACTTCGCCCTCGCCTTCGACGACCTGGCCGCCGTGGTGGCCGAGCTGCGGGTGCGGGGCCTCCTGGTGAGCGACCCGGTGGACGTCGGGACGACGGGGCGCAAGCAGGCCTTCACCGCCGACCCGTGGGGCAACGGGATCGAGCTGCACGAGCGCCCGTCGCACTGAACCTCGCGGCCTCGGGGGGCCCTGCGCCGCCTTACGGGCGACCTATGGCCGACCTACGCGTCGGTGAGGACACTGACCTGCTTGCGGCCGCGGCGCTCGCCGAACTTCACGACGCCGTCCGCCGTGGCGAACAGCGTGTCGTCGCCGCCACGCCCCACGTTCACCCCTGGGTAGACCTTCGTCCCCCGCTGGCGCACGATAATGGAGCCGGCGGTCACAGCAGCACCGTCGAACCTCTTGACCCCGAGGCGCTGCGCGTTCGAGTCGCGTCCGTTGCGGGTTGACCCGCCACCCTTGGTCTTTGACATGTCGGACTCCTAGCCTGCCGCCGTGATGGCGGTGATCTCCAGCGTGGCGTAGTGCTGGCGGTGGCCCCACCGGCGGCGCTGGTTCGACTTGTTCTTGTAGGTCATGGCGTTGATCTTGGGGCCCTTTTCCTCGCCCACGACCTTGGCCGTGACCGAGGCGCCGGCCAGCTGCTCGGGCGTGGCCAGCACGGTCGAGCCGTCGACCACCAGGACGGGCTCGAGGGACACCTCCGCGCCGACGGGCTGACCCAGCAGCTCCACGCGGACGCGCTGGCCCTCGGCCACGCGCTCCTGCTTCCCTCCGGACCTGATGACGGCATACATAAGGGCGAGATCCTAGCGCAGGACGGAGTCGTCCAAGGTGACGCCCCGGCCGCCACAGATGGCGCACTCGGTCGAGAGCGTCTCGAGCAGGCCCTCCGAGACCCGCTTGCGGGTCATTTCGACCAGCCCCAGCTCGGAGATGTCGAAGACCTGGGTCCGGGTCTTGTCCCGGGCCAGCGCATTGCGCAGGGCCGCCGCCACCTTGTCGCGGTTCTCGCGGATCTCCATGTCGATGAAGTCGATCACGATGATGCCCCCGATGTCACGCAGGCGGAGCTGGCGGGCCACCTCCTCGGCCGCTTCGAGGTTGTTGCGGTAGACGGTCTCCTCGAGGTTGGTCTTGCCCACGTTCTTGCCGGTGTTCACGTCGATCACGGTGAGCGCCTCCGTGCGCTCAATGATCAGCGAGCCCCCCGAGGGCAACCAGACCTTGCGGTCCAGCGCCTTGTGGAGCTGCTCGTGCACGTGATAGCGCTCGAAGATGGGGAGGCCCTCCACCTCGGGGTCGTAGTACTCGACCCGGTCGGACAGCTCGGGGCTGACGGCCCGGACGTAGTCGCGCACCTGCTCGAAGAGCGCCACGTCGTCGATCACGACGCCCCGGTACTCCGCGTTCAGCTCCTCGCGCAGGATCCGGACGGACAGCTCCGGCTCACGGTAGAGCAGCCCCGGGGCGTCGGACCGCTTGGCCTCGGCCTCGATGGTGTTCCACTGGTCGAGCAGCGTGGTCACGTCGCGCTGGAGCTCCTCGGCCGAGACGCCCTCGGCCGCCGTGCGCACGATCATCCCGTGGCCCGCCGGCTTCACCTCGTCGATGATGCGGCGCAACCGGCGGCGCTCGGTGTCGCCCAGGCGCTTGGAGATCCCGAAGGCGCTCGAATTGGGGACGAGGACGGCGAAGCGCCCGGGCAGCGAGACCTCCTGGGTCAGGCGGGCTCCCTTGGCCCCGATGGGGTTCTTGGTGACCTGGCACAGGATGGTCTGGCCGGCCTTGAGGACGTCCTCGATCCGGGCCTGCTGGGACGCCCCGCCCTCGATGTCCTCGCGGTCGTAGCGGACGTCCCCCCGGTAGAGGACGGCGTTCTTGGGGATGCCGATGTCGATGAAGGCGGCCTCCATGCCCGGCAGGACGTTCTGGACCCGGCCCCGGTAGACGTTGCCGTCGATCTGGTTCGTGTCGTCGGCCGACCGGGAGACGTAGTGCTCGACCAGCGAGCGCCCCTCGAGCATGGCGATCTGGGTCATGTCGGGCTGCACGTGGACGCAGACCAGGTAGCGGCCGACCTGCTTGGAGCGGCGGTCCCGCCCACCCGAGCGCCGTCGGCTGCGTGCCCGCTTCCCGGCGGCCTCGTCGGACGTCCCTGCGGGCTCGGCCACGCGGGTTCCGCCAACGCCGGGCGCGGTGGCCTCCGACCGCTGCAACGGCACCACCGGCGCCGCCGCCTTCGCGGAAGGGGGGACGACCGGCGCCGGCCGTGTGTCCCCGATCTTCGGCTTGCGGGCGGGCGCGGCCCGCGTCGCGTCAGGGGGGCTAGTGCTGCCGCTGCCCCCCGGTGGCTCCGGGGGGCGACCCTCCGGGCTCTGGCTGATTTCCATCTCGGACATGAGGGAAAGCCCTCCTCGCGTACTGGTTCGCGTCGGCATCGGTCCCGGGCCCGCTCACAGGGAGCGGCTCGAACCGTGCGCCGTCGCGTTCGATCCATTGATGCGTTCGACAGGCCCGTCCGGGCACCGCGGGGGTGCCCAGGGCCGCTATGAGGTCGCCCGGGCGGACACCACGCGGGTGCGTGGCCAGTTCCGCCTGGAGATGACCGTTGAGGCTGGTCACGGACAATGCTCGAATGGCCGGGCGGATGTCGTCCTCTGCTTGACGACCCTTCCGCTCCCGCCTGACAGTGAGGATGGGGGCAGCGAGCAACTTCTCGACCCGCTCCGCCAATTCCTCATCCGGCACACCGAGCACCTCCAGCTCCCAATCGCACGATGCTACCTCCTGCTGGAGCGAACCCTCCCCTTCTCCGATCAGGACCGCCGCCTCGACGTCGATCCCCTCGGGCAGCAGGGTGCTCAGGGCGGCGGGCAGCTCCGCGACGGGGATCTCCCCCGGCCCGGGCGCCTCCAGGCGCAGGTCGAGGTACTCGCCGCGAGACTCGCACCCTGTGGGCAGGGCCAACCCGAAGCTCACCAGGGGATGGGGCGCGAAACCCTGGGAGTAGGCCATCGGGAGCTTGCTGCGCCGCAGCGCCCGCTCCCACATCCGGGCCACGTCCCGGTGGCTCGTGAAGCGGATCTTGCCCGCCTTCGTGAAGCGCAGGCGGAGGCGGCGCCGGTCCTCAGGGGACACGGCTGACCAGGCGGACCGGGATCCGGTCGCCGGTACTGAGGTCCTGCCCCGTGCCCTGGCTCCCGCCGGCCGGCGGGACCGGCGAGGCCACCACGTGCTCCAGCCCGAAGCCGGTGCAGGCGCCGCAGTCGTAGCAAGGGGTCCAGCGGCAGTCCTCGACGCTGACGCGGGCCAGCGCGTCCTGCCAGTCACCCCAGAGGAAGTCCCGGTGCAGCCCCGCCGAGATGTGGTCCCAGGGCAGGGCCTCGTCTCCGTTCCGGTCCCGGTGGCAGACCTCCTCGACGCTGAGCCCCTCGGCGGCCAGGGCGGACTCCCACAGGGCCAGGTCGAAGCGCTCGGACCACTCCTGGAAGGTGCCGCCGGCCCGCCAGACCCGCTCGATCACGGCGCCCATCCGCCGGTCACCCCGGCTGGCCAGCCCCTCCGCCACCGACGCCGCCGGCTCGTGCCAGCGCACGGTCAGGCCGCGGGTCCGCTTGGCCTCCCCGCGCAGGAGGGCCACCTTGCGCTCGAGCTCGGCCACCGTGTCCTGGCCGAACCACTGGAACGGGGTGTGCGGCTTGGGCACGAACCCGCCCACCGAGGCGACCACTGTCACCGACTTCTGGTACTGCCGGCCGATCTCGACGCAGCGGGCCCCGAGCCGGGCGATGCCGAGCACGTCCTCGTCGAGCTCGGTGGGCAGGCCGATCAGGAAATAGAGCTTGATCCGCCGCCAGCCCTGGCTGAAGGCGGCGTCGACGGCGCCGTAGAGGTCCTCCTCGGTGATCAGCTTGTTGATCACCGTGCGCATCCGCCACGTGCCGCCCTCGGGAGCGAAGGTGAGGCCG
Source organism: uncultured Acidimicrobiaceae bacterium (assembly GCA_963826835.1). Classification (GTDB taxonomy): domain Bacteria; phylum Actinomycetota; class Acidimicrobiia; order Acidimicrobiales; family RAAP-2; genus Bog-473. Next base: position 6,484 of record CAWGYK010000005.1, read on the forward strand.
GTGCGCCGCACCTTCTGGATCTCCGCCGCGGTGCCCACCGTGAAGGCGTCGACCCGCAGGGACGGGAGGCTGACCGAGACCCGCCCGCCGTGCTCGGGATCGTCGACGATGTCGCGCACCGTGCCCTCGATCCCCGAGAAGTCGGCGGAGGAGAGCGACGTGAGCGCCACCTCGTCGTGCCCGCTCCACTCCAGGCCGCGCCGCACCATGGCGCGCACCTGGGCCGCCGGGCGCTCGCGCACGGGCCGGGTGATCATGCCCGCCTGGCAGAAGCGGCACCCCCGCGTGCAGCCGCGGAACACCTCGACGTTGAGCCGGTCGTGGACGACCTCGGTCAGCGGCACCAGCGGCCGGGCCGGATAGGGCCACTCGGCGAGGTCGCCCACGGTCCGTTTGGTCACCTCGAGGGGCACGCCGGGGTCCGTGGGCAGGGTGGAGACCAGCCGGCCGTCCTCGTAGGTGGCGGCGTAGAGCGATGGCACGTACACGCCCTCGAGCGCCGCCAAGGCCAGCAGGAGCGCGGCGCGGTCGCGTGCCTCGGGGGGCGACTCGTCCAGCCAGGCGGCCATCACCTCGTTGATCTCCCCCACGACCTCCTCCCCGTCGCCGAGGACGAAGACGTCGACGAAGTCGGCCAGTGGCTCGGGGTTGTACACGCAATGGCCGCCCGCCACGACGAGCGCGTCGGCGCCTCCCCGGTCGGCCCCGTGCAGCGGGAGGCCCGCCAGGTCGATCAGGTTGAGCAGGTTCGTGTAGACGAGCTCCGCCGACAGGTTGAAGGCAAGCACGTCGAAGGCGGCCGCCGGGAGGTGCTGCTCGACGCTGAAGAGGGGCACGCCCGCCGTGCGCATGGCCGCCTCCATGTCGACCCAGGGGGCGTAGGCCCGCTCCGCCAGCGCGTCGGGGCGCTCGTTGAGGATCTCGTAGAGGATCTGGAGCCCCTGGTTCGGCAGCCCGATCTCGTAGGTGTCCGGGTACACCAGCAGCCAGGCCACGGTCCCATCCCCGTGCTCGGGGTAGACCGATCCCTGCTCACCCCCGATGTAGCGGGCCGGCTTGGACACCGTGGGCAAAAGGCGCTCGATCTGCGGCCACAAGGTCTCCATGGCCACCAACCCTACGGGACGGCTCAACCTCCGCCCGATGTGGTCGAGGTCGTCGTGCCCGATCCCGTGGTGCCCGACGGGGGCGCGGTGGTCGTGGTGGTGGGCGTCCCGAGCGGCGCGTTGGCCGCCGGCAGTGTCTGGCTGGGCGGGCTGGCGGGGGTCGGCGTCTTGACGGCGCCGTTGAGGGACGGGTTGGCCGCGATGTAGTCGAAGATGTTGCGCACGAGGGGTGCGGCGGCCTGGGCGCCGTAGCCGCCCTGGTCGATGACGGCCAGCACGAGGTAGGTGGGGTTGGGGTTGGGGCCGAACGCCACGAACCAGCTGTTGGGCTCGAGCCCCTGCTGGTTCGAGGCGGTGCCCGTCTTGCCGGCGAGGTTCCACGAGGCCGGGAAGCCCTGGAAGTCCGCGTAGGCGGTGCCCGCACGGCTCGAGATGACGCCCTCGAACCCGGCCAGCATGGCGTTGTAGTTCGCCGGCGAAATCGGCACCTTCCCCGTCACCTGGGGCTCGAGCTTCTTGACCACCTTGCCGGTCCGGGGGTCGACGATCTCGGACGCGACCTGCGGCGCGTAGCGGGTCCCGTAGCCGCTGGCAGCCGAATAGTTGGCGAAGGTCGAGTAGGCGACCGCCTGCTCAATGGGCGTGAGCACCGTCTCGCCCTGCCCGAAGGCCATCTCGATGTTGTCGCCCGTGAACCACGAGGCCGTGTAGGGGAAGGCCTTGGGCGCCTCCGCATGGAGCTTGCCCCGGAGGAGGTAGCTGTCGACTCGCCCCTGCGCCTCGCCGGGTAGGTCGATGCCGGTGATCGTCCCCTCGCCGTAGGCGGTGGCCTCGTTCTGGATCGGCGTCGTGCCGAACCGCGACTGCTGCTCCCAGAACATCTCGCCCAGGTTGTAGAAGAAAGAGTCACTCGACGCAGTGAGCGCGCTGGACACGTCGTAGGTGCCACCGGAGTCGCCCGGGTCGTCATGGAGGGTGCAGCCCGTGTCGTTGTTGACACCCACCGCCGGGCACCCGTCGATCTTGAAGGTCCCGGTGTCGACGTAGGGCGTGGTCGGAGCGATGAGGCCGTCCTGGAGCGCGGCCGTCGCCGTGACCAGCTTGAAGGTCGAGCCCGGTGTGTACTGGCCCTCGATGGCCTCGTCGTTCTCCGCACCGCTGGCCTGCAGCGCCTCGAAGCTCGGCGTGGAGATGCCGCCGACCCACTCGTTGAGGTCGTAGCTGGGGAAGGAGGCGAGGGCCAGGACCTGGCCGTTCTGGGGGTTCATGACGATGGCGGCGCCATTGGGGGCGGACGGCAGCCGGCCGCCGTCGACCGCGTCGGGGGTCTGGCGGTCGCTCAGGATCTGCTGCTGGAGGTCGTTCTGCACCACCTGCTGGAGTCCCGTGTCGATGTTGAGCACGACCGTGTCACCGATCTGCGGCGCGGTGGAGCTGAGGGTGCCGACGACATCGCCCTGGGCGTCGACGGAGAGGGCCTGGCGGCCCGCGGTGCCCTTGAGGTACTGCTCGTACTGGGCCTCGATCCCCGAGACGCCGATCTGGCTGCCCTGCGTGTAGCCATCGTCGGGATGGGCGGTCAGGTAGGCCGGCGAGATGTCGCCCAGGAAGCCGAGGACGTGGGTGGCCGTGGTGCCGCCCTGGGGGTAGGTGCGTTGCGCGACGGTCTGCACACTCACCCCGGGGTACTGCGCCTGGTGTGTCTGGAGGAATTGCACGGTCGAGCTCGAGACACCCACCGCGACCGGCACCGGCTCATACGGGCTGTACTGGTTGTTGTTGACGGACGCCTGGACCTGCTTGGGCGTCTGGCCGACGAGCGCAGCCACCATGCCGACGATGCCGGGGTTCTGCATCGCCTCGGCCCGTGACAACAGGACCTCCTCCTGGGGGATGTTGGAGACGAGCACCGTCCCGTTCCGGTCCACGATGTCGCCCCGCGGCGCGGGGACGCTCACGACGCGCACCTGGTTGCGGGTGACGGCGGCGGCGTAGGACTTCCCCTCGACCACTTGGAGCGTCCACAGCCGAAGGACCAGGACCCCGAAGAGGAGAAGCACCACGATCCCCACGATGCGCAGACGCAGGTTGGGTCGCGCCTCCTCCTCTTCGGGCGAGCCGACGATGGAGGCGACGTTGACGCTCTTGCGCGGTCGCATGCGCGGCCCGCCGGTGTCACCACGCCACGAGGTCCGCCGCGAGCGGGTGGACGGCTTGGGGTGGAGCCGGTCGCCGCGGATCGGATGGCGAAGGGTCCGCTTCACCAGATCCTGCTGTCGGCCTGAGCGGGGACGATCGAGCGGCGATTGCTCTCCCCGGCCAGGGCCCACCGCATCAGCCGGCTGACCGGGAGCACCAGCACCACGCTCGAGATGCCGACGACCAGGAACAGGGCCAGGAAATTGATCTCGACCATCTGGCCCTGTCCGAGGATTGCGCCGAGCACGGCGAACAGCATGTCCGCTCCGACACTCCCCGCGAGCGCGGCCACCGGCTTGAGCCAGGTGGTCCGGGGGTCCATGGCACTGGTCAGGGACCCGGTGGCGTAGCCGAGCAGGCACCCCACCAGGGCCGACAGCCCGAACGGCGTGGGGAGCACGAGATCGAAGGCCAGCCCGGCCCAAAATCCCACGATCGCGCCCGTCTCGGGCCCGTCGAGCAGGGCGGCCGTGATGGGCAGCAGCCAGAGCAGGTCCGGGTGGGCCCCTCCGATGCGCAGTGCCACCATGACGGTCTGCTGGGTCATCAGCACGATGAAGATGACCAGCGCCAGACGGAGCATGGAACGGCCGGTCACGTCGGCGGCACCCACTGCACCACGTCGACGTAGGCGAGCTGGCTCAGGTCGGCCGCCGGATCCACGTCGATGCTCTCTTGGCTCGCCCCCGCCGCGGTGTGGAAGGACCGCACGGTGGCGACGGGGATGCCGGGCGGGTACGAAGCCGCCTGCAGGCCGCTCGTGTACATCACCTCGCCCTTGGTCACCGGGGTCTGCGGTGCCACGAGATCCGCCGTCATGGAGCTCCCGGGACCCTGGCCGTCGACGATGCCGCTGTACTGGTTCGCCGGGCCGAACGTCACCCCGACCTTGGACTGGCCGTCGGTGACGAGCTGCACCACAGAGGTGTGATGGAACGATTGGATCACCTGCCCCACCAGGCCGCCGGCGCCGACGACCGGATAGCCGACGTCCACGCCGTCGGCCCGGCCCTTGTCGAGCGTGATCGTCGCGGTGAAGTTCGACGCGTACTCGTCCTGGGTCTGCGCCGTGACCGTCGGGAGCGCCTGGAGGAACGGCAGGTTCTGCAGCGCGGTGATCTGGCGGAGCTGGTTCTTGTCGAAGCCCTGTTCAAGTTGGGCGGCCCGCAGCTGCCCGATCGTTCTCTGCAGCCGCTCGTTCTCGGACTGCAACGACCCGTAGTTGAACGCCCCCGCGAAGAAATTGCCGATCGGGCTGATGATGTCGAGGATGCCCTGGCGCAGCGGGGCGTAGACGTCGTTGGCGGCCGACTTCACCCCGGACGTCAGGCTGTGCGTCCGCCCGTTGAGATCGAGCGAGATGAGTGACAGCGAAAGGACGACGAGGACGATGACCGTCAGCGTGCGGCGCGACCGCCGGGACCGGGCCACCCAGGAGAAACCGGTCGATCGATCAGCGCGTGGAGGTCGTGATCAGCACCCGCTTCAGCGCTTCAAACTCCTCCAGACACTGGCCGCTGCCGATGGCGACGCAGTTCAGAGGATCCCTGGCCACCACGATGGGCATGCCCGTCTCGTGCTGGAGGCGCGACTCCAACCCGTGGAGCAACGCTCCACCACCGGTGAGCACGATGCCCTGTTCCATGATGTCCGCCGCCAGTTCAGGCGGCGTCCGGTCCAGGGTGACCTTGACGGCGTCGATGATGGCGGAGACCGGCTCTTCGATGGCCCGCCGTATCTCCTCGGTCGAGACGACGATCGTCTTCGGGAGTCCACTCACGAGGTCGCGGCCGCGGATCTCCGCGTGCAGCTCCTGCTCCAACGGGTAGGCCGAACCGAGAGTGATCTTGATCTCCTCCGCAGTGCGCTCACCGAGCGCGAGGCTGAACTCCTTCTTCACGAACGAGACGATCGCCTCGTCGAGTTCGTCGCCGCCGATGCGCACCGACTGGCTCGTCACGATGCCACCGAGCGAGATCACCGCGACCTCGGTCGTCCCTCCACCGATGTCCACCACCATGTTGCCGGTGGGCTCGTGCACGGGGAGACCCGCACCGATGGCAGCGGCCATCGGCTCCTCGATGATGTAGGCGCGACGGGCCCCGGCGTACTCGGCGGCCTCCATGACGGCACGACGCTCGACGCCCGTGATGCCCGACGGGACGCAGATGACCATGCGCGGCTTGGCGAAACGGCGCTGGTGCACCCGGTGGATGAAGTAGCGCAGCATCTTCTCGCAGATTTCGAAGTCGGCGATCACGCCGTCCTTGAGCGGCCGGATGGCCTGGATGTTGGACGGTGTGCGTCCGATCATCCGCTTGGCTTCGGCCCCCACGGCCAGTGGGCGGCCATCTTTGATGTCGACGGCGACCACGGATGGCTCGTTGAGCACGATGCCCCGGCCGCGGACGTAGACCAACGTGTTGGCGGTGCCCAGGTCGACAGCCATGTCACGACCAAGCAGGGAAAGGCGATTTTCGGCCATAGTTGGAGCTCTCCCGAGAGATTCCGGTGGGGTGCCGAAGAGGATCGGCATCCGTGGTGATGCGTCCACAGGCTATGGGACTGCGCTGTGGTTCACAAGGCGGACGCCCGCGAACGCCCGTCCGGCCTGGGAATACACCGGCGTCGGCCGGCGACGGGCGCGAGCTAGGGGGTCGCCAGGCCCGGGAAGAAGAGTGCGATCTCCCTCGCCGCCGACTCGTGCGAATCGGACCCGTGCACGAGGTTCTCGGTCGTCTCGATGGCCAGGTCGCCGCGAATGGTCCCGGGCGCAGCCTCGGCCGGATTGGTGGTGCCCATCATGAGCCGTACCACGGCGTAGGTGTCCTTAGGCCCTTCGACCACCATGATCAGGGCGGGCGAGCGGGTGATGAAGGCGACGAGGTCGCCGAAGAAGGGGCGCTCCGCGTGCTCGGCGTAGTGCGTCTCGGCCACCGCCTTGGTGATGGTCCGGAGCTCGGCCGCCACCAGGCGAAGCTTCTTGCGCTCGAGGCGGCTGAGCACCTCGCCGGCCAAGCCCCGCTCGACTCCGTCGGGCTTCACGATGACGAGGGTGCGGTCCACGGGAGGTGGACACTACACAACAACCGCCGGAGGTCGGGTTCGGCGCCTTCAGCGGCCGGCGTCCTCCCACGGCACCGCGGCGGCGAGCGCGTCGGCGCGGGCGGTGCCCACCACGTAGAGCGATCCCGCCACGACGACGAGACCGTCGGCGTCGACCATCCCGCGTGCGACGCGCAGCGCGTTGCGCACGTCGGGCTCCTCGGAGACGGACAACCCGAGAGCGCGGGCCGCTTCGGAGACCGCGGCGACCGGCATCGCGCGGGGCGAGTCTGGTTCGCACGCGACGATGGCAGCGACACCCACCGACGCCAAGGGCGCCAACATCGCCGACGGGTCGCGGCCGGACAGCATCCCCACCACCGCGACGGACACACCGTCGACGGCGAACTCCTCCGCGAGCGCATCGGCCAGCGCGGCCATGCCCGCCGCGTTGTGCGCGCCGTCGACCAGGAGCAGTGGCCGCCGACCCAGCACTTCGAGCCGGCCCGGCACCCGCACCGCGGCCAGCCCCTCCTCCACCACCTCGGCCGAGAGCGGGTCCCCGAAGAAGGCCTCCACGGCGGCCAGCGCCACCGACGCGTTGCGGCCCTGGTGGGCGCCGTGCAGGGGAACCAGGACCTCCTCGTAGCGCCCGCCCGGGGTCCACAGCGTGACGACACGGCCACCGACGGCCACCAGGTTGGACTCGCAACCGAAGTCCCGCCCCGCCACCCACACCGACGACGCTCCCACCTCCGCGGCCCGCCCCGCGACGATGTCGACCAGCTCGGGCGGCATCTCCCCCACCACGACCCGGCTGCCCGGCTCGATGATCCCCGCCTTGTCCGTGGCGATCCCCTCGAGCGTGGGGCCCAGGACGTCGGTGTGGTCGAAGCTCACGTTGGTGACCACCGCCACGTCTCCGTGCACGACGTTGGTGCAATCCCACGTACCGCCGAGACCCACCTCGATGACCATGCCGTCGACCACCTCGGAGGCAAACCACGACAGGGCGGCCGCGGTGAGCAGCTCGAAGCGGGTCGGACGCTCGGGCAGCAGGGTCTCGAGGAGGCCCAGCTCGGTCAGGACCTCGGTCAGGGACGCGTCGTCGATCGGCTCCCCGTTGTGCGCCAGGCGCTCGGCCACGGCGTGCAGGTTGGGGCTGGTGAAGGTGCCGACCGTGAGGCCCTTGGCCATGAGCAGTGCGGTGGCCATGGCCGACGTGGACCCCTTGCCGTTGGTCCCGGTGATGTGGATGGACGGAATGGAGTCCTGGGGATCACCGAGCAGGGCGGTCAGTGCCCGCATACGGTCGAGCGACGGCAGGGACCGCCGGCGGGGCATGGTGCTCTCGAAGTCGACATGACCGTCCAGCCAGGCCAGCGCGTCCTCCACCCCCTCGAAGGGCGGGGCCACCGGCTCGTCCATGGGGACCGGCTCCGGATCGGTCAGGACGCGGCGCGGCGCGAGCGGGTCGACTTGACCGGCGCGCCCCCGAGCGGCACCAGCGTCGGCGCGACGCGGTCGAGCACCACGGAGCGGTCCACCACGCACTTGCCCACGTCGGTCCTGCTGGGCAGGTCGTACATCACGTCGAGCAGAACCTCTTCGAGGATCGCCCGCAGTCCCCGGGCACCCGTGCCCCGCAGCAGCGCCTGCTCCGCTACGGCTTCGAGCGCGTCGGGCGTGAACTCGAGCTCCACGTTGTCCAGCGCGAACACCCGCTCGTACTGCCGCGTCAGTGCGTTCTTGGGCTCGACGAGGATCTGCACCAGCGCTTCCTTGAAGAGCGGTGACACGGCGCTCACGACCGGCAGGCGCCCGATGAACTCAGGAATGAGCCCGAACTTGATGAGGTCTTCCGGGAGGACGTGACGCAGGATCTCGCCGTCGTCGCGGTCCTTGCGGTGCACCTCGGCCCGGAAGCCGATGCCGCGCTTGCCGATGCGGGACTCGATCAGCTTGTCCAACCCGGCGAAGGCTCCGCCGCAGATGAAGAGGATGTTGGTGGTGTCGATCTGGATGAACTCCTGATGCGGGTGCTTGCGCCCGCCCTGGGGCGGCACCGAGGCCGTCGTGCCCTCCAGGATCTTCAGTAGCGCCTGCTGCACGCCCTCACCCGACACGTCCCGCGTGATGGAGGGGTTCTCGCTCTTGCGGGCGATCTTGTCGATCTCGTCAATGTAGATGATGCCGGTCTCGGCCCGCTTCACGTCGTAGTCGGCGGCCTGGATCAGCTTCAGCAGGATGTTCTCCACGTCCTCGCCCACGTAGCCCGCCTCGGTCAACGCCGTCGCGTCGGCGATGGCGAAGGGGACGTTGAGCATGCGGGCGAGCGTCTGCGCCAGCAGCGTCTTGCCGCAGCCCGTCGGCCCCAGGAGGAGGATGTTGGACTTGGCCAGCTCGACGCCGTCCTCGGCGGCGGGCGGCCCGGCCTGCACTCGCTTGTAGTGGTTGTAGACGGCCACCGAGAGAATCTTCTTGGCGTACTCCTGCCCGACGACGTAGTCGTTCAGGAAGTCGAAGATCTCGCGCGGCTTGGGGAGATCCTCGAAGCTCAGCTCGGTGGACTCGTCACGCTCCTCGGCGATGATGTCGTTGCAGAGGTCGATGCACTCGTCGCAGATGTAGACACCCGGCCCCGCGATCAGCTTCTTGACCTGTTTCTGCGTCTTGCCGCAGAAACTGCACTTGACGAGATCCCCGCCCTCCCCGAACTTCGCCACCAGATCGCCTCTCCCGGTCCGTGCCCGCTCGTCCTACGCCGCGCCGATGGCTTCGAGCGGGGCCACGGTCCGTGCCGTGATGACCTCGTCGATCACGCCATAGGTCACCGCTTCCTCCGCGGTCATGATGAAGTCGCGGTCGGTGTCCTGTGCGACCTTCTCCTGGGTCTGACCGGTGTCCTCGGCGAGCATCCCCGACAGCAGGTCCCGCATTCGGAGGATCTCCTTGGCCTGCAATTCGATGTCGCTCGCCTGGCCCTCCACGCCACCCCAGGGCTGGTGCAGCAGCACGCGAGCGTGGGGCAGGGCGAAACGCTTGCCCTTGGCCCCGGCCGCCAGCAGCACGGCCGCCGCCGAGGCGGCCTGCCCGAAGCAGAAGGTGGACACGTCGGCCTTGATGAACTTGAGCGTGTCGTAGATGGCGAACAAGGCGGTGATCTCACCACCGGGAGAGTTGATGTAGAGGTGGATGTCCTTGTCGGGCTCCTCGGACTCCAAGAAGAGCATCTGCGCGCAGACGAGGTTGGCCACCGCGTCGTCGACCGGGGTGCCGAGGAAGATGATGCGCTCGCGCAGCAACCGCGAATAGAGGTCATAGGCGCGCTCGCCACGGTTGGACGACTCGATCACGGTCGGAACCAGATAGTTGTAGGCCTTCATCGGTTCCCCCGCTGTCTGCATCTTCACTCGCTCTCCTCGCTCTGCTCGACTGCGCCCTCTCCCGAGGCGTCCACCCTGAGGTCCTCCCGTGACATCGGGTTGCCCTCTTCATCGAAGAGATCCACGTGGTCCAGCAGCCACTCCAACGCCTTGCCCTTACGCAGCTCTGAGCGTACCGCGCCGGTCCGGCCGGCCGTGTCGAGTTGGCGGCGCAGCTCGGTCGGGGTGGTGCCCATCCGCTCGGCCATGGTGACTATCTCGGCAAGGAGCTCGTCGTCACTGAGCGTCAACTCCTCCGCCTCCACCAGGGCCCTGAGCGCCAGGTCGGCCTTGACGGCCGACTGGGCGTCCACCCGGACCGCCGCCAGCAGCTCGTCCGGTGTCGTGCCTGTGGCCTGGAAGTACTCGGCCAACCCCAGCTTCTGGGCCTCCAGGCGGTGCTGCAGGTCGTGGAGCCGCTCGTTGACCTCCGCGTCGACGAGGACCTCTGGCACCGCCTCGTCGGTGACCAGCTCCGCCAGCGCCTCGATCGTCTTCTGGCGCAACGCCATCTGACTCTGCATCAGCTTCACGCGGCCGATCCGGGTCTCGATGTCCGAGCGCAGCTCGGCCACGGTGTCGAACTCGGAGCTCTCGGCGGCCCACTCGTCGTTGGCCTCGGGCAACTTCTTGACCTTGACCTCCTTGACGAGCACCCGGAATGCGACCTTCTGCTCGGGCTCGTTGGGGTTGGCGGCGTCGAAGGCCAGGATGGCGCCGGCCTTGGCGCCGTGCAGCTCGGCATCGAGCTCGGGGACCACCGAGGCGGAACCGACTTCGTAGAGGTAGTCGTCGACGCCTACGACCTCGGCGCCGGACGCGTCGTTGCCGTGCAGGTCAATGGTGACGAGATCGCCGTCGATGGCGGGACGGTCCACGACGTCGAGTTCGGCGTCGTTCTCGCGCAGCCGGTCGATCTGGCTCTGGATCTCTTCCTCGCTGACGGAGAGACCGGGCAGGGTGACCTGCAGGCCGTCGTAGCCGGGAATGGCGACGATCGGACGCACCTGGACCACGGCGTCGAAGGAGACCGCGCCACCGTCCTCGCCACCGGTGATGTCGATGTTGGGCTGTGCGATCGGGTCCAGTTCGGTGTCCACGACGGCGCGGGCGTAGAAGTCGGGCAGGGACTCACGGAGCGCCTCGGCGCGCAACGCGCCGGCGCCACCCATGCGGGCCTCGAGCACCTTGCGCGGCACCTTGCCCGGCCGGAAGCCGGGTACCCGCACCTGTTGGGCCAGGGAGCGCACCACGTCGCCGAGGGCCCGGTCGAACTCCGGCTCGTCGATCTCCACGCTCAGGCGGACGAGGTTTCCCTCCATTGGCTCGGCTGTCGCACGCATCACGAGCCGATCACTCTACCGGTCGCCCCACAACCCGGGCGCACGACCCGCCCGGATGTCGAAGTGCCGATCAGAACATGAAGTTCATGGCGCCCAGGACCGATCGGCCGACCACGGTGTCGCCCTCCACGGCGACACCGCCCGCCGCCTCCACCTGTGCTGCGGTGGCCCGGCCACAGCCGAGGCGCACGAGATCGATGCTCGAGAGCGACAGGGTCACCGTCGGCGCCGCATCGTCGCCCACCGGGCGGGCGCGCCCGCCCTCCACCGCGACCGTGAAGGCGCGCGCGTCGTTCCCCGGACCGGCGACGTCGAAGCGGACGGCGGTGCCCTCGGTGCACCCCGCCCTCTTCCCCACGACGAAGGGCATCGCGCCCTGCACGCGGTCCAGCGAGATCGCCGAGGCGGCGTTGCCGCTCCCGCCGGGACGGTCGAGCGCGCGGCGAACGTCCTGCTCGTGCACCCAGCTGTCGAAGACCCGCACCGTCATGAACTCGGCCCGTGGCACCTCGCCTACGGGACTCCAACCGGGCGCGGCCCATTCCGCCGCGCTCAGCGCGTCCAACTGGGCCAGGCGGGTCGTGGTCACCTCGACGAACTCTGCGCGCACGGACGACCCCGGGAGCGCCCGGCGCACGGCGACGAACGGCTCGTTGGTGGCCGCGAAGTCGTTCTTCACGTGGTCGCCCAGGGGCCCTTCCCACTCGGGAACCGGCTCCCCCTGGATCGCCCGCTCGACCCCGACGATGTGGGACAGCTGGTCCTTGACGTCCCACCCGGGGCACTCGGTGGGCAGGGCCCACTCGGTGTTCGAAAGCTCGAAGCAGACCTCCGCCAGCGCCCCCCAGGTCTCCGCCAGAGCGTTTCGGGCCTCCCGCCCCCGCCGGAGCCACTCACCGTCCTGACCTGCCCCGTTGCCGCTCACGAGGCCGACCCTATCCCCGGATCGTGCCTGGGGTCGCCTGACCATCCCCCATTCCCGGCAACCCCCCCGCTACGTTCGACTCCCGTCCAAGGCCATCACCGACCGAAGGAGTTGCCATGGCTAACTACGAGGGGTACTGCGTGAAGTGCCGGGAAAAGCGTGAGTTCGACGGCCAGGAAGTCGAATTGGCGAACGGCCGCCGTGCCGCACAGGGCACCTGCCCGGTCTGCGGCACCAAGATGAACCGGATCCTGGGCAAAGCCAAGGTCTGAGTCGGCCCACCACGCCGGCGGACGAGCACCCCGCCCGCGTGACACGATGCAGGGCATGCACGACCTGAAGATCACGGGGGGGACGCTCGTCGACGGGACCGGCGCGGCGGCACGGGAAGCCGATGTCGCAGTCGATTCCGGCCGCATCACCCAGGTGGGCACCGTCCAGGGCGGCGCCACCCGGACCATCGAGGCTGACGGCCTGCTGGTCACCCCGGGGTGGGTCGACGTCCACACCCACTACGACGGCCAGGTCACCTGGGACCCGGAGCTCGCCCCGTCGTCGTGGCACGGGGTGACGACGCTCGTGATGGGTAACTGCGGCGTGGGGTTCGCCCCGGCCCAGCCCGACCGTCACGACTGGCTCATCGGCCTCATGGAGGGAGTCGAGGACATCCCCGGCACGGCGCTGGCCGAGGGGATCCGGTGGGAGTGGGAGACCTTCCCCGAGTATCTCGACGCGATCGAGCAGCGGCGCTGGACCGTCGACGTCGGCACCCAGGTGCCGCATGCGGCCGTGAGGGCCTACGTGATGGGCGAACGGGGCGCCCGCAACGAGGCCGCCACCGCCGAGGACATCGAGGCAATGCGGGCGATCGTGCTCCAGGCCATCCGGGCCGGGGCGCTGGGGTTCTCCACCTCTCGCACCTTGGGGCACCGGGCGATCGACGGCGAGCTGGTGCCCGGGACGTTCGCAGCCGAGGACGAGCTGTTCGGAATCGGGTCCGCCCTGGGCGAGGCCGGGGCCGGCGTCTTCGAGCTGGCCCCACTGGGCTCGGCGGGCGAGATGCTCGAGGACGCCTGGCAGGAGGTCGACTGGATGCGGCGGCTCTCGGCCGCCATCGACCGTCCCGTCTCCTACGTGTTGCTCCAGCACGACGACGACCCCGAGCTGTGGCGCAAGCAGCTGGCGGCGTCGCTCGAGGCCTGCGCGGAGGGCGCCCGGCTCTTCCCCCAGATCGCCGGCCGGCCCACGGGGATCGTCTCGGGACACCACACGACGGTCTGCCTCTTCAAGGACATGCCGGCCTACCGGGAGCTGCGGGCCCGGTGCTCGTCGGAGGACGAGCTCGCCGCTGCGCTGGCCGACCCCGACGTGCGGCGGTCGATCGTGTCCTGGACGCCGTCGTCGACGGCCGAGGCCGAGGCCATGGAGAGGGCGTACCAGCGCACGTTCGTGCTGGGGGACCCGCCCGACTACGAGCCGGGGCCGGAGCGCTCCCTGGCGGGGTTGGCAGCGGCGCGTGGCGTTTCACCGCTGGAGGTCGCCTACGCCGAGATGGCCCGCGACGGCGGGCAGGGACTGCTCTACGTCCCGATCCTCAACTACGCCCTCGGGGACCTGGACCACGTGCGCGAGATGATGCTGCACCCCCAGGGGCTGATCGGGCTGGCCGACGGGGGCGCCCACTGCGGGACGATCTGCGACGCCTCCATGCCCACCTTCATGCTGACCCACTGGACGCGGGACCGTTCCCGCGGCGAGCGCTTGCCGCTCGAGTACGTGGTGAAGAAGCAGACGCACGACACGGCCCGCCTGTACGGCCTGGGGGACCGGGGCACGGTGGAGGCCGGCGCACTGGCCGACTTCAACCTCATCGACTACGACGCGCTCTCACTCGGCGCGCCCTACGTGACGGCCGACCTGCCGGCGGGCGGTCGCCGGCTGCTCCAGAAGGCGTCGGGGTACGTGGCCACCATCAAGGCGGGGACCGTGACGTTCGAGCACGGCGAGGCGACCGGTGCGCTGCCGGGCCGCCTGGTGCGCGGCGCCCGCTGAGCCCGGCCGCTTCCCGCACACCTCCTCCTCCCGCTCTGCCGGGCCCTCCGGCACGGCAGACTGCATCCCGTATGGAGGCGCCACTGACCCAGTACGCGCTCCGGGAGGGCGTCCACGTCGGGTACCAGGTCTGGGGCCGCGAAGCCGGGGAGGACGCCGTCGACGTCCTGGAATTCAACAGCGGGCTCATGATCTCCATCGACGAGACGGTCGACGAGCCGAACTGGCTCCGCTACACCCAACGGGTCGCCGACTTCTCCCGCTTGATCCGCTTCGATGCCGGCGGCCTCGGCCTGTCCGATCCCCTGCCCACGGGGACCGATCCCTCCATCGAGGGCTGGGGGCGCGATGCCCTCGCCGTCATGGAGGCGGCCGGGTGCGCCCGCGCCGTCGTCCTGGCCTCGACCGGAGGGGCCATGGCTGCGCTGTGGCTGGCGGCGACGCATCCGGAGCGCGTGGTCTCGCTGATCATCGTCAACGGCACGGCCCGGGTCGGCCAGGCCGAGGACTACGGCTTCGGGGTCCCCGAAGCGGAGATCGCGGCCGGGAACCCCATTCAGGTGGCGCTGACCGAGGACGACGTCCCGCAGGACATCGTGATCTTCGCCCCCAGCCTGGCGCACCGGGTCGGCTTCCGCGAGTGGTGGGGGCGGGCGGCCCGGCGCGGGGCGAGCCCGGCGACGGCCGTGGCCTTCAACCTCGTGACCTTCTCCGCCGACGTCCGCTGGTGCCTTCCGGCCATCACCTGCCCCACCCTCGTGTTCGCCCGTCTCGACAGCTACGCCAACCTGAGCGTGCACGGCCGCTACCTGGCCGAGCACATCGCCGGCGCCCGCCTGGTCACCACGACCGGGCCCGACCTGCTCCCGTGGGCAGGCGAGTTCGACTCCATCGTCGACGAGATGGAGGAGTTCGTCACGGGCTCCCGTGGCGCGCACGCCGCCACCCGCCTGCTCGCGGCGGTGCTCTTCACCGACATCGTCGACTCGACCGGGCGGGCCGCGGAGGCGGGAGACCGCCAGTGGCGCGCCGTCCTCGACGAGTTCGACGTCAACGTGGAGCGCCTCCTGGCCCGCCACGACGGCCTCCTCGTCAAATCGACCGGTGACGGGATCCTGGCCCGCTTCGCCGCCCCGGCCCAGGCGGTGCGCTGCGCCGAGGCCATGGTGGCGACCGCGCGGAGCTTCGGCCTGCAGCTGCGGGCCGGCCTGCACGCGGGCGAGGTGGAGCTGCGCGGCGACGACATCGGCGGCCTGGCCGTCCACATCGCCTCGCGGGTGAGCGCCATGGCCGGGCCGGGGGAAGTGCTCGTCACGGGCACGGTGCGCGACCTGGTGGTCGGCTCGGGCATCGTCTTCGACGACCGCGGCCGGCACAACCTCAAGGGCCTGCCCGACGAGTGGCAGGTGCTGGCGGTGGAGCGGGCCTGATCCGGGCCTTCAGCCTCCCGGATAGGTGAAGGGGTCCTCCCCCGCGTCGGGGTCGGTCGCCGGTGCCGGCGCAGGAACCGAAGGTGCCGCCGGCGAGGGCGACCCGACTGCCGCCGCCGGCTTCGGGGGTGGACCTCCCGCCTGCGCCTGCTCGTGGGCCTGCCGGGCGTTGGCCACCGCGGCGTCGGCCTGCTCCCTCGTCAGGCTCCCCACGGCACCGCACATGGTGCAGGTCGAGCGGTACTTGCTCCCGAGCGGGATCAGCGGGATGAAGAAGAACGTGAAGAAGGTCTTGACCCGGACGACCGCCTGTGCCGCTGGCGTGTGACAGGTCCCGCACAGGGCGAACACGTTGGCCATCCGGTACCCGCGACGGCGCACTCCGAAGATCAGGAACACATCCCCTCCTCCTGTGCCTGTGGCCCCCGGCCCGGTCGGCCCGCGTGTGGCCAGGGCAATGTTGGCAGGTCGCCGTCGCCCTCGCGCGGCTTTGGGGCTGTCCCCACCGGCCGACACAGCGACGCACCGGCCGATATCGGGACCTTCGTCCCTGTCCGACGCGCCCGGGCCCTGTTATTCTCATGTTTGTAACTTGAGGATCATCAGAACCCGTGTAGGGCGCAAACGAACGTTGTCCAGGGAGGTCGCCATGTACAGAACAAAGCGGAATCTCGGTCTTGACCAAGCGGCCAACTGGCCTCGCCGGCGCTCTTCGGCGGCCCCGGGCCGGCGCCAGCGCGCTGTTCGAAGGCGACGACGGAGCCGAGGCCGTCGGGGTCGCACGCGTGCTCGACGAAATGGACGTCGACACCATGTGGTGCCCCGGCCCGGGTTCTGGGCGTGGCCCCCGCTGTCCCCTGGTCAGCGAGGGGCACTGCGACCTCATGGAAAAGGCCGACTTCGTGATCAACCACCTGGGGACCCACGACCCCGGCCGGGCTGCTGTTGCGCAGGCGGTCGACCACACCCCTCTCGGCGACAAGCCGGTTGCCGTGGTGACGGGACACCAGCAGGCCGAGTCGGCCCGGGCTCAGCTACGGAGATGCACCGTGGTCGAAGGACCGCTCACGAGACAGATCATCGAGGACATCGCGCGGGCCGAGTGACACGGAGATCGCCGGGCGGTGTCACGGCGAGCGGCGAGCGGAGGAGATCTTCGCCCGACGCCGATGTGCGTCCGCCGGGACGGGAAGCGTGCCGTCCCGCAGGGCCTTGTCGTCAGCCGCCACGTCGGCCAGGGTCGCCGACTGCAGGCGCTGCCGCAACGCTTCGCGTGCTGACGACCACACCCGGTGCAGGGCACACACCTCGTCCCAATGGCACGGTCCGCCGCGCAGCGCGCACGCACCGGCATTGAGCGGTCCCTCGAGTGCCTCGACGACCTCGCACACGGTGATCGCCTCGGGCGGCCGTGCGAGCGCGTAGCCGCCCTTGGGGCCTGACTTCGACGTGACCAGCTTCGACCGCTGGAGATCCTGAAGGACGATCTGCAGGAACCCGACCGGGATCACCATGGCACTGCCGATCTCCGCAGCCTTGGTCCACGGGCCGCTGGCGTTGACCAGGTAGATGAGCGCCCGAAGTCCGTAGTCGGTGCGGTTCGTCGGGACGAGCTTCATGGAGCACCATCCTAAAGCGGCGTGCTGGAGGTTCTCCGGAGTGTCGTGCGGGCAACTCCCCCGACGGAGTATGCTTACATAACTCCAGTTCAGAAGCATATTTCACGGGATGTAGCGCAGCTTGGCAGCGCGCCTGCTTTGGGAGCAGGAGGTCCGGGGTTCAAATCCCCGCATCCCGACCATCGCCGCGTCGGCTCGCGCGTCCCATCGCTCCGGTCCCGTGACGCCCTGGGCAACAATGCCGCCGTGACCGACGCGGGGACGACGGGGCCCAGCCCCTCCACTGGTGGCCGGATCGTTCTCCTCACCCTGGCCTCGGCCCAGTTCCTCATGACCCTGGACAGCTCGGTCATGAATGTCTCCATCGCCACGGTGGCCAAGGACGTCGGGACGACGGTCACCGGGATCCAGTTGGCCATCACGCTCTACACGCTCGTCATGGCGGCCTTCATGATCACGGGCGGCAAGGTGGGCCAGATCCTCGGCCGCAAGCGCGCCTTCATGATCGGCTGCGTCGTCTACGGCTGCGGGTCCTCCATCACGGCGCTCGCCAAATCGCTCCCCGTCCTCATCGTCGGGTGGTCCGTGCTGGAGGGGCTGGGCGCCGCGTTGATCATGCCCGCCGTGGTGGCTCTGGTGGCGACGAACTTCGGTCCGACCGAACGCCCGCGGGCCTACGGCCTGGTGGCCTCGGCGGGCGCCGTGGCGGTCGCGCTGGGCCCGCTGGTCGGCGGGCTCTTCACCACCTACCTCAGCTGGCGCTGGGTCTTCGTCGGCGAGGTCGTCATCGTGATCGGCATCCTCGCCCTCTCCAGGCGCATGGCCGACTCGCCCGCCGTCCCCGGTGTCCGCCTCGACCCGGTCGGCACCCTCCTGTCCGCCGCCGGGCTCGGCATGGTCGTCTACGGCGTCATCCGCTCGGGCACCTGGGGTTTCGTGCAGCCGAAGCCGGACGCCCCCCAGTGGCTCGGCCTCTCCCCCGTCGTTTGGTTGCTGCTCGGGGGCGGCGGCGTCCTGGCCCTGTTCGTGCTGTGGGAGAGCCGCCAGCGGCGCCTGCGGCGCGCCGCGCTGGTCGACCCCCGCATGCTGCGCGTCCCCCGCCTCCAGGCCGGCCTCACCTCCTTCTTCTTCCAGTTCCTGCTGCAGGCGGGGCTCTTCTTCGTGATCCCGCTCTTCCTGTCCGTGGCCCTCGGACTGTCGGCCGTGGCCACCGGAGTGCGCCTGCTGCCCCTTTCGGTGACCCTCCTGGCCGCGGCGATCGGCGTGCCCCGACTCTTCCCCCATGGCTCCCCCCGCAGGATCGTGCGCGTCGGCTTCAGCCTCCTCCTCCTCGGCATCGTGACGCTGCTGGCAGCGCTCGACGCCGGCGCGGGCGCCGATGTCGTGACGGGGCCGCTCCTCCTCGCCGGGCTCGGTATCGGCACCCTCGCCTCGCAGCTGGGTGCCGTGACCGTCTCGGCCGTGCCCGACTCCCAGAGCGGTGAGGTCGGCGGCGTCCAGAACACCGTCACCAACCTCGGCGCCTCCATCGGCACCGCCCTGTCGGGGGCCATCCTCATCGCCGTGTTGACGACGACCTTCCTCGGATCGGTGGCGGCGAACCCGGCCGTGCCGGAGGAGCTGTCCTCCCGGGCGCAGGTCGAGCTCTCCGCGGGCATCCCCTTCGTCAGCGACGCCGACCTCGACGCGGCCCTCGAGAAGGCCGACGTGCCGCCGGCGACGGCACAGGCCATCGTGGACGCCAACGCATCGAGCCGGATCAACGGGCTACGGGCTGCGCTGGCGGTGCTCGCCCTCATCGCCCTGGTCGCCGTGGCGCTCACCCGCCGCCTCCCGACCGTCCAACCCGGGGACGAAGAGGGCGAGGTGCCCGAGGAAGAGGCGCTCAGCTCCTCCGGAGGGTGACGCTGCACCAGGCGCGGGAGCGGCACGAGGGACAGGTCATGCGGTGGTCGAAGCGGCGGCGGGGCAGCCAGACCCCGATCGGGAACTGGAAGATCAACAGGTCGAGCACCCCGATACGCGAGGTCTGGCCGCACCGTGCGCACCCGACGCTGAAGGAGCCCCGCTCGTCGAGCGGATTGCCCGAGGTCGTGGCCAGGCTGTCCCGCTCCGGGCGGGCGCCCGAGTAGAGGGCACGCTTGCCCACCGGCAACGCCACCGCCACTCCCCCGGTGGCGGCGTCGGCCTCTCCGGGCGACGGGACCCAGAAGAGGGCTCGCTTGCCCAGCGGGTCGGGCGCCCTGTCGCTGCGCGATGCGGCCACGTCGCTCAGGCGGTCTGCATGGCGTCGTAGACGCGGGTCGAGAGGGCCCGGTAGGCCACCGCTCCCGGCGACGTCGGCGCGTGCTGCAGCACCGAGCGGCCGAGGCCCGGCGCCTCGGCGAACCGCACCGACTTGGGGACGGAAGGCTGGAAGAGCGGCAGGCCGTACCGATCCTCGACCTCGGACAGCACCTGGCGGGAGTGGGTCGTGCGTGCGTCGAACATGGTCGGGATCACCCCGAGCACCCGCAACTTCTCGTTGGCAAACTGCCGGACGTCCTCGATCGTCTCGAGGAGCTGGCCGACACCCCGGTGGCTGAGCGCCTCGCACTGCAGCGGCACGATGACCGCCTCCGCCGCCGTCAGCCCGTTGATGGTGAGCACACCGAGCGAGGGCGGGCAGTCGATCAGAACCGCGTGGTAGTCGGGAAGCACGGGGAGCAAGGCCTGGGCCAGGACGTGCTCGCGTCCCGTGCGGCTCAGCAGGTGCACCTCGGCCCCGGCGAGGTCGATGGTCGCCGGCACCAACGCCAGACCGGGCACCTCGGGAACGGGCCGGACGACGTCCCGCAGCTGGGCCCGGCGCACGAGGACGTCGTGCAGCGACGAGTCCAGCTCGTCGGGATCGAAGCCCAGGGAGTAGGTCAGGCAGGCCTGCGGGTCGAGGTCCACCATGAGCACGCGATGTCCCTGTTGGGCCAGGGCGACCCCCAGCGACTGCACGGTGGTCGTCTTGGCCACCCCGCCCTTCTGGTTGGCGACGGCGATGACCTTGAGCATCGGCAGAGTCTAGGACCGACGCGGGTCTCGTTCTCGGGGCGATCCGGCGACCCCGTGGCCCGGGGTCCACGAAGGCGCCACGCAGGCACGGCCGGGGCCGGAGAGGGAACGGGGGCACGAGCGCATAGGGTCGTGGGCGCAGCCGGGCGGAGCGGTCACTCGCCGCGACCTTCCGCCCCGCGCCGCCCGCAGACCGTCGAACCGAGAGAAAACGTGGCCGTCGCCCGCATGAACCAGAAGACCGCCGTCGCCATCGTCTTCGTGTCGGCGATGTTCATGAACATCATGGACATCACGATCGTGAACGTCGCGCTCCCCACCATCGGACGCGACTTCCACATCGCGCCGACCGCCGTCGACGGCGTCGTGATCGCCTACCTGGTCAGCCTCGCCGTGTTCATCCCGGCATCGGGCTGGTTGGGCGACCGCTTCGGTGGCAAGCGGGTCCTCCTGATCGCCATCGTCGTCTTCACTCTCGGCTCGGCGCTGTGCGGCCTGGCCCAGAACATGACCGAGCTGGTGCTCTTCCGGGTCGTCCAGGGAGCCGGTGGCGGCATGATGGCTCCCGTCGGCATGGCGATGCTCTACCGGGTCTTCCCTCCGGCCGAACGGATACGGGCAGCCAGCCTCATCACCCTGGGGACCACGCTGGCGCCCGCCGTCGGACCCGTGCTCGGCGGATTCCTCGTCACCAACTTCTCCTGGCGCTGGGTGTTCTTCGTCAACCTGCCCATCGGCATCGTGGCGGTGGTCTTCGGCTCCCTCTTCTTGGAGCGGACGGAGGCGATCGACGCCGGGCGCTTCGACGTGCCCGGGTTCGTGCTCGGCGGCGCCGGGCTCGGACTGCTGATGTACGGCGTCTCCGAAGGCCCGCTTCAGTCGTGGTCTTCGCCGACGGTGATCGCCACCTGCGTCAGTGGAGCCGTGCTCCTCCTCGTGTTCACCCTGGTGGAACTGCGGACCAGCCGGCCCATGGTGGACCTGCACCTCCTGCGGGGCCGGCTCTTCCGCGCGACGAACTGCGTGATGTTCCTCGCTGCCGCCGCGTTCCTGGGCATGCTCTACCTCATCCCGCTGTACTTCCAGGACGCCCGCGGCCTCTCCGCGCTGCAATCGGGGCTCTCCACGTTCCCGGAGGCGATCGGCGTCATGCTCGGCGCGCAATTCGCCAGCCGCTTCCTCTACCCGCGCATCGGGCCCCGGCGCCACATCACCGGCGGGCTGCTCGGGCTCGCCCTCTCCCTGCTCGTCCTGACCCAGATCAGCGTGACCACCAATCTGTGGCTCATCCGGGGCCTCATGTTCGTGCTCGGCTGGATGATGGCGCAGGTGATGGTGCCGAACCAGGCCGCGTCGTTCGCCATGATCACGCCCGAATCCATGGGACGGGCATCGACCTTCTTCAACACCATGCGCCAGGTCGGCAGCGCGACAGGCGTGGCCGTCCTCTCCACCGTGTTGATCGGGGTGGGCTCGGCACAGGCCAGCGGGGGTACGTCGACACCCGACATCACGGCCTACCGCCTCGCCTTCCTGACGGCGGCGGTCTTCGCCCTGGCCGCCGCGGCCTTCTCCATCACCATCCACGACAGCGACGCGGCCGAGACCATCGTGCGGCGTGTCCGCCGCCGGTCCGCCCCCGCTCCCCGCGCCGCCATGCCGCTTCCCGTCCCCGAGGGAAGCCCGGCGTGACCACGGTCGAGACCGTCTGCGTCTTCTGCGGCTCCAGCCCGGGGACCGACCCGTCCTTCACGGAGGCGGCCGAGCGCTTCGGTGCCGGCGTGGCCGGGCGGGGGATCGAACTGGTCTACGGCGGCGCCTCGGTCGGGCTGATGGGCGTGGTGGCCGATGCCGCCTTGGCGGCGGGCGGGCGGGCCACCGGCGTGATCACCGAGTCACTGGCGGGCCACGAGATCGCGCACGGTACCCTGAGCGACCTCCACGTGGTGAGCACCATGCACGAGCGCAAGGCGCTCATGTCCGAATTGTCGGACGCATTCGTGATGCTGCCGGGCGGGTTCGGCACCTACGAGGAGTTCATGGAGTCAGTCACCTGGGCGCAGCTCGGCATCCACGACAAGCCCTGCGGCATCCTCAACGTCGATGGCTTCTTCGACGATCTCCTCGTCTTCGTGCGCCACGCCGTCGACCGGGGGTTCATACGTGACCACCAGGTCGAGGCGCTCGTGATCTCCCACGATGTCGACGAGCTGCTCGATGCGCTCGTGGGAACGACCCGCGATCAGGTCCCGGCCCGGTAGGCGCCCCGACGCAGACCGCGCTCAGGCCCGGCCGGGGAGCAGCAGCACGTCCCGGAGCTCGTCGGTCTCGCCCCAGTCGGCCACGAGCTCGGCCACGGACGGGTAGGGCTTCTCCACGCCGGTCGCCTTCTCCAGGACCGACGGCGTGTAGCCCAGCTTCTCGAAGTACCCGAGGTAGTCCGCCACGGTGGTGCCCGAGACGCGGCGCAGCATCTCGTCCTTGAGCTCGGTGGTGACGATGGGCCGGTCGCGCTCGATGATCCGCTTGGCGCCCCGCACCACCCGACCCTCCGCTCCTTCGACGTCCATCTTCAAGAACCCGACCGGACCCTCCACGAGGTCGTCCAGCCGGAAGGTCGCGACGACGTTGCCCGGGTGGGACAGGAGATCCCCGTCCTCGATCAGGCCGCCGTTGGAACCGACGTGGGTGGAGTAGTAGGCCCACCCCGTCGCCGTGTCCGCCGCCACCGGCAACAGCGCGACGTTCGTGATCTCGTGCAGTCGCAGCGATGACAGCAGAAGGCGGCAATTCTCGGAGTTGGGCTCCAGGGCGATGACCCGCCCCGTCGGTCCCACCAGTCTCGACGCGAGCAGCGAGTAGTAACCGAGGTTCGCTCCGACGTCGATCACCGTCATCCCGGCGCTGCAGTACCGCTCGAACACGGCCGTCAGGTGCGACTCGTACTGGCCGGAGAGCAGCCCCGGAGTGACCGCGGCGTCGGCGGCGTCGCAGAACAGCTCCACCCCGCCCACCGTGCAACGCACGGCGTCATCCTCCGCCAGCTGCACCGAGAAGGCAGTCGGCGCGACCTGATGCTCAATCGTCCCGAGCATCCGCCGGATGGTCGACACCCGCGCCAGGTCACCTGCGGCGGCCTCGTCGACGTCAGGCCGGAGCTCGTCCGGCAGCGTCGGGTAGAGCAGGTCCACCAGTTGGTCGTAGGTGATGACGCGCGGCGGTGGCTCCGGCATCGTGCCGCCGAGCCCGTACACGAGCCGGTCGCGCAGGGGCCTCAGGGTGTTCTTGACGCCGTGCAGCCAGTTGTCGTGCGCCTCGCCCATTTCGGCCAACGGTATCTGCAATTCGGATCCGGAGAGGCAGGGTGGAGAACACCGGGTCGGTAGTCTCTCGATGAAGCGAGTCACGGGAGGAAGCATCGTGTCCACCGCAGATCGGATCGCCGCCACCCGGACGGTGACGGCCACTCCAGCCGAGGTCTTCCTGATCGTCACGGACCCCGCCATGCACGTCGAGATCGACGGGTCGGGCATGCTCGAGGCGGCGCCGGGCGCACTCCGCCTGGAGGCACCCGGTGACACGTTCGAGATGGACATGGACAGGGAGGCCCTGGGTGACCGCCCCATGGGCAAGTACAAGTCGCTCAACACCGTGACGAGGATCGTCCCCGACGCACTCCTCGAGTGGAACGTCGGCTCTCGTGAGCGGGGCCCGTACGGTCACGTCTACGGCTGGGAGATTACCGCCGTGGGCCCGGGCGAGACCGAGGTCACCAACTATTGCGAATGGCCCGACATCCCGGAGGAGGCGCGTCCGTACTTCCCCATCGTCCCCCTGGCCCTGCTGGAGAAGTCGGTCGAGAACCTCGCCGCGCTCGTGTCCCGCGGACCGCGGTGACCAGCGGAGCGATCTTCGTGACGCCTGGGGTCGGGTTCCCGATCCGGCCTCCGCTGGGATAGGAGATAAAAGGGTCGGAACTCCTTACCACCGCCGCCGCCGCACGCGATTCGGAAAACACGCCTCGCATCCCCTTCCCCAAAGCCCCATGTGATATCCACCGCCCCGCAAGCCGGGAGGAGGGGCGTCGGCCGCCATCCCCCGCCAGCCCTCTGGCAGAGCGTCCCGGCGCCGCTCGGGAGCCGGGTCGGTCGGGGTGCTCCGTGGGCCCGGTCTTGGTGGAAGTGGTCGAGCGCGGCCCTGCCCTACCGCACCAATGGGGATAGTCCTGTGAGCCACTGGAGTCCCTCTCGGTAACCGGCATTTCAGGGCGGTGTCTCGGTCAGGTCCATGAGGTGCCCAGCGCAAGGGAGCCAGTGGGCACGCCACAACAACCGACCTCCGCCGGGATGAATTGTGCAAGTGACAGGTCCGTCACACGGGATCAGGATCCAGGGAGCCGATGAGGGGCCCACCGCTGTACTCTCTATGCCTTAGCCGGAGGGACCACATGGGCGATCGAATCGACGAGCTCAGCGACGCTCGATCGGCTTACGACCGCCGGGATTGGCGTGGGGCGTTCGACCTGCTGACGTCGGCCGAGAGGCGCTCGCCGCTGGCGCCGGAAGATATCGAACTGCTGGCAGAGGCGGCACGGTGGGCACGTGAGTACGGCGCGATGATCGACGCCCTGGAGCAGGCCGAGGCTCGCTACGAACGAATCGGTAAACGAGGCCTCGCGGCGGGAGTCGCATTGTCGCTGTGCCGTGAACACTTCGTCCGCAACAGCCTCTCTGAGGCCGGAGGCTGGCTGGGCCGTGCCTCTCGCTTGCTCGAAGACGAGCCCGAATGCTCTGCCCACGGCCACCTGCAGTGGGCCCTCGGCCGAGTCGCATGGGCCGACGAAGATTCAGCGTCCGCCCTGGACCACGCCCGCGAGGCGAGCGCGATCGGCCGTCGGCTGGGTGATATCGATCTGGAAGCTTTCGGTTTGCACGACGAGGGGCATGTGTTGATCGCTCGGGGCGACGTCGACGCAGGTCGTGCCTTGGTCGACGAGGCTGCTGCCATGAGCGGTGCCGCCAGCAACCCGTACACCACCGGAATGGTCTATTGCGGCGCGATCTGGGCCTACCGCAACATGGCCGACTGGCGACGGGCTGGCGAGTGGACCGACGCGTCTTTGCGATGGTGCGAGCGAGAATCGTTGAGTGGATTTCCCGGTCTCTGTCGGTTCCATCGCGCTGAGGTCCGCCGTCTTCGCGGGGAGCTCGACAACGCCGAGCGAGACGCCCTCGATGCCATCGAAGAGTTGCTGCCGGCCAACCTGATCGCGACGGGATGGGCCCTGACCGAGCTCGGTGAGATCCGGCGGCGAAGGGGTGACCAGTCAGGGGCCCGAGACGCCTTTCGACGTGCCCAGGAGCTGGGCGGACTGCCCCAGCCAGGACTGGCGCTGCTGCTGTTGGACGAAGGCAAGCCGGACGCTGCTCTGGCCAGCATTACCGACGCGTTGGCCCAGATGGTCGGCGTCCACCAAGAGGACCGCGGCTCGGTTCTACCCGCAGCGGTGACGATCGCCTTGGCAGCCGGTCGGGTCGACCGAGCCCGTAATGCTCTGGCCGAGCTGGAGTCTTGGGGGAAGGCGGTCCACACCACTGCTGCCCTCGCCTCTGTCGCCGAAGCGCGCGGCCAGGTCCAAATGGCCAATGGCGACGCAGAGGCCGCGATCACCTCGATGCGGGAGGCATGCCGCCTGTGGTGCGAGGTCGACGCGCCATTCGAGGCGGCTCGTGCTCGGCTCATCATCGCCGGAGGACTACGAGTCGATGGCCATCAGTCCAACGCCACGGAAGAGCTCGAGGCGGCGCTCAGCTCGTTCGAACGTCTCGGCGCTGTCCGAGAGGCAGAGCGGGTGCGCTCGATGCTCCACACGGCCCGGCGGAGCCGGGCTACCTGCACCCTGATGTTCACCGACATTGTCGACTCGACCAGGCTCGTCGAGGTCCTCGGAGATGACGCGTGGGGAAACCTCCTGGACTGGCACGACCGTACCCTGCGTCAGTGTTTTCATGCGCACAACGGTCGGGAGATCAACCATGAAGGAGATGGGTTCTTCGTATCGTTCACCAATTCCCTTGACGCCGTCGAGTGCGCCATTGCGATCGAGCGCACCCTGGCCGATCACCGCCGTGAGCATGGCTTCGCTCCGCAGGTGCGCATTGGTGTCCACGCCACCGAAGCTGTTGACCTTGGCGATGACTACCTGGGCAAGGGGGTCCACGAAGCCGCCCGTGTCGGTGCCGCCGCCGGTACTGGAGAGATCCTTGTGACCGCGGCCGTCATCGATTCGGTCACCGACCACTTCCACGTCCGTAACCGCCGTGCACTCGATCTAAAGGGGCTCTCGGTCGCCCTCGACGTCGCAAGCGTCGAGTGGCAATAGTCACTTCCGAGCGCCGTCCGGCTACGCCGTTGCCATCAAACCGGTTGGGAGCGATCGTTGGATCGGACAGATCGGCGGGAGATGTGCCGATACGGGGCGGGCTCTGGGAATCCCCTGCCGCCGGGAAGGCGGCAGGGGGACATTACGGGCTGAGAGCATGACGTCGGTGGAAAGGATGGTGATAGACCTTCTTGCACCCGACGCCGCGCCAGACCTGGACGCTGATGGCGACCGCCTCCACGGTTGATGCCGAGGGCGCTCGGTCTCGCACTGGACGACGGGTGTCACAAGACCGCCCGACATGGATCACGTGGCCGAACAAGTGAAGGGGCGTCACACTTGCCACAGAGGATGAAGTCATGGATACGACGTCGTTGTTGGTAGTGGGCGCCGGGCCATACGGCTTGGCGGTTGCGGCTCGAGCCCGCGAACGCGGGATCGACACCGTCGTCGTGGGCCACCCCTTGGGTTTCTGGACCGACCATATGCCCGCTGGCATGTTCCTTCGATCAGGAGTCGATTGGCATCTCGATGCGTCGGGCATACATACCCTCGAGGCATTCGTCGAGGAGCGAGGGCTCCTTCCCACCGAATTGGATCCGATTCCAATTGGCGTCTTCCTCGAGTATGCAAAGTGGTTTCAGGTGCAAAAGCAGCTCACCATTCGTGATCAGTTCGTGTCAGCCCTGGAACAGTGCGATGCACAGTTCGTGGCGTCTTTCGAAGACGGATCGCAGATGCGCGCTGAACGAGTCGTCGCAGCGGCGGGTAACGGGTACTTCGCTCACCTTCCGGAATGGGCCGCAACACTCCCCGCGGGCCTTGGCTCGCATACCAGCGACTTCGTTCGATTTGACCAGGTTGCTGGAGAGCGAGTGTTGATCATTGGCGGCCGCCAGAGCGCCTATGAGTGGGCTGCACTTCTCGGCGAGCACAACGTCGAGCGCGTTGACATCGTTCACCGTCACGACATCCCGCGCTTCAAGCGGGTGAGCTGGCGTTTCGTTGACGACTACATAGACGCCACAATCAGGATCCCTGGTTGGTGGCGATCAATCTCGCGGACCGACCAGGAGCAAATCGCGCGAAGGTTCTGGGAAGTCGGTCGCTTGACGCTCGAGTGGTGGCTCCTTCCCCGCTTGATCGGTGACCGCTTCCACCTCTGGCCCAACACACAGGTTATTGGAGCAGTCGGTGAGCCCGGAGCCACGGTGGTGACACTTTCGAACGGTGAGCGGCTCAGCGTGGACCGGGTGATCTTTGCCACCGGGTACAAAGCCGAACTTGCGAATGTTCCCTACCTACGTCCCGTCATGCCGGACATTGCAGTTGTCGATGGGTTCCCAGCGCTCGACGAGAACTTCGAGTCGTCCGTGCCGGGCCTCTACTTCCCCGGTTTCGCGGCCTCCCGTGACTTTGGTCCCTTCTTCGGATTCACAAAGGCCTGTCCGGCGGCAGCCACGCTGATCGTCGACAGATTGAACGCCGGATAGGCGTCTTGCGACCCGTGGGCACCCCCTGAACGCCTGGCTTCTGAGACCACCATCGAGTTGTACGGTTCCTCTTTCTCCGGGGCTGGCCGAGGTGTCCCAGTTTCGCAGGCACTGGGGCGTCGCGGTCCTGGGTGCCATAGTCGGACGCCGATGTGATGACGCATCGTCCGGATGAACCGCGGCATTGGCGGCCGTGCGAACATATCGTTGATGGTTGTTGACCCGCTCGATGCCTCAGCGGGCGTGCCTTATGACGCCTTGGCTGTGTTACGCCACGAGTGCCCCGTCTCACGGACCCCCTCGGGCACCTACTTCCTGGCCCGTCATGACGATGTGCTCGCGGCCACGAAGAACGTCGAGACGTTCCACGCAAGTTTCCGGGCCGCTGGTGTGGTGGTGCCCATGGAGGAGCAACTCATCAGCGAGATCCCCGAACCGCGCCACGGCAAGATCCGCCGGATCGTCAACTCGGCGATCGCACAACATCGCATCAGCCGGGTAGAGCCATTCGTCCGGGAGTTGTGCCACGAACTACTGGATCGGATCGTCGCACGAGGTGGCGGCGATCTCTTGGCCGACTACGTCACACCCATTCCGGCCACCGTGATCGCTCATCTCCTCGGCGTCAATCCTGCGGATCACGCCCGCTTTGCCGAGTGGTCCGACATCGTCGTGCAATCCGCGTACGCAACGATGAACCGCCGAGAGGACGGAGTTGACGGCGAGGGTCTCGCCGGCGTAGCGCCAGACTTCACTGCGTACCTCGACGCGATGATTGCCGAACGCAAGGCTTCGACGGATCCACCCGATGACTTCGTCACTCGGCTCATCACTACCGACGTCGATGGCGAGCGTCTCACCGATCTCGAGATGCGCACGCAACTGGCGTTTTTGCTCATGTCCGGCAACGAGACCACGCGACATCTGATCGCAAACTTGCTCGAAACCGTGTGCACAGATGCCGCCCTCCTCGCACGATTGCATATGGAGCGGGACCTGGTGCCGATCGTGGTCGAGGAGTCACTCCGACATGATTCGCCGATCCACGCATTGATGCGCGATTGCCTCGCGGACATTACGATCGACGGTGTCACGATCCCGGCCGGCGTCAAGGTCGGCTTTGGACTTGCCTCCGCAAATCGCGACGAACGAACCTATGACGCCCCCGACGAGTTCCGGCTCGATCGCCCGAACGCGAAAGGCCACCTCGCCTTCGGGGGCGGGCCCCACGTCTGTCCCGGCGCGGCACTGGCGCGACTCGAAGGCCGAGTAGCCCTCGATGTGTTCATCGATCTGGTCGATCGAGCCCGTGTCGAGAGCGGCTACCGACGCGAACCCGTACCTGTGTTCTGGGCCAATGGCCCCCGCCGACTCCCCGTCAACCTGACCGGAGTCGCCCCCGACGCATCGCGCGCCTAGACAACAACCAAGACGCCGACAACAGGCCTACCCTTCGTCACATGTGACAGAACGGGCATCCCCGAACCTGGGCGTGGCCGAACGGCACATTGGGGATAGGGGCGAAGGTCCGAATGGGACGGCGGGGCTCACAGAGACCCCGGGGGCCTAGGACGGGGCGTCTGGAGGCGGCTCGTGCACGGCGGCCTCCCAGACCTTGCCGGACAGGCGCACGGCCACCACTCGGGAGACGGCGATGCCCACGGCCATGGAGGTGGCCCAGGTGAGGGCGGCGGCCCAGGTAACTCTGCGGTCCGCCGGGCCGCTCGGAGGGGGCTCGTGGCGCACCAGGCGCCAGGCCATGGTGAGCAAGCGCTGGGTCACGATGGCAGCCACGGCCACCGAGGCGGCGTTGACCACCTTCCAGCCCAAGTTCTTCTGCTCGGGGCTGGCGTTGAGGGGCTTGTGAGGCCTCCAGGTGTGGTGGTAGCGAGGCTCCATGTGCCTGCAATGATGCCCCCCCTACCACCGGGTTTCAACTGACGTTCCACAACCGATCGGGGGCCATAGCGCCGGCGCGACCGAACAGGCCCTGTTCGCCTTGGGCACGCCGGTGCTCGATGTCATGAGACATCACAACGGGATAGGAGATAAGGGGTCTCGAAACGCCGCACCCCCGCACCCGCGCCACCGCCCCAAATTCGAAAAACACACCTCGCCCCCCTCCCCCCAGAGTCCCCATTTTGCGCCCACCGGCCACCGCCCACCGGAGGCGGGCAGATAGGCGTCCCATCCAACGCCAGCCGTCTAGCGCATCAGCCCGGCGCCGCCCGGGAACGGGGTTCAGACGGGGCACTCCGGGGCGTGATCTTGGTGGACGAGGTCGAGCGAGGCCCTGCCCCATACCGGCACTTCGGGGCGGGTCTGCGGCCCCTGGTCCGGGTTGTTGGGGCAGGGACTCAGAAGCGCCAGCCTCGACGACACGAGCGCCGAACGCCGGATATTTCCGCCTAGGACGAATCATCCATCACCTCGCGGCGCTCCTTGGCTGCATTTTGCCAGAAGGATCTCGCCAGACGTATTTGGTGCCCGGGCGGTTGGGAGTGCCCGCCACTCGAACTTTCTGGGGGTCCGCGGACACTATTAGGTATGCCCACGCTCTCCGAAGATGCCGACAGCGACCTGCTGGCGATGGCTGGGAGCGAACCAGAGGCCTTCGGTGAACTGTTTAGGCGATATTCGCGCTCCGTCTATGCCTACTGCGCCCGGCGGACTGGCAACCTCGATCTTGCCGAGGATCTAACCAGCGTCGTGTTTATGGAGGCGTTCCGACGCCGACGCAAGCTGCAGCTCTCGAACGCGAGCGCACTGCCCTGGTTAATCGGTGTGGCCAACAACGTCGTTCGAAACGCTGATCGCTCGCTCCGACGTTATCGATCGGCGCTCGATCGCATTCCTGTCCCGGCGGACGGTGCGAGTTCCGAAGAGAACACGATGGAACGCCTCGGGGCACAAGAGGCACTTGCCGGCGCCCTGGAAGCGATATCGGCACTCACCCAAGGAGAACAGGACGTCGTCCTCCTCGTCCTGTGGAGCGAGTTCACGTACGCAGACACGGCAACGGTGCTCGGTATCCCGGTCGGCACCGTCCGCTCTCGTCTGGCCAGCGCCCGTGCCAAGTTCAAGGACTCTGCCCCGATCACCTCGACGACCCTGACTCAATAAGAAAAGGAGTACTTATGAACGTTCTCGACACCCCACTCGTCCCCACCCTTAGTGATTTCCGACTGTCAACTCGGCAGGAGCACCTCGTGCAGGAGATCGCGGGGCGCCGCCGAAATCGACGGAGAGGTGGCCTGGCGCTAGGCGGCGGTGCCTTCGTCGCGGGTGGCGTCACGACGGCCTTGCTCGTCCTGGCCGGTCCGGGCACCGCGAACGCGTTTGCGGCCTGGACGGCTGCGCCGACGACGCCCGCGCCCGGCCAGGTATCGAGCGCCGAGGCGACCTGCGAAGCCGCGGCGGCCACACCGCCACCTGACAAGACGGCGGGATTGGCCACGGGAGCAACCCAAGTGTCGCTCGTCGACACTCGCGGACCCTTTACACTGGTCTTGTTCGGGGCAAACACGTCTACCACCCTCTTCTGCGTGAGCGGCCCGTCGATCAATTCCAGCGCCCAAGCCAATTCGCAAATGACGGCAATCGGCGGCCAGCCGGTATTACCCGAGGCTGGCCAGATTGCCGTCGACCGGCTACAAGCCGATTCTGCCAACGGCCAGGCCTACACGATCGCCGAAGGCTCGGTGGGCCCAGGCGTAACGGCCGCG
Organism: uncultured Acidimicrobiaceae bacterium; assembly: GCA_963826835.1. GTDB lineage: Bacteria > Actinomycetota > Acidimicrobiia > Acidimicrobiales > RAAP-2 > Bog-473. Next base: position 38,273 of record CAWGYK010000005.1, read on the forward strand.
ACGTTGGTGCTGAGCGATGGCTCGGATGTCGTCACCACAGCTGGCAACGGCCTCTTCCTCGCCTGGTGGCCTGGTAGTGCGGTCGTCACGTCAGCGACAGTAACCACTGCTGCAGGAACGACTACTCAGCCGATCAGCTCTTCGACACCGGATACCGGCGGTTCTGGCAACACTGTCAAGCGATCCCTCGACATCGGCCAGTGACAGGCGAGGTCGTTCTCTTGTCAGCCGCCCAAACGACGGTTACCTCGCTTCAGAGTCTCCACCCCTAGGGCCGCCGGGTCGCCCCAAAGGTGCCCCCGTACGCCTGTGGTGTGGGACAGACTCGACGTGCACCTATGAGGTCCGCAGCGTCGCGTCGGTCTCAAGGAGTGTTTTGAGACTGGAAAGGACAGCCGGCCAGCCTTCCGAGATGCCTTGGAGAACGGCGCTACCGGTCTCGAACCCGTCGTGGACGACCGTGAGCTTCACGGTCCCGTGCCCGACCTCCTCGATGTCAAAGGCCACCCTGGAGCGGGGTTCAGCACGCCAGACTTCGGCGGTGGCATCGTCCATGCCAACCTCGGCGGCCCACTCGGGCGTGATCGTGTGCCAGGTATAGGACAGCCGGCGATAGGGATCAGACTCGAGGATCACCTGTTCGGGGTCGCTCACGACCAGCCCGACTTCCTCATGCAACATGTCGTATGTCGAGCCCTGTTTCCAGTCCGAAATGAAGGTCTTCTCACCAGCCCTCTGATGGCGCCAGTAGCGTTTCATCAGCGAGGGGTCAGTGAGTCCCTTCCAGACCTGCTCGGGAGTCGCCTGGATGTAGATCGGGTAAGCGAAGCTCGTCATTTGGTTCTGCTCCAGTCGTCGAGTTCCTGTTGAGAAACACTGCCATGGGTCTCATGGTCCATGGCAGTGCGAGGTGGAACCTCGGGGAGGACGTAGCCCCGTCCGCCGGACTCGAGCGCGGCTGATCGGCACGAGTAGGGCAGACGTCGAATCACTAGGTATGGACCCGTAGTGTCGGGCCGCCTGGTCGATGATCGACTAGTCATCAGCGGCCCGACACCCGGGTGGGCGCCCCGGCCGGGAATCGAACCCGGAGCATCCGCTTAGTCAGGGCAGAGCTGTCATCCAGACCCAGGGCGCTTGAAGGACCGTATCGAGGCGATGTGACACTTCGTCCTGATAATCTGAAGTCAGTCAGGGCAGAGCTGTTGTCGTGCGAAGGGGCTCCACGGAGCCCCTTCGGCGCGTCCAGCCACAACAAATCAGAAGTCCGTGGTGTCCCCTACCGCCGGGGACGGTCACACATTTTGGGTCGGGCTAACGCACCCTCTCAGGGCGTCGAGGCGCCAGTCGCGTCAGGATGTGGGACATGGAGGACCTACCGCAAACCAGGTATGCCGCGGTTGCCGACGCGGACGTTGCGTATCAGCTCTTCGGGTCGGGTCCGGTGAAGTTGATGTACTTCTGGGGGCTGGGCACCCATGTCGAGCTGAACTGGGATACCCCGGCCGACGCCGATTTTCTTCGGCGTCTGGGTTCTATTGGTCGGGTCGTCGCATTCGACCGGCGAGGAACGGGGGCATCAGATGGGGTGGCCCGTTCAGGTATGCCGACCTGGGAAGACTGGGCCGAGGACATTCGGGCGGTCCTAGACGCCATCGGCTGGGAGCGGGTGGCGATCGTCGCCGAGGGTGACGCGGGTCAATAGCGATTCTGTTCGCGGCGATCCATCCCGAACGGGTGAGCGCATTGTTGCTTTCGAACACCACGGCCCGAGTTTTGGCCGCCCCCGACTATCCCGCTGGCCTGGATTCCGAAGTCGCAGAGGCCGGCGTCATGGTCCTTTCCAGCCTGTGGGGCACCACGGATCTGGTTCGTCTGCTCTTTCCAAGCCTGGCCAGCGACGAGGCATCGCTCCGTTCCGTCGCCCGCTGCCAGCGCGCCTCTGCGACACCTCGGACTGCCGAAGCTCAATTTCGCTACATCATGGGTGTCGATGTTCGCAATGCGTTGTCCTTGGTTCAGGTCCCGACTCTCGTAGTTCATAACGACGACAATCAGGCTTTCCCCTTAGCTCAAGGGCGCTACCTCGCTGAACATATCCCGGGCGCCAAGATGGTCACCCTGTCGGGATCGGACACGACAGGATCACAGGTAACCGATCAGTATCTCGACGCGATCGGCGAGTTCCTCACTGGCCAAAAGCCCGCTCCTCAACCCAACCGTGTGTTGGCAAGCGTTCTCTTCACCGACATTGTGAAATCTACGGAGACGGCGGCAGCGATGGGCGACAGTCGATGGCGCCACCTTCTCGATGTGCACGACCGGGTCGTTCGTCAAGAACTCGATCGGTTCCAAGGTCGGGAAGTCAATACCACCGGAGACGGGTTCGTCGTGGCCTTCGATGGCCCCGCCTCAGGTATCCGTTGCGGTGAGGCAATCATTGGCGCTCTGAGTGGCCGAGGCATTGGAGTCCGAGTTGGTTTGCACACCGGCGAATGTGAACGTCGGGACGATGACCTCGCCGGTCTGGCCGTCCACATCGCAGCAAGAGTGGCCGGCCTCGCGGAACCGAGCCAAATGTTGGTCACCTCTACCGTGAAGGATCTTGTTCTCGGCAGTGGCATCCAATTCTCCGACGCTGGCCTCCACGACCTGAAGGGTGTGCCCGGGTCGTGGCATCTCTACCGGGCGATAATGTGATCTCCGTCCCCGTACACCGGGAATGGGTGCGGCCCTTGGGCACATGGTGGGAAAACCCTCAGCTAATCGTTGGAGTTCCGTTGAGTACCGGAGCCAGCCGGATAGAGGCGGCTGTGTGGGTCGATCCATGCCTAAAATTGCCCCACGATGCGGCCCTCCCGAATCATTATCGCTGCGGTCACGGCTGCAGTTCTCGGACTGGGACTAACGGCGTTATTCAGTGCGGGTGGCGGCACAACGCAGACCAATTCTGTGGCCACGGTGGAAGTCGGCGTAGCAAAGCCGTCCATCCAGTCAGAGATAACGGTTCCCAACGTCAGGGGAGAAACCGGGGTTCAGGCCTCCCAAGCGTTCTTCGCGCTCGGGCTCCAGGCGGTCTACGCCGCAGACATCACTCAGCCGGGAGCAAAGGCAGGCACGGTCTTGGAGCAATTGCCCGCAGCGGGGTCGAGGGTCGCCTTGGATGACACCACAATTCATCTGACGATTGCCGCATCGGGTCCCAGTAGCGTTCGATTCGTCCCTCATCGCAGGGGTTGACCGCCGTCGCAACGGAGACTGTCCCTGTACGCCGGAACCTGGGCGCCTATGCGAGTGCCCCCCCTAGCCCCGAACGCCGGACTGGAGACCTGGTGGTCTGACAACGGTGCGGAATGATGCTGGACTTCGCGACCCCACCGAAGGAGTGACCGTCGGGCACCCGAATCATCCCATGGGCGTAGGAATGGCTCTTGGTCTCTTGAAAGGCGATCTGTAAGTTTAGGGAGTGGGGCCCGGCCGCCAGTTCGCTGACGATGCCCTCGATTCCGGCGCCTCAGTCGATCGAGCGAGTCCTTCTCGGGATCCGGAAATCCCAGAGGGAGATCTCGTCCCGGCACAGAGGCGGAGGCGGCGACGAAGGCGGAGGCTCACTCGCCGGAGCAGACTCGTACGTTCGTTCATGGTGGCACCGCTTGTCGTCGTGCTGTTGTGGGCGACCATTTCGTACACGGTCTGGATGCTGCGGCCCACGAGCCTCTCATGGAGCGTGAACACGGTTGAATGGGTGCGGTATGAAGTGCCTTTCGGCATCGGCAATTGGGCCGCCGACCACGTTGAGCAGATCTACTACAGCAGCCAAGCGCCCAAGAAGGGTGGGCCGCAGTTGAAGAGTCTGCCGAAGGTGGGAGTGCCACACCCCACGGCACCGGCTGCACCTGCGACGACTGCATGGCCGCCGGCGATCACACCCGTCTTCTCCAGCCCGCTTCCCGGTGAAGGGGTCTGGCAGCCAACCGGACCATCGGTCGATGGGGGTCCACCCATACTGGTCACGACCTATCGTCCTGACCCCACCTACCCACAGATCGTGGCCTACGTCGCCTGGTTCGACCATTCGCGGACAGAGCTCGGCTATTACCCGGGCCGCTATGAGCCGCCGAACGCGGCCGTGCGCGGACCGGCGATGGTTCCCTACAGCCAGCGGTCTCGTCTGCTTGCGACCTTCAACGGCGGGTTTACCTATGTCGATGGCCAGAACGGGTCCGCGGACAACGGCCAAACAAACGAACCGCTAAAGGACGGCAACGCGACACTCATTGGTTATACGGATGGCCGCGTGGACATTGTGAACTGGAGCGGCGGCCCGAACCCCGGCCCCGGCGTCGCGTGGGCTCGGCAGAGCTTGGCTCCGATCGTCTGGAACAGCCAGCTGAATCCCGCTTTGAACACCGATCCCAACAGCCCCCAGTGGGGATATACGCTCGGCGGAGTTACTCGCGTCTGGCGCACCGGTGTTGGGATCGACGCTCGAGGCAACCTCATCTACGTCGCCGCTGATTATCAGACAGTGGTCAGCATCGCGCAGATCCTTCAGCACGCCGGAGCAGTGCGGGCCATGGAGTTCGACATCAATCCCGAATGGCATTCGCTCAACACCTACAACCCCCCCGGTCTCAACCCGACGCAGGTGGGACCCAACCCGAATCAGTCACCCGATCGCTACCTCGTCCCCGACGACCGTGACTTCTTTGCCGTCTACCGACCGATCCCCGGTCCGGTGACTGTCCCCTTCGGGTGAGGATCGGTCCGCAACTCGACCCCACCTTCACGCCGACCTATCCCCGTACATTGATACTTCTCTGAGGGTCCACCGCTTGATTGCTGGTCCCAAATAGCTTCGGGAGTGCTGGCAGGTTCGGTCTGACTTGGAGTTTCGTGACGTTGCAAGACGTCGTCGACCGAGCCAACCAGCGGCACTTTGACAGCGGCACGTCCCGTCTCCGAGTTGGGGTGATTGGCCCGGGTTGCTACCAACAACCTGGACCGCCCGTCGCTCCGATCCGGAACGGCCGTGCCATCCCTCACACCAAAGGGAGAAGGGATGACCATGACCATCGTAGAAGCTGCGCGTGGTGTGACTGGTGGCGTCGGTACTCACCGACGTCCACGTCGCTGCCGCGCCCGATCCGCTTGGCGGGCTGCTCGGCACGGAGCGCTTTGCGACCGACTCCGCTGGCTACAAGGCCCGAACGCCGGCTCGGTGGGGCCCCTGGCGGCGACTCGAGCGACAGGCTTCCGTGATCTCAAACTGCCCCACTCCCAAGCGAGCAGACTGTGGCCGTGGACGAAGCGTCCGTCGATCCCAATCCGATGACCCAACTTTCCTGGTGGCTCGAGGTTGCGCGAACAGCTGGCGAGCCCATGCCCGAGGCGATGGCAGTTGCCACAGCCACGACCGAGGGGCGCCCGTCCTCGAGAATGGTGCTGCTCCGAGGCCTCGACCGCCGAGGTCTCGTCTTCTACACCGACCAGGAAAGCGACAAGGGCCGGGAGCTGAGGGCGAATCCATTCGCCGCTGCCCTCTTCCATTGGTTCCTCCCAGTGCACCGACAGGTCCGGGTGACTGGAGCAGTGGAGGAGGTCGATGACGATCAGTCGGACGCCTACTGGCAGTCGCGGCCGCCAGGGGCACGTCGTAGCGCCGTCGCCAGCCACCAGAGCAAGGTGGTCGTCACTCGAGCGGTGCTCGAACAGCGGGTGGCCGAACTGGCTGAAGCGTTTCCCGAGGAAACGGGGCCACCCCGCCCTCCTCGATGGGGCGGTTACCGGATCCGGCCTGAAGTTGTCGAATTGTGGGAGGAGGGAGCGGATCGCCTGCACGATCGGCTCCGCTACGAGGCTCAGGAGGGAAGCTGGAGGATTGAGCGGTTATCACCCTGACAACCTGGGGGTAGGCACACGCATCGCGTAGTGCAGTGTCGGAGAGCGGTTCAAGCTGCCCCGTCGCCGGCTTTGTGTTGCCAGCACCTTGTTCTTGTCGAGGGGTGACGGCTAGGCGTTCCGCGGGGTGAATCTCTGAGGAACAGTCTTCTCACCCGAGCGCCACGGCATGGACCGGTCGCAGTGTCACGGTCACCCGTCCTTCGAGGGGCGCGTCGAAGCTTGCCAAGTCCATCCCGTAGGCACTGAGCACTTTCACCAGGGTGGTGAGTTCCGGATCGGACTCAATCGTGACGTCGCAGCGCACCTCGAGTGTTCGATAGGGATTGGCGGGGTCGATGACGAACACAGTCGCCAGGGGACGCTCCGTCAGGTTCTTCAGCTTCTGTCGGATGCCGGCGAGCGACGTTACGATCACATCGCCTTCGAGCACGACCCACACCGCGGTGAGTTGCGGGTGGCCAGTAGGTCCAACGGTGGCCAAAGTCACCGGGATCGACCCTTCGAGCAGATCGCGATGCGATGTCGGGATGGCAATTGAACTCATTGAGGCAGGGTACCAACACCCACTTAACCGGCCCGCAGGTCTGCCCGCCAATCCCGGCATCGCCGGCGGGCGATCCCGGCTTGCGAGTGAATCCTGACGCATCACCGAAACAAGGCCAATCGTGCTTAGGTGTCTCCTATCGCCGGCTTTGGGCATGTCTATTCCGGCGAGCCTGGATCCGGCTTTATCACCGAGCCTGGCCTTTGCCTTGGGTGTGCTTCAGGCCTGAGCCGCAGCACGGTTAAGTCCTACGAACTCAGCGACATCCCACTGGGGCTCGATCTCAACGTACTCAAGAGTTCCAAGGGCCAGGATCTCGGCGACAGTGTTCATGGCTGACCGCTGGTCGGGATACTCGATCACCGAGGTCAAGGCAATACGGCTCGGTGAGTACGTGACGGCCTTGACATCTCCGCCATTCTTGGCGATGACCGCGTAGATCGCCGCAGTCTGTGCATCGTTCTGCTCGTCGCTGAGGTTCTCCCAGGCCGATGGAACCGGCCGGGTGCGGGAAAGCTCGGTGTAACTCATGAAACACTCCTTTCGTGGGTGCCATCGGAGGCACGCAACGAGCATTGCGCGAGTAGCAGGTTCTGTCCACCGCGCCAGTGAGGAGTGCACTCACGCGTTTGACAGAGTGCCGCAGTACGCCGGGACTGGGGCCTCGGTTAGCGCGGCGACTGGTGCTGCCAGATAGCTATTACTCCCCGAGAGTTGCCCGCCAAAGAGGTAGCATTCGCTGCGTCCACGAGGTGCGAAGGGGAGAAAAGAGATGCCTGAGTTCCCTGCGATTACTCACGTGGCGCTAACGGTTACGAGCCTTGAACGGAGTGTGCCTTGGTACAAGGATCTGTTCGGCTCGGACCCAATCCTTGACGAGGACACAGGTCCGTTCCAGCGCGTCGCTTGGCTTACTGGCGGCACAATCGTTGGCGTAACTCAGTTCCCTGACTTGGACAGCACTGAGCCGTTCAACGAGCGGCGGCCGGGGCTCGATCATTTGGCTTTCGGCTGTGCCAACCGCGATGAGTTAAAGGCATGGGAAATCCGTCTGAACGAACTCGGCATCCCCAACGGGGGCATCGTGGACACGCCTTACTACTCGGCATTGTCGTTTCGAGATCCCGACAACATCGCACTTGAGTTCTTCGCACCCCGGGGCTGAGGCCGGCACAGTATCCGACTGCTTATAGACCATCCCCTAACGCATCGGGACGGTGGGGCAGCTCTGCCCGCATTCCGGGAACGGCGCCGAGTCCTCTCTAAAATCGAAGGGCATGCCACCGGAAGAGATCGAGGTTCCCGGTGGCTCGATCTCCATCGACCCGTATAAAGACGGTCGGCCATCCTGGTCTGGTCCAAGGCTCTGCTCTCCGTGTTTTGGCGCTCCTACTTCGCGGCCGAGCGGTTGAAGAGGGACATCGTCATCCGTGATGAGACTCGGCAATGGGTGCTCTATCGAGAGGGTCCGTATGACGGCATTACGGTCGCTCAACCATTGGAGCGCCTCCTAAGTGAAGTTCGGTCGAAAGGGCTGGATACTTTCTTGCGCACCCGCCAGGTCGCGGCCTCACAAGTTGGCCCGCTGGATGTCCCGAGCAGGGTCGGTCTCTGGGGGCAGGTGTCGCCCTACTTGCCTGGCGCTAAGAAGGGTCACAAGTAGCCGTCAAGGGCGCCCCCGTACATTGACGCCGGACCTGGGCCCACCGTGCGAACACATAGGGGATACGGAACAACCGTGAGTACGCGGCACCTGTGGCAGGTCCGGTAGGCAGCCTGCGCACCCGCCGGGCGCCAGCGGATCTCCCGGACACGCCCCTTCAGTGAGCTTCGACGTCAATGGACTTCGGGCGAATATCGGAAGCGAACATCGCTATGAGAACGACCAGCCACGCGCCGACGAAGATCATGCTTGCGATGACGTCGGTGGTCCAATGCACACCCAGCTCAATCCGTGAGAATGCCACAGCCGCCACTGCCAATGTCGCCAGTACCCATGCCAGGGTTCGGTAGCCCGATCTTGGGGCGATAGCCGCCACCACAAGCGCCAAGGTGGTGAACACCAGGAGGGCGACAGCAGTGTGACCCGACGGCCACGACCAGCCATGCGCCGAGACGAGCCTGACATCCTGCGGTGGGCGGTCACGCTCGACTACGTGTTTGGCCAATGTCACGCCGCCGTTCTCCCCCGCCCAGGCGACGCCCGCCAGAACCACGGCGGCTATCGGGAGGCGCCGGCGGAGGGCCAGGACCACCAAGAGGATTCCGGTCGCCACGAGCGCGACCCACGAACCGAGCCACGTCACAGTTTTCATCACCGCGTTGAGCGCCGGGGTCCGGTGAGCGACAACAACGGACGTTACGTGGCGGTCGAATGCGTTGACCGAGCTGGAATGCGTGACGCCCACGCCGGCCGCGATCAGGAGTCCGGTCAGGGCGACCCAGGCCAGGATGAGTACCAGGACTCGTATCGAGCGGCTGGGAGGCCGCCCGCCCTTATGTGTCGAGTCCATGACGACGCCGGTCACTTCCGGCGGTCGACGGAGTTCGGTTCCTGCCATTCGGACGGGACCCCATCGCTGGTGTGAGCGATCAGCACCGCCCCATCCTCTCAGCGTCAGCGCCATACCGGTGATCCCAGTCGCCGCCGGGCCGGAGCTACTGATCTAGCCAGCCCTATTCAGAGCCCCAACCGCTGTCACGCTTCTGGTCCCGCCTCTTTTGCCGGTCCAGCTGGCGGATCTGCCGGATGCTCGCCAAATAGCCCCGTTCATGTTTGACGCTGGAAATGTGCTCGACTTCTTCGGCGACGCCCTCTGTCTTCAGGGTTTCGAGGTTCGCCTGGAGCTTGCGGAGCTCTCGATCGCATTCCCGTTTCCGGTCATAAGCGGCAATCGTGACATTGCGGCGCTCATTCCTCTCAGGGTCGAACCGGAACCACTGCAAGATCCACCGGGTCCGACTGTCGTCGCTCGGGTCAACTTCAGCCACCGGTCAAGTCTGTCAAAGCCGAATACAGCGAGCTGACTGACTGCCCCCGTTCGCCGGGACGGTGGCGTTCAGGTCGTGATTTCACCAGTCGTCGCAGTAGGCGGGTCAGCAGGACTCGTCAGGGCAGCATCTGCGCGGTTCGCATCGCCATGGAACCGCCGGTGAATCCAAACCATCTCGCCATTCAGCTCGGTCTTTGACCAGATCCCTTTCACTGGGCCGAACCTTGTATTCCGAGGGAGGCGCCCGAGGACTTCTTTGGGAGTGGCCGTGAATTTACTCTGTCGCAGCACAACGACGGAACGATCGGTGACCACGACATCGCGAGGCTTTCCCAGTATCAACATCAAGAGCCCTCCCCCCAGACCGACCATCCAGGGGTTTCCGGCCTGAGCAGGAAACACCTCGTGGATCGTCTCTCCTTGCTGCAAGAACGGCTCCGACCTGCTGCGGAGCTTGTCGCGTAGTGCCATGGCCATCCCCTTCGGTCACGTGGAACATCCCTTCCCTGCAACCACCGTAATACCAGGTCCGCCGGCTGAAAATGGGAAATGCGGCCAGATCCAGAGGGAGGTCAGAGGGACGTCGCCTCCGATGGCTTCTGCAAGAACCCAAATCCTCAATTCGCAACTGCCGGGGTGCCCCCGTCCGCCGGGAGCAGGGCGCTTTCGTCCGGGGCGCTTGCGGATGCCTAACTGCCTCGACCGGCACCATGGTGCTAGTCGTCCGAACCGGGATTTCAACTCCGGGGTGAGACAATCGCTCGCCGCCGTGGGAGGGTCCGAGGCCGACAGACACCATGGCGCGACGATACGCTCTCCGACCACGTCCTCTACAAAGCCATCGAGAGATGTGATCGCTGAATAGATCAGTTTGCCCATGGCTGGACGCAACTCCTCGGTTTGGATCTTGGAACTCATCCTGCGACCTGAGAACCACCGACTGCCCCAGTACATTGCCGCCGGGAGGGTGGGACACTTCCACAATTGTGAGGGCAGTCATCAGGTGCCCGAGTGGCCCTAGTTCGCGGAAGCGACACGTGCGAACGTCCCCGCGCTAGAACGACTTGATGGCCTACCATCTGATGACTAACCACGAAGTGAATACCTTTCTTGCGTCTAATCCAGCTCGCCCTGGGACGCTCGCCACCACCCGAGTCGATGGGCGGCCACACGTCGCTCCAGTTTGGTTTGTGACCGACGACAACGGGGACATCGTCTTCAATACAGGCAGAGATACCGTGAAGGGTCGAAACCTCGCCCGAACGCTCTTTGCTGCTCTTTGCGTCCAAGATGATCGAGCTCCGTATTCGTTCGTAACGATCGAAGGGTCTGTAGTTCTTTCCGAAAACCTGGAAGAGGTTGGCAGGTGGGCCACAATTATCGGCGGCCGCTACATGGGAAAGAGTCGGGCCGAAGAATTCGGCGCACGGAACGGGGTCAAGGGAGAGCTTCTCGTCCGACTCCACCCAGATCGGATCGTGTCAGCGGCAAATGTCGCAAGTTGATGGATTCGGTAGCCCCGAACGCTGCCGGGTCCGGGGTCATACCGGCGGATGCTCGTCGATCTAGCGTTGGGGCCATGGCCCGCAAGAATGGCCCGAGCGACGAGGACTACGACAGTGCCGCCCGCCTCAGTCTGCTCGGTCTGACCGCAGGCAAGGAAGCGGACGTGGACTCCATCATGGAGACGGCGCAGGTAGCGGGTCAGTCCCGACCCGTACGAGCCCGTGCCCTCGATGCCGACCTTGGTCACGTCGCCGAAGGACTCGAGCCAGGCCAGTAGCGCCTTGTAGCCAGCGGAGTCGGTCGCAAAGCGCTCCGTGCCGAGCAGCCCGCCAAGCGGATCGGGCGCGGCAGCGACGTGGACGTCGGTGAGTATCGACGCCACCAGTCACACCACGCGCAGCTTCTACGATGGTCATGGTCATCGCTTCTCCCTTTGGTGTGAGGGATGGCACGGCCGTTCCGGATCGGAGCGACGGGCGGTCCAGGTTGTTGGTAGCAACCCGGGCCAATCACCCCAACTCGGAGACGGGACGTGCCGCTGTCAAAGTGCCGCTGGTTGGCTCGGTCGACGACGTCTTGCAACGTCACGAAACTCCAAGTCAGACCGAACCTGCCAGCACTCCCGAAGCTATTTGGGACCAGCAATCAAGCGGTGGACCCTCAGAGAAGTATCAATGTACGGGGCAACTCCGAGTCAGCCGTCGTTACCACCAGAATCGAGGGGTTCGGCGAGGTGTCGCCACCGTCTCCATTCCGCTTCGGGACCTGAATCCGATAGCCGGGTTCAGGCTGGGACGACACCGCGCAGCTCCCAGCGGTTGCCCGCGGGATCCTGACAGAACACAACACGGAGACCGACTCCGTCGAATGCCGAGTGTTCGAGTCCCGTCTGCTCCAGCCTCGCCTCCAAGGCCGGGAGGTCGCCTGCGACTTCGACCGCGACATGTGCCCGGGCCGCCGGTCGGTGGTCTGGATCCTCGCTGAGGTGGATTTGCGTGCCGTCCTCGCTCTCGAACCACCGGGCCTGGAGTGCGAGTTCAGGGGGCGCGGCCACGCGTCGGTAGCCGAGGACCTCCAGGAGGAATGCCTCCTCGGCCTCCGCCCCTCCAACAGGCACCCCGAGGTTCACGTGATGCAAGCGCAGCACGCCGCGAGCTTACCAAGGGGCCCGAGGAGAACAACGTTTGTGGCATCGGGCGGGTAGTACTCCCGTCGCCGTCAATGTGCCACTGGGCGGCACTCCGGTCCGGCGTACGAGGGCAGCCTGGTCCGTAGATAAGGCATGGCCTCAAGGAACGGATCGCGAAGAATCCCGCTCTCTTTTGGCACTGCAATGTCCTGGCTGATGTTGTCGCGACAAGTGCGCTAAAGAGAGTCCTACCTGAGACCAGTGGCGAGGAGGGTGGGTGGAGAACCAAGACCCAGTCGGTCCTGCGAACATTCCATACCAAAGTAACTATCGAATCGTCAGATGGATCGGCGGAACCCACGACGCCCATCCGTCCTTTGGGCCTGCCATCTTCACGGCCGCAGCGCTCTACTTCGTGATTCAGATCATCGTGGCTTGGGTGTTCATTCCCAGCTACAGCTTGGTCTCGAACTCGATCAGCGATCTGGGCGAAACCAGCTGCGGTGGCTATGGCTCTCCGGGGATGTGCTCACCTCGTTGGTGGCTGATGGACTACGCCGGCTTCCTCTTGCTCGGCTTGATCATGGTGATCGGCTCGGCTCTGCTCTACCACGAGTTCACCGAGAGATCTTCTCGCGAGCGGCGCGCCGCGATGTTCGGATTCGGCTTGATGGCATTGGCTGGCCTCGGTTCAATCCTCGTCGGATTCTTTCCCGAGAACGAGAATCGGACGATGCACATCATTGGAGCTTTTCTCGCGATCGCGATTGGCAACGTCGCGATCCTCGTGCTTGGGGGCGTACTCACCCTGCCAGAGTCCATGCGGCGCTCCATGCTGATCTTCAGCAGCCTGGCGCTGGCCGCACTGTTGTGTTTCGCTTCGCATAAGTCGTTTGGCATTGGTCGCGGAATGATGGAGCGGATCGCTGCGTACCCGGTGACGATTTGGTTGATCACCTTCGGTCTGTACATCTCGCGATTCCACCCGAAGACGTCCAACAAATATACCTAGCACGATGTCAGGTGACTATTGGTCAATCGCTCGGTACGGGGGTGCAAACTATGGGTTTACGGATCCCAGAATCGGTGGCGATCAGTGCCCACATCCCGGCATACTGGCCAGCCCCCCGCACCGGGTCAGCCTCAAGCGAGGGTGGCAGTCGTAAGCGTCACGACGAGCGGCCTCGTGACGATGCCGCCAAACTCGGTCCGTATGAGGGACTCCAGCTCGTCGAGGAGACCCGCTCGGGCAGGATCTTCCATCATCTGGGTGCCAGAGTACGAGAGCATCAAGTTTCGGTAGTCCGTTGCGCTGTATGTCTGGTTCCAGTCGTACCGACGGACGGCAACAGAGTCGAAACGGCGATCTGCGTCCAGCACTGCACGGATCGCTGGATCAACGCTTCCACGAGGCGGGGCAGGGGGTCCCGTGTGTCCCTGTCCATACCGCTCGTATATCGGCTGACCAGCGGCGAAGAAGCCCGCATCGTCGGGCGAGTCGACTTGGATGAGGTCGACGACCGCCACGAGGCCGCCCGGTCGCAGGATTGCAGCGGGCCGGTCGGTCTGTGCCTCCTGGGGAATCCAGTGGTAGGCAGTGGCGGAGAACACGGCGTCGGCCTCACCGGCCTTGATCTCCATGACTTCGAAGTCACCGACTTCTATGCGTAGCCGATCCGAAAAGAGGTTCGAGCGCAACTTAGCGGCCATCTCAGGACCGATCTCGATGGCGAGCACCGACGCTTCTCGGGCAAGGAGATCCTTCGTGGCCTGGCCCGTTCCGGGACCGACCTCCACGATTTCCGGCTGAGACGGCAGCATCTGAAAGAGGGCGTCGAAGAGGTCGGTGGGATAGGAAGGCCGCACCTTGTCGTAGATCTCAGCGGCCTCGTTGAACGAAAGTCTGATGTCGTCTGGTCGCACTCTCACCATCTTGCCCGAGTCGGACCCACTGCCCCCATGGTGCCGCATGGTGGCACCCAGTCCCTGCGTTCGGAGACAGACAACTACTCGGTCTACGCACTTTCAACACTCGATAGGTCCAAGACCCATGCATATGTGGTACCTATTCAGAGCACCACACATGCATGTTTCATAGTCGTCGTCGTTGATCGGTGAGTTCCACTGACACGTATTGGCTTCCGAGTTATAGATCATTTCACACTCTGTTTCGGAGAAGTCCGGCGTCATCATTGCGCTCCTGAATGCTGCTCGCGACCGTCCAATAGTGGGCGAACCCCCAATCCGCCTTCGTGCGGCCAACTCGGGATACATGCGCAGAGGCCTATTTGACGATGCGCTGGTTGCGGAAATGGAGGCCGTCGGCCGTGGCGTCCGGGCGGCCAGCTGAGCAAGGATGTCGTTGATCTTCCCGTAGCCGGAGGTCTCATCAAACTCCGGCTCGACGACCTTCAGTGCCTTTCCACAGCAGTAATGAGTCTCCCCTGTCAATCTGACAGATTTGATCGCGCTCTTAGGCAGGCGTAAAGCCGCGGAGCACAAGCAGCCCCCGACACGGTTGTACGGAGTGACTCGAACTGAGTCCTCGTCACCCTCAATGCGTTCAATAGTCACCTGAGTGCTGACTTCAGTCTCCGCTGCTAAAAGTTCTTCAAGGTCGATGATGTTCTCGTCCTTCATTGCACCCTCCAGTCCTCTGAGCCTGTTCGTCGGTAACTCCCAGCAAATTGTAGACCGATCCGTTCGTTAGGCGGCAGGGGTCTCGAATCGCTCAGAAGTCCTCCGCCGACCTACGGGCACCTGACGCGAAACGACCCGCCGAAGCTGCCCAAGATCGCCGTCGCCTGCCGCTGTGCACAAGCGATCCGCGAGTTCGTGCCCTACCCGACCGTCTTACCGAGGGCCCCCCACGGCCAGTTCATGCCCACGGCTCCCGAACGGAACAGCAAGACCAGGCATCGCAAGGCTCTCCAGACACTCACTGTTGGCCACAAGGATCCGAAATTTAGTATCCCCGTTGTGCGATATGGGGCAGGGCCTCTGCTCGACCTCGTCCACCAAGATCACGCCCCGGAGTGCCCCGTCTGAACCCGCTTCCCGGGCGGCGCCGGACTGATGCGCTAGACGGCTGGCGGTGGATCGGACGCCTATCTCCCCGCTACCGGTGGGCAGTGGCCGGTGGGTGCTAAATGGGGAGTCTGGGGGGGCGAGGTGGGTTTTCGAACCTGGGGCGGTGGCGCGGGTGCAGGGGGTGCGGCGTTTCGAGACCCCTTATCTCCTATCGCTTGAGAACTCAAACTGGCGCCCCCGGCAGTGTGTGAATCCAGGACATAGGACACCGTCTCTGGGGATGTGTCAAGACATAGGACACCACCAGTGAAGGGGTGCTCCTGTGGACATGGGCAGGTTTCTGATCGAGACGCATCTACGGACCGGGCGGCCGATCAAGGAGTTGGCGGCAGCCCATGACGTGAGTGCCCGCTGGCTCTTCAAGCTCCTGCGTCGCTACCGCCTCGAAGGACCCGCCGGCCTCGAGCCACGTTCCCGGCGGCCGCATCGGTCCCCGACCCGAATCGCCGATCTCTACGAGGACGAGATCGTGGCGGTGCACAAGGCGCTGGCCGACGACGGACTCGATGCCGGTGCGGCGACCATCCAATGCCACCTGGCCCAGCGCTACAGCCGACCTCCTTCGGTCTCGACGATCTTTCGGGTGCTCAAGGCCCGCGGCTTCGTCACCTTCTCACCCCAGAAGCGTCCGAAGAGCTCGTTCACACGCTTCGCGGCCGATCTGCCCAACGAGTGCTGGCAGGCCGACATGACCCACGTGGAGTTCGGGAGTGGCCAGGTCTACGAGGTGCTCAACATGATCGACGACCACTCGAGGCTGTGCGTGGCCTCGAGGGCCATGAAGGTGGTCAAGGCCAACGACGTCGTCCGCGTCCTGCACAAAGCGGCCGAGAGCTGGGGCTATCCGGCTTCGTTCCTCAGCGACAACGGGCTGATCTTTTCCACCGAGCGCCACCACCACGTGGCTGGGGTGACCGAACAAGAGCTGTTCGCGCTCGGCATCGAGGCGAAGCACTCTCGGCCCTACCACCCCCAGACGTGTGGAAAGGTCGAGCGCTTCCACCAGACCATGAAGAAGTTCTTGGCC
This sequence comes from uncultured Acidimicrobiaceae bacterium, assembly GCA_963826835.1. GTDB lineage: Bacteria > Actinomycetota > Acidimicrobiia > Acidimicrobiales > RAAP-2 > Bog-473. The sequence continues at coordinate 54,466 of CAWGYK010000005.1, forward strand.
AAACAAGACATCAACAGCCCCAAGCAACTCCAGCGCCAGCTCGATCGCTTCGGCGAGTACTACAACGAGGAGCGACCGCACCGGGGCATCGGGCGAAAGACACCGGCAGCGGTCTATGGCGCACGGGAGAAGGCGCTGCCCTCTCCGTCATTCGTCAATGTGGGCGAGAGACGGCTGCGTTTTGACCGGGTGGATAAAGCCGGCCGGATCACGCTTCGCCACCGCGGACGCCTTCACCACATCGGGATCGGGAACGCCTATGCGGGCTGGCGCGTCGTCATGCTCATCGACGGTCTCGACATCGAGATCGTGGGATTCGACGGCTCGCCCCTGCGTCGCCTCGTCCTCGACCCGACCAAGAACTATCAGCGCATCCCCTGAGCACCAGCAACGGCCCAGGTCTACGATGTGTCCCAGACGTCGGTGCTCGATGTCTTGAGACATCAAACTGGCGCCCCCGGCAGGAATCGAACCTGCGACCATTGGATTAGAAGTCCACTGCTCTTTCCGCTGAGCTACGGGGGCCTGACCCGCAACACAGCCTGACATAGCCGCCCGGAGGCACGTGAGCATCCGCCAGCGCAGCGTCGGATGCCTTCGGGACGCGTTCTTTCGACCGCCGGGAGGTGTGCCACACTTGTGCCCCTCGGTGGGCGTAGCTCAGTTGGTTAGAGCGCCAGGTTGTGGTCCTGGAGGTCGGGGGTTCGAGACCCCTCGCTCACCCCGATGGTGCCGTGGTGCCCTCCCGTGGAGGGTCCCGGCACAGACAAGTCGCATGGCCCGGGGGAGGTTCGAGGGTGAGTGCTGCGCAGGCTGGCCGGACGGTCCTCGTCACGGGCGCGTCCTCCGGCATCGGCGCCGCCCTGGCCCGCGCTCTGGCCCACCGCGGTGACACCGTCGCACTGGTGGCCCGGCGCGCCGACAGGCTCGATGCGGTCTTGGCCGACTGCCGCGCCACCGCACCGGACTCGGCCCGTTGGGCCGCCGACCTCTCGAACCCCGATGCCGCGGCGAACCTGGCCCGCGAGATCTGGGACCACTACGACGGGCTCGACGTCGTCGTCAACAACGCCGCCGTCCCGATGCGGCGCCATGTCACCCGCCTGACCATGGCCGAGGTCGAGCGCACGATGCGCATCAACTACTTCTCCCCCGTCGCCATCTCGCTGGCCCTCCTGCCCCGCATGCTCGAGCGCGGCACGGGGACGATCGTCAACGTGTCGAGCCTGGGCGGGCGCCTGGGCATCACGGCCGAGGCGGCCTACTCCGGCTCAAAGTTCGCCCTAGCCGGCTGGAGCGAGTCCATAGCCGTCGACCTCGACCGGTCCGGCGTCTCTGTGAAGCTGATCCTCCCCGGTGCCATCGACACCGAGATCTGGGACCAACCCGACAACGACGCGCCGCTCTACGACGGGCCCAAGGAGTCCCCCGACGAGATCGCCGCCGCCATGATCGATGCCATAGAGAGCGACCGCTTCGAGCACTACCTGCCCGACATGAAGGCCGTCGTAGAGATGAAGACGTCGGACGTCGACGCCTTCCTCGTCGGCATGCGCGCCCTGAGCGACCCCGACCCGGCGGGCGGAGGGGGTCGGTGAAGGCACTGGTTTTCGGCGCCCCGCCGGACAAGGACGAGGTGCGGCCCACGCCGGAGGACGAGCTCGAGACGATGCTCGCCGGCATCCCCTTCGGCCTGCACGACATCGACGACGCCCGCCTCGTCCGCCCCGACTGGGTGCTGACCCGGCCGATCCTCGCGGGCATTTGCGGCTCCGACGCCAAGCTCGTCCTGGGCGACTTCAACACCGGCGACATCGACAACCCGATGGCGGCCTTCTCCTCGCTCCCCCACGTGCCGGGCCACGAGGTGGTGGCCGAAGTCGTCGCGCTCGGGCCCGCGGCCCGCCGCCTGGACGTCGGGCAGCGGGTGGTGCTCAACCCGTGGCTGACCTGTGGTCCGCGCGGCGTCGACCCACCCTGCCCCCCCTGTCAGGCCGGTGACCTGAGCCTGTGCTGGAGCTTCACCAAGGGCGATCTGGGCCCCGGCGTCCACGTCGGTGTCATCACCACCGCGCCGGGGGCCTGGGCCGAGCAGCTGGCGGCCCACGACTCCATGCTGATCCCGGTGCCGGACGGCATCTCCGACGAGGCGGCGGTCCTGGCCGACCCCTTCTCCGTCTCCTTCCACGCCATCGTCCGCCACCCGCCGCCGCCCGGCGGGCGCGTGCTGGTCTACGGCGCCGGCGCCCTCGGTCTCACCAGCCTCGCCATTCTGCGCTCCCTCTACCCGGGGGTGGAGGTCGGGGTGGTGGCGCGCTTCGAGGCCCAGCGCGCGATGGCGTCGGCCTTCGGGGCTTCAGCCGTCTTCGCCCACGAGCCGCGGCTCGCCCTCGTCGAGGCACTGGCCGAGTGGTCCGGGGCGGTCCTGCACGCCCCTCTCGACGGCCTCCCCGTGACCCACCCGGGTCACATCGACGTCATCTACGACTCCATCGCCAAGGGCGAGACACTCGAGGTCGGAGTACGGGTGCTGGCCGAGCGTGGACGTCTCGTCTACACCGGCGTCGCCACCCCGGAACGGTGGGAGTCGACACCCATCTACTTCAAGGAGATCACCATCGCCGGGTCGAACGCGTTCGGGATGGAGGACTTCGAGGGCCGGCGCCAGCACGCCATCGCCCACTACCTTCAGCTGGTCGACGAGGGCAGGCTCGACATCACCCCCATGCTCACGCACCGCTTCGCCCTCGAGGAGTGGTGGCCCGCGCTCAAGGCGCTGGCCCGGCAGGACCTGAGCGGGGCGCTGAAGGTGGCCTTCACCCCGAACGGGTAGGGCGCGACGCGCCCGTTCCGAGGTCGCTGAACTGCTGGTAGCGCGCGGCGGCCGCTTCCACCCAGGCCGGGTCGGGTTCGATCCGGCGGCCCACGGCGGACCAGCGCGTCGACTCGTCGAGCGACGTCTCGAGCCCGGCCGCCATGCGGGCGAAGTAGGCCGCGCCCAGCGCGGCGCCCTCCGGGACGGCGACCGTGTCCACCGGGAGGTTGGTGGCATCGGCCACCGCCGCCATCCACGCCGTCACGCGCGAGCCACCGCCGCTGGCGACGATGCGGGTCGACGTGACCCCGGATCGGTCGAGCATGCGGCGGACCACGAACCCGCTCGCCTCGTACGCAGCGCGCTCGAGCGCCTCCGCCCCAGATCCGATGTCGAGCCCGTAGACGTTGGAGCGCAGCGTGTGGTCCTCGAAAGGCGTCCGCTCGCCCCGGACGTAGGGCAGCCAGACGGGGACACGGCCGGGGTTGCCCAGGCGCGGCTCGAGCCGCTCGCGCTCGGGACCGGGGCGAGGTGTGCCGCGCAGCAGCCGCCGGGCCCAGTCCACGAAGAGGGCGCCTGCGTTGCTCGGACCGCCGATGAGGAAGAGCCCGGGGGTGGTGTGCGGAAAGCTGATGAGGCCGGGGGCCACGATCCACTCCTCACACACCACCCAGCAGATCAGGGTCGCCCCGAAGATCACGAGGACGTCGCCGGGATGGGTGGCCCCCGCCACGATCTGGTCGCACAGGGCGTCGATGGTGCCCCCGGTGATGACGGCGTCGCTTCCCGGCAGCGTGCCGGCCGCCTGGCCCATGGGCACCACCAACGGCATCTGCTCCTCGGAGGCGCCCAGGGCGCCCAGCAACTCCGTGTTCCAGCACCCGCGGGTGTGGAGCAGGCCGAGTGAGGTCGTGACGCCGGTGTCGACGGCCGGCACGCCCGACAGGGCGTGGGTGGCCACGGCCTGGCAGGGCCAGTAGCCCCGAGCACCGGGCGCCGACGTGGCGGCCCAGCGGAGGAACCCCTCGGCGTCGGGCATCGTCCCGGGCAGCATCACCCCGTCGTCGGGCGCCGGCTCGCTCGGCTTCCGGCCCTCCCGGTCCCCGTAGAGCAGGCCGGGCAGCACGGGCACACCCCGCCGGTTGACGGCGGTGAGCGACGGGACCATGGAGGCCACCGCCACCCCGGCCAGTGTGCTTCCCTCCGCATCGAGCTGCGCGGTCACCTGCTCGAACGCCTTGCGCGGTCCGGCGTGCCAGGCCCGTTTGGCGTCGTGGCGCAGGATGTCGGGCTCGGGCGCCACGACACTGTGGGCCACCCTGCTGCGCGCCACCACCCGGCCCTCTTCGTCCACGGCCAGCGCTTTCACCGACGTGGTGCCCACGTCGACGCCGACGGTCACCGGTCGCCCGGACGACTTCATGAATCTGACACGCGTGTCATGATGCCGTCATTATGGACGACGCCCGCCGCAAGAGGAGAGTTTCCCCGACATGACAGGTTCCCGCCCGAAGGCGCTGGTGACCGCCGCCGTGAATGGGCCCGGTCTCGACCTGCTCCACCAGCTGGCCGATCTCGTGCTCGATTCGTGGTTGGACCAGCCCACTCTGCGCATCTACAACTCCGCCCAGCTGGCCGAACGGGCGGCCGCCGAGGGTGCGTCGATCGTGATCGTCGAGGGCGACGTCTGTGGCGCCGAGCTCTACGAGCAGCCCATCGTCGCCGTCTGCAGCTGCCGCGGTGACCCCACCAACGTGGACGTGCCGGCCGCCACCGCGGCGGGGGTGCCCGTCCTGCGCGCGCCCGGCCGCAATGCGGACGCCGTCGCCGAGCTCGCCGTCGCCCTGCTCTTCGCCGCCGCCCGGGGCGTGGTTCAGGCCGACCGCGACGTGCGGGAGGGCGAGATCTACCGCGATGGGAAGATCCCCTACCAGCGCTATCGCGCCTGGGAGCTCGCCGGCCAGACCGTCGGCCTGGTCGGGCTGGGGGCGGTGGGGCGCGCGCTGCGCTGGCGGCTGCGCGGCCTCGGCATGGAGGTCCTCTCCTACGACCCCTACGCTCCGGACGCCACCAGCTCGTTCGACGACCTCCTGGCCCGGTCGGACGTCGTCTCCATCCACGCTCCGGTGACGCCGGAGACGACCGGCCTGATCGGCGCCGACGCCTTCGCCAAGATGCGCGACGGCGTGGTCTACCTCAACACCGCCCGGGCCAAGATCCACGACACCGACGCCCTGGTGGCCGCGCTGGCGTCGGGGAAGGTCGCGGCGGCGGGCCTGGACCACTTCGAGGGTGAGATCCTGGCGACGGACCACCCGCTCACGACCTTCCCCAATGTCGTCCTCACGCCGCACATCGGCGGCGCGACCTACGACACCGAGTCCAACCACACCCGGACCATCGCCGAGGATCTCTGCCGGCTCATGGCGGGAGCACGGCCGCTGCACATCGTGAACCCCGAGGTCCTCTCCACCTGAGGTGGCAGCGCGCCAGCCGACAATTGTCGCCACCTCGATCGGCTTCCAGGCCGAAGGCCCCGACCCGGCCAACGTGCGGCCCGGGCCGTCCTACCGCCTGGCCGCCGACCTGGCCCGGGCGGGCGAGCACCCCCGCATCTGCATCATCGCCACCGCGGTGGGCGACGACGCGGCGCGGTTGGCGGCGGCGCACAACGCCTTCGCCAAGCTGGGCTTCATCAGCTCCCACCTCACGCTCTTCCCGATGCCCAACGTGCCCGACCCGCGCGCCCACCTGCTGGCCCAGGACGTCATCTGGGTAGGCGGCGGCAGCACCGCCAACCTCCTGGCCCTGTGGCGCCTCCACGGGCTCCATCTCGTGTTGCGCGAATGCTGGGAGGCCGGCGTCGTCCTGAAGGGGGTCTCCGCCGGCTCACTGTGCTGGCACGTGGGCGGCACCACCGACTCCTTCGGCCCCACCCTGGTCCCGGTCACCAATGGTCTGGCCTTCCTCCCCTGGTCCAACAGCCCACACCATGATGCGGAGGAGCAACGACGCCCGCTCATCCACCGCCTCATCGCCGAGGGGACGTTGCCCGACGGCTACGCAACGGAGAACGGAACCGGGCTGGTCTTCTACGGCACCGAGCTGCAGGACGCCTTCACCGAGGTCGAGGGCAAGGTGGCGTACGCCTTGACCCGCGACGGTGAGAGCACGCGCGAAACCTCGCTGGACACCCGCTTTCTCTGAGCGCCGGCCGCGCCACGGCCCCCGCGAGCTCCCGCCGCGTCAGGCGACGGCGCCCGCCCAGTCCGACCCGGCATGCACCGTGTCGGTGTCGTGTCCCGAGCGCAGGACGCGCCCGGGGACGGCGCCGGTGAACTCGCCGTCGCGCACGATCTCGGTCCCGTTCACCAGCACGTGCCCGATGCCCATTGCCTCCGCGTAAAGGCGGCTCGCGCCGCCGGGAAGATCGTCACGGGTCCGCACGGCGCCGTGGCCGATGGTCCGCGGGTCGAGGACCACCACGTCGGCGAACCCGCCGGCCACGAGCCGGCCGCGGTCGCGCAATCCGTAGAGCCGTGCCGGCACGTCGGTCAGGAGCTGCACCGCCCGCTCCCAACTGAGGAGCCCGCGGGCCCGGACCCCGTCACCCAGCATGGAGGTCGAATAGATGGCGCCACACATCGTGTCGAGGTGGGCGCCGGCGTCGGAACCCCCCACGATCGCCCGTGGGTCCTGCCAGGTCTGCGCCCGCAGCACCCAGTCCTCCTCGGACTCCCCGATGGGCGGGCGCAGCCCCGTGCGGAGGCCGTCGGCCACCACGATGTCGAGCAGCGCGTCGAAGGGTGTGCGGCCGCACTCCCCGGCCACCGCACCGATGCTGCGCCCCTCGAGGCCGGCATTCTCGGGGGCGAACGTCTCCTCAATGATGAGGCGGTCCCACACGGCGAGATGCCGGAGGATGCCGGCCTCGTCCGACTGCGCGCCGGCGTCGAGCCGGCGGCGGGTCTCGGGGTCCGACAGGGCCGTGATGCGCTCCGGGACGGGGAGCGCGAAGACCTCGCGCCACCCGGGGAGGCCGTCGAGGATGGCACCGTGCTCGAAGCTGAGCCGCAACTGCATGGTGTGGGGCAGCGTCAGCGCCAGCACCGTGGCCCCGCGGCTGGCGGCGACGGTGCCTGCGTCGAGCTGGCTCCGGGCGCCCTCGGGGTTCATGGCCGAGACGCCGAGCACGTTCCAGTTGACGGGACGGTCCGCCAGCAGGGACATGGTGGCCAGGAAGTCGACCTCGTCCTCGGTGAAGCCGTTGAGGCAGCCCGGCACGATCAGCTCGACCGTGGTGCCCTCGTGCTGGCGCACGGCGGCCGCCAGGCGCTCCAGCTCCTCCCGGCCGGCGGCGCGCGAGGGGACCGGCTGCCCGTCGCCGTCGTTGTGGGTGTGCACCTGGGAGGTCGAGAAGCCCAGCGCGCCCTCGGACAGCGCTGCGTGGAGCGCCGCCTCCATGGCGTCGGTGTCGGACGCCGTGGCCGATCCACCGACGGCGCGCTCCCCCATCACCAGCCGGCGCAAGGTCGAGTGCCCGACCAGGAAGCCGGCATTGACGGCGATGCGGCCGTCGAGGCGGCCCAGCCACTCGCCGAAGGAGCCCCAATCCCAGGGCAGGCCCGCCCGGAGCGCGCCGAGCGGCATCCCCTCGACGCGCGCCATCATCCGCGAGATGTAGTCGACGTGCTCCGGCGCCATGGGCGCCAGCGAGAACCCACAGTTGCCGCCGAGCACCGTCGTCACACCGTGCAGCGGGGAGGGGCTGGCATTGGCGTCCCAGAAGAGCTGCGCGTCGTAGTGGGTGTGCAGGTCGACGAAGCCGGGCGTGACGAGCATTCCGCTGGCGTCGATCACCGTGTCGGCACCCGCGGTGTCGGCGCCCGGCCCGATGCTGGTGATGCGTTCACCCTCGATCACCACGTCGGCTCGGACTGGCGACGCGCCGGTCCCGTCGACGACGGTGCCGCCCCGGATGGCGACGGTCATGTCGGTACCCCCTGCTCTTGCGGGCCGGGACGCCGCACCCGAACGCGCTGACGGGCGAAGGCCTGCATGCCCTCGGTGCCGAGCTCCACGCCGAAGCCGGATTGCTTCCAGCCGCCCATGGGCGCGTACATGTCGATGGCAGAGAGGCCGTGCGCGTTCACGAACACGGTGCCCGCCGAGAGGCGGGACGCCACGTCCGCCGCCAGCGCGTCGTCGTTGCTCCATACCGACGCGCACAGCCCGAAGGAGGTGTCGTTGGCCGCCTCGACCGCATCGGCGAGGTCGTCGTAGGGGATCACCGGCAGGGCCGGGGCGAATTGCTCGTGGCGCACGATGCCGCTTTCGGGGGGCGGGGCCATCACCAGCGCCGGGGACACGAAGTACCCGCCCGACCCCTCGTCCTCGCCGCGGATCCGGCCGGGCCGCAGCACGGTGGCCCCCGCCGCCGCGGCCTCGGCCACCAGCGCCTCCACCCGATCGCAGGCGGCGGCGGTGTGCACCGGGCCCATGGTCACCCCGTCGGCCAACCCGTCGCCGACCACCTCGGCCGCCAGCCGTCCGGCCAACGCGTCCACCGTCTGGTCCATCCGCTCCCGCTGCACGTAGAGCCGCTTGATCGCCATGCAGACCTGCCCACTGGTGACGAAGGCGGCTTCCACGATCCGCTCGGCCAGGGCGGCATCGCCGGCCACGTCGGGGGCCAGGATGGCGGCGTCGTTGCCACCGAGCTCGAGCACGACCGGCCGGGTCGTGACGGCGGCGGCCGCCATGACCGCCTGGCCGGTACCGACGCCGCCGGTGAAGGAGACCATGTCGACGTCGGGGTGGCCCACGAGTGCGGCGCCGAGGGCGGCCCCCGGACCGTTGACCACGTTCAGGACGCCGGCCGGCAGCATCTCGGCCATGGCCGCGGCCACCAGGAGCACGGTGCCGGGACAGGTGGGTGGCGCCTTGACCACGACCGTGTCGCCGGCCAGGAGCGCGGGGAGCACCTTGTTGCCCATGACCGAGACGGGCCAATTGAAGGGCAGGACGGCGGCCACGACGCCGTGGGGCACCCACTCGATGTGCGTCGCCCCACCGCCGAGGTCGCGGGCGGCCAGAGCGTCGGCGACCAGGGGCGCGAAGGCGGACGCCATGCCGCCCATGGTGGCGGTGTCGAAGATCGACTCCAGATGGGTCTTGCCGTGCTCGCGGGTGAGCAGCCGGGCCAGGTCCCGCGACTCCGCGGCCGCCACACCCGCCTCGGCCGCGGCGACGACCCGGGCCGCCCGCTCGTCGGGCGCCAGCGCCGCCCAGGCCGGCTGTGAACGGCGGGCGGCGGCCACCGCCAGGTCGAGTTGCGCCGGCGAGGTGGAGGGGGCGTCGAGCACGACCTCGGCCGGCCGGGCCGGGTTCGTCACCGGATAGGTGCCCGCGCCCCCGGCCACCACGTCGCCGTCGATGAGCAGCCCGACGCGGGTGATGACGTCTTCGACGTGTGTGGTCATGCGCACCCCCAGGCCGGACGACTTTGCTGACGATAGTGTCACCTTCTCGTGGGAGCCGTCGAGACAGGGCCAGCACCCGGCCGGGCCACCCTGTTGCCCGACCCCGAGCCGCGACCGATCCGGGTGCCGGTGATCTCGGTGGACGACCACCTCATTGAGCCGCCCGACCTCTTCGAGGGCCGCCTGCCCACCGCACTGGCCGAGGGGGCGCCGCGGGTGGTCGAGCAGGAGGACGGGACCCAGAGTTGGGTCTTCGAAGGGAGGCACTACCCCAACGTCGGGCTCAACGCCGTGGTGGGCCGGCCACGCCGGGAATGGAGCATGGATCCGGCGCGCTTCGATGAGATGCGCCCCGGCTGCTTCGACATCGAGGCCCGGATCCCCGACATGGACCGGGCCGGCATCTGGGCCTCCCTGTGCTTCCCCTCGCTCGTGTCGGGCTTCTGCGGCGCCGTCTACTCGCGGGCGACGGACCCGGACCTCGGGCTGGCCTGCCTGCGCGCCTTCAACGACTGGCACCTGGAGGTGTGGGCCGGCAGCCACCCGGAGCGCATCATCCCGCTGCAGCTGCCCTGGCTGGCCGACCTCGAGGTCGCCGCCACCGAGGTGCGGGCCAATGCGGCCCGGGGGTTCAAGGCGGTCAGCTTCCCCGAGTTCCCCTCCCAGCTGCAGCTGCCCTCCATCTTCAGCGGGCGCTGGGACCCCTTCTTCGCCGCCTGCGAGGAGACCGGCACGGTCGTGTGCCTGCACACCGGCGCGTCAGGCTGGGCGCCGCTCCCCTCGCCCGACCCGCCCTTCGAGCTGCTCCCCACCGTCTTCCCGGTCAACGCGCTCCTGGCGGCCGGCGAGTGGCTGTGGTCGGGCGTGCCGCTGCGCTTCCCCGCGCTGGCGGTCGCCATGTCCGAGGGCGGCATCGGGTGGGTGCCCATGCTGATGGACAGGGCCGACTACGTGCTGGGGCACTCGGCGTCGGGCACGGAGAGTACGGCCTGGCCGTCGGACCTGCTGCCGAGCGAGGTGCTCCGGCGCAACTTCTGGTTCTGCTCCATCGACGATCCCTCCGCCGTCGCGCAGCGCCACGTGATCGGCCTCGAACACATCATGGTGGAGAGCGACTACCCGCATGCCGACTCGTCGTGGCCCGACACGCAGCGCGTGCTCGCCGAGACCTGGGGGGCGCTCCCCGACGACGAGTTGCGCGCCGTGGCCGGGGGCAACGCGGCACGCCTCTTCCGCCATGCGCTCCCCGCAGTGGACGACTGGCGCACGCAGGTGCCGGTCTCCTGACATGAAGGCGGGCGGGCCGCAGTCGTTGCCGTTGCCGCCAGGGGCCGGGCCGGTCGTCGACGCCGACGGCCACGTCGTCGAGCCCTTGGCCGCCTGGAGGGACCTGCCCGATGCGCACCGGCCCGTGATCACCGTCGACGGGCACGGCTACGAGCACGTGACCGTGGGCGGCACGGAGATCCTGGCCGTCCCCCTGGGGACCCTGGCCCGGCCCGGTTCGGCCTTCGACGACCCGGCGGCCTTCCGCCCGCTGGCCGACGCCCTGCCCGGCGGCAGCGACCCGTCGGCCCGCCTGGCCGACATGGACACGGAGGGCATCGACCAGGCCGTGCTCTTCCCGACCATCGGGCTGTACTTCTCCGTCGTCGAGGACCCCGAGGCGGCGGTCGGGCTGGCCGTCGCCTACAACGACTGGCTGGCGGGGTACTGCGCCGCCGACGGGGCCCGCCTCTTCGGCGCCGCCATGTTGCCGCTGCAGGACCCGGCCGCGGCTGCCCACGAGCTGCGTCGGGCGGTAACCCAGCTCGGCTTCGTGGCCGGCTTCGTCCGTCCCAACCCCTGCCTCGGCCGCTCGCTCTCCGACCGCGCCTACGACCCCCTGTGGACCGTGGCCGAGGAGCTCGCGGTGCCGATCGCCGTGCACGAGGGCAGCTCGGTCATTGTGCCGACCCTGGGCGCGGATCGCCCCTTCAACCCGCTGATCCTCCACGCCGTATCCCACGCGTTCGAATCGATGCTCGCCTGCGCGCAGCTCATCGCTTTCGGCGTGCTCGAGCGCCACCCGGGGCTGCGCGCCGTCTTCTTGGAGTCCTCGGGAGGCTGGGCGCCGTTCTGGCTCGAGCGCCTGGACGAGCAGGCGGGCTCCTTCGGTGGTTTCTGCCCCGACCTCACGCTGGCCCCGTCGGCCTACTTCGCCCGCCAGTGCGCCATCAGCTTCGAGGTCGACGAGCGCACCCTGCCCGCCCTCGTGCCCTTCGTGGGCCGGGACAACATCGTGTGGGGCAGCGACTACCCGCACCACGACGCCACCTTCCCCGGGGCAGTCACCGCACTGCGGGCCACCCTCGCTCCGTGCGCCACCGCGGTCCAGGCCAAGGTCCTCGGGGTCAACGCTCGGCGGATCTACCGCCTCCCGTCGCGTCGCCCGGTCCCGGCGGGGATCATCGATGACTACTTCGCGGCCGTCACCGCGCACGACGTCGACATGCTGCGCGGCCTGTTCGCCCCCGACGCGACGTTCGACGTCGACGGCGACTGTCGCCGCGGGCACGACGCCATCCTGGCCTATTACACCGAGCACACCTTCGTGCACGAGGACTTCCGCCCCACCCCCGGGCCCCTGCAGATGGATGGCACGACCGTCACCGTGGACCTCGTAGTGGATCTCGGGGGCGCCACCTCCGCAGTGCGCGACGTCTTCGAGACCGACGGCCACCAGATCACCTCGCTCCGCGTCCGGGGCTTCGCCGACGCCTTGCGGGCCGCCGGGCCCGCCCTGGCTTGATCCCGGGGACCGGCTACGCCGGTTGGGCCTGGGGGCCGCGCAGCAGGCGGCCCGGTCGCTCCCCGGTCGCCTCGTCGTGCTCGCGCACCACGGCGCCCGACTTCACGGTCGCCACGTAGCCCCGGGCGCGCTGGACGAGGCGCTTGCCCGACGCCGGGAGGTCGTAGACCATCTCGGGCGACTCGAGCGCGAGCGCGCCGTGATCGATCACGTTGAGGTCCGCCAGGTGGCCGGGCGCCAGCAGGCCTCGGTCGCGGAACCCGTACAGCTCGGCCGTGCGGCGGGTTTGCAGCTGCACCGCGGTCTCGACCGGGAGCTGCTCGCCCCGGCTGCGGTCACGGGCCCAGTGGGCGAGCATGAAGGTCGGCAGGCTGGCGTCGCACAGCACGCCGCAGTGGGCACCGCCGTCGCCCAGACCGAGCACGGTGGCGGGGTGCACGAGCATCTCGCGCACCGCGTCGAGGTTGCCCGCCGAGTAATCGAGCAGCGGGAGGTAGAGCAGCTCCTTGCCGTCGCGCTGGAGCATGAGGTCGTAGAGGACCTCGTCGGTCGTCCTGCCCTGGGCCGCCGCCTGGGCGGTCACGCTGCGCTCGGGCGGCGGTTCGTAGTCGGGCGGGTCGCCGAGGGGGAACAGCTTGTGCAGGTGGGCCCGCAGCAACCCGACGAAGCCGCCGGGACTGGGCTCCTCGGACAGGATGGCGGCGCGCACCTCGGGCGTCCGGAGCCGGGCCACCCGCTCCGGGAGCGGCAGGTCGGCGATCTCCTGGTAGGCGCGGTGGTGGGCGAAGGGGTGGGTGACGGACTGGAAGCCGACCATCAGCGACGTCGGTTTCCCCGCCACCTGGGGCACCAGCCACGCGCCGCGGCGGTTGGCGGCCACACCGCGGTCGATCCACTCGCGCCACAGGTCCGGGGCAAAGTCGGCCTGGAGCACCTGGTAGGTGACGGGCACCCCGGCACGGGTGGAGATCTCCGACATCCAGGCGAACTCGTGGTCCAGGTCCCACATGTCGCTGGCCACCGAGAAGACCCGGTGCCCGGCCTTGCCGAGCGCCTCGCCGATGGCGATGAGCTCATCGGCGGCGGCGTTGGTGCCGGCCGCCAGCTCGCCGTCCTTGGCCCGGTGCAGGATCGTCCGCGTGGTCGACGCCCCGATGGCGCCGGCCCGGACGGCCTCGCGCACGAGCGCCGCCATCTCCGCGATCTCGTCGCCGTTGGCCGTGTCATTGGCCCGTCCTTCGCCGAGGACATAGGCCCGCAGCGCGCCGTGCGGCACCAGGGACGCCACGTCGAGGACACGGGCCGTCCGCTCCACCTCGTCGAGGTATTCGCCGAAGGTCTCCCAATTCCAGTTCATGCCCTCGGCGAGCGCAGTGCCGGGAATGTCCTCGACGCCCTCCATCAGCTGGATGAGCCAGGCACGGTCGGACGCCCGGGCCGGCGCGAACCCCACGCCGCAGTTGCCCATGACGACGGTGGTGACGCCGTGCCAGCCCGACGGCGAGACCTCGGGGTCCCAGGTGGCCTGGCCGTCGTAGTGCGTGTGGATGTCGACCCAGCCCGGCGTGACGAGGAGGCCGTCGGCATCGATCACCCGACGCGCCGGGCCCTCCACCTCACCCACGCCGGTGATGACGCTGCCGTCGATGGCGACGTCACCGGTCCGGGTCGGCTGCCCCGATCCGTCGGCGATCGTGCCGCCGCGGATGATCAGGTCGTGCATGGTTCCTCCTCTCGGGTGCCCCGCTTAGACCCAGCTTCGCAGCTTCTCGATCATGGCCACAGGATCGGGGCCCACCGGCGTCACGTTGAGATGGGTCACCCCGACCTCGGCCAGCGCAGCCACGCGCTCCTTGATGTAGGACTCGGGGCCGCAGAGCGACGTCGCCTCGAGCAGTTCGGTCGGCACCAGCGCCGCAGCCTCCTTCTTCTGGCCCGACAGGTAGAGATCCTGGATCTCGGCGGCCTCCTTCTCGTAGCCGTAGCGGCAGGCCAGCGCGTTGTAGAAGTTCCTCCCCTTGGCGCCCATGCCGCCGATGTAGAGCGCGGCGCCACCGCGGCCCATGTCGCGGATGGACGCCACCTCGTCGAACTCGCCGATGGCCAGGAGGCCGCCGGCGGCGATCTGCAGCGTGTCGAGCGAGGGGTCGCGTTTGGCCGCGCCGGCGCGCAGTGACGGCCCGAAGACCTCCTTGACTTTTTCGGGCATGAAGAAGATGGGGAGCCAGCCGTCGGCCACCTCGGCCGTCATCGTCACGTTCTTCTCGCCGAGTGCGGCGACCCAGATCGGGATGCGGGACCGCACGGGGTGGTTGATCAGCTTCAAGGGCTTGCCCAGGCCCGTCCCCTCCCCGGCCGGCACGGGGATGTGGTACGCCGCTCCGTCATGGGTCAGCGGCGCCTCGCGGGCCCAGACGTCGCGGCAGATCTCGATGATCTCGCGGGTGCGGGTGAGCGGGCGGTCGTAGGGGACGCCGTGGAAGCCCTCGATCACCTGGGGACCCGAGGCGCCCAGCCCGAGGTGGCAGCGGCCCCCGGAGATGGCGTCGATGCCGGCGGCTGTCATGGCGATGAGCGTCGGCGTGCGGCTGTAGATGGGCAGGATCGCCGAGCCGATCTCCACGCGTTCCGTCTTGGCGGCCAGGTACCCCATGTAGCTGGGGGCGTCGAAGCTGTAGGCCTCGGCCACCCAGACCACGTCCAGCCCGACCTTCTCCAGCTCCGCCGCCTGGCGGGCGGACTCGGCGAACCCGCCGGCGTAGCTCAACGTCATGGACAGCTTCACGCGGTCCTCCCTTTCCTCGGTCCTGGAGCGGTGGCCGGGTGCGCGCGACCGCCCCGTCGATTGCGCCCATCCTGCCCTTGTAAAAGAGTGTACTCAACCCTCCGGCCGCCGGGCTCTAGCATCGCAGCCGTGACGGGGACCCGTACCGAGCTCGTCCTCTTCGACCTCGGCGGGGTGCTCATCGAGCCCGGCGGGGTGGCGCCCATGCGGGAATTGACCGGCATCGGGAGCGACGAGGACCTATGGGCGCGCTGGCTGAGCTGCCGCTGGGTGCGCCGCTTCGAGGCCGGCGGATGCACCCCAGAGGCGTTCGCTGCCGGGGTCGTGGACGACTGGGAGCTCGACCTGGAACCGTCCGCCTTCCTCCGCGAGTTCGGTGGCTGGCCCCAGCCCCCCTACGACGGCGCGCTGGAGCTCGTCACCGCCGTCCAGGCAACGGCGTCGGCGGGCTTCCTCTCCAACATGAACTCCTACCAGTGGGGAGCCAACTACGAGGGGACCCCGCTGACCGAGGTCTTCACCTACCGCTTCCTCTCCTTCGAGCTGGGCTTGGTCAAGCCCGATGTCGCGATCTTCGACGCTGTGGCGGCGCGCCTGCCGGTCGGACGGGACAAGGTCCTCTTCCTCGACGACAACGCGGTCAACGTGGAAGCTGCCGCGAGGGCCGGCTTCGGGGCCGAGCATGTCCGTGGCGTGGACGGTGCCCGGGCCGCGCTCGTCTCGACGGGGATCCTCGCGGGCTGAGGGCGCCGCGCCATTGGGCGCCGGTTGGCGCCGCGCCATTGGGCGCCGGTTGGCGCCGCGCCATTGGGCGCCGGTCGCCGCGCCTGTGCCAACATGCCGCCATGGTTGCCAATGGCCCGATTGTGCGTCTCCTCCCGCGTCTCAGCGACGACGTCGCCTTCTTCTGGACCTCGGGCGCCGACGGTGTGCTGCGAATGCTGCGCTGCAACGCCTGCGGGTTCCATATTCACCCACCAGGGCCCATCTGCCCGCGCTGCCTCTCGCGCGACGTGGCGCCGCACGAGCTCAGCGGCCGGGGCCACGTCGAGACGTTCACCGTCAACTACCAGCAGTGGATCCCAGGAAGCGACCCCTACATCATCGCTTGGGTGTCGATCGACGAGCAGCCGGACGTGCGCCTGACGACGAACCTCGTCGACGTGGAGCCCGACGATGTGCGCATCGGGATGCCCGTGCGCGTCCTGTTCGAGCACGTGGAGGACGTCTGGCTCCCGCTCTTCACGCCCGCCGAGGAGGCG
Source organism: uncultured Acidimicrobiaceae bacterium (assembly GCA_963826835.1). Taxonomy (GTDB): domain Bacteria; phylum Actinomycetota; class Acidimicrobiia; order Acidimicrobiales; family RAAP-2; genus Bog-473. The sequence goes on from CAWGYK010000005.1 coordinate 70,601, forward strand.
TCGTGAGCCCGCGCCCGGCGGAGGAGCCGCTGGAGCGGCGGGCCGTGATCTCGGGGATCGGGCAGTCGGCGGTCGGGCGGCGGCTCGGGCGCTCCGAACTCGACCTGACGGTGGAGGCCGCCCTGGCCGCCATCGCCGACGCCGGGTTGACCAGGGACGACATCGACGGGCTCTCGACCTACCCCGGCATGGGGGCGGGGACGCCGGGCTTTGGCGGCCCCTCGACGCCCGAGGTCCAGGACGCGCTGGGCCTGTCCCTGAACTGGCACGACGGCGGCGGCGAGGGGGCGGCGCAGCTGCGCGCCGTCATCGCCGCCTCGCTGGCCGTCGCCGCCGGCCTGGCCCGGCACGTCCTCGTCTACCGCACGGTCACCGAGGGCTCGGCCCAGGGCACGAGTGGGCGTGGTGGCATCGGCGGATCGGGCGGGGGCGGCTCCGCTCCCCGCTTCGGCAGCTTCATGCAGTGGTCACTCCCCTACGGCGCCGTCTCGGCGGCCAACTGGATCGCCATGGTGGGCCAGCGCCGCATGTACGAGTTCGGCCTGACCCGCGAGCAGCTGGGCCAGATCGCCCTCAACGGACGGCGCAACGCCGCCCTGAACCCCAAGGCCGTCTACACGGACCCCATGACGATGGAGGACTACCTGGCGGCGCGCATGATCACGACGCCACTGTGCCTCTTCGACTGCGACGCGCCCTGCGACGGGTCGACGGCGTTCATCGTGTCCCACCGCGACGTGGCGGGCGACCTCGACCACCCGGCCGTGCAGATCAACGCCGTGGGCACCGCGCTGCGGGGCCGGCCGAGCTGGGACCAGTTCGACGACATGACGACGATGGCGGCGCGCGACGCCGCGGCCTCCATGTGGGAACGCACCGAGCTCACACCGGCCGACGTCGACACTGCGCAGCTCTACGACGGCTTCAGCGTGCTCACCATCGTCTGGCTCGAGGCTCTGGGTTTCTGCGGTCGCGGCGAGAGCGGACCCTTCATTGAGGGTGGGGCGAACATCGCCCGCCACGGTCTGCTGCCCCTCAACACGGCGGGCGGCCAGCTCTCGGGCGGGCGACTGCACGGCTTCTCCCTCATCCACGAGGCCTGCGTGCAGCTGCGCGGCGAGGGTGGTCAGCGCCAGGTGGTGCGGCCGGGCGGCCGGAACCCCGAGGTGGCGGCGGTCGCCAACGGTGGCGGCCCGATCGCCGGCACCATGCTGCTCACCCGCGGCGTCCGCTAGGGGTACTTGGCCAGGTCAGCGCGACGCCGGGCCCGCCCCGCCCACGGGTGCGGCTGGGTCACCCGCGGAGCACGGGGCTCAACATGGCCGAGGCGAACCGGAAGGCTCCCGACGAGTACACGCTGCACTCGGCGAAGTAGTCCACCACGGTCACGGTCCCGCTCGGGCAGAAGTGCACCCCGTCCGGCGACCGCACCACGTTGGTGCCGGACGGACCGGTGCAGGGCTCTCCGGGAAGACACGGGAGCGTCCACGTGAAGGCCCCGTAGGCCATGACGGCCTGCCCCGCATCGACGTAGTCGACGCCCGTGTTGACCGCTGCCAGCGAGGCGTAGAGCTGATTCAGAGCGGCGATGTTCAGGTTCAGGCTCGACGACTCGTCGTAGGGCAGGCCCACGAGATAGACCTCCGCCCCGTCGGCGCGAAACAGGTCGATTGCGGCTTGCGTGTCGGCTCTGTAGGCCGCGTAGTACTGGGGAGATCCGATCGGGTCGTTCGCCACGCACGGCGTGTAGTCGTTGCCGGCGAATTCGATGACCACCGCGGTGGGGTGGAAGGCGGCGTCGTCCGCGGGCATGCTCGGGAGCCAGTCGCAGACGGCGGTGCCGGGGTATGCCCGAAAGTACGCCGAACCGCCGGCCGCCTGCGCGAGGGCCGTGAACTCCTGGCCGGCCTGCATGCCCAACGAGTCCCCGTAGAAGGCGACCCTGGGCGGTACCGACGGCGGCGGCCCGACGGGACCGGCGTCACCGAAGGGGAAGCTGTCGCCGTCGGACGCCACCTCCCAATAGCCCTTTCCATGGGGGGTGATCGCCATGCCCACCAGGGGCGCGTCCAGATGGTGGCCGCCCTCGGAGCCCTCGAAGGTGGCATCCCCGAAGGCGAAGACGCCACCGTCCGACGCCACCTCCCAGTACCCGTTTCCGTCGGGGGTGGCCGCCATGCCCACCATCGGCGCCGCCAGCGGTTGCTTGCCCATCGACCCGTCGAACACGGCGTCACCGAAGGCGAAGATGCCGCCGTCGGACGCCACCTCCCAGTACCCCTTGCCGTCGGGAGTGGCCGCCATGCCCACCACCGGCGCGTTCAGGCTCTGGCCGCCCATCGACCCCTCGAACGCCGCGTTCCCGAAGGCGAAGATGCCGCCGTCGGACGCCACCTCCCAGTACCCCCTGCCGTCCGGCGTGTCCGCCATGCCCACCACCGGCGCGTTCAGGCTCTGGCCGCCCATCGACCCTTCGAACGCGGCGTCCCCGAAGGCGAAGATGCCGCCGTCGGACGCCACCTCCCGGTAGCCGTTGCCGTCGGGCGTAGCCGCCATGCCCACCACCGGCGCGTCGAGCGGCTGGCCGCCCATCGACCCCTCGAATGCGGCGTCCCCGAGTGCAAAGATCCCGCCGTCGGACGCCACCTCCCAGTACCCCTTGCCGTCGGGGGTGGCCACCACACCCACCACCGGGTGATTCAGGGTGGCCGCCCCGGCCACTCCAGGCGGGACCAGCCCGCACACCCCTCCGAAGATCGCGCCGGCACTCAGAACGACGAGGGCGAGGCAACCGGTGACCACACGGGCGCCCTTCCGCACCCCGGCAGTCTGACAGAACTGGGACTCCGGCCGGCGTCAGCCCGGCTTGGTCCCCGCCAGGTGGTGCGCGGCGCGGGCCGCCAGTGCGACCAGCGTCAGCGTCGGCCCGTAGCCGCTCGAGGTCACGAACACGGAGGAGTCGGCCACCACGACGTTGTCGAGCGCGTGCACCCGTCCCCAACGGTCGACGACGGAGGTGTCGGGGTCGTCCCCCATGCGCACCGTGCCCATGACGTGGCGGCTCTCGGGGATCGGCGTCGTGCCCAGCGCGTTGGAGGACACGCCCGGGGACGAGGTGTGCAGTACCCACTCGGCGCCCATCTCCTCCAGCACGGACTGCAGGATCTTGCCGTGGTATTTCGACGCCGCCAGCTCGTGGTGTCCCGGCTGATAGGTCACCCGCGCCACCGGGAAACCCCGGGCGTCGCGGATGGACGGGCTCAGGTCGACCGTGTTGGTCGCGTAGGGCAGGTCCTCCCCCTGCATGATGAACGCCCACATGCGCTCGCGCATGTTCGAGTCGCGCATGGCCTGGGCGTGGAAACGGCCCCAGGGCGAGTAGCGCGCCTCCATGATGGGCAGGCCGCCCCCGCTGTGCTCGACCAGACCGCCGCGGAACCACGGCAGGCCGGCGCCGGCCGCCGCCTGGCGGGAGCCGTCGTCCTGGACCATGGCGTCGTCGTGCACGTGGGTGACGGCGCGACCTTTGTGCGGGTGGAGGCGCAGGTTCGCGAAGTGCCCCACGACGATGGTCTGGAAGTGGACCATCAGGTACTTGCCGAGTGCCGGGTGCTCGAGGCCCGAGAGGAGGAGCAGGCGCGGCGTCTCAATGGCGCCGCCGGCCACCACGACGAGCTCGGCCTCTCTCGTGCGGGTCACCCCGTCGGGCCCGATGAAGTCGACACCGGTTGCCCGCCGGCCATCGGTCACGATGCGGCTGACGTAGGTCTCGGGCATGAGCTCGACCCGCCCGGTCGCCATCGCCTTGGTGAGCAGTGCCACCGGGTCGCCCTTGGCGTGGATCGGGCAGCCGAAGAACGCGCAGTAGCCGCAGTTGTTGCAGGCCGGGCGGCCGTCGTAGGCGATGCTGTTGGCCGCCGTGGGTGCCTCGTAGGGATGCAGGCCCACCCTCTCGGCGGCGGCCGACGACAGCACCGCCCCGTACATCGGGGCGCCGGGGGGCATCGGGTAAGGCCCCGAACGCCAGGCGGCGAACGGGTTGGCGCCCGCGCGCCCGACACCCCGATGGCCCGCTCGACCTCCGCGTAGTACGGCTCGAGCTCGTTGTAGTCGAGGGGCCAGTCGCCGACCGCGGCGCCCTCCTGCGGTCCGTAGGTGGACAAGAGGCCGAAGTCCTCCTCCCGGAAGCGCGGCACCTTCCCGTCGGCATGGGTCCCGCCCCCGCCGACCGTGGTCGGGATGGAGTTCACCTCGCCGACGTGTGTGTGCTCGCCCTCGTCCACCGAGCGGCGAAAGGCCCGCGGCTCCACCAGCGGGTCGGGCCCGAGGAAGTGGCGCGAGATGAACTTGATCTCGTCGTTGGAGTAGTCGCCGGACGGCCGGGTCAGGTCGTCGGGGTCGAGCAGGTGGTTGCGGCCCTTCTCCATGATGACGACGGACCAGCCGGCCCGGGTCAGCACCTCGGCCGCCGTGGAGCCCCCGGGCCCGGAACCGATGATGATGGCGCTGGACGTCACGGCTGCGACACCTCCGCGTCGCTGTAGCCACGGGGCTGCACGTCACCCTCGTAGTCGATGTAGGCCCAGCCGACACCGTCGCGGTTGCCCCCGTACTCGGGCGCGCCGTACATACCCTGACAGCAGTGCTCCCACAGGAGCGCGGCAGAATTTCTCGTCGGAGCGCAGGCGGCGGCGCTGCTCGCGGCCCTCGACCTCGGCGAAGTCGCCCCCCAGCGCGGCGAGGCCGGCCCGGTACCGCTCCTGGAGCCCCACGACCGGCCCGTTGAACTCGCGTTCGGGCCGCCCCTGGGAACCCTCGATACGCATGCGCCAGGCCAACTCGTCCAGGGGCGCCAGCCGGATGAAGGTGGCGAAGCCGGCGGCGCCTCCCTTCCGTCCCGAGGTCGGGCCGCCGGCCCAGATGCGGGGCGGGTCGAACGAGAAGGCGCCGAGGAAACCGTCGATGTAGTCGGCCACGCCGGCCTCCTCCGCCCCCGGCGTGCCCTCGCCGGAGGGCAGCATCTGGGCACAGGCGGCCCGCAGCGTGGCGTACTCCTGCTCGCTCAGCCAGATGGGCATCGGGCAAACGTAGCGTGGCGGCGACCCCAATTGCTGACGTTCATGTCAGGTTAGGATCGTGCCTCACCCGCCCCGCCGGGGGGCGGCCGGGGAGGATGGGCATGGCGCAGGGTGGCTACCGGGTCGGCGTCGACGTGGGCGGCACGTTCACCGACCTGATCTGCATCACGCCCGACGGCCGGGTCGTCCTGGACAAGACGCCCACGACGCCCGACGACCAGTCCGTCGGGGTGCTCACCGGAATGGAGCAGCTTGCCGGCACCTTCGGGGTCGACCCCGAGGTCTTCTGCGCGAACTTGGAGGCCTTCGTCCACGGGACCACGACGGCCGACAACACGATGATCCAGATGACCGGTGCCCCCACCGGCCTCTTGGCCACCGAGGGGCACCGCGACGAGATTGAGCTGCGACGTGACCACAAGGAGGAGATCTGGGACCCCACGGCGCCGCCGCCGGTACCGATCGCGCGGCGGCGTGCCCGCATCCCCATCCCGGAGCGCTGTGACTTCGAGGGCAACGTCGTCCTCGCACTCGACGAGGAGGCGGTGCGGCGGGGGGTGCGCCGCCTCCAGAAGCTGGGCGTGGAATCGATCGCTGTGTGTTTCCTCTTCAGCTTCGTCAACGCCGACCACGAGCAACGCGCCCGGGAGCTGATCCTGGAGGAGTTCCCCGACGTCGGCCACATCTCGCTGTCCCACGAGGTGCTCCCCCGCGCGCCCGAGTTCGAACGCACCTCGACGACCCTCGTCAACGCCTACGTCGCACCGAAGATCTCCGCCTACGTGGACCGGCTGGTCGAGAAGCTGCGCCTGTCCGGGTTCGACGGCCAGGTCGTGCTCATGCAGTCCAGCGGCGGCGTCATGCCGCCGCAGTCAGTGCAGCGGCGCGCCGTCTCCCTCCTCGGTTCGGGCCCGACGGGCGGCGTCATGGGAGCGGCGGTGGCTGCCGGCCGCAGCGGCGTGCACGACTTCGTGGCGGCCGACATGGGCGGCACCTCTTACGACGCGTGCCTGGTGCAGCGGGGGCAGCCCGCGGTCGCCACGGACTGGAACTGGCGCCACCGCTACTACGTCAACCTCCCCATGGTCGACATCCACAGCGTGGGGGCGGGCGGGGGCTCCATCGCCCGTGTGCGCCAGGGCGCACTGCTCGTCGGCCCCGACTCCGCGGGCTCGGTGCCGGGGCCGGTCTGCTACTCCCGCGGCGGCACGCAGGCCACCGTCACCGACAGCGACGCGGTGCTCGGTTACCTCCCGGCCAAGGGCTTCGCCGGCGGTCGCATGGAGCTCGACGTGGAGTCCGGACGCGCCGCCATCGCCCGCGACGTCGCTGGGCCGCTCGGCCTCGACGTCGACGACGCCGCCTGGGCGATCCAGCGCATCGTCAACGCCAACATGGCCAACGCCGTGCGCAAGGTGCTGTCCCAACACGGCGCCGACCCACGCACCCTGTCGCTGGTGGCCTACGGCGGCGGCGGGCCGGTGCACGCCTGGGCCCAGGCTCGCGAGCTCGGCATCCGACGCGTGCTGGTCCCCAAGACGTCACCGGCCTTCTCCGCGCTCGGGCTGTTGGTCTCGGACTACGTGGTCGACCTGATGCGCGCCTACGTCGTGAAGCTGTCCGACATCGACCTGGCCCGCGTGCGAGAACTCGCCGGTGAGCTGCGCGTCGAGGCAGAGGCGGAGCTGGCTCCGGCGCGCCTCGCCCCGGGCGCGGTGCAGGCCGACCTCTTCGCGCAGATGTGCTACCACGGCCAGAACTTCGACATGTCGGTGCCCCTGCCCGAGGGCGAGTCGCTCTCCGAGGAGCACCTGCTGGACCTCGCCGACCGCTTCCATCACCAGCACGAGTCGGCCCGCGGCTTCGCCTTCCCCACCCAGCAGCCCCTGGTACGCGGCATCCGCCTTGTGCAGCGCGGCGCCACCCCCAAACCCCCCGTGCTGGCCCGCCTGGGCGACGTGACCCATGCCGCCGATGCCCGCAGGGGCGCCCGGCCGGTGCATCTCGGCGCGGGGTTCGTGGAGACCGCGGTCTACGACGGCGCCGCACTCGGGGCCGGCGTCGTGGTCGAGGGTCCCGCGCTCATTGAAGAGCCCTTTACCGTCGTCGTGCTGGCGCCCTCCGACGTGGCGGTGCTCGACGAGCACGGCAATTACGACATCACCATCGGCGCGGCCGGCTGACGGCGCACCGGTCGCCCGGCTCCGTTTCGGCTCTGTCTCGGCTCGCGCAAGGCGAGCCAACCGGAGTGACGTCCTCAGGGCTTGAGGGCGCAGCCGTCCCAGAGGGAGACCGGAGAGCGTCGCAGCGCCCCCCGTAGTCCGATCGTGAGCACGTGGGGGACCGGCCGCGACGGTTTCACGCCGGTTCGGGTCCCCCCACGTCGGGGCTCTGCGGCTCCGGCTCCGGGCCCGGCACCCCTTCGTGCGGATGCAGCGCCCCCACCCGGTGGGCGAACCACAGCAGTACCCGCTCCCCCTCGTCGAGGACCTCGCAGACCAGGTTGCCCGTCTCGCTCGCTCCGAGGTCGACCAAACGGCACCAGTTCACCAGCACCCGGAAGCCCGGGCCCCTGTAGTGGCGCCCGACGGCACGGAGCGGCTCGATCGGCATGCGCAGGGCCCAGGCCACCAGGCCACCGGCGATCTCGGGGAAGGCCGCCCGCTGCCGCGAGATGTCGTCGTACTGGCCCGTGACGACGTCGACCATGTTCTCCAGTGCCTCCGAGCCCGGCTCGAAGTAACGCGAGTGCGCGGTCACCGCAGGATGGTCCGGCGCGTTGGTGCTCATCCTCGTGCCCCCGAAGGTCGGCGAGGCGGGCGCCGTCCCGAAGACCCCGAGCTCGGCGATGGCATCGCCCGGCGCCTGCTCCGAGTAGAAGTGCGCCTTCTCCAGATGCAGGTCGCGCAGTTCCTCGACGGTCATCCCCGGACTGCCCGCAACAACGACGTCGGTGACCTGGAGGCCGGCGTCGGCCAACGCGGCTCCGGTCACGATCGACCCGAAGCTGTGGGCGATCACAGTCAGCGACTGCTCCGGCTCCAGGGCGAGTGCGGCGACGAACTCCGTCAGGTCGTGGGCGGCCGTCGTGAGATCCTCGTTGCACTCGATGGAACCGGCAGCGGCGGCCAGCACGTCGGCCGGGTTGTCGTAGCCCTTCCACAGCACGACCGCGGTCGAGGGTGCCTCCTCGTAGAGGTGGCGGGCCCCGGGGATCCAGTCGTCGCACAGGTTGGTCCCGTCGCCGACGCCGGGGACGAAGACCGCCACGTGCTCTGCCGTCTCGAGATCGCCGAAGAGCAGTGCGTAGTGCTGCAGCTGGGGACGGTACAGCAGGATCTGTCCCTCGACGGACATCAGGGCCTGGAGCAGAGCCACCCGGTCCGCGTCGCCCTCCTCCGTCGCCGCGGCGAGGTCCATCTTCACCGCGGCCAGATTGCTGGCCGCCCGCCGGGACAGCAATTCGCTTCCGCGCATGGAACAGGTTACGCCGCACCCGCAATCTGCCGGGGTATCTCACTAACCTGGTCGGCATGGGTGAGGCGCTGGCCATCTTGGCGGCCGTGCTGTTCGCGCTCGGCACGGTCCTCCAACAGAAGGGCACGCTCTCCACCGCGGCGACCGGTGACGACCCGCGATTCCTCCTCCAGATCCTGCACCGCCCCGTCTGGCTCGCCGGCACCGCGCTGCAATCCGCCGGCTGGGTCGTGCAGGCGATGGCACTCGATCGCGGCTCGCTCGTCGTGGTGCAGTCCCTCACCGCGCTCAGCCTGGTCGTCGCACTGCCCCTCGGTGCGCTGCTGACGAACCAACATATCGGGCGCCGTGAGCTGACCGGAGCGACGCTCACGCTGTTCGGCATCATCTTCTTCATCTCGGCCGGGCAGCCCCAGGGGGGAACGAACCACCCGGGAGCGGCAGCCTGGTGGGCGGCCTGCCTCATCACCGCCGCCCTCGTGCTCGGCCTGTTCCTGCTGGGCCGGCACTTCACGGGTGCCTCCAAGGCGCTCGTCTTCGGCGCCGCTGCCGGCCTCGGCTACGGCCTCCAGGCGGCGGTGACGAAGACCTTCGTGACCGAGATCGGTGGTGGCGTCCTGGCGCTCGTCGGCAACTGGTCGATCTACGTGCTGATCCTCTCCGCCGTGAGCGGCTTCGCGCTGCAGCAGTCCGCCCTCAAGACCGGCGTGCTGGCGCCCGCCATGGCGTCGAGCAATTCGGTCACGCTGTTCTCGAGCGTGATCCTCGGCATTGCCGTCTACGGCGAGTCGCTGTCGAAGACTGGCACCGGCCACTCGGGGTCGACCATCATCGGGCTGGTGGTCGCGATCGTCGGCATTGCGTTCCTCGCCGGCTCCGAGGCCCCGGAGGAGGCAGCCGGCGCCGCCAACCCGTCGCCGGCCACGTGACGTCCGCGCGCCCAGGGCCGACGTGGTGGGCCGGGCGCAGCCTGGCCCGACGCTGAGGCGCCCGCCGTGCACACGTTGGCGGCGCTCGACGTCGCCGGTGACTGGTGGGTGTACCTGGGTCTGTTCGTGGCCGTGGCGGCCTCCTGGGCTGGGGTGCCCTTCGTCGGCGCCACCGCGCTCGGGGCGGCCGGCGTCGGCGCCAGCCAGGGGGACCTCAACCTGGCTCTCGTCGTGGGAGTCGCCACCGTCGCCGGCGAGGTCGGTGGCCTGATCGGGTACGCCATCGGGAACCGCTGGGGCCGCGAGCTGCTGGAGCGCCCGGGCAAGCACCAGGCCGGGCGCCGGCGCATCGTCGAGCGAGGCGAGCGGGCCTACGCCCGCTGGGGTCGCCTCGCCGTCTTCTGCACGCCCGCCATCGTCTCGGGCACGGCCAAGATGAAACACGGTCAGTTCGTGCTCTGGAATTTACTGGCGTCGCTCGGCTTCGCGGTGTCGGTGAGCGCCAGCGCCTATGGGCTCGGTCGCATCTTCACCGGTCACTACTCCGTGCGGGACGTCGTCACGTTGCTGGTGGGACTCGCGGTCGGCATCCTGGTCACGATGCTCTACGTCCGTCACCGCCATCACCGCGCCGCCGGTGGCGCGCCGGGCTGACGGAGTTCAGCGGGGTAGGCCGAGAATCCGGCCGGCGATGATGTCGCGTTGGACCTGCGACGTCCCACCGGCGATACCGGCCGCCTTGCTCCACAGCCACTGACGCGCCCACGGTCCGGCCTCGGCGGATGCCGGGTCCCGGCCGGTGACGAGCAGCGCCGCATCGGACAGGCCTTGCGTCATGGCGGTCCAGGCGAGCTTGATCCAGCTCGATTCGGGGCCCGGCTCCTCCCCGCGCCCGAGCCGGGTCAGGGTGCGCAGGTTGTGCAGCCGGAGCACGTTGAGATCGATGTAGGCCCGGGCGAGCGCGTCGGCGACCACGGGATCGTCCAGCGTGCCGTTGCGGCGGGCCTCCTCGTACAACAGGGCCAGGTAGCCCTCGTGGACGACCTGCTCCTTGAAGGGGAAGTTGGTCCCGCGCTCGTGGGCCAAGGTCGAGCCGGCGACGGTCCACCCCTGGCCCTCGATCCCCACCACGTGCTCCGCCGGCACGAACACGTCGGTCAGGAAGACCTCGTTGAACTCGGCGTCACCGGTCATCTGCACCAATGGGCGCACGTCGACGCCGGGATCGGCCATGTCGACGATCAGCGCCGTGATGCCCTGTTGGGGTCGCGGCGCGTCAGCGTCGGTGCGGGCCAGGCACAACCCCCAGGAGGCGAACTGGGCGTAGGAGGTCCAGACCTTGCGTCCCGTGACCTCGAAGCCCCCGTCGATCGGCGTCGCCCGGGTGCTGAGCGATGCCAGGTCGCTCCCGGCGTCAGGCTCGCTGAAGAGCTGGCACCAGATCTCCTCGGCGGAGAGGATCGCGGGCAGGTACCGCAGCCGCTGGTCCTCGGTGCCGTGGG